>CAZYAZ010000009.1:0-62842 GCA_964646205.1 uncultured Planctomycetaceae bacterium | reverse complement strand
GCGGTGGAGTCGGTCGATGCGGTCACGGATGGGGCCAGTTGAGATTCACATCAACGGTGTTGGAGAAATGGGCGTGACGAAAAAAGTGTCCAGACGCGAGATTCTTGGTGGCCTGGTCGGCGCAGCGGGGGCCGCGGTTCTCTCGCACCCGGCTCGTGCTGGATCCATGAATACCGATCGACGACGAGGGATTACCGGGGTCAGCCGGGACCGGGCCGATCTGGCCGTGCCTCCCGACGGCGATGGGTTTCGGTATGGCACCGGGTACCTGTTCCAGGCCGGGCCCACCCAGGCCGGGTTACTCTGCAACTTGCGGACCGAGGGGTTTCCGGTGGGGGATTTCGAAGCCGGCATGGACGCCGTGATCTTTGACGATGCCGCGAAGATCGCTCGGGCCAAACCGGTGCCGGTGACGCGGACGACAAAATACGCCGACCGGATTACCGGTCAGCCGAGGATCGTGCTCAAGCACGGCGTGAAAGGGGGTTTTGTTCCCCTTGGTGCCAGGCGTCCCGATGGCAGCCCGCATCCTTTTGCCGGGACAGGTGTCGGGTTGTGCGAGGCCCTGGACTTTCCGATGAAGGGCAACGGGTACTACGACAAGCGCGAGAAGACCCGGGGCATGGTACGGACAACCGAGGTCCAGCACCTGGCATTTGACGGCAAGCAGTTGTCGGTGACCGGCGTGGAAACGTTCACCGAGGCCAATCCGCTCCGGGTGGCCGGAACGAAATGGAAGATCTACTGCCCCAGTCTGCGGATGGGGATTCCCGATGGGGATGACCTGTTGATGGCGGTGGCGGCCACGACCGGAGACACGCGAGTGTGGTTTGCCAAGCCACACACCGTCGGCATGTCGCGGTGGCGATGCCAGGACGGGCGTTGGCGACCGATCGAGTTCCATCCGGTGATCGCTGACGCCAAGACATCGAAGCCACAGGTGGTCTACGGGGTTCAGGTGCGGCTTGTGCCAATCGAGCCGACGCTGATTCGGGACATCGACGGTTCGCTGCTTTTCTCGGCCCGGTTTGCCTACGAGGCCTATGACGAGCACGTGTTGCGGGTCTGGCGATCGGTCGACGGAGCGGAGTGGAAGCGGGTCCTCGAGGTTCCCGAAACCAAGGGCCAGGCACCGGTGTCGATCAACCGGGCCGCCGACGGCTCGCCGTACCTGGTGTCCAATCCCCTGGGCCGCGAACGGGATCGACTGGTGCTGTGGCCCCTGAACGATCAACGCACCGGCGTGCTCGATCCGGTGCTGGCTCGTGATGCTCTTGGCCAATTCGGCCGTGCCCCCAGCGGGAAGCCCTGGTTCATGGATCATCCCAATGCCGCGGTGGTTCGCCTGGCCGATGGCCATTGGCACAACTTGCTGGTTTACCGGATCATGGACCGTGGCGAGCATTCCGGGCGTCCGCCGGCCGAGCAGACCGGCTTGTATGTCGAGACGGTTCACTCGACCGGCCCCGAGCGTCCGATGTGGAACTTCTAGTCGACGGCAGCCGGGGTGCCAGACCGAGATGACGCGTGCTGAGTTGTTGAAAGCCTACCGGGCCACGACCTATCGGGCCGACATTGACGGTCGGACCGTCGATCTGCGGATAGGTTCGCCCGTGGCCGATCCAGACCTGGCGTCCCAGGCGTGGGCTTTCATCTCGGCCGCCAATCCCGGGTCGCGACCACTGCCGTCTTCCGAGAATCTCGACCGGCACCAGGACCTACTGAAAATCTGCCGGGAAAGCCGTTGGATCGCGTATCCGGGCCAGGGGATTCCAGAAAGCGACGACTGGGACGCGGAGATCAGCCTGCTGGTGACGGGGATTGGTCGTGAGGAAGCCGTGGCGATCGGTCGTGATTTTGGACAGGTGGCGATCGTCTATGGAGAGATCGGAAGCGTGGCCGAACTGGTGGTGATCGATGGATCGGATGCCCGGTCGAACTGATGGTGTCCTGGTTTTGTACCCTGGTTGATTGCGGAACTGAGTGAAAATGGGGCGTGTCTGGTAAGCTTGTTGGACACTGGATACTGCACTAGACCGACACCCACGATGAGAACAGGAAACAACGATGTCCGACCGATGGCGAACGTGTTTGGTGGCACTGGGACTGGCCTGTAGTGCTATGACGAGTCCGTCCCTGGCAGCTGAGGATCTGCTGGTCTTTGTATCGGCCTTTGGCAGCGGTGAAGCGGGCGCGATTCACGCGTTTCGCGTGGATTCGAAACAGGCCACAATGAAGCCGGTGCACCGCACGACCAACGTGGAGAATCCGTTTTTCCTGGCCCTCTCGCCGGATCGGAAGTACCTCTACTCGATCGACACTCCTGATTTTGGTGACAAGGTCAACGACGGGATTGCGGCGTTTCGTCTCGAGGGTGCTACCGGTCGGATGAAATTGATCAATCGCCAGTCGGCCCTGGGGACGACGGCCTGTTACCTCGACGTCGATGCCACCGGTCGCACTCTCGTGGTGGCCAATTACTCCTCGGGCAGTGTGGCCTCGTTGCCGATCGGCAAGGATGGGTCCCTGGGCAAGGCGGCGACGTTCATCCAGCACAAGGGGAAGAGTGTCAATCCGATGCGTCAGCAAGAGCCACACGCGCATTGCTTTGTAATCAGCCCGGACAACCGGTTTGTCCTGTCGGCCGATCTTGGTCTCGACCAGGTGCTCACCTACCGGCTCGATTCGGATGATGCGGAGTTGAAGATCCCCCGTCAGCCGTTCGTCCGGACTCCGGCCGGCGCGGGCCCGCGTCACCTGACCTTTCATCCCAATGGTCGCTGGGTCTACGTGATTCACGAGTTGACCAACGCGGTGTCTTTGCTGGATTACAACAAGAAGACCGGTGTACTGATTGAACGTCAGACGATTTCCACTTTGCCCGGCGACTTCAAGGGCACCAGCTATTGTGCCGACGTGAAAGTGACGCCCGATGGCCGGTTTGTTTACGGGACCAATCGCGGCCACGACTCGATCGTTGTGTACCGGGTTGGCAAGCAGGGCAAGTTGAAGACCGTGGCCATCGTCCCCAGTCTCGGCAAGGGGCCACAGAACCTGGCGATCACTCCCGATGGGCGGTTGTTGTTGTGTGCCAACATGCCCGGTGGCAACGTGGCGGTGTTCCGTATCGATGGAAAAAGTGGTGGATTGCAACCGGTGGGCAAGCCGATCGCAGTTCCCAGCCCGTCGTGCATAATGATCCGCTGACCGGGGTTGTACGGATCCGTGCTTGTCGTGGACACGGCATCGGATGACAATGGAAATTCGCCCGGTTGATCGGGACCGATTTGACTGCAGGATCGAGACGCGATGCTGACGATCCAGGGAACTCCCCGCACGCTCTGTGACGGTCTGACCCGTCGTGACCTGCTGCAGGTCGGCGCGTTGGGACCTCTTGGAATCGGACTGGGCGACGTATTGGCCGCCGAGGCCGGGTCGTCCGGAACCGTGGGGCTGGGGGCGGCCAAGTCTTGCATCCTGCTGTTTCCTTACGGGTCACCGCCCACGCACGAGACGTTTGATCCCAAGCCTGATGCTCCGGCGGAGATCCGCGGTGAACTCGGTTCGATCGAGTCGAAGTTGCCGGGGCTGCGGGTGTGCGAGTTGTTGCCGCGAGTTGCCGGCGTGATGGACAAGGTGACTGTCGCGCGTTCATTGACTCACCAGTACCCACTTCACGGGGTGGCCTACGCCGTGACGGGAATTCCGACCTACACTCCGGCCCTGGAGACAAAGGCCCGTGACCCGAAGCACTGGCCCTACGTCGGCTCGGTGGTCGAGTACCTCGATGAAACCCAGGGACGAATTCCCACTCGAGGCATGCCGGGCAACATCGGCCTGCCGTGGTTGATGAATTCGCAGACCGACAATCCGCTGGTCAACGCGGGTGTCTTCTCGGGGTTCCTCAACAATCGGTACGATCCGGTCTGGACCGATTTCGATGGTCCGGGTCTGCATGTGGCTCCCAAGAGCACTGTGGCTCAGACGAAGCGATACCGGAATCCCTACGGGGGAACGACCGCCGAGGGACGGTTCCGGATGGCGCCGGCGGCACGGTTGTCCCGCGACCTGTCGATTGAGCGGCTGGGCCTGAGGCGTTCGTTGCTCGAGCAGTTTGAACGGCAACGACGCGACCTGGATACCAGCCTGCAGGTCCAGGCGATGAGCCGACAACGCGAGGTGGCGATGTCGCTGCTGACTTCCAGCCGGGTCCTGGACGCCCTGGACATCGGTCGCGAGTCGCCGGCCGTCCGCGAGCGTTACGGTATGACGCTGTTTGGACAGACCTGCCTGGCCGCACGCCGACTCATCGAATCGGGGGCCCGGTTTGTGACCGTGCTGTGGGATTGCTTTGGCCAGTTCGGCAACGGCGCGTGGGACACGCACCAGTACCACTATCCCCGCCTGAAGGAATTGTTGTTGCCCGGGTTCGACCTGGCCTACTCGGCGTTGATCGAGGACATGTCATCGCGGGGTCTGCTGGATGAGACACTGGTGATGTGGATGAGCGAGCACGGACGGACTCCCAAGATCAACTCCAAGCCCGGTGGCGGCCGGGATCACTGGTCGCGGGCCTACACGGCGGTCGTGGCTGGTGGGGGAACGGCGGCGGGTCGGGTTGTCGGTCGGACAACACCCGACGGCGGCGATGTGCGTGACACCCCGATCTCGCCCAAGGACATGCAAGCCACCCTGTATCATCTGCTGGGCCACGATCCCCAGTTGACGATGCCCGACCGAAATGGTCAGCCGCACCTGATCGCCGGCACGGGCAGTCTCAGGCCGGAGCTGTTGAGCTAGTGGCTCGAGGATCCCGAGACCCCAGGGTCGTGGTATACTGCGGCGGCGTTTTTGAGTGTTTCACCGTGGTTCCCGGCGTTTCAGCATGATCATCAGTCCATCAGGTCCGCGAATCAGTCGGCGTGGGGCGATCTCATCGCTGGCCGGTGGAAGCCTGGGGCTGTCGCTGGGTGGGTTGTTGAGAGCTCGTGAGATTGCTCCGGCTGCTCGGCCGGCCATTCGATCGTGCATCATCGTCTTCTATTACGGCGGACCGAGTCATCTCGAAACCTACGACATGAAGCCAAACGGGCCTTCGGCGATCCGGGGCGAGTTCCGTCCGGTGGCTTCGAATGTTCCAGGCATGCCCGTTTGTGAACACCTGCCGCAAATGGCCAGGGTGATGGATCGGTGCGCCGTGGTTCGCAGCATGCACCACACCAACCGGTTGCACGATTCGGCGTCGACCGAGTCGTTGACCGGTCGACAGGGGCCGATGGGTGATCGAGAAGAGTTTGCCCCGATCGATCAGTTCGTTCCCTCTTACGGAGCGGTGGTCAACTATTTCAACCAGCACCGGGATATCGACATCCCACATGCCGCTTTGCCCTGGGTGTTCCACAACGTCGTGCCGACACCTTGCCAGGGTGGAGGATTCCTGGGAAAGGCCTTCGATCCGTTCCAGATCACCGGTGATCCCAAGACGCTGACCTACCGCAACAAGGCGTTGAAGTCGCCGGAGACACTGACTTCGGGCCGACTGGCCGGTCGGCGGAGCTTGCTCGATCTGATTGACGCGAGAATTTCGGTGGATGCTGTCACTCCAGCGATGACCCAATTGCGGGGGTTCTACGAGAGAGCCTACGAGTTGATTGGCTCGCCGAT
This sequence comes from uncultured Planctomycetaceae bacterium, assembly GCA_964646205.1. Classification (GTDB taxonomy): domain Bacteria; phylum Planctomycetota; class Planctomycetia; order Planctomycetales; family Planctomycetaceae; genus UBA8437. The sequence goes on along the minus strand of CAZYAZ010000009.1, from coordinate 57,178 downwards.
GGTGTCCCGGGCCCTGGACATCGATGCCGAGCCCCGGTCGTTGCGAGAACGCTACGGGATGATGAAGGAGATTCCCCAGGGGGGAGGCAACGGAGCCGAAAAGGGCTACGGTCGCAACATGCGCGGGCAGAACCTGTTGCTGGCCCGACGGTTGGTCGAGGCCGGTGTCCCGTTCGTCAATATCTATGATTTCAAACAGCAGGGCCAGAACTGGGACTCACACAACGACAACTTCAACCAGCACAAGAAGTTTCTGCTTCCACAGGCTGACCAGGCGCTCTCGGCTCTGATCGAAGACCTGGACGATCGGGGGCTGCTGGACACCACCCTCGTCCTGGCCATGGGAGAGTTCGGCCGAACTCCCAAGATCAACGGCAACGCCGGTCGCGATCACTGGCCCGACTGTTACTCGGTCCTGCTGGCCGGGGGTGGCGTGCGTGGTGGAAGCTATTTCGGTGCCAGCGATGCCTCGGGTGCCTACCCGGCAGATCTGCCGGTGACCCCGGCCGACCTGGCCGCGACGATTTACTGGAGATTCGGGATTGATCCCAAGCGGGAAGTCCATGACCGGACCGGCCGGCCATGGCGATTGGCCGATGGACAACCAATGCGCGAGTTGTTTGGGCAATCCTGAGGCGAGGCATGGTCGGGTATCCGAAATCAGCGAGAGAGCGTTGGTGCGGGGACTGTGTGTTGCTGGTTGTGACCGCCTGCTCTGTCCTACCGGCTGCTGAACGGGGGCGCCCGGTCCAGCGGCACTGGGCCTACCGACCGATCGTCAAGCCGGAATTGCCAAGGGTTGAGACGCCTGGACAAGCGATCAACGGAATCGACCATTTTATTCTGCGTCGGCTGACTACTGAATCGGTTCGTCCCGCACCGGCAGCCGATCCGTCCACGTTGCTGCGGCGAATTCACCTGGATCTCACGGGCCTGCCTCCCGACCCGGCCCTGGTGAAGTCGTTCCTGTTGGATCCGAGTCGCGCGGCCTACGGTGCCGTGGTGCGCCAGTTGTTGGCCTCACCGCATTACGGTGAGCGGTGGGGACGTGTCTGGCTCGACATGGCCCGATACGGTGACAGCAACGGGTACGAAGCCGACGATCCGAGACCCCACGCCTGGCGGTACCGTCAATGGGTCATCGAAGCGCTCAATCGTGATCTGCCGTTTGACCAGTTCACCGTTCAGCAACTGGCCGGTGACCTGCTTCCCGATGCAACAGCCCCTCAGAAGATCGCCACCGGGTTTCATCGCAACACGTTGTTGAACACCGAGGGGGGGGTGGATCAGGAAGAAGACAGGGTCAAGCAGACCGTCGATCGCACGAACACGCTGGGCAAGGTCTGGCTGGGGATCACGTTGGAGTGTTGCCAGTGTCATGACCACAAGTTCGACTCGTTCAGCCAGGACGAATACTTCGGCATGTACGCTTTCTTCAACAGCCTGGATGAACGGCTGATCACAGTCCCCAGCAAGCGTGATGCTGCCCTGTTCGGTGAGAAGTTGAAGGCGTTTCGGGCGGGTGAGGTGAAATTGCTGAAAGCTCTCGCGGAGTTTCGCAGCGAGACATTCACCCGCTGGCAGAAAAACGTGCTGTCGCCACAGGCCACCTGGGAAGTGTTGCGACCGCAGACGCTCGTGGGGTCGGCAGGAAGCAAGCTGTGTGCCGAAGAAGATTTCTCGGTCCTGGTCACCGGCCCCAACAGTCAGCCCGAGACCTACACCGTTTGGGCCAAGGCTGAAACGAAAACGATCCGGGCCATCAGGTTGCAGGTGCTGGCCGATGAGCGGCTGCCCGGCCGGGGACCGGGACGTGCGGCCAACGGAAACTTCGTGTTGTCCAGCCTGCGGGTGTTTGTCGAATCCCCCGGAGACACCGACGACGCCAGGCGGCATCGCCTGGCGTCTGCCGTTGCCGATTTCTCGCAAAGCAGTCGACAGGTGACCTCGGTGATTGGCGACGACACCACCGATGGGTGGGCGGTTCTTCCGAAGGTGGGACAGGATCATCTTGCCATCTTCGCGTTGAGGCGTCCGATCACCGGGAGCGATGGACCGGTGAGATTGCGGCTGGAACTGGATCATCGCGTGCACGACGATCACAACATCGGCCGGTTTCGGTTGTCGGTTTCCAGTGCCCCGGTCTCATCAACACAACGCGTTCCCGACGCGGACATGCTCGCCACGCTGAAAACTTCGCCCGAGGAGCGAACGGGCGAGCAGGTGCTCGGGCTGGTCCGGTTCTTTGGCTATCGTGAGCCGGAACTCGACAAGTTGGTCACGGCCATTGATGCGCATGCGAAGACAAAGCCGTTGAAGGTGCTTTCCGGAGAGGACCTGGCCGATGACGGTGTCGTCGTTTCAACCTGGGATGTGTTCAAGCCGGGGCTGATCGGAGTCACCCTGGTGGGAATCCTGCTGGCCACGGTGGCACTGCGGGGTGGCTGGGGAGCCTCCAACTGGTCACAGGCCCGACCCGACAAGGTCGACGACGAAATCGGCAAAACCAGTCTCAAGGCCGATATCGGGATGGCGAGATCCCGGCCGGGGATCATCGGCAACTTCCTGGGCGGGGTGATTGCGAGTGTTGTGGGCCGCAAGAAGACCTTCTTCCTGGCCGGTATCCTGTGCCTGCTCTGTGCCAAACTTGTCTACGTGGTTCCTACACCCGAGCCATGGCAGTTCCGGGCCGAGCGTGACCTGCCCAGGGCCCGCGTGGTGACAGAACGTCGGCCACCCCGGGAAACCCGGATTCATCATCGTGGGAATTTCCTTGACCAAGGACATGTTGTTCGCCGGGCGACTCCCATGGATCTTCCGGAATTGAAACCCAGGGGGGAGGTCCCCGATCGCCTGGATCTCGCCCGTTGGCTGGTATCCCGGGAGAATCCGTTGACGGCGAGGGTGATCGTCAACCGGGTCTGGCAGCAGTTCTTTGGCCGGGGAATCGTGTCGACCGATGCCGATTTTGGCAGCCAGGGCGAGGCTCCGTCACATCCGGAACTGCTGGACTGGCTGGCCTTCCGGTTTTCTGACCCGGACGATGGAGCCTGGAGCTTGAAATGGCTGCACGAGTTGATTGTCAACTCGGGCACTTACCGTCAGTCGTCGGTTGCTCGCCCGGAACTTCGTGTGTGGGACCCTTACAATTCGTGGTTGGCACGGCAAAATCGACTGAGAGTCGACGCAGAAATTGTTCGCGACCTGGCGTTGTCGGTCAGCGGGTTACTGGACCCTCGCGTTGGCGGTCCGAGTGTCCGTCCTCCGCAGGCGGCCGATCTGGTCAAGCTTGGGTTCCAGAACAGTCTCTCGTGGGAGGTCAGCACTGGAGGAGATCGCTACCGACGCGGGCTCTACACGTTCTTTCAGCGGACGGTTCCGTACCCGATGCTTGTGACCTTCGACGTTCCCGACTCCAACGTCGCCTGCACGCGTCGCGAACGGTCCAACACGCCGTTGCAGGCGCTGACGGTTTGGAATGATCCCGTGTTTGTCGAGTGCGGGCAACGGATGGGGCGACGCCTGGTGGCCGGCCTGCCGATGGTCACTGACAACGATCAGCGGGCCCGATTGGTGGTGCGTCAGGCAGTGCGGATCGGCCTGGGGCGGGACGCGAGTCCATTCGAGCAACGCGTCCTGGAAGAATTGTATCGCCAGAACATGGTACGGTATCGGGATGACGAAGACGCTGCTCGCCAGGTGATTGGTCCAGCCGAGGTGCCGCACACGTCTCTGATCGCCGAACTGGCGGCCGCGATCAGCGTGGCACGCGTTGTCCTGAATCTCGACGAGTTCATTACCCGAGAGTGAAGTTCTCATGTCCAATTGTTCCGGCGATGACGCGTTGCGACGAGACTTTCTGCTGTCCTCGGCTAGTGGGTTGGGGGCATTGGCGTTTTCATCATTTCTTGGCCGAGACGGGTTGATGGCTGCCGATCCGGCGGCAGTCCGGTCCAACCCGTTGTCGGTTCGGGCGGGCCATTTTCCAGCGACAGCGAAACGCTGCATCTTTGTCTTCCTGGCCGGTGCTCCCAGCCAGGTTGACTTGCTGGATCCAAAACCCGAGTTGGTCAAGCACGATGGCGAGCCGTTGCCCCGGGAATTGACCCAGGGGGTGCGGCTGGCATTCACCAATGCCAAGACCGCGAGATTGAAGGGCAGTCCCCGCGTGTTCACACCGGCCGGAGAGTGCGGCACCGAGTTCTCAGATCGATTGCCCTGGATTTCCCGTAGTGCCGATGACATCGCGGTCGTGCGGTCGATGCACACCGAGGAATTCAACCATCATCCGGCCCAACTGATGATGCACACGGGCGTCGGGAGATTGGGTCGTCCGAGTGTCGGAGCCTGGGTGACCTACGGCCTTGGCAGTCCCAGTGAAAACCTTCCCGGCTACGTCGTGCTCTCGGCGGGAGCCGGGGCCAGTGGTGGCACCTCGAACTGGTCCAACGGGTTTCTGCCCTCCCCGTACCGTGGTGTGATCTTCCGCAGCCAGGGCAACCCGGTCTTGAACCTGGCGAATCCCGCGGGGATCAACCGCGACGATCAGGCGCGGAGTCTCGATGCCATCCGCCAGATCAACCAGCGACGTTTCTCCTTGACCGGCGATCCGGAAATTTCCAGCCGGATTTCCGCGTACGAACTGGCATTCCGCATGCAGTCGGCTGCTCCTGAACTGATGGACCTGTCAGGAGAAACTCGACGGACGCTCGAGGCCTACGGCGTTGATCGGCCCGAGCCGGACAACAATCGACACCGGGGATACACCGGCGACGCGCACGCGACCTTCGGTCGCAACTGTTTGCTGGCTCGACGCCTGGTGGAACGTGGTGTCCGTTTTGTCAGCCTGTACCACGCCTCGTGGGACCATCACGATGCACTGGACAAGGACCTGAAATACAACACCAGCGTGGTGGATCAGCCCGTCGGGGCGTTGTTGCAGGACCTGAAACAACGGGGTTTGCTCGATTCGACTCTTGTCGTATTCAGCGGGGAGTTTGGTCGCACCCCGCTGGCCGATACCCACGAGGGCAACGGCCAGCAACCTGGACGCGATCACCATCCCTACGCCTACAGCCTGTGGATGGCCGGTGGTGGCGTCCGGGGTGGGCAGGTGGTGGGGCAGACGGACGATCTGGGGTGGGCGCCGTCTGAACGCCCCGTCCATGTCAACGACTTTCACGCGACCCTGTTGCGACTGTTCGGTCTCGACCACCTGCAATTGTCGCAGAAGTTTGGTGGTTTCGATCTCCGGTTGACCAACGTCGGTGGCGAGGTCGTGGAGGAATTGATCGCCTAGTCGTGCGAGATGGTCACTTCGCACCGCGTGCGGTCAGCCACCTGTCGAAGGCCGCCAGCCAGGACGGGTTCTTGTTGAAGGCGGTGGGGCCGTGGCTTCCCGATTCGAAGATCAGCAAAGAGGCCGGAACACCCTGGGCCACCAACTGGCGGTAGTACCCGAGGCTGTTCTCGACCGGGACGGCACGGTCATCGGTGCAGTGCAGCAGGAAGGTGGGTGGTGTTTGCTTGGTGACCCGGTTCTCGTTGGAATACCGTTGCAGCAATGCCGGCTGGGGTGAGGCCCCGACAAGGTTTCTCCGCGAGCCCTTGTGCACCGCCCCATCCATCATCGTGATCACCGGGTAGAACAGCACCGAGAAGTCGGGTCGGCTGGATTGCCGCTCGACCATGTCACTGGAGTCGGCTTTGCCGGAATCGAAAACAGTCGAGACGGTGCTGGCCAGGTGCCCACCGGCCGAGAAACCCCAGACACCAACTCGCTTGGGATCGATGTTCCACTTCGCGGCGTTGTGTCGCACGGTGCGAAGTGCTCTCCTGGCGTCATTGGCCGGAACCAGGTGATGTCCGTTGGGCAAACGGTACTTGCAGATGATCGCCGCGATGCCACGTTCGATCAGCAATTCAGCGATCGGATAGCCCTCGGGTTCGACGCACACCACCCCATAGCCGCCCCCCGGGGTGATCACGACTGCGGAGGTCGGTTTGCGGTCGCCGGTGGGCAGGTAGACCAGCAGCGTTGGCTTGCTGATGTTGCCCACACACCGTTTGCCTTTTTCCGGGCCGGTGAGTCCGTTGGTGTCGGGGGCGCCATCGGGCCAGAGATCCAGGACGGCCGTTGGCTTCGGGAGTTCGGCGGCCAGTATCGCTGGAAACAGCAGTAGGGAAACAACTGCTGTGGACAGGATGCGGGTCATGGTCAGAGCCTCACCAGGTGATCAATCTGTTCGGGAGTGTACGGGCCGTCGTGAGCAATCAGTTTCAGGTGACAGGTCAGAGTATCGCCATCGGCGAGGTCCCGGGCCACCGTGCCGAGAGGATTGACGTCAATCGTTCCCCATTCGTACAGGCTCCAGGGGAACCGCGAGGTGTCGGGGTCGCGGGCCACAACGAGTCCAGCGGTGTGGCCGGAAACGACCTCGGCGGAGGCCTGGACCCAGGGACCCGGTTGCCCCACGATCTCGGAGACGGTTTGCGGGCCAGCCGGGTCGGCGAGTTGTCCGCCCAGTGCGGGACGCAGGGGCTCGACCAGGCGAACCCCAAACCAGGCGTGCCGCGTGGGACCGATCCGCAGGGGCCACGTGGCGGCCGTCAACTCGCAGGTGACGTCGACGAGAAATGCCGACTGGCCCTCGGTGTGTCCGGCCACGTGGCGGATGATCGTGGTTCGAGTTTCCTGGCCAATGGTTCGTCCCTCGGGAGCTCCCCATTCGACCGGGCCCATCCAGTCGAGGATCTGAACCAGTTGCAGATGGTCGTCGGCCACACTTCGCTGGTCGAGTGAACGGGCGACGATGCGGCCGGCGGCGCGACCCTGGAAGGTCTGGTTGATGTAGAAGCTGTAGTTGGCCTCTTCGACACGGTCCTCGGCGAACGGGAGAAGTGCCGTGACGTGATCGGCTCCAACCCACACCGAGTTGTGGTGCGGATGATCGGTGGGTGACTCACTGGTGACCGGGACCCCGGCGGGAGTGCACACCGGGTACAGGTAGGCCCGGTGGTCATTCTGGCTGAGCCCCAGGACGGGACGTCCGTCCCAGGTCACGTAGGTTCGGGGGCTCTTGTGGAATGCACCGCGGGGCAGGGCGACCTGTTCGGCCTGGACGCCAAAGCTGGTCATGCTGTCCCGGTGACGATTAGGCGAGTTCGGGCATGGGCTGGATACCCTGGGCAACCATGTACTGAGGTGTGCCCGAGGTGTCGAAGAACCGCGTACTGGTCGAGTCGATGCCGATGTTCTTGTAGAGAGTGGCAAAGACTTCCTGGAACTTCACCGGCCGGTCGACCGGGTGTTCGCCCTTGCTGTTGGTCGAGCCGATGATCTGTCCACCGGGCATGTGTCCGCCAGCAAGCATGGCACAGGATGCGCGCGGCCAGTGGTCGCGGCTGTTTCGCTTGTTGATCTTGGGCGTCCGGCCGAATTCACCCCAAACCACAACCGAGACGTCCTTGTCCAGGCCTCGCTCGTGGAGGTCGGTGACCATCGCCGAGAGACCCCGGTCCAGTAGTGGGAATTCCTGGCGGCTGCGCGGGAAGTTCAACCCATCGCTGCCATGCCAGTCCCAGCGACTGTAGTTCATCGAGACCACGCGGGCCCCAGCCTCGACCAGTCGACGGGCAACGCAGAAGTTGCGGACCATCTTCGGTGCGCCGTCCCGCTGGTAGGCCGGATCGTTGACGCCGTAACGGGCCAACACCTTCGGATCCTCCTTGGAGAGATCCAGTGCATTGGACAGGGCAGTGGTGGTCAGGATGCCCAGGGCTTGCTGGTGATACACGTCCATGCTCTCGATCACCCCCCTGGCATCCGAATCGCGACGGAATCGATCGAACGCGGCCCGGAGTTGTTCACGGTTGCCGAGCCGGTCCAGCGAGATGCCCTTGAGCACCATGTTGCTGGACTTCTTGTTCGGGTCCTTTTCGACAAGGCCAAAGGGAGCGTTGGCGGCACCCAGGAATCCACCAAACTGGGTTTCGCCCCATTCGCGGTGTCCCGTCGGGTAGCACAGTGAAACGTTGGGCGGGACCGAGTTGTTGACCCGTCCCTGGCTGTGGGCGACCCAGGAACCGAAGTTGGGACGGCCCTCACGGGGCATCTGATCGCTTTTTTTCCAGCCAGTCATGCACTGGAAGGCATCGTGTCGTCCATCCGCGTCGGAGATCGAACGGACCGGGATGAACTTGTCCATCATCTTGGCCATCCGCGGGAACAACTCGCAGATCTCGATACCCGGAACATTGGTTTCGATCGGACGGAATTCGCCTCGGATTTCCTTCGGGGCGTTCGGCTTGAGGTCCCAGAGATCGATGTGCGATGGGCCACCGGGCATGTAGACGTTGATGATGGCCCGGTGATTCGATCCGGTGCCGGCCTGCTTGTCGGCAGCCAGTACCTGTGCCAGTGACAGGCCTCCACACGCCATGCCACCGACGGTGAGGAAGTTTCGACGTGACAAGCCATCACAGAAACCAGTGGACGGGCCGCGTGCTGATCCAAGAATGCTGAACATGGTGTTCGAATTCCGGCAGGGTTGATGGTGTTGCCCAGGGCGTCCTGCCCAAGGCCACTATGTCGCGAACTGTATAGATAGTATCGGTATTCGGCCAGTGATTCTATCGCGACGTCTCGCAGAGAGGTTCTCGAGGGGATATTGCGGGCGGATTGTACCGCCAGACGCAGGCAGAGAAGGGAATTGGTATCATGTCGTCTCCCGGTCCCGCCGGGGTCACCATTGTACGATTCGCGACATTCGAATGGGCATTTCATGGACCAGCAACAACTCCGGTCGCGGCTACAGGGCTGCTACGTCACGATTCCCACGTTGTTCGAGGACGACAGCCTGGCGGTCAACCATGAAGGAATCCGGCAACACGTCGAATTCCTGATCTCCGGGGGATTGCAGGAAGGAACCGGCCTGATTCTCTCCGGTGGGGGAGCCGGGGATTTTTCGACGATGTCGATTGCGGAGCGAATCGAGGTGGCCCGGACGGTCGTTGGAGCCGCCGCAGGACGAATTCCGGTGACGGTTGGAGCACAGACAACCAGCACGGTGGAGGTGGTGGAACTCGCCAGTGCAGCCCAGGAGTTGGGTGCCGACTTCATCCAGGTGTCCCCTCCATTTTATTTCTCGCACACCGAGGATGACTTCTTCGAGTACATCCAGGCCGCTTCCCAGGCGGCTCCGGAAGTGGGACTGATTGTCTACAACACCCACTGGACCAGCATGGGGGTGTCGGAGGGAATGGTCGAACGCCTGGTCAACCTGCCCAACATGGTCGGGTTGAAATGGAGCAGCCCGGGAGATGATTTTTTGGGGTTCGAGCGAGTCATTGACTCATTTGGCCAGCAGTTGGCCGTCATCGACAACCAGTTGCGGTTTGTCGCCAGCCACATGTTGGGGGCTCGGTCGATCGAGTTGCACATTTGCAATCACTGGCCCGAATGGGGAGTGCGGTTGTTCGGGTTGCTGGAAGCCGGTGATTACGAGCGGGTGCAGCGGGATTTGATGGACGTGGTCGAACCGTACTATCGGTTGTGGGCCGAGATGGAGACCTACACCAGCGGCGATGGCTACCTGGACAAGCTGTGCATGGAACTGGTCGGGTTGGCCTCGAGCCGGTGCCGTCCGCCGACCCGTGATGTCCGGGACCGTTTTCGCGACAAGGCCCGGCAAATGCTGATCGATTGTGGAACACCCAATGTTTGCTGACGGACTTGCCGCCCTGGGCGGTTCGTTGCGGCCGTTGGACCTGGTGGTCGTCGTGGGCTACCTGGTGGTGTCGCTGGGGCTGGGCCTGGCGCTCAGCCGACAATCCAACCGTGACGAGTTTCTCACGGCCGGGCGATCGATGGGGCGGATCACCGTTGGCCTGAGCGTGATGGCGACGTTGTTCTCGGCCAACAGCTTCGTGATGTACCCGTCAACCGCCTACGGTGACAGCCTGAAAATTCTGCTGGCGGCCGTCGCGTTTCTGGCGACGACGCCACTGGTGGTCTGGGTGTTCATCCCTGTTTACTCGAAACTCAACTGCAACACCGCCTACGAGTACCTGGAACAGCGATTTCATGTCTCGGTGCGTTGCCTGGCCAGCAGCCTGTTCGTGGTCTTGCGGATTGCCTGGATGGCGGCGGCAACGTTCGCCGCCTCGGTTGCCATCTCGGGAATCTCGGGCCTGGATCAGTACATGGTCATTATCGGCCTGGGCGTGGTGGCGATTGTTTACACGATGTTTGGTGGCCTGCGGGCGGTGATGTGGACCGACGTGATCCAGTTCTTCGTCTTTTTCGGAACGATCCTGTTCGCCGCCGGCTTGTTGATCTCCAAGACCGAGGGAGGGACCTCGGAGATTTTCGAGACCTATTTCAATGGTCGAGAAAATCTGGTGTTTGACTTCCGGCTTGATCCGACGGTCCGTTTTGGCACGTTTGCGATTCTGATTGGCAGTTTCCTGGAGGGACTCTCGTCGTTTGGTGCCGACCAGGTTGCCGTGCAGCGTTACATCTCGGCCCGAGATGCCCGGACATCTCAGGTCGGTTTCGTGGTATCACAACTGGGCATGCTGATCGTGATCCCCGGTTTGCTGGCGATCGGCATGGGCCTGTTCAGTTATTTCCATCACAACCCCGACATGCTGTCGGACGTGGCCATTGCCGAGCTGCAAGATTCCGAGAGCAGCAAGGTGGTGGCCGTTCGAACCCGGCTGGCTGCTGCGGGAGTACCGGGCGGTGACCAGGCGATCGCCACGTACTACTCAACCCATCCACGGGAACTGCACGCCGACATCGTGGCGCTGGGTCTGAACGATCAGGCACTGCCCCGTTTTGTGCGATTGAAGTTTCCGGCCGGAGTGGTGGGGTTGCTGGTGGCGGCGTTGATGGCGGCCACGATGTCGAGTGTTGATTCCGGGATCCACTCGATCACCACCACCCTGATTGTCGATTTTCGCGATCGGCTGGTTCCCAGGTGGCGACCAAAGACCGAGGCCGGTGAGATGCTGGTGGCGCGGGTCCTGGTGGTGTTGATCGGCGTCATTGCGATCACGCTGGCCTGTTTTGTCGGCCAACTGGGAGACGTGTTTGCCGTGGCCAAGAAGACGGTCGGCGCGTTTTCGGCACCCCTGCTGGCCGTCTTCGTGCTGGGGTTGTTTGTCCGACGGACGACGGCGACCGGGGTGTTTCTGGGGACGTTTGCCGGAGCGGTGGTGACCTTGTGGTTCACCTTTGCCGAGATGTTCTCGGACTGGTTTTCACTGTGGGTCTTTGTTGTCGGATTTGTCAGTTCGGTCGTGTTCTCTCTGCTGCTGAGCCTCGTGCCAGGCCTGAAACTGATGCCCGACGGTGCCAGGGACCGAACCTACTGGGCGGTGGTCAGGGACGACGCGGTGGCCCTTCCGGAGGCCGAGACCGAGACGGAGACGGAGGCGTCCGGGAGTCGGTGATTCGACAGTTGGGCAACTGGTTGCCCAGTTTCAAGCGACCGATGATGGTGGTGGGCGTGTCGGCCAGGTGCAACACCCGCAGTGTCTTGACCCGGGCAAGCGACTTCAGCCCGGCGTCGGTGACGGAAGTGCGACGCAGGTCAAGCAGTTCAAGATTGTCCAGTTTGGCCAGCGAGGCGAGTCCCTTGTCAGTCACCAGGGTGGCTCCGAGCAGGAGGTGTCGGAGCGAGGGAAACGTGGCCAGGGTCTTGGCTCCCGTGTCGGTCACCGGCGTGACCCGCAGGTTGAGCCTCTGGAGGCGTTTGAGAGTGGCCAGGGGGGGCAGGGCGTTGTCGTTGATTGGTGTGTCCCAGAGCGAGAGGTCGGCCAACTCGTGAAGTTCGGCCAGCCGGCTCACACCACGCTCGGTGACCTGCGTGTTGGTCAGGTCGAGCCGACGGAGCCCAGTGAACCCGACGATGGTGTCGACCGACTGGTCGGTCACAAAAGTCCGGAAGAGGTTCAGTTCTTTCAGCCCCGCAAAGGCCTTCTGGTCGCTGGCGACCAATTTGAGGCACTGATCAGTGATCGGCAGGTTGCTGAAGTCGAGCCCACTGAGCCGTCGACCTCCCGGGGGCGTTGTCTTGGCGTTGATGGATGCCAGTGCCGGAAACAGCTTGCCGTTTGCATCGATATGGGCCTCGGTGAGCAGTCCCCGGTTTCTCGTGATTTTGCAGCCAGGGAGTGCCTTCTGAAGCCGGGCGAGACCCATGTCGGTGATCTCGGTTTGATCGATTGCGAGTCGTTCGAGTGTCGTGAGCTTTTCGAGGTCCGGGAGCCCCGCGTCGGTGATGTCGGTGTTTTCGAGCCAGAGTTCTTCGAGGTGTTTCAGTGCCGCCAACTTGGGCAATCCCTGGTCGGTGATCGCGTTGTGATTGAGCCCGAGGTTCTTCAAGGACCGGAGCTTTGTGATGTGGTCAAGCCCGTTGTCGGTGATCTGGGTCAACTCGGCCAGGAGCACCTCGAGTTTCTGCATCTTCGCCAGGTGAACCAACGCGTTGTCGGTGATACGGGTGCAACGCAGCACGAGCCACTTCAACTCGTGGAGGCCCGCGATATGAGGCATGCCCGTGTCGGTGATCGACGTGCGAAACAGGACCAGTTCCTCAAGCTTGGGGAAGGCCCTGACATGGGCGAGACCGGCGTCGTTGAAGTTGCGGCAATAGGTCAGGTTGAGATCGATGAGATTCGACATGCCGGTGACGTGTTTCAGGCCACGGCCGGTGATCGGGGTCTGGGCGATGTCGAGGTAGCGAATCTGCGGCAGTCTCTCGAGGTGTTTCAATCCGTCGTCGTTGATTTGAGTCTCGGTGACGGTGATCAGGTCGAGTTGGTCCATCTTCGCCACGTGGGCCAGGGCGGCGTTGGTGATATCGGTCTTGTAGAGGCCGAGTGACTTGAGATTTGTGAGTTCGCGGAGATGCTCCACACCCACGTCGGTGACACGGGTGTCATAGAGATCGAGCACCGTGAGAGTCTGGAGTCGACCGACATGCTCGAGATCGGGGTCAGTGATCGAGGAGCCTCGAAGATCGAGGTAATCGAGTTGTTCGAGGCCGGAGAGCAATTCGAGCGATCCCACTGGAATGCGACAGCGGATCAGGTTCAGCGATTTCAGGCTGGAAGACCCGTCGCGAACAATGGACTGCAATTCGTCCCGGGTCACGGATTGTTCTTTGAGGGTCACCACTTCCAGTCGCCCCGTGTCGTCCCGAATGAGCTTTCCGGGGATCGTTGCGGGTGTGGCGATTGGGGTATCTTCACCGCAGCCGCCGGTCCCGGCGGTCAGCAACGCAACAGCCAGGAACAGGTTGCGGGAATGACGTGACATGAGAGACCCGGGGAGACCAAGGGACACACCAATTCTATTCCATCGTTGGAGGCGTACTCAACGAGAGAACCGGTGTTTGCTCGTTTGCAAACGAGCGCAGTTACTGGTTTTCTGTTGGCGAGGCAATCGAAAAAATAGAGACGGGGTCGAAGCGATGATGAGACGGGTGAGTGGTGAGGTGCTGGCAGTGTTGCTGGGCATTGGATGTGTGGCCACGGTCGGAGCGGCAGACAAAACGAGATTGAATGCGGACAACCTGCTGCAATTTCACGGTGACGGTGGTGCGGTTCAACCGGTCAAGACGCCGGCGGACTGGGCGAAGCGTCGGGCCGAAATTGTGGCGGGCATGCAGACGGTGATGGGACGATTTCCCGGTGACGATCGTCGTGGCCCGGTTGAAGTGAAGGTACTCGAGGATGTTGATGCGGGCAGTTTTCGACGACAATTGATCGGATATCGGGTCGACAAGGACATGCTGACTCCGGCCTACCTGTGCATTCCCAAGGACGTGTTGGCGGGGAAACGCAAGGCGGCCGCCGTACTCTGTCTGCACCCGACCGACAATCGGGTCGGTCACAAGGTGGTGATGGGACTGGGAGGCCGGGCCGGCCGAGCTTATGGCAAGGAACTGGCCGAACGCGGCTATGTCACCCTGTCGCCGGCGTATCCCCACCTGGCCAACTACTGGCCGAATCTTGGTGGACAGGACTATGTCAGTGGCACGATGAAGGCGATCTGGGACAATTCTCGAGGCCTCGACCTGCTGAGTTCGCTCGATTACGTCGATGCTTCACGAGGGTTCGGTGCCATCGGCCACTCGCTGGGTGGCCACAACGCCATCTACACCGCGGTTTTTGACAAGCGAATCACAGTGGTGGTCAGCAGTTGTGGTTTTGATTCGTACCAGGACTACTACGACGCGACCGAGCGGGTCTGGAAATTTGGTGCCGGCTGGTGCCAGATCCGGTACATGCCCAGGTTGTCCAACTACCGTGGTCGACTGACCGAGATTCCGTACGACTTCCAGGAACTGCTGGGTGCGTTGGCACCACGGCCATTGTTCGTCAACGCGCCGTTGCGGGACGGCAATTTTCGTTATCGGAGTGTCGACCGGTGCGCCAAGGCCGCGAAGCCGGTCTACAGCCTGTTGGGGGCGGAGGGGCGTTTGGTGATCCGGCATCCTGACAGCAATCACAATTTTCCCGACGCGATGCGGAACGAGGCCTACCAGATGATCGACGGAGTGCTGCGGTCCAGATAGGCCCGGGTGAAAATCCTCTCAAAGATCGCGATTCTCCGGGACTCGCATTGACAGTGATCCCCGCCGGGTGAGTCCAATGGTCGCAGACGATGAGGATGGTTGTGACGGGGGAGAAAGGAGGAGTCGGGCCACGGTCGGTCGTCCGCAGGCCGCAGGCAAAGACGAATCTGCCGGATGCGATCCCATGGCGGGACGGACGTCGCGACGGCACGGGGGAACCGCAGGATGGACTCGAGACGCGAGAGCTGGTTTGAGGGAGAACGGAACCGGTGGCGGTTGTTGGACGAGGTCGAACGGGAATCGTTTGATGTCGAACAGGCTGATGGATGCTGGGTGTTCGATGAAGACGAGGAATTCGAACACGAGCCGGACAGCGACGGTGAAGTGACCGAGGGACCTGGCGGTTCAGGCGATACGATGCTCAACCTGTCACGATCCCTGGCGACGGCCTTCTTGATTGCCGACATCGGGATTCGATTGACTTGCCTGGATCGCCTGTTGGAAGGCGATCGGCACGGCGACCAGGCCAGTGAGTCACTGGGCCGATTCTTCGGTACACTCTGCCATTCGGTCGAGGAAGGTGACCGCTGGCGGGTCGAGACGACGATCGCCTGCCTGAGGGAGCGATTGCAACCGGTGACCGGTTTTAGTAACGAATGTGCTGAAATTACCGGCCAACTGGAATTGCTGCTGGGGCGACTGGCAGTCCGTTGCCTTTCGGCAGTCGACAAAACCGAGGGAGGATGAGGTGAGCGGGGAGACGGCCGAGAGCCAGCCTGCGGCTCTCGGATTGAAGCGACAGGTTGGCGTCGGTGGAGCGATCGTGCTGGGCCTGGGATCGATTCTCGGGACCGGTGTGTTTGTCAGCATCGGGATCGCCGTGGGGATCATTGGCCCGGCCGCGATCGCCGCGATTGCCGTGGCCGCTGTCGTTGCCACCTGCAATGGCCTCAGCAGTGCACAACTGGCCGCCAACCACCCTCAAAGTGGCGGCACCTACGAGTACGGCCACCGGTGGCTGGTGCCGTGGGTCGGTTTTGTAGCCGGGTGGATGTTCTTGTGTGCCAAGAGTGCCTCGGCCGCCACCGCTGCACTGGGCGTGATCGCGTATCTGCGTCGGCTGGGAGTCGAACTGGATGCAGTTCCCGACGCCCCGTTGGCAGGCGGTGTGGTCGTGGCGGTCACGTCGCTGGTCCTGCTTGGCTTGAGGCGTTCCAACCGGATCAACCTGGTGCTGGTGGTCGCAACGGTGGGGACGCTTGTGGTTTTTGTCGTGTGTGGTGTTGCCGAGGTGATGTCCGGGGCGGGTGCCAGCCTGGTTCCCTTCTGGCGTCCGGCCGAGGAAACGACAACAGCCGGGGCATTTGCCGAGGCGTGTGCACTGATGTTTGTGGCCTACACCGGTTATGGACGGATTGCGACGATGGGCGAGGAGATCGAGGATCCCCGGCGAAAGATTCCCCGCGCGATGATCGCCACCCTTGTCGTCTCGATGGTGCTCTATGTCTCGGTAGCGGTCGTTGGTTTGAGTGCTGCGGGAGTCGAAGGTTTTGCGATCGGTGTGACGGGAGTGCCGGCGCCATTGGAGAGAGCCGCCGGACAATTTGGTGGCCCAGGGTTGGCACGACTGGTGGCTGTCGGTGCCGTGTTGGCGATGCTGGGAGTGCTGTTGAACCTGGTCCTGGGGCTCTCGCGAGTGGCGCTGGCTATGGGCCGTCGTGGTGACCTGCCGCGGATACTGTCGAAACTGGATTCACGAGGCGAGTCGCCGACGGCGGCGGTGGTGGCCGTGGGTGTCCTGATCGTCGTGATGACCACGCTGGGCGACGTCAGGACAACCTGGTCGTTCAGTGCGTTTGCCGTGTTGATCTATTACTCGCTGACCAACCTCGCGGCGCTGAGGCTCTCGAAAGAGGAGCGACTGTATCCAGCCTGGATCTCGGCCATCGGGCTGGTGGCCTGCGGCTTCCTGGCCTTCTGGGTTGACCCGAACATCTGGCTGACGGGACTGGGTGTGCTCGCCGCCGGGCTGCTTCTGCGACCGTTGCTGAGAGCCGTTTACAGCAGGTCGTAGATCGGTTCGCCGTAGTAGATGTGATGCGGCCGATTCAACTCGTCGACCCACGCCGTGGTGTCGGGGAGTCCGAGTGAATGGTAGATCGTGGCGGCGACGTTTTCGGGTCGCTGGGCATTCGAGGCGGGGTAGGCGGCCAACTGGTCGGAACTGCCGATGACGCGGCCACCCTGGATCCCGCCTCCGGCAAAAAAGGCACTCTGCACCGCGCCCCAGTGGTCACGGCCGGGCAGCTTGGTGTTGATCTTGGGAGTGCGACCCATCTCGCCAAGCATCACGATCAGCGTCTCGTCCAACTGTCCGCTGTCCTCCAGGTCGTCGATCAGTGCCGAGAGAGCCTGGTCGGTCGGGGGGAGCAGGCAGTCCTTGAGCAACGGGAAAGCGTTGTCATGCGTGTCCCAGGTCTCGTTGTTTCCCAGGTTGACCTGCACCAGGTTGACGCCAGCGGTGACCAGCCGACGCGCCATCAGTAAAGACCATCCGAAGGCATTCTTGCCGTATCGTTGCTGCACCTCTTCGGGGGCCCGCGTGACATCGAAGGCCTGCTGAACCGACTTGTCGGTCAGCAGGTTGATGGCTCCCTGTCGTGACCGGCTGAAGTTCTCGGTTGACGCGAACGCGTCGAGATCCCGGCGTTGTGACTCGAGCACATCGAGCAACTGGCGACGATTGCCCAGCCGGCCGCGGGTTATGCCTTCGGGCAGGCTGAGGTTGGGAGCCTGGAAGGCGAGGTTTTTGTTCCGTTCGCGACCCCGGGTGAAATGGAACTCGTAGCCGGGGTAGGCACCGTACGATCTGGCGTTGAACGGCGAGGCCTCGATGAACCACGGGTCGTGGCGTCGGCCCATTCGGCCGGCAAACTGGCCGGGGATGACCCGCGTTGTACGATGCACCAATCGTTCCGGGAGAACGGCCGCCGGAGGCAGGTTGTTGTTTCGTGGAGAAGTGACGGCCCCAACGATCGAAGCGATCGAGGGCCAGTCTTCGGGCATCGGCTTGTTGCCGTTGAAGGTGGGCGGCAGCGGGGTGCGTCCCGAGAGGAACACCATGTGCCCCGATGAGTGGCCGTTGTAGGGTGAAGTCAACGAGCGGAGCACCGACCACTTGTGACTGCGCTGGGCCAGCAGCGGCAGGTGTTCGCAGATCTGGAAGCCCGGGGTGTTGGTCGAGATCGGGTTGAAATCGCCACGGACCCCTTGTGGAGCTTTCGGCTTGGGATCGAAACTCTCGTGCTGGGTCAGACCACCGGAAAGAAAAACGAAGATGACCGACTTGGCATGTCCCTGGCGGGTGCCAGCGGTCTCGGCCCGCAACTCCGAAACATGGTTCATGCCCAGCCCGAGCAATCCGACAGATCCAGCCTGAAGGGCTGTTCGCCTGGTGAGTTGGGGATGTGAGGGAAGAGGAATCATTCGTCTCGAATTCCACTGCGTGAAGGCATCTGTTCCTGCTTATATTATCGGACCTTCGGGCCTCAAACAAGATGGCAACTGTCGTGGTGCTGGTGAGAGTGCCGGTGGGGATGGTAGGCTCGTTGCAGGTCGACTCGCGGTCAGGCCGCGTGGACACAGGTTGCGGTGGAGCGGAAACGTGGAAGGCGACGCACGGCTTTTTGCCGAGAAGACGATCGAGACGTTCTATTTCTGGACCGGCGTTTTGATGTGGTTGATCCACGCCGGGTTCATGATCTACGAGGCGGGAGTGGCCCGCCAGAAGAACGTTTTGATGACGATGATGAAGAACCTGCTCACCTGCGCGGTGATCACGCCGGCCTTTTTCCTGTTCGGCTGGTGGATCTACTACGCGTTCCAGGGCGGAATCGTGCCGGCCGACACACCGGCGGCGGCGGCCGCGTTGCCCTGGAGTGACCAGATGGGTCCGAATCTCAACGACAACATCACCGGCGTTTTCTGGTTTGCGTTCTTGTTGTTCAGTTTCACGACCGCATCGATCATGTCGGGAGCGGCCATCGAGCGGATTCGCCTGGGGGCGTACTTGTTGCTGGCGATGATCCTGGGTTCGGTCGTCTGGATCCTGGCCGCCGCGTGGGGCTGGAGTGATGGAGCGTGGTTGTACAAGGCATTCGGTTTCCATGACTGGGGTGCTGGCGGGTGCGTGCACACCGTGGCGGCTGCCTTCACGCTTGGCGTGTTGTTGAACCTGGGGCCGAGAATCGGAAAGTACGATGAACAGGGGCGGCCCCAGTCGATCCCTCCGCACAACCTGCCGATGACCATGCTGGGTTTGATGCTGATTTTTACCGGCTTCTATGCCTTTTATGCGGCGTGCGCCGTGTTTGGGGTGGCCGAGCCGGGTGCGTCCCCGGAACCGTGGCGGAGCATCTACGGGACACCGATGACCCTGGGCTCGCTGGCGTTCACGGTGACAATGGGATTTGCCGGTGGCGCCATGGGGGCCTTCATCGTTTCCAAGGGAGATCCCTACTGGACGATCAGTGGTGGTTTGGCCGGAATGATCTCGATCGCCTCGGGTGTGGACGTGTACCATCCCGCGCTGGGCTACCTGATTGGTTTTGCCGGTGGAGGGCTCGTCGTCGTGGTCGGCGACCGACTCGAACGCTGCGGAATTGACGATGCCGTTGGTGCGATAGCCGTTCACGGTGGTGCCGGGGTGTGGTCGATGCTGGCGATGGGACTCTTTGCCAGCGGCTACCCCCAGCACGAGAACGTCACATCTCTGACCGGCCAACTGGTCGGGATCGCCGTGATGATTGGAGTCGGCCTTGTGCCGGGATACCTGATCAGCCTGGGCTTGAGCAGGGCGGGGCTGTTGCGGGTGTCGCCCGAAGCGGAACTGGCCGGTCTCGATGTGGCCGACCTGGGGGTCGTGCCGATTGTCCTCGACGAAATCGCACAGCAGCCCAGGAGCCCACAGTCATGAATTCCAGCCCCGTGACGACCTGGTCCGAATTCGACTCCCGCTCGATGGAGGCGATGTTCACGTTCGCTGATCAGCCGATGGTGGTGTCGGGAATCTGCCTGCTGGCGGCAGTGGTCGTTGGCTGGTTCCTGGTCGCGGCCTTCCGATTTGACAGCCACGGCGAAGGCGAAACGGTCACCGATTCGGAGCCACCGGATCCCCAAGTCGACGCATCCTGATCAGGATGCGTTTACCGAGTTCGGCCTTGATGCGGGTGTGCTGCGTCCTGGTGCTGGCGGCGAGGTTTTTCGTTTCCCCCGGGTCTTTGTCCAGGTTGTAGAGTTCTTCTCGACCCGGGTTGGCGAAATCCTTCATGTATTTCCAGTGCGGGGTCCGCCAGGCTCGCATGTGGGTCTTCGCCCCGTGGTGCATGCTGTACTCGGCGTAGAGATCGTTGTCCCAGGCCAACTCCTGCCCGCGCAACAGCGGTGTGAAATCGCGTCCCCGGAGAGTGACCGACTTGGGCTGTTGGACTCCTGCCATCGCGAGCAAAGTGGGGAACCAGTCGAGGTTCGAGACAGTCTGGGTGATCTTTGTGCCAGGCTTGATGACTCCTGGCCAGCGAATGGCGCAGGGCACCCTGAGGCTGGTGTCCCACATGTTGGGCCGTTGTCGTGGCCCGATGTGTTTCCACTTTTGTGGTGGCAATGGCTTGCGGATCCACTGCGCGTTCCCCTTGTACCACACACCGTGATCACCCAGGTTGTAACCGTGGTCGCTGGTGAAGACGACGATCGTCGTCTCGGCCAGTTTCAATCGCTCCAGAAGTGCGAGCACACGCCCGACATTGCGGTCGATGCTCTTGACCGCGGCCAGGTACTCGCGGGTCCATTTCTTGAGACGGGGGACGTCGATGTCCTTGTATCCGGTCTCGGGGATGGCGGGATCAAGATCCTTGAACGGGGCCCAGTCCTCCGGCCGAACCGGCAACCACGCAGCATGGGGAGCTCGGAAGTGCAGCGAAACAGCAAAGGCGTGTTGGTCCGAGTGCTGACGACGGATGAAGTCCAGTGCGTGGTCGGTGAAGACGTCGCAGGTGTATCCGTCCATCTTGCGGACCGTACCATCCCACATCTCCAGCCGTGCCCCCTTGGGGGGACACCCTCCCGTACGGATGCCCATGAACTCGTGGTAACCAAACCGCGTGGGGTGGAAGTGGTCCTGTGTGCCCAGGTGCCACTTTCCGCACAGTGCCGTTTTGTAACCCGCGTCGGCCAGAAGTTGCGGCCATGTCGTGGTGCCCTTGGCCAACCCCAATGTCTTCTCGGCACGTGGGCTGATCCAGTCGGTGACACCCAGTTCGCTGCCATAACGGCTGGCAATCAGACCAAGCCTGCTGGGGCTGCAGACCGGGGTGGTGACAAACGCATTGGTCAGATGGGCGCCCTGCCGGAAAATGCGATCGATGTTTGGTGTGATGAACCGGGTGTCTCCGGCGGCGGCAACGGCACGAGGTGCCTGATCGTCGGTGTAGATGAAGACGATATTGGGGCGGGCCGACATCGCGGTACCGCTCCAGAGCAAAACAAGTAGAGCCGACAGTGCTGGTCGCATCGTGGATGAAATTCCCGGAGGCCTGGATGTGGTGAGTGGAGGTCCGCGTATTCTAGCTGCCGGAGAGTTGGCAGGCACGTGGGCCTACGATTTACGTCGCGGAGGATTCTCCTATGATGTAACGACCTTTCCGCTTCATTCCATGTCTCGATGAGAGTCAGAGATGAGAACATCGACCAGCGACCATAGCCTTTCCTGTCCCCCCTCTCTTTCCTGTCTTGTTGCGCCGAATCTCCATGGACTGGTTGCGGTCCTGGTTTTCTGTGGATTTGTGGTGTCGACCGATGCGGCCGAGATGAAACTGGTCGGTCCAAGTGGAGGTGTGGCTTCCACCAAGTTGGGGACCACGACTCACCGCACCAAGTACCTGCTCGAGGGAGGTTTCGACGGAGTGAAGTCGGGACTGGGAGAGTCGGATTTCTTCAAGGCGATCGCCGATCGGGAGAAGAAAATCGACACGGTCTTACTGGTCAAGGAAGTCTCCTCCAAGCGAATCATCAAGTCGATACTCAAGCAGTCCAAGCGTGTGCGAAAGGATCACAAGGAGTCCTTCACCAAGGTGGACACGAAGAACATCGAGGAATTCCTGGAGTCGGCTCAGTTCGCCAAGGAGTACCCACGGGGGACGCGATTCGTGGTCGAGAGTGGCAAGGGCAAACGGAAGCCGGCTTACGTTGTTTATTCCTCCGGTGGCCAACAGGTCTCACGGAGCGAGGTGACCGACACCGAACAGATCAAGTCGGTTCGCAAGTTCATGGCCTTGCAGAAACACTGGCATAAGCACTACGAGGGGTAGTGCCCGCGGGACCGGGGATCCGCCCGGTGTGGCGGCTGGCTTCGTCTGCCTAGTACACGTCGTGGTAGTGGTGTGCGTAGATTTCTTCGCACCGGGCTCTCAGCACGACGTCGTCAATGAAGTCCTGTCCAAAGCGGTTGGCACCGAGGATTTCGGGGTCGATCCACTGTTCGCGTCCGGCCACAATGTCCGCGACGATCCGACCGGCTCCCGGAGAGCGATCGATTCCACCGACCCCACAGGCGGTCATCGCGACCAGGCCCTGGGCTCCGGCTGGTTCAGAAATGACCATGCGGCCGTCGGGGGAAATTGTCGGCAGTCCGCGGCGGTCCTGGACCCGGACGGCGTTCCCGAGTACCGGGAAGAAGGGTTCGGCGGCGGCCTGCAATTGTTCGTAGTACACCTGATCGGCCTCGAGAGCGGCGATCTCGAAACCATCCTCAAAGTTGTCCATGTCAAAACTGAGGGGCCTGTAACCGTATCCGCCCACCAGCAGTCCCCCCGCTTCAGGTCTGACATAGAATTGTGGCTCGGTGATGCGAACGATCGGTTGGTCGGGCCGTGCGTCGGCCAGCGGAGCGGTGACAAATGACTGGTGTCGGACCGGGATGCTGCGGAGATTGATTCCCAGGGGCTGGCTGAGTTGTCGGGACCAGGCTCCCGCGGCCAGCACCACCCAGTTGGCCTGGAGTGTTCCCTGTGGTGTTGTGACTCCTGTGACCCGGTCGCCATTTTGAACCAGGCCGGTGACGGGAATTCCGGTGTGGAACTGGACTCCCCGATCGACCGCGGCCGCGGCGTAGGCGACCGCGACGGACTTGGGTTCCACCCAGCCGTCGCGGGGCATCAGCATGATGCGGCAGTCCGGGGCGGGTGCCAGCAGTGGCACCATTGCCCGGGCTTCCTCGGCTGAGATGATGCGGGCGTCGTCACCGATATCCGCGGCGACCTCGAGCCGGCGTTCCAGGTCCTGGTGGTAGGCGTCGGTGAGCGTGATTCGGAGACTGCCGGATTGGTGAAAGTTGATCGCGTGACCGGTCCTGGCCTCGAAATTCTCGAAGAACTCGACGTTGTAGAGTCCGAAGTCGGTGGCGAAGCGGTCGCTGTTGAGGTAACCGGTTTGTCCGGCGGCCATGGGTGTGGTTCCGGCTCCGACTGGCCCACGGTCAACCAGCACGATGTCTTCGATTCCCGCCTCCGCCAGGTGAAACGCGGCACTGGTACCCAGCACGCCGCCGCCGATCACGACAACGTTGGTAGAGGATGGGAGCATGGTGTGAATCTCCGGTCTCGAAGTTTGAAAGACGAGTGCAAGTTGATGGGATCCCAAACGGGCAGAAGGTAACTTAGCCAAGGTTGGTTGAGGTTCCCATTGTGAAGGACGGAGTGCTCGTGAGTTTTCTCATTCGATGCCCACTGGTTGCCGGACTGGTCCCTGTCCTGATGCTGTCGGCCGCCGCCGCGGCCGAAACGAAACTCCCTGCCAAAAAAGATTTTCACCTGTACCTGCTGGTCGGCCAGTCGAACATGGCGGGCCGCGGGAGAGTGGCGGCCGAGGACAAACGGCCGATTCCCGGTGTGTTGAAGTACGGCCGGGACGGTCGCTGGGTTCCGGCGGTTGATCCGTTGCATTTCGACAAACCAACCGTGGTCGGTGTCGGCGTGGGACGGTCCTTTGCTCGTGAAGTCATCCGGGCTCGTCCGGGCACGACGATCGGACTGGTGCCTTGTGCCGTGGGGGGATCACCGATCGCGGCCTGGGAACCTGGCGGGTTCCATGCCAGCACCAAAACGCACCCGTGGGACGACTGCCTGAAGCGGATTCGTGCGGCAATGAAGCACGGTACGCTCAAGGGAATCCTCTGGCACCAGGGAGAATCGGACAGCACTCCCGAACGGGCGAAGGTTTACGAGAAGAAACTGCATGAACTGGTCGCGAGGTTTCGCCACGAGTTGAAGTCGCCGCGTGTTCCTTTTGTTGCTGGCCAGATGGGACGTTGGCCCGAACGCCCCTGGGACAAGGCCAAGCAGGCGGTCGATGCGGCTCATCGTCAATTGCCAGGATCCGTGCCACGAACGGCCTTCGTTTTGGCCAAGGGGTTGAAGCACAAGGGGGACAAGGTCCACTTCGATGCCGGTTCCTATCGTGAACTTGGTCGTCGTTACGCGGTGGCTTATCTCAAGCTGGCGGGGACGAGGGTGTCGTCCTCCGGTGAAGGGCGACGGCCCAACGTGATCCTGATCATGGCCGACGACGTGGGCTACGAGTGTTTCGGCTGCTACGGCAGCAAGCAGTACAAGACTCCGCATATCGACCGACTGGCCAAGCAGGGCCTGAGGTTCCGGCACTGTTACTCCCAGCCGCTTTGTACTCCGAGCCGGGTCAAGCTGATGACCGGGCTCTCCAACGTCCGCAACTACTCGGCCTTCTCCGTGCTCAACCGGGATCAAAGGACCATCGGGCAATACATGCAGGCGGCCGGTTACCGGACGGCGGTGGCGGGCAAGTGGCAACTGTTGGGAGCTCGCCACTACGCGGACCGTTTTCGCGGCAAGGGGACGTGGCCCGAGAAGACCGGGTTTGACGAGATCTGTTTGTGGCAGGTCGATCAACTGGGGTCCCGTTTCTGGAAACCGTTGTTGTACATCAACGGAACCAACCGAACGTTTGGCCCCGATGATTACGGGCCGGATATTGTCACCAGGTCGGTGACCGATTTCATCGAAGCCAACCGGGACCGCCCATTTTTTGCCTACATGCCTTTGATCCAGGTTCACAACCCGTTCCTGCCGACGCCGGCAAGCGCGTCTCGGCAGAGCAAGAACCAGCAACGGAATTTCCAGGACATGGTGGCGTACATGGACGAACAGGTGGGCCGCGTGGTGGCGAAAGTCCATGAACTGGGCCTGGATCGCCGGACGTTGATCATCTTCACCGGTGACAATGGCACGAACCGCAAGATCCGGTCTCGATTGAACGGACGAGAAATTCGTGGTGGCAAGGGACAGATGACCGACGCGGGAACCCGGGTGCCATTGGTTGTGCGGTGGCCAGGACGGGTTGCTGCCGGGCAGGTCACCGACGCGCTGGTGGATTTCTCGGACTTTCTGCCCACGGTACTCGACGTGGCTCAAACGGAGGTTCCCGAAGGGCTGGACGGTCGAAGTTTTGCGGGTCTGCTGGCTGGTGACCAGGAGTACCGGTCGCGAGACTGGATTCACGTCTACTATTGCCCTCGGCCGGAACGGACCCCACCAAAGCGTTTTGTTCGGACCCAGCGGTTCAAGCTCTACGGGGATGGTAGATTCTTCGATGTTGCCGCCGATGTCCTGGAGAAGAGTCCGTTGGCGGCCCCTCCGGATGACGCCACGGCGGCTGCGGCATTGGCCATGTTGAGGCAGGCGTTGGCGTCGATGCCGGCCAAGGGACAGAGCCTGCTGAAATTTGTTCCCTGAACGAATGGCCTGTCGACTTTCCCGGCGGTGCCTGACAACGCACAATGTTGGTTCCATCTGAAATGCCACACCATTTCGTCTTTTCTTCTTCACTCGAGAGCTTTCACATGACATGCCGATTGCGAAATCACCTGGCCGGTGCACTGTGCTGGTCGCTGTTTCTGGTTCCCCTGCTGACGGCTGATACGACTGCCGCGGATGCGACCAAGGGAAAGTGGATCCAGTTGTTCAACGGCAAGGACTTGTCGGGTTGGAAGGTGAAGATCAAGGGGCACGATCTCGGGGAGAACTTTGGCAAGACGTTTCGTGTTGAGAACGGAGTGCTGAAGGTGGGTTACGACGCCTACAAGGGGTTCGGTGCAAAATTCGGACACCTGTTCTACGAGAAACCGTTCTCGCACTACATCATCCGTTGCGAGTACCGCTTCACGGGCCAGCAGGTGACCGGCGGTCCGGGCTGGGCATTCCGAAACAGTGGCATCATGGTGCACGGGCAGGCTCCCGAGTCGATGGGCAAGGACCAGAACTTCCCGGTCTCGATTGAGGTGCAGTTGCTGGGTGGTCGGAAAATGGGAAAGCGACCCACGGCGAACCTTTGCACACCGGGAACCCACGTCTTCTACAAGGGCAAGCTTCACAAGCCACATTGCACCAGCTCGGCGTCAAAGACGTACCGGGGTGACCAGTGGGTGACGGTTGAGATCGAGGTGCGGGGCAGCGAGATCATTCGTCACAAGATTGATGGCAAGACGGTCCTGGAATACACCAGGCCACAACTCGATCCCAACGACAAGGACGCCAAGAAGTTGATCGCCGGCAAGCCCGCGGGGAAGTCGTTGTTGATCGAAGGTGGGTCGATCTCGTTACAGTCAGAGAGCCACCCGGTGGAGTTCCGCAAGGTCGAATTGTTGCCGTTGAAGCCATGAGTGGAATCGACAGACGTGTTTTCCTGAAGACGGGCCTGGCTGGTGTCGCGGTGTCGGGACTGCCAAGCCCGCCCCCGGTGGCGGCGGTGCAGGACCGGGACGATGAGATCGTCAATGGGGCCGAACACGCCTGGTTGATCAACGACAAGTCGTTTCCGATCAATCCCAAGCTCTCCAATTGCCCCAACAGCAAGCCCCGCCGCAATTATTCGATGGATCACCTGCTGGCCGAGATGCAGGTGCACGGGATTGCCAGGACCGTCATCAGCCACGTGTGCTACTACGGGACCGACAACTCGTACTCGAGTCATTGCGTCAAGTCTCATCCGGATCGTTTCGCTGCCATCGGCCTGCTGGTTGGACACGGTTTGCACCGGCCCGGTGATCCTGAAAATCCAGGGCGGCTCGAGCGGTTGATGAAACGTGACCACCTGGTCGGTCTGCGACTGAGCCCGATTTATGACCGCAACACGATCTGGATGAACGACCCGGCGTGTTATCCGCTGTGGAAACGGGCCCAGGAGTTGGGCGCCGTTTTCAATATCTTCCTGGCACCCCACCAGTTGTCGCAGGTCGCCGACATGGCCCGTCGGTTTCCCGGTGTGAAACTGGTGATAGACCATTTCGCGATGATCGACATCGCCCGGCCCGACAGTGAGGGCATCGACCAGATCCTGGCACTGAAGAAGTTTCCCAACGTCTACGTGCGGACGTCGTTGCACAATCCGTCGCAGCAGAAACCGCCGTTTCGCGATATGTGGCCCTACCTGCGCAAGATCTATGACACGTTTGGACCGCGACGGATGATCTACGCGAACTTTTACGAATTGCTGATCATGAAGGATCTCATCCCGTTCTTCACGGCCGAGGACAAGAAGTGGATCCTGGGGAAGACGGCCCGATCGGTGTACCGGTTCGGGAAGAAGTGAGCACCCGCAGAGACGGGCAAGGAGTTGTCATGAGAGTTCTGGTGTTGTCGACATTGATCGGCCTGGTGGTTCCCGGTGTCGCCACGGCGGCCGAGAGGTTTCAGTCGATCTTCGACGGAAAGACCCTGAAGGGCTGGAACGTGATTCCCGCCGAGAAGAAGAACCACTGGTCGGTCCGTGACGGGTTGCTGGTCGGCAAGACCGACGGCAAGGGGTCGGACCTGATTTTCCACGACAAGAACCTGTCCGACTACGAGTTGAAACTCAGTTACCGATTCCGCACGAAGGGCAACTCGGGAATCCATATCCGTGGCTTGCTGGGAATTTCCAAGACGCACAAGATCAGTGGTTACCACGCCGACTTCGGTCACGTCGGAGTGGGGCCCGAGGTACTGGGGTCGTGGGATTTTCATGGCTATCCCCGCGGTTCGTACCTGGTCCAGAGAGGTCACCGCGTGGTGATTGCCGCCGACGGGAAGAAGACGGTGACGAAACTCGAGAGGGGCCTGGAGGCCAGCCACGTCAAGCGGCGGGATTGGAATGACGTGCATGTCGTCGTGAAGGGTTACAGGATGTTCTTCACCATCAACGGCCGGATGGCCTCGGAGGTGATCGACAACGAGAAAGCCAAGCGGATTCCCAAGGGAATCATCGGCCTGCAGTTGCACGGTGGTCCGTCGATGGAGATCGAGTTTCGCCAGATCGAATTGAAACGGCTCGATGGGGGCGGATCGGAATGACCGCTCGGTCCAGGACCGCTGTCGAAAGCCTGTTGTTGATTGTTCCGGTGGCCGCCGTTGGGCTGGCTCTGATCGTCGGAGGCAGCGAGATGGGTGCCGGTGATGATCCGGCTGGTGGTCCGGGACCACAAAAGACGACAGCCCCTCCACGGGTGATCGTCGTTGGTGCCGGTCTCTCCGGCCTGTCGACGGCCCTGGAGTTGGCTGATGGCGGCGCCTCGGTGGTGGTCATTGACATGTCGAGTGTCTATGGCGGTCACGCGGTGATGTCGCAGGGAGGCGTGGCAGTCGTGGACACGCCGGTTCAGACGGCGGCCGGCTTCAAGGATTCTCCCGACCTGGCCTACAAGGATTTCGTTGAATGGGGCGAGGGGGCCGACCGAAAATGGGTCCGGTACTACGTCGATCATTCTCGCGAGATGATCTACGACTGGCTGGTTGACCTGGGAGTGGTGTTCTCCGGAGTCGACAACGCCCCGGGCAACAGTGTCGATCGTTTCCATCAGCCGGCCGAGCGGGGCATCGGGTTGGTGACACCGGTGTACCGGGCCTGCCTGGAACGGTCCAACGTCCGCTTCGTCTGGAACACCCGGGCCGATTCGCTGGTGATTCGCGACGAGCGGGTTGTCGGCGTGCGGACGACCGACATGCGGGAGAATACCAGCGGGCTCATGGAGTCCGATGCGGTGGTATTGGCCACCGGCGGATTTCAAAGCAACCTGGACCTGGTCCGGGAATTCTGGCCTGCGGAGTTCGATTTTCCCAAGACGATCCTGGCCGGATCGGGACGGCACTCGATTGGCCTGGGCCATGAGATGGTCCGGGAAATCGGCGGCGACCTGGTCAAAATGGACTACCAGTGGAACTACTATTCGGGGCTGCCCGATCCACAGAACCCCGGCAGCAATAAGGGGCTGAATGCGGCCAACATGTGGGGAATCCTGGTCAACTGGCAGGGCAAGAGATTTGCCAACGACCACGGCTGGGCCAAGGACGTGATGCCGGCGTTGTTGAAACAGGAACAGGTCACCTGCTGGGCGATCTTCGACCAGGCCACCCGGAAGGAATTCAGCGTCTCCGGATCGGACTGGGCCGACACGGGCAAGGTCAACCGCCTGATATTCGCCAACCCGAAGCTCGTCCAGTCGGCCGACACGATCGAGGAATTGGCCCGCAAGGCGGGGTTGCCCGTCGAGAACCTGAAAGCCACTCTCGCCCGATACAACTCGCTGGTGGACAAGGGAGTCGACGATGACTTCGGTCGCTTTGGTCCGGGCAAGACCGAATTCAACAACACGGCGTCGGTGAAACTGGAGACGCCTCCCTATTACGCGATCCAGACTTTTCCGCTGACCCGCAAGAGCATGGGGGGGGTGGCAATTGACCTGGGATGTCGGGTGGTCGACAAGAAAAAGCGGCCGATTCCGGGCCTCTACGCCGTGGGCGAACTGACCGGGCTGGCGCTGATCAACGGCAAGGCGGCATTGGAAGGGACGTTCCTGGGGCCCTGCGTGGTCACCGGACGAGTGGCAGCCCGCACGATCCTCAAGACCGCTGCCTGGAAGCGTCCGGTGCAGCAGGGTGGTGAGCAGCGTTGTGCCGATTGCCACGACGTGGAATCCGACATAGCCGACACCCGGCCCGGTTTCTGGCATTTTGAAAAGGTCCACGCCAAGGTGTTGGCCCAGCAGATCGACTGCCGACAGTGCCACGGCGAATTGTCTCCGTATCGCGAGGATGATCACCGGATCAACCCACGGGTCTTGGCCGCTGCTTGCATGAGGTGCCATACGGGCCGGGAGTGAGACACTGTGAGCATGGGTCGGAACAGGCGGGAGGTCGATCGGTATCTCTCGGAACGCAATGTCAATCTGTTGCAGCGGGTGGCGTTTGTCATCGAACTGTTGATCGGGCTGCGGAAGCAGGACTTCCAGGCAGCCGGGCACTTCGTTGCGGTGAAGTGGGGCGACGAGCCATGGCCCCTGCGGTGGTTGAAATTCGCCGGGTGGGCGTTGTTCCAGGCGTTCATCAATATGCCCAAGGCCCTGCATTGCCTGAGAATCCCGGGCAAGGTGTCCCGGACACCCATGTGGCTGGAAGACGAGAACCCATGGAAGGAGCATCCGTGGCGTGAGAACGAGTCGGCCACGATTCCCAGTTCGGCCGAGGTGGTGGTGATCGGGGCAGGTTTTACCGGGGCCGCGGCCGCCTACCACTGGGCCCGGCGAGCTCCCGATGACCGGCGACTGGTTGTCCTGGAGATGGACGACCCGGCCAGTGGATCTTCCGGTCGCAACGAGGGGCTGGTCGTGATGGGACGTTATTTCAAGATGGTTCGTGACACGGTCGGAAAGCACCTGAGGCGGGTGCGTCCCGACCTGCGGTCGGATGGCTTGAAGTCGATGGCCGACAAGTTCGCCACGCTCTATTGCGAGGCGGCCTACCAGAACGCGGACCTGATCGAACAGGCGATCGAACTGCACGGATTCCGATGTGGTTACAAGCGGGCCGGCTGGGTGCAGGCACGGACCGAGGACGAGCAAAAAGCACTGCGGCTGTCCGTGCGGTTGGCTGAACAATCCGGCTGCGACGACTGGACAATGATTGAAGCGTCCGAGGCCCGCAAGTTGTCAGGCATGCGGTTGAACCACCCGGCCGGTTTTTCGAAACAGGCCGCCAGTTGGCACCCGGCCAAGTGGGTCTGGAGCCTGCTGGGCGAGGCGATGAAGGTCGCGCATGTGGAACTGTTCACGCGAACTCGGGTCGAGAAGGTGCTCTCGACCAAGCAGGGCTACGTGGTCGAGACCTCACGTGGGCCGATTTCCTGTCGTCACGTGTTCTACGCCACCGAGTCGTACACCCCGATGATCGAGGCGTCTTTTCATGACGCGATTATTCCGATACAGGAGCAGGCTGCATCGGGTGACGGTGGACCGGTCTCGATGGAACCGCACATTGGCATCAGCGGTTCCTGGTACTTTGCCGGGAAGTACGGACAGGAAGTGTTGTGGGGGTCGGGGGGGTCTCGGGTGCCGGATCGGGAGGCCGGTCGGAACAAGCCGTCACGGTTCCTGACCCGGTTTGCTGCTGCCGAGATGCGGGGCCATTTTGGACCCTACGACCTGGACCTGGACAACGAGTGGAGCGGGACGGTTGGATACACCCCGGATGAGTACCCGATCGTGGGTTCGATCGACGGGGAGGGCCGCTGGATCGTGGCGGGAATGTGTGGGTCGGGCAGCGGTGTGTCGTTCAACGGTGCCCGTTGCATCGTCAACCGGATTCTCGAGCTCGATGACGAACCCGATGATTACCCCGAGCCGTACTTTGCTCCGAGTCGCCTGCTGGACCCGTCGAACCACAATTGGCCCGACGCCTAGGCCAGTAGCCCTTCAACGGGGCTGCCGTCGGTGATCCGTCGTGGACGGCCGGCGATGTCCTCGAGCACGGTCTCGTGAGGAATCCCCAGTGCTTCGTAGAGCGTGGCGGCGATGTCGTCGGGCGACGCCTTGGCGTCGATCACCTCGCCGGCATTCTTGTCGGTGGCTCCGATCACGTGTCCAGAATTCACCCCGCCACCAGCCCACAGAACCGAATAAGCCCGGCCCCAGTGGTCCCTGCCCCCGTCCTTGTTCTTGTTGATCGTCGGCGTGCGTCCCATCTCGCCCATCACGATCACCAGTGTTTCAGAGAGCAGGCCCCTGGTCTGGAGATCTTCGAGCAAGGCCGAGAGGGACTGGTCGAACTCGGGCAGCAATGTCTCGTTGTAGAGCCGGAAGTGATCGAAGTGAGTGTCCCAGATCTGGAACGAGGACAGTCGGGTGTTCTTGGGGTTGGACACCGCGTTGGCGGTCACGAAGCGGACACCCGATTCAACCAGGCGGCGGGCCATCAGCAAGACCTGCCCCATCTCGAACCGACCGTATCGATCGTGGGTGGCGGCCGACTCTTTCGAGAGGTCAAAAGCGGCCTGGCATTGCGGGGACAGGATCAGATTGAGTGCCTTGTCCTGGTGTGCCTGAAGGGTGCGTGCCGACGCGTTGTCCCTGGCGGCAGTGAAAGCGGTGTCGACGTGCCCCAGCAGGCTGCGGCGCGAGGCAAGTCGCGAGTGTGAAATGTCGCTGGGAAGAGCCAGCGAGCGGGGGCCGGGCAGCGTGCCACTCCAGGCGGGTGCCTTGGACATCATCCGGTTGCGGACGACCGGAAAGGGGTCGTATTGACGCCCCAGCCAGCCACCACCAGCGCTGGGCGTGGGGAAGCCCATGTCGAACAGCAGGCGTGGGGTCAGGACACTGCTGGGCAGGTGATTCGGGGCCGGGTGAATCCTGGACACGACCGACCCGTAGGTCGGGTGGTCCATCGGAGTGGGCTGGATGCTGGAGTCGTTGCCCGGAGTGTGTCCGCTGAGAACGTACGCGGCCGAGCTGTTGTGACCCGACAGCGGATGCGAGGCCGATCGCAGGATCGTGTATTGCTCGGTCAAGCGAGACAGTCGCGGCAACATGCTGGAGACCTGGGTGCCGGGAACGCTGGTCGCAATCGGATGGTAGGGTCCCCGGATGCCATCGGGTGCCGCCGGCTTCATGTCGAACGTGTCCATCTGCGCCTGGCCGCCGTTGAGGAACATGAAGATGCAGTTCCTGGCGGGTCGCTGAACGCGAGCAGCCACCGCACGTCGCACCGATTCCAACTGCAACATGTTGGACAGCGCCAGGCCACCGACCCCGAGCACACCGGCTTGCAGCAGGTCACGACGGCTCCAGTTGCCCTGGGCCGCTGCAGGGGTGTCGAAAAGCCTGATCATGAGTTGGCGACGGGCAAGGTGGGGCCGGGCGGAATGATGGTCTGCTTATGCTACTATCCTTATCGGCACGACGCCACGTGCGTCTGATTCGTTGAGTTCCACGATCCCGGAGACCACATCGTGACCAATGCTGGAGCACTCAAAGAGACTGTCTGCCGGTCGATAGACGAGAACCGAGATCGGATCATCGGGGTGGGCGAGGCGATCATGGATGATCCGGAATTGGGATTCAAAGAGCACCGCACTGCCGACAAGGTGCAGGGGGTGTTCACCGACCTCGGCCTGGAGTTCGACAGTGGACTGGGTTTGACCGGCGTCAAGGCCGTGCTGCGCGGCGGCCGGCCCGGCCCAACCGTGGCGCTGATGGGTGAGCTGGACGCGTTGCAGGTTCCCGGGCACCCGCGAGCCAATCCCGATACACAGGCAGCACACGCGTGCGGCCACAACGCCCAGATTGCCGGTTTGATGGGAGCCGCAGTCGGCTTGCAGAGTGCGGGAATCGCCGAGGAACTGGCTGGAAATATTGTCTTCCTGGCGGTGCCGGCCGAGGAGTACGTCGAGATCGATTATCGACTGGGGCTGGTTCGCGAAGGCAAGACGTCGTTTTTGTGTGGGAAGCAGGAACTGATCAAGCTGGGCCATTTCGACGACGTTGATATGGCTGTGATGATCCACACCAAGAGTCCCGCCCGGGAAGATGGCACGCACGGGGTGGGGATTTCTTCCAACGGTTTCCTGGCCAAGACGGTCACTTTTCGCGGCGTGGCGGCTCATGCCGGCGGTGCTCCCGAGCAGGGGGTCAACGCGCTGTATGCAGCACAACTGGCGCTGGCCGGGATCAATTCGCATCGCGAGACCTTCCGCGACGAGGATTGTGTGCGGGTGCATCCGATTGTCACCAAGGGGGGTGACCTGGTGAACGTGATTCCCTCGGAGGTTCGGCTCGAGACTTATGTGCGAGCCAAGCGAGCCGAAGCCATCCAGGACGCTGCGGCCCGGGTGGACGCCTGCCTGAAGGGTGCGGCGATGGCGATGCGTTGCCGGGTCGAGATCGATACGGTGCCGGGCAACCTGCCATTGAACAACGATCCGATTCTTCGAGACCTGTTCCGTGAAAACGCGGCGACCCTCTTTGAAGAGGATGGCTATCGGGATTATCCGCACGGTGGCGGCTCGACCGATGCTGGTGACCTGAGCCAACTGATGCCGGTCCTGCACCCGGTGATGGCAGGGGCTCATGGCGAGCCACACAGTGTCGACTGGCACATCGCGGACAAGGACAACGGCTACGTGTCACCGGCCAAGACACTGGCGATGATGGCTGTGGATCTGCTGGCCGACGACGCCGATACCGGTCGTCGTGTGCTTCAAGAGTTCACGCCCGGGATGTCGCGAGACGAGTACCTGTCGCAGCAGGAGGGGATCTTTCGGACCGAACTCTTTGACGGTGTCGCCTGAGCCCGACGATAGGGGTGATGGCTTGGTAGGATGGCTGGTTGAGTTGAACCGGCGAGGTGGTGGTGAGGTCGTGATGAAACAATTGATGTGTGACATGGCTGGTCGGGTCGCGTGGACCGTGGTGGCGGTGGTGGTCTTGGGTGGGTTCGGTCACGTGTCGGCTGCCGAGCCGGTCAAGCCACAGGGACCGGACTTTCTGCGGGACATTCGTCCGATCTTCAAGGCCCATTGTTTCCGTTGTCATGGTCCAGGGAGTGACGAGGGCGAGTTTCGGCTGGATCGCAAGCCCCTGGCGATGAAGGGAGGCGAGACGGGACGGGCCCTGGTGCCAGGCCAGGCCGAGATGAGTTTGCTGGTGCGGCTGGTCAAGGGACGTGGCCCCGGTGACGCCAGGATGCCACCGGAGGGTGAAGGACGCGCGTTGCGGCCAGACGAGATCCGGCTGATCACCGAATGGATCAATCGCGGAGCGGCGTGGCCGGATGGAATCGACGACCAGGCCGATCGGCTCAGCCTGTGGTCGTTGCGGCCGATTCGCCGACCGGAGGTGCCCAGGGTCAGCGACCTGGACTGGGTGCAAAACCCGATCGACAACTTCATCCTGTCCGAGTTGGAGGCTCGACAGATGACGGCTTCTCCCCGCGCCGAACCCCGGCACCTGGTCCGACGGGCGTCGCTGGATCTCCTGGGGTTGCCACCCGATCCGGGGGCCGTCGACCGGTTTTCCACCGAGGCGACTCCCGAGGCGTTTGCTCGTGTGGTGGATCGCCTGCTGGCCAATCCCCACTACGGTGAACGCTGGGGACGGCACTGGCTGGACCTGGTCCGCTATGCCGACACGAACGGGTACGAGGTCGACGGGGTCAAACCGTTGGCCTGGAAATACCGTGACTGGGTGATCGGTGCGCTGAACTCCGATCGACCTTACGATCGGTTTGTCATTGACCAGATTGCCGGAGATGAAATTGCCGGTGCGACGACCGAGACGGTGTTGGCGACAGGCTTCCATCGCGTGGGGCCCTGGGATGCCGAGCGCGGTGCCAGTGTCCAGAAGAGCGAGGTGATTGCCGAGTTGTACAACGAACTCGACGACATGGTGAGTACCACGTCGCAGGTGTTCCTGGGCCTGACGATCGGATGTGCTCGATGTCATGATCACAAGTTCGACCCGCTGACTGCCAAGGACTACTACTCGATGGTCGCCGTCTTCCGGGGGTTGAAACGCGAGCACAAGGGGCGTGCCGAACTGTCACGGGCGGCACTGCCTCCCGATCAACTTGCTGGCAAGGATCTCAAGACACAGCCCAAGGGCTATTTCTTCTTTGAACCCTCTCCCAAACCGCCGGTGACACATCTGTTGAAACGCGGCAACCCGAATCAGTTGGGCGAGGTGGTCTCGGCGGCCGTCCCCGCGGCATTGGTCGACAAGCAGCCGGTCTTTGACACGGCCGACAAGTTCACCAGCCGTCGTCGGATTTCCCTGGCCCGTTGGATCATGGCCGCGGACAACCCGTTGACGCGTCGCGTGATCGTCAACCGGGTTTGGCAGTACCATTTTGGTGCCGGCCTGGTGCGGACGGCCAACGATTTCGGTGTGCGTGGGAGTCTGCCGACTCATCCCGAATTGCTCGACTGGTTGTCCGAGTGGTTCCGTGAGGAGGCGGGGTATTCCCTGAAGAAACTGCACCGGTTGATCATGACCAGCCGCACGTACGCCACGAGCAAGCGGGCGATTCCGGCCAATTCCGAGAAGGACGTCGACAACCTGTTGTTGTCGCACTTTCCAGTACGTCGACTGGAAGTCG
Source organism: uncultured Planctomycetaceae bacterium (assembly GCA_964646205.1). Taxonomy (GTDB): domain Bacteria; phylum Planctomycetota; class Planctomycetia; order Planctomycetales; family Planctomycetaceae; genus UBA8437. The sequence goes on along the minus strand of CAZYAZ010000009.1, from coordinate 21,108 downwards.
AGGCAATCCGGGATTCGATGTTGGCGGTCAGCGGTCGGCTCAACGATCGTCTCTACGGTGCGCCGATGTACCCGTTCATTCCCAAGGATGCTCTCCGCAGCGGCTACAACCCGGCGGGGGTTTGGAAACCGTTCAACGAGACCGAGGCGTCCCGGCGGACGGTCTACTCGTTTCTGAAACGGACGCTGGTCATCCCGTTTCTCGAGACGCTGGATTTTTGTGACACGGCTCGCAGTGCCGATCGTCGCGAGGTGACCACCGTCGCTCCCCAGGCGCTGGAATTGTTCAACGGCGAATTTGTCAACCGGCAGTCCCGGCACTTTGCCGATCGAATCATTGCGGAGGCGGGGCCGTCTGCGGAGGCCCAGTTGGATCACGGATTTCGGCTGGCGTTGGGTCGACTGCCGACCTCCGGTGAACGGGCCAGCCTGGCGAAGTTTCTGTCCAACGAGACGAGTCTGTTGTTGGACGAGGACCGTCGCCGCCTGGGCCGGGAGAAAACGGGAGATGAGAAGACGGCCGAGATCGTGAAATCGGGGCTGACCCTGTGGCTGGATGCCGCCCACGGAGTGACACTCAACGATCAGAAACACGTGTCGCGGTGGTCCAGCCGGGTCGGGTCCCTGGTGGCGACTGCTCACGGAGATCCCCAGCAGGTGGCCCAGGCCCTCGGCAAGCACAGTGCGATCAATTTCCAGGGCAAGGACTGGTTCGAACTGAATGCTCCTCCGGTGACCGGCCAACAGTTCACGGTGTTGGCGGTGGTGACCGACCGGCCGGCGGGTGGTCCGAAGGGATCGCACCGCAACTTGATTGGGAACTGGAATGGTGGACGTGGAAATAGCACGACATCGATATTCCTGGGGACCACGGCTGCCGCCAAGGGGGGCCGCAGTGTCCGCCTGACCGACGCGTTCGCTCTCCGAGACAAACTGGTGCTTGCCAAGCCGGCCGTGCCGTTTGTGCTCACTGGAATCGCCGAGTCGGGCAATGCCAGTGTGTTTCAGAATGGTCGATTGCTCGACCAACTGGGATCAGCATTGCCCAGTCGGAAACTGGACACCGGCTGGACGATTGGCCGACAGGGAACACTGGACAGCGAATACTGGGACGGCCTGGTGGCCGAATTGCTGGTGTGGGACCGGGCACTCACGGAGGCCGAACTGGCGAGCGTCTGGAAGCACCTCGGTTCCAAGTATGGCGTTGTCGACCAGGGCCGACCCCGTCAACCGCTGACCGTTGCCGCGGCACGACAGCAGGCCCTGGTCCAGGTCTGCCGCGTGATACTCAACCTCAACGAATTTGTGTACAGCGATTAGTCATGACAAACACACCGACAAGCTTCGTTCCCAACCAGGCTCCTTGCGGCAACACCCGCCGTGAATTCCTCTGGCAGTGGGGTGGAGGATTCGCCGGGTTGCCGCTGGTGGACTTGATGACCCGTGAGGACGCATTGGCGTCCGGCCCGGCTGCGACGCCTGCCAGCCAGAAGTCCCCCCACTTCTCCTCGACGGTCAAGCAGGTCGTGTTTTTCTTTCTCAACGGTGGGCCCAGCCAGGTCGACACGTTCGACTACAAGCCGGCGCTCGAGAAGCACCAGGGCAAGACTTTCGATGGCGGTTTGCAGATCGGGTCCAACGGGAGAGCCATTGGAAAACTGGCTCCCTCGGCCTTTCCCTTCCGCCCTCACGGCGACAGCGGACTGATGGTCAGCAGCCTGTTTCCTCACGTCGGACAGTTCGCTGACGATCTGTGCGTGATCAATTCGATGTACGCCGAGACACCCACGCACAGCCCGGGCATCTTGCAGATGAACTCCGGCAGTATCGTGGTCGGTCGTCCCAGCCTGGGAAGTTGGCTGGGTTACGGGCTCGGGAATCTCAACGACAACCTGCCGAGTTATGTCGTGATGACCGACCATCGTGGCGGCCCTCGTGGTGGAGCGGGTGCCTGGAGCAGTGGTTTCATGCCGGCCCGTTTCCAGGGGACACTGTTCCGCAGCCAGGGGGCCCCGGTGTTGAACCTCAAGAGACCCGAGGGCATTGCTGCGGGGACCCAGCGTCGCAGTCTCGATCTGCTCAACCAACTCAACCAGCAAAACCTCGAGTTGCGGGGCGGCAACTCGGAACTGGCTGCCCGGATTGCATCGTACGAACTGGCCTACAGGATGCAGACCGAGGCGACCGAGGCAGTGGACATCGGGTCCGAACCCAGATCGATCCAGTCGCTCTATGGGCTGGACGACAAACGGACCGAGTATTTTGGACGCCAGTGCCTGTTGACTCGTCGGTTGCTCGAGCGAGGGGTTCGTTTCGTCCAGTTGTATTCTGGAGGCGGTGGAGACTCCTGGGATGCGCATGTCGATGTGCCCGACAATCACGGTCGTCACGCGTTCGAAATTGACCAGCCGATTGCCGCGTTGATGGCCGATTTGAAGCGGCAGGGAATGTGGGACCAGACCCTGTTGATCTGGGGCGGGGAATTTGGGCGGACACCGACCAGCGAGGGAGTGAACAAGCCGGGACGCGACCACAACCACTACGGCTTCACGATGTGGTTGGCCGGTGGCGGCGTGAAAGGTGGGCAGCGGATCGGGGCGACGGATGAAACCGGATTCCAGGCCGTGGAACATCGCCTGCACGTCTCGGACCTGCACGCCACCATCCTGCACCTGTTGGGCCTGGACCACGAACGGCTGACGTTTCTCCACGAGGGTCTCGACCAGCGGTTGACCGGAGTGCAACCGCGACAGGTGATCCAGGACGTCCTGGCCTGACGGACGTTGTCGGTCGGCGCACGCCCCGCAAGAGACGGCCGCCTGACGCGAGTTGACGATTTTCGTCAATTCCGATAGCGTCCCGGCGTTTGAGCCGCCGCTCCGGGGATGTGGTCGGCTCTGCGTTGTGGGTGATTCCGAGTCGGGGCGTGTGTATGTGGCCAACTCGATGGAAGGCTGGCGTGTGGCTGGCGCTGGTGTCGGTCTGTATTGGCGGTTTCGTTGTTGCCGCCTGGAATCGCGAACGCAACGAGACCTCCGTGGTCGCCTTGATCCAGGAACGGGGTGGATCAGTCGAACGGGTGGGTTGGTTCGACCCGCGTGTCTGGCACTGGCGCGGTGTCCTGGAAGTCGACCTCAGTGGCACCAGGGCTGATGCGCGTGTCCTGGGTTCGCTGCGAGGACTGGTTGCCCTGAGACGCCTGAACCTGACAGGCACGTCCATTCAGAACCAGGAACTCGCGGAGTTGGCCAGGTGCTCTGGACTCAAAAAAATCCGGCTCGATCGCACGGACATCACCGATGACGGATTGCGACATCTTGCCGGTATGACGTGGTTGGAAAGTTTGTGGCTGGTTGACACGCCGATCACCGACCGCGGTGTTGAGTGCCTGTCCCGGTTGACGCGGTTGAGAGATCTGGACCTTTCCGGAACAGGAGTGACCGATTCGGGTTTGGTGTCCCTGTTGTCAATGAGACGCCTGGTGGATCTGGAACTGAACAACACCGCCATCACCGATGACGGGCTCGTGCACCTGTCAGAACTTGGCCAACTCAAGGACCTGGATATCAACGCGACATCCGTTAGCGATCGCGGTCTGCGGCATGTCTCGCAGTTGAAGCGGTTGGAAGAAATTGAACTGTCCGGGACGAGAGTCACCGACGACGGCCTTGTTCATCTCAAGCGATTGGATCGTCTTGATGAAATCGAGTGTTCCAACACGACCGTGGGTGATGCTGGTCTTGCCCACCTGGCGGAGATCCAGACGCTGGAATTCCTGCGGATCGACAACACATCGGTTACCGACAAGGGGCTGGTGCACCTGGTGAGACTCCGCAAACTCGAGTACCTGGACGTTCGTGACACCCGGACGACAAGCGGGGGCGTTGATCGCTTGAAGCAGGCGCAGCACACGTTGAAGGTCCGCAGGTGATGAGCCATCTCCGCGGAATCACCTCGTGCGGGAACCGGGGCCTGGCACTACTTGTCCTGGTCGCCGGGGCGATTCTGTTCGCGGTGGTCACCCTGGTCGTTTCCGAGGACGTGGGGCGTCGGTTGATTGCCGACGACGGCCTGGTGCAAGTGGCGACGTTCGTGGTCTTGAGCGTGGCGGTGTTGCTGGCGGCCAACGGGGCAATCCGGGATCCGCTCGAACGAGTGTTCCTGGGTCTGACCGTTTTTCTGTTGGTGTTGTATGCCGCGAGAGAAGCCGATCTGCACCGTGCCGACTGGGTGCCGGAGCATTTCAGCAGCCTGAAGTTCTATCTGTCGGCGGATGTTCCAGTCACCGAAAAGATACTTTGCGGATCCTTTCTGCTAGCCGCGGCTGTTGCTGCCGTGCTGGTCGTTGTTCGCGCGGTCCCGAAGATCCCCGGAGCGTTTCGAGCCAGGCAGCCATGGTTGATGTTCTCGCTGGCCTGGGCTGGCGTGTTTGCCGCGTCTCAGATCTCGGATCAATCGTCCTGGAACGTCGTGTTTGAGGGACAGGCTTTCGAGGAGATCGCTGAATTCATGGCGTCCGGTTTCGTGGTGTTGACGGTGCTGCGGTATCCGACCAACCAGGGACAGTCTGGCGGCAAACTGCAATCGGCCGGGTGATCGGACAGTTCTCGATCTCCTGAATCGAAACTCCTGAACCGCTCGTTTCGGCTTGCGAGGAGTGACAGGAGGCCAGCTTTTTCCCACACGCGACTCGATCACCGGTCGACCGGTGTCGTACCATGTCGGTCAATCCGTGGCGTGTTGGCCCGAGAGACGTTTCGATCGAGACAAACTTGAAGCGACGCGGTAAGATTTGACGATTGCCCTTATGGAAACCCCACGTTTGGGTGCCGGGAGAACGATCGATGAGCGGAAGTGGTTGTGGAAACTACCGCAGCAGCATCGGGCGACGTGCCTTTCTGGGCGCAAGCGCGGGTGGTGGCCTGGGAATCGGCAGCCTGGGGTTGGCCAGCGATGGTGTGATCGATCTGGATGGCGTGCCCCGCGATACGGCAGTGATCCAGTACTGGCTCAATGGCGCCGCCAGCCACTTCGAGACGTACGATCCGAAACCGGATGCTCCGCTGGGCATCCGTAGCCCGTTTCACCCGATCGCCACAAATGTGCCCGGTACGTTTTTGTGTGAGTCTTTGCCGTTGCACGCGAAGTTGATGGACAAGGTGACGTTGATCCGCAGCGTGCATCACGACAACAGCGACCACCAGCACGGCATGCACTGGTGCCAGACCGGTCACGACGCGAAGGCCAACGGGGTCAACCCATTCAAGAAATCGAGCCACGCCAGCAGCGGCTGCCTGGTGTCGATGGTTCGTGGCTCCAACCATCCGGGTATGCCACCGTATGTTTTCATGGGGTACCCACTGGACAACCAGGGGCCACACCGGATGTATCCTCACCGGGGTGCCTATCTTCCGGCCCGGTTCAACCCGATGGAGATCCTGATCAAGCGGACCGGTGATGGAAAACACCCGGCCCAGGACAAGGATTTTGTCGTCCGGAGCCTGTCACCCGCCGGCGGCCTGTCGCGGGAGAAGTTCGTGCAGCGGCGGAAGTTGTTGGCCCGGTTCGAGAAGATCCGCGGAGATGCTGATCCGGTGGCCACCGCATCGTGGTCGTCGTTTCATGACAGCGCTTTCGATCTCGTCGCCGGTGAGAAGACCGGGACCGCTTTCGACCTCGAGCAGGAGGACGAGGCGACACGTCGGCGATACGGTCACCACCGCGCGGGCCAGTCGGCGTTGTTGGCGCGGCGGCTGGTGGAACGCGGCGTGACGTTTGTGACCCTGATCGATCCGGGCGTGGGGCTTTCGAGTTCCGGTTGGGATTTCCACAAGACGCTCGAGGCTCACACCAAGACGGCCAGTCCACCGATGGACCTGGCGATCACCACTCTGATCAACGACCTGCACGAGCGGGGCCTGGCCAAGAAGGTACTGGTGGTGGTGTGGGGGGAATTCGGTCGCACGCCCAAGATCAACGAGAATGGTGGCCGTGACCACTGGGCCAACGTGCAAAGCGTGATGCTTGCCGGTGGCAATTACCGTCATGGCCAGGTGATTGGATCGTCCAATGCCAAGGGCGAAGTGCCGCACGATCGGCCGCTGTGGCCCTACGATGTGGTGGCGACGATGTATCACCACCTGGGCATTGATCCTCGTTTCACGCCAATCACCGGTGCCACCCGCACGCGGCCGCTGCTGGAACGGGGCGAGGTGATCTCCGAACTGCTGTAGCGACTCGACGAGGCTGTCCTGCTCGTTACCATGGAGTCGTCCCGCCTGTTGGGGGGTGTGCTTGTTGGTTCGTGACGAGTCATTGTCGATGAAGATTCTCGCTCCGTTGTGCGTTGTCTCGATTGGCCTGTTGATTGCGGTGGGGGCCGTCAAGAATCCAGATCTCGTGGCGGCCGATTCCAAGCCGAAGGTCGTGCAGGAGGATTGGTCCGATTGGCGAGGTCCTCGGCGTGACGGCATCTCGCGTGAAACCGGCCTGTCACTCGACTGGACCACCACGAAGCCAAAACGAATCTGGGACCGTGAACTGGGCATCGGGTACTCGTCGATGACCGTGGTCGGTGACCGGTTGTTCACGATGGGAGCCGAGCAGGACGTCGAGTCGGTCTTTTGCCTGGATGTTTCCGACGGTTCGACACTCTGGAAGGTTCATTCGGGGGCCACCTTCAAGAATTCCTATGGTGACGGGCCACGGGGAACACCGATTGTTGACGGAAAAAACGTATACGCGTTGGGGGCCAACGGTGACCTGTTGTGCCTGGCAACCCAGTCCGGGGAGGTGGTCTGGCAGACGAACATCCTCAAGCGTTTCGGTGCCAAGAACATCCGCTGGGGCGTCTCGACCACGCCGCTGATCGACGGCAACAAACTGATCGTCAACGTTGGCTCCAAGCAGGCGTCGATCGTCGCCTTCAACAAGACTGATGGGAAGGTGATCTGGAAGAGCCACGACGACGTGGCCGGGTACTCCTCGCCGGTCCGCATCGACGTTCCCGGTGATGACGGTCCGGTGCCTCACCTGGTTGTCTGGTGCGGCAAGTCGCTGGTGGGGTTGAAGCCCGCAGATGGCAGCGTGCAGTGGAAGCATGCGTGGCTGACGACCGACGACATGAACATTGCCACGCCCATTTTCGATCCGGCAACCCGGACACTGTATGTGTCCGCTTCGCGGGGCACGGGGCGCTGCTCGGCCTACCGCCTGACCGCGACCAAGGGCACGGTGAAAAGTGAAGAGATCTACACCAACAAGCAGATGAAAAACCACTACAACAGTTGTGTGCTGTTGAAGGGACATCTGTACGGGTTCGACAACAACGTGATGAAGTGCCAGGAACTGGCAACCGGCAAGATTCTCTGGACCAATCGCACGGTCGGTAAGGGAGCGGTGATCGCGGCCCAGGGACACCTGGTCGTACTGGGGGAAAAGGGCGAGATGGCGCTGGTCCAGGCCTCGCCGAAGGCCTACACCGAAAAGGGCCGATTTCAGGCGCTGGCCAGCAAGAGGGCCTGGACGCCGCCGGCACTGGCCCGTGGAAAGCTCTACATCAGGGACCTGGAGCGGATCACCTGTATCAGTATCGCCAAGTGATACCCGGGGCTACGCCAGCACCTGGTGGATCACGCGACCGTGTACGTCGGTGAGGCTCATGTCACGTCCACCGAAGCGGAAGACCAGTTTCTCGTGGTCCAGGCCGACCAGGTGCAACATCGTGGCGTGCATGTCGTGAATGGTGGTGATGTTCTCCACGGCGTGCATGCCGAACTCGTCGGTTTCCCCGTAGACTGTACCGCCCTTCACTCCGCCACCGGCCATCCAGATCGTAAAGCCTTCGGGATGGTGGTCACGACCGTCAGGGCCGGTCGCGTGAGGAGTCCGACCGAACTCCCCGGCCCACACGACCAGCGTTTCGTCGAGCATACCCCGCGACCTGAGGTCCTTGATCAAGGCGGTGATCGATTGATCGGTGTCCAGTGAGTTCTTTTCATGGCCTTTCTTGAGATTGCCGTGCTGATCCCAGGTGCCGTTGGAAGCACCCGGAGCACAGGTGATCTCGACAAATCGAACGCCCGATTCGACCAGTCGTCGTGCTCGCAGGCACTGGATTCCGAACAGGCTCTGTGACTTGATCTTCGAATCGACGGCGTAGGCCGACTGCGTGTCGCGGGTCTCACCGGCCAGGTCCAGGATGTCGGGGATCGTCGACTGCATCCGGAAGGCCAACTCGTAATTGTTGATCGCCGCATCGATGGCGTCGTCGCCTCCCAGCGACCGTGAAAAGGCCCGGTCGCGTCCCTTGAGCAGTGCCAGCTTGGCCAGTTGCACCTGGGCGTTCTTGTCGGCGGGAACCAGGTTCCGCACCGGGGGCCCATCGACGGCGAACATGGTGGCCTGGTGCCGGGCGGAGAGGAAACCGTTGGAGTAGTTCTCGAGGCCTCCGCAGGGGACGACCCCGTGGCTGAGCACCACAAAACCGGGTAGGTTGCGGTTGTCGCTACCCAGGCCGTAGTGACTCCAGGCCCCCATGCTGGGCCGACCGGCGTTGTTGCTGCCGGTATGCAGCAGTAGCACTCCCGTGGAGTGCAGGGGCAGGTCGGCCTTCATCGAGCGGATGACGGCCAGTTCGTCGGCCACGGTGCTGATGTGGGGAAACAAGTCGCTGATCGGCATTCCAGACTCGCCACGCCGGTGAAAGGTCCACGGACTGCGGATCCACTTGCGGTTCTTGTTGGCGGTCGGATTGGTCAGCCCGGTTGCCGGTTTGCCGTGGTGCTTGTCGAGAGCCGGCTTGGGGTCGAAGCTGTCAACGTGTGAAACGCCACCGTCCATGAAGCAGAAGATGATGTTCTTGGCACGCGCGGCGTGGTGACCGACGGCCGCGGCTGCCTCGGGAGACCGCTGTGCCAACAAGCCGGCCAGGGCGACGGCGCCGAAGCCGTTGGCCGACTGTTGCAGCCATTGCCGCCTGGAGAGCGGGCCGGAGAGATGTCCGGGGCAGGTGTGGGAATGTGACGAGAGAGCCATGCTGGGGATTCTAACGTGCCGGGATCGGATCACGGCAGGTAGATGAACTCCTGGAGGTTGAAAACCACATGGGCCATGTCTTTCCAGATCGGTCGTGACGTCATGCGGTCTGCAGCAGGGACCTTGTGCAGAACGGACAAGCGATCGAGCAAGCCGATGAACTGGTCGCGCTCGCCAGTGGTCGGTGGACGGGAGAGTGCCCGCTGGAACATCAGGTTGATCCGTTCTGCTGGATCGCGGTGAGCGGTCGCGACCAGCCGTTCTCCCCAGGTGTCGGCCTGGCCAATGACGAATGGGTCGTTGAGCATGGCGAGAGCCTGGGCCGGGACATTCGAGAGGTCGCGGCGTCCTTCGACGACCTTGCCGCCGGGGGTGTTGAAGACCGACAGGAATCGCGTGGGTTCCATCAGGTTGGTCTTGATGTAAAGACTGCGGCGACCGTGGCCGTCCAGGGGACCCACGAACAGGCGTCGATCGGCATTGGGCTTGTCGCGGAAGGGGTAGACACTGGCTCCTCCCAGTTTCAATTCGATCCGCCCCGACGTGGCCAGCATCGCGTCCCGGATCGACTCCGCATCCAGTCGCCGCGCGGGGTAGTGATGCAGGAGCCGGTTGAGAGGATCGATCGAGTCGGTCCCCCGTCGCCGGTGGGACGACATGCGGAATGTCCTGGAGAGCACGATACGACGGATCAGCCGTTTCATCGACCAGCCGTCGTCGACGAAGGTGGTGGCCAGGTGATCGAGAAGTTGTGGGTGCGAGGGACGTTCGCCCAGGCGGCCGAAGTCGTCGACCGAGCGAACCAGCCCGGCCCCGAAGAGGTGGTGCCAGATGCGATTGACCATCACCCGGGCGGTCAACGGATTCTCCGGTGACGCGATGTGGTCGGCCAACTCGCGGCGGCCACTACCCCGACGGAATGGCTGACGCGTCCCACCAAGTACCTCGAAGAAACGCCGGCGAACAGGCTCGCCGAATTCCGTGGGGTTGCCACGAACGAGTACCGGTTGATCAATGCCGTCATCGACGTCCTCGACACCGGGGATGATCCGTGGCTGGACCAGTTGCTTTTGCTCAATTTCCCGGTATTGCTTGATCAGCCTGGCGAGTTCGGGATCGGCGTCCAGCGAGTTGTCCAGCAGGCCATTGCGGACCATCCAGTTGATCCAGCGGACCTGTGCGGGGGAGGCGTTGTGGTTGGCCCAGGCGGCGATCGCATGGGCGAGTAGACTCGAGTAACGATCGGCAACCCCGGCCAGTGATGACGGGGTCTGGCCGTTCTCGAAGAGTCGGCAGAGGTGGCCGAGTTCCGCCCTGGGCGGCGTTGCGACATCGTGAACCACGACACGGCTGATGCCAAAGTACGACCGTGGATCGGTGGCCACCTGGTCCCAGGGCACCCGGTCGTCCTTTTTCGCACCACCGATGGTGGCCAACTGGTCGGGGAACTTTGGGTTGTAGAATTTCGAGACCAACTCGATGTAAGCCCGAAGTTTCTGGTCATCGTGGGCCGGTTCGAAGGTGACCCAGGTTGGGTGGTCCGACTGCAGGACCTTGTAGTTGACGTAGTTGAGCTGACAATTGTTGGAAACGATCCGCACAACGGCCCGCTGATCGCCCAGCACCTGCAGGCTGAGGTGCTTGCGCGTGGTGTGCAGGATGGGTGAACGGAATGTGCCGCCCAGCCGGCTGGTCAGACGATGGCTGTGGATGCCGGCTGGTAGAAGTTGCGAGACGACCGAGTCGCCCGAACCGGACAGGGCCAGTTCACCATCGCTGGTGGTGGCGGCGCGGAGCGCGTGTCCCTGGGAACTCCACAGCGCGGCGTGGCCTGGATCCCGGAGATCGTAGAGTGTCCGGAAATTCTCGAGATTGAACTGCGTCCGTTTGCGGTGTTCGTCGAGGTAACGAACAGCCAGGGCGGCCCACGTTTTCTCCACGGATGTTTTGGGATCCCGATCGGCCACTGACCGCCAACTGTGCAAGGGATGTTCCAGTGGAGGATTCTTGATCGAGAGAGCGGTTTTCCATCGCGTGACCAGGCCGGAGTCGAGGTTCTCGGGTGGAGTGTGTCCGTCACGGGCCGCCTCGGCTGCCAGCAGCAATGCCCTGATCCGCGACGGGTCGGACGTCTTCCAGAGACTGGCCAGTCGCTTGCGGATGGGCAGCTTGAGCGATTCGAGTTGTGCCAGCGGCTCGCGGTTGATCTCGGGCAGGTCGATCGAATGGGCGACCAGCCGGGTACTGCGGAGCACGCCGAGAAGAGCGTGGTAGTCGTGGGTGGAAAAGGCATCGATCTTGTGATCGTGACAACGAGCACAAGCCACCGTGGAGGCCTGGAACGACTTGGTCAGTGTGTCGAGTTGGTTGGCGAGAATGTCGTAGCCGATCGAGCGCAGTCCGATGCAGTCATCATGAGGAGCCTCGCCGAATCGATAGAAGGCGGTTCCGATGACGGATTCGTTGAATCGTTGCTGTTGATTGATGCGTGGAGTGGCGAGCAGGTCGCCGGCGATGTGCTCGCGGATCAACTGGTCGTAGGGCACATCCTGGTTGAAGGCGCGGACCAGGTAATCGCGGAATTGCCACGCATGGTGCACCTCGTAATTCCACTCGTTTCCGTGGGTCTCGGTGAAGTGGATGACATCCATCCAGTGGCGTGCCCAGCGTTCCCCAAAGTGAGGCGATGCCAGCGTGCGGTCGACCAGTTGCAGCCAGGCCGTGCCGGGGTCGGCGGCCCAGGCCGTGGCAAAGCGGGTGACGTCAATCGGCCGTGGTGGCAGGCCGGTGAGGACCAGCGACAGCCGGCGGATCAGGGTGTGTGGGTCGGCCGAGGTGGCCGGCTTCAACTGTGTTTTTTCCAGTCGTGCCAGCACGAACCGGTCTATCGGCCGCATTGACCAGTCGGCATCCTGGACCTCCGGCACCGATCCGGTCCCGACCGGTTTCAGGCTCCACCAGTCCTTGCGGGATGCCAGCAGCACCTGCCAACTGATCCGGGCGGCCTCGCGTGAAGTGGGCGGTTTGTCCCGCGGATCGATTGCCCCCCGGCGGATCCAACTCTCGAAGTCGGCGAGGACCACAGCGGGCAGTGGTCCACTTGGTGGCATCTTGATCGACTCGTGACGCAGTGCCGCCAACAGCAGGCTCCGGCCGGGTTTGCCCGGTACGACAGCCGCTCCGGTGTCGCCTCCCTTGCGGATTCCTGGTCGGCTGTCGAGCCGCAGGCCTCCCTGGATGTCCTTGGCGGCAGCCGAGTGGCATTCGTAACAGTGCCGGACCAGCACCGGCCGGATCTTCGTTTCGAAGAACTCGATGTCCTTGTCCGCCGCGGCGAGCGGCGTGATCAGGGAGATCAAGTTGATCAGGATGAGCGGGAGGTGTCGCATGGCGAAGCGTGATTCTACCAGACGGTTGCGGTGACCGGTGATCAGTCGAAGACCAGTCGATGCACTGTCGCGGCTTCCATGGCGTCCCAGTCCACTTGGACTCCCAGGCCGGGTGCGTCGGGGGCGGTAACTTGACCGTCGGAATCGGTGCGGATGACGTCGAGCATCCCGTACTCGTAGGGTTCGTAAGGGACAGACTGTTCGAAGTAACTGCAGCAATCGTTGGCGAGCATCAGGTGAAGATTGGCGGCGGAGATCAGCGTGTTGCCCCAGCCCAGCACCTCGCACCCAATCTCCTCGGCCTCGCACAACTGCAATGCCTGCCACGCCGGGGTCAGGCCTCCAAGGCAGGTGATGTCGGTACGAGCCCGAGTCCAGGCTCCCGAGCGGACGGCATGGCCGAAAGACTGCAGGTCCATCAACCAGTTGCCCGAGGGAATGATCGGGACATCCACCTGTGAGGTCAGTTGTCGGTAGCCGTCGAGGTCCCAGTCGGGAAATGGTGCTTCGAACCAGGTGAAGCCCAATTCGGCCAGTTCGTGGGCCACCGTCAGCGCGTCCTGGTGTGAGTAGTTGTTTTCCACATCGTGCATGAAGGCCGTCCCGGGAAAATGTTCGCGGGCGGCCCGACAGAGTTCGAGGTCCTTCTCGGGCAGGCACCAGCAGTGGAACTTCACCGCGGTGAATCCCATCTCGAGCCGTTGCCCGATCAACTCGAGGTAGGCGGGGACATCGTCCATCAGGGGCGTGCTGGCGTAGGCCGGGATGCTGGTACGGGTGGCTCCCAGGAGTTCGTGGACCGGTTTCTCGGCGATCCGACCGGCCAGATCCCACAGCGCCACGTCGACCACGGCCAGTGCACCTGGGGAGAGCGGAAAAACCCGGGGCCGCAGATCGTAGTAGATCTGCTCGCGATCGCGGGGATCCCTGCCGATCAGGACAGGTGCCAGGTGCCGGATGGTTTCGGCCGTGTACCGGTCGAAGTCGTATGACGTGTAGTTGGAGACGCCTGCCACTCCCTGGACGCCCGCGTCGGTCTCGATTTTCACGACCGTGTTGGTCATGAACTGTTCGGGGAGATCGAAGGACCAGGTGAATCGTTGGACTTCGGGGGCGACGGTGCGGACTTCGATGCGGGTGATTTTCATGAACGGTGGCCAATGTGATGCGTGACGGAACGAGTGATTATGTTGGACCATCGTGCTGTAGACAACGAACAGCACGCGGAGCTTCATCTATCGTGGAATGAGCCTTCCGGATGTGTCATTCTGGTGTCGAAGGAAATTGTCCCGGTGTTGAAGTGGTCATGGTCGTGCGGGCCTTGTGTCGGATCGTTGTTGTCCTGTGTGTTGTTGCCACACCGCTGGTGGCCGCCGAACCGATTGGGTTCTGGTCATTTCAGCCACTGCGTTTCACCGTTCCCAGGGGGGCGGAGTCCGGTTGGCCGTCCAACTCGATCGACCAGTTCATTCTGCGGCGGATGGAGTTGGCCAACCTGCGTCCATCAGCCAGGGCTGACGACGAGAAGTTGCTGAGGCGAGTGTGTTTCGACTTGCTCGGGCTACCGCCAACGTCCGGTCAACGTGAACTCTTCCTGTCTGACCGTCGTCCGGACGCATGGTCACGGCTGGTTGAACGACTACTGGCCAATCCGCACATGGGAGAGCGATGGGGACGCCACTGGCTGGACGTGGTGCGGTTTGCCGAGAGTTATGGCTTCGAACACGACCTGGACAACAAGAACGCGTACCACTTTCGCGATTTCGTGGTCCGTGCTTTCAACGACGACATGCCGTTTGACCGTTTTGTCAGATGGCAGTTGGCGGGCGATGAACTGGCACCGGCGGATCCCCTGGCCCGGATGGCCACGGGATTCCTGGCCGCCGGGGTCCACAACGCCGACATCGCAAAGGTGCGGGTCGAACAGGAGCGTTACGACGAGTTGGACGATCTGGTCAACACGGTTGGCACGTCGCTGCTGGGGCTTTCGGTCGGTTGTGCAAGATGCCACGACCACAAGTTCGATCCCATTTCGCAGGAGGAGTATTACCGGTTCGTGGCGATCTTCGAGCGGACAGTTCGTGGCGAGATGAACCTGTCCACCCGCGGCACCAGTGGGTCTGGAGTGCTCCCGGTGCTGGTGGCCGGCGAGGGACTCAAGCCGTTGCCCCGTCTCTACAACCCCGGCCCAGCATTTTTCACGCGGACCTGGTTTCTGCGTCGCGGTGACGTGAAGTTGAAGGACCACCAGGTGCGGCCCGGTTACCTTGACGTGTTGCTGGCTGAGGGGGTGGCCGGACAGGACTTTGCTGTTCCAGGTCCACCCGCGGTGTCCGGAAAGGATCGCCCGACCCTGCGACGCAGTGGTTTGGCTCGCTGGGTGACAGACACTCGACGCGGAGCGGGACACCTGTTGGCCCGTGTCATCGTCAATCGCATTTGGCAGCACCATTTTGGCAGGGGACTGGTCAACACTCCCAATGATTTTGGAGACCAGGGACAGCCGCCGACTCATCCGGAGTTGCTCGACTGGTTGGCCTCGGAGTTGATCCGCAGCGGCTGGCAGATGAAGTCGATCCACCGGATGGTGCTTGGTAGCCAGACCTACCGCCAGGCAGTCTTGACCTCGGAACGGACCGAGACGGACGACACGCTGTTCCGCGGTCGCCGGGTTCGGAGACTGGAGGCGGAATCGATCCGGGACAGCCTGTTGGTGCTGGGTGACCGTTTTGACAGTCGGATGTTTGGTCCGGGGTCTCTGGACACAAGCCATCCAAGACGCGCCATTTATTTCCGGGTCAAACGCAGCCAGCCGGACCCCTTGCTGGCACTCTTCGACCTGCCCGACACCCTGCAGGGAACCGCCATTCGTTCCTCGACAATCGTGTCGCCCCAGGCCCTGGCGTTTCTCAATGGTCCGGTGGTTCGCCAGGCCGCTGCCGCGTTGGCTCGACGCTTGCAGGCCGATCGTCCGAAAGCCGAATCGTCGGTGCTGGTTCGGGATCTGTTCCGCAGGGTGCTCGGCCGGGAACCCGATCGCTCGAGCGTGGCACTGGCGCTCGAGTTTCTGAAAGAGCAAAAGACGGGCTACCAGGCCCTGGCACGCCAATTCGAATCCGGGAAACGTGAGGCCGGTAGTGGGCTGGTGCTGGATCTGACGGCCGTGGGGCTGTCACCCGGTGACGTCTCTCGCTGGGCCGATGACCGTGCCGGGCAGACCGGAATTGTCTTTCGGCCCCGTGGCAAAGGTCGTCCGCGACTGGTCGCTGATGCCACGCCGACCGGCCGGCCCGCCGTCCGATTTGGTCCCGGGCCGACGGTGCTGCAGGCCGACGACAATCCACTGGTGGAGTTTGGAACCGGCGATTTCACCGTGTCGGTGGTCTTCCGGATGGATCCAGCCAGCGATGGGGGAACCCAGATCCTGGGCAAGGATTCTTATCCCGGAGCTGGTGCTTCCTACACCGGGTATTTCTTTCACGAGAACGGGGGACACCTGCGGTTTTCCACTCGCAACCTGCGGCAGGGCAAGGGACCGGTCAATTACCTGGATTCGATCGGGACGATTCACCGGGGCCGCTGGCACCGCGCGACGGCGGTCCGGTCTGGCCGCACGGTGAAACTGTTTCTGGACGACAAGTTGTCGCCGGACCGTACACTTCTTGAGCCGTCGCCGACCAATATTGACAACACGGTGCCTCTGAAACTCGGACTGATCGACGAACACGATTCCGGCGCGTTTCACGGGGACCTGGCCGAGGTTCGTATCTACCGGAGGTCGCTGTCTGACGAGCAGGTCCGGTTGTTGCATGTTCGCCAGGGGCACGAGTACCTGGGCCAATCGCCACCCGATCCGCTGGACCTCGCCTGGGTGGATCTGTGCCAGGCCATTTTCTGTCTCAACGAGTTCCTTTATATCGAGTAGCCCGTGTCGAACCTCCGACGGGCCGTCGCCCATGCCTGAATCTCCCATTGCACATCGAATGACCGGGTACGCTTCGCGCCGCGATTTTCTGTCGCGGGCGGGTGCCGGTTGCGGCACGCTGGCCATGGCGAGCCTGTTGGCCGAAGGAGCCATGACGGGGCCGGATCCACGAGTCCCCCTGGCTCCCCGATCGACACACCACCGGCCGGGGGCGACGTCGGTCATCTGGTTGTTCATGCACGGTGCGCCCAGCCAGGTCGACACCTGGGACTACAAGCCAGCATTGGCTCGGCGACACGGCCAGACGGTCAAGGACTTTGATCAATCGACCGGTTTTTTTGCCGGCCTGGGTGGTCCGATCATGCGATCGCCGTTTTCGTTCCGACGGTATGGCGATTCGGGGACGTGGTGTTCTGAGCTCTTCACCCAAACGGCCCGTCACAGCGACGACATGGCGTTCATCCACTCGTGCTTTGCTCACGAGAACAACCATTCACCAGCCCAGTTCCAGATGAACACCGGGATGGCCAGGATGGGTTTTCCGTGCGTGGGATCGTGGGTGACCTACGGGCTGGGGACTGCGAACCGGAATCTGCCGGGTTTCATAGTCATGTACGATTCACGCGGGCGGGGCACTCCAAAGTCCCGGGCGTCGGCCTGGGGGTCTGCATTTTTGCCGGGCGTGTACCAGGGGACCCCGGTTGTCAGTCACGACAAGCCGATCGACAACCTGAGACGTCCCGACCGGTTGACCGACCGGATGCAGCGGCGGCAACTGGGACTGATTTCCCGGCTGAATCGTCGGCACGAGCGTCGATTGCCGGGCCGGGCGGAACTGGAAGCAAGGATTCGCAGTTTCGAACTGGCCTACCGGATGCAGATGGCGGCACCCGAGGCCCTGGAGTTGTCCCAGGAGACGGCGGCGACCCGTGCGTTGTATGGCCTCGACGATCCGCGGTGCGATCACTTTGGTCGCCAGGCGTTGATGGCTCGTCGGCTGGTCGAACGTGGCGTGAGATTCGTACAACTCTACAGCGGCGGTTTCAACAACGACGATTGCTGGGACGGGCATTCCAACATCGATCGCAATCATCGCCAGTTTGCCGGTGAGACCGACCGGCCGATAGCGGGCCTGTTGACTGACCTGAGGCAGCGAGGATTGCTCGATTCGACACTGGTGGTGTGTTGTGGAGAGTTTGGCCGATTGCCGCTGGTGCAGAAGGGGGGGACCGGTCGGGACCACAATCCCCAGGCATTCACCACCTGGATGGCCGGTGGTGGTGTCCGCGGTGGAACCCATTACGGTGCGACCGACGAAATTGGCATGAAGGCGGTCGAGAACCGGGTCAGCGTGCACGACCTGCACGCGACGATCCTGCATCAACTGGGACTCGATCACGAGCAACTGACGTTCCGACACAACAGCCGCGACATCCGTTTGACCGATGTG
This sequence comes from uncultured Planctomycetaceae bacterium, assembly GCA_964646205.1. Lineage (GTDB taxonomy): Bacteria > Planctomycetota > Planctomycetia > Planctomycetales > Planctomycetaceae > UBA8437. The sequence goes on along the minus strand of CAZYAZ010000009.1, from coordinate 3,309 downwards.
GCTGGACGGGTGATCCACGAGATCATCGGCTAGGAGGCTCCTCGGGAGTGGAGGGCCGGTTGTCCGCCTCTAGCGGTGCACCTGGAACCACTTGAGCACGTGGGCCACCTTGACCATCAACCGGCTGGGGCGAGCGACGATGCCATGGCTGGCCCCGGGCACCCGGACCATCATCGTGTCGACGCCTCGCAGCTTCAGGGCCTGGTAGAACTGCTCGGACTCCGAGATTGGCGTGCGGTGATCATCCTCGCCGGTCAACAGCATCGTCGGGGTGGTGACCTGGCCGACCAGCGAGATGGGTGAGCGGGCCAGGTACCGTTCGGGTTCTTCCCATGGCATGTGATGGAACCAGTAGCGGGAAATGCCGGGGTAGGCATCGGTGACGCCGATGAAACTGTGCCAGTTGATGACAGGTTTCTGGGCGACGGCCGCCTTGAAACGTCCGGTTTTGCCGACGACCCACGCGGTCAGGATCCCGCCGCCGCTGCCACCGGTGATGTATTGTCGGTTCCGGTCAGCCCAGCCACGATCGATCAGGACATCGAGCCCGGACATCATGTCCTGGAAATCGCCTTCACTGGGGTAGTTGTGATCGATCAGGTCGGTGAATTCCCGGCCGTAGCCGGTGCTACCCCTCGGGTTGGTGTACAGGACGATGTAACCGGCTGCCGCGTACAACTGGATCTCGAACGAGAATCTTTCGCCGTAGTTGGCAAAAGGTCCGCCGTGAATCTCCAGCATCACCGGAAGTGGTTTCGAGTCCTTGTTCCGTGCCCGGGCATCGAAGCTGGGGGGAGTGACGACCCAGCCGTGCATCTCGCGACCATCGAAGGACGACTTGTATCGGATGGCTTCGGTGCGGGCGAGTTGGCGTTGCGAGAGGAGGTCGTGGTTGAGTCCTGTGATTCGTCGTGATTGTTTGCCCTGCGGGGTGATTGCCACGTCCGCGGGGTACTCGGGACGAGTCTGGGTGTAGGCCAGCGTCCCGTCGTTGGAGACCGAGAACGTGCCGCCCGCGTAGGGCCGTCCGATGACCGTGCCGCCGACGTTCGTGGCCACGGCAACGACTTTCTCGGGTTTCTTCAGAGACACGAAACCGACCCGGGTGATTCCCTGGTCGTCGTACTGGAAGAACAGGCCGGAACTGTCAGCCGCCCAGATCGACATCCCAGGCGTGCGATCCAGCGTGGCGGCGAGGACACGTGGGGGGGTGTTGGCTTTGTCGAGCCGCTGGAGTGTCAATTCGTCGGCCTGGTAACTCTTGCCGACGTCCTGGTACCCGAGATAGGCGACCCACTTGCCGTCGGGTGAAACGGTGGGGCTATGGTCGGGGCCCTTGCGATCGGTGAGTGTCGTGATTGTCCCATCGGCAACGGCGACGCTGTGCAAGTCCGACCGGCGGGTCTGGAGTTGCCAGTCGGGACGACGTGTGGCCGAGAAGATGATCTGCCCCGAGTCGGCGGTCCACGACAGGCGGCCGGAGTGGTTGTAGTTGCCCGAGGTCAGTTGCCGTGGCGCCCCACCCTCGGCGGGGACGACAAAGATGTGAGTGAAGCCGGGTTCGAGATAGCCACGTCCGTCGGCCCGGTATCTCACCTGGTCGAACACGCGGGCCGGCTTGGCCCACTCGGCACCCTTGGGCGGTTTCGGCAGGCTGGCGAACGGTTTTTGTTTCGTGGAAATGAAGAGGGTGAAGGCGAGGGACCGGCCGTCGGGGGACCAGGTGAGATTGCCCGGTGACCGGTCGAGTTGTGCGACCCGTGCGGTTTGTCCCGAGTCGACCCAGCGGACCACCAACTCGTTGCCGGTTTCGCCACTGACGGAGTAGGCCAGCCGTTTGCCGTCGGGAGACCAGGTGGCACCCGAGGCCTTGATCGAGTCATCCAGCAGTGGGCGATGGTTCTTGCCACCGGTGTCGATAGTCCAGAGCCGTCCGCGGACGCGGTCGGTCATGATGTCCATCGAGTTGCGGGTGTAGACGACCTGTTTGCCGTCGGGGGAGATCTGTGGATTCGAGGCGTATTCGAGTGCGAAGGCGTCGATCAACTCCAGTGGCCTGGCAGCCACCGCCGGCAGCGAGCCGGCCACGGCGATGACGAATGCGACGATAGCGTGAGAGTGATTCATCGTGGTGTCTTTCGTGGTGAATTGTGATCGGTGATCACCGGGCGTTGTCCGAAGTGAGCGTGAGCATGGCGCGGGCCAGGGCGTCTCCGATCAGGAAGTAGCTCTCGGCGTTCCCGAACCAGTGGTGACCGTGGCCGACATTGGGCGATTGCTTGGCGGGGCGGGCGAAAGCGGTGGTGGAAACGAACGCGGCGTGGCCTCCGATTTCGGGGTGTGCCGCGGCCGCCTTCTGGGCCGCCCGGATTGCCAGCATGTTCTTGTTGGCCTTGGGACCTCCGTTGCCCAGTTCGCCGATGACGAACGGCAACCCGGGTTGCCGCAGGTCATGCCGGACGTCGTTGACCAGGTGGACCAGGTTTGCCTGGTACTCGGCCAACGCCTTGTTGTCGAACATGTCGTTCCAGCCCTGGAACCAGACGAATCCGGCCAGCTGGTGGCCTCCCTTCGCGTGCTCGGGAAATTCCTTGTCGAGGCTGGCCAGTGCCTCGTGGATTTCTGAGAGCATGCGGTGGTAGTACGGCCCGGTGGGTCCGGATGCGCTGGGAGGTCGAAAGTCCTTGTGGAGGCTCTTGCCGCCCCAGGCGGTCTTGACCAGTAGGACGGGGGCCGTGATGGCATCGCCGATCACGTGTCCGAACTGGAATTCGGGGCCGATATGGTGCTTGCCCGGGTAACCGGTGAAACCGATCGAGAGGCCACCGCGTTTGAGTTCCTTGTCAGTCCGGTAGCGAACAAAGACATCGTCACGGACGACCCACTTGCCATCGGTTGTTCTGACGTGTGCGAAACGCCGGGCTTGTGCCGGGTTGGCCATCACTTTCAGCAGGGTGCCACGGCCGCCGTTGTAGTGCTTGGGGTGGTCGAGATCGACGACACCCTGGCCCTGCATGTTGGACTGTCCGGCCAGTATGAACACCTGCAGTTTTTGGGGTCGAGGATCCCGAGCGTTGGCGACGTCGATGAGAAGGCAGAGCAACAGCAGTGTGAGAACGGGAGTGACGCGATGCGGGGCAGGCATGCCGACGTTCCGGTTGAGTTTCGGAGGTGTTGTGAATGACGGGAAGTGTCAACTGATCCAGGCCAGTCGACCGTGTTATCCCCGGACGAGCCGTGCGGCGAGGTTGTTTTGTCCGCCGACGTCGGTGAGTCGACGGTAGCGGCCTTCGAAGAGGTAGGTCAGTT
>CAZYAZ010000008.1:102702-110625 GCA_964646205.1 uncultured Planctomycetaceae bacterium | reverse complement strand
ATCCTGGTCAACTCGTCACCCTGCTCACGAGTCACGAAAGTGAAGGCGCGGCCCTTGTCAGCCGAAGTCATGCGGCCGGTACGGCCAATCCGGTGAATGTAATCGTCGTGGTATTCCGGAATGTCGTAATTGACGATGTGAGACACCGCGCTGACATCAATTCCCCGTCCGGCAACATCGGTCGCGATCAGCAATCGGATCTGGCCTTCCCGGAACCTTTTCAAAGCGCGTTCCCGCTTCGATTGTGGAAGGTCACCGTGCATCACGCCGACATTCTGCAATCCTCCGGCAAACCGGCGGTACAACGAATCGGCCCCACGCTTGGTCCGGGTGAACACAATCACCTGGTTTGGCAACTCCTGCCCAAGCAACCTGACCAGCAGCCCAAATTTTCGGTCAGGATCAACGGTGCAATAGAACTGATCGATCGAATCGACCGCGACGGCGTCTCCCGAGAGATCCACCCGGTCGGCGTTCTTCATGTATTTCTTAGCAAGCCGTTCGACCGATGGAGGCAGCGTGGCCGACAGCAACAGCGTCTGACGCTCCGTGGGACACCGGCGAAGGATGTCGCGGATTTCCGGTTCGAACCCGATGTCCAACATGCGATCCGCTTCATCCAACACCACGATTCTCAGGTTGTCGAAGACAAGATGCCCCCGGTTGTTGAGATCCTTGACGCGGCCCGGCGTCCCGACCGCCACCTGGACGCCTCGCTCCAGTTGTTTGATTTGCCGGTCCATATCGCGTTGCCCGACAAAACAGGACACACGAACCGGTGACGTGTAGGCCAATCGCTCGGCCTCGCTCTTGACCTGGTCGGCCAGCTCTCGGGTCGGTGCCAGAACAAGAGCCTGGGTGTATGGTTTTTCGTGGTCAATCGCTTCCAGGATCGGCAAAACGAATGCTGCTGTTTTCCCCGTACCCGTGTGTGCCTGGCCAGTACAATCGCGGCCTGTCATCGCCTTGGGAATAAAGGACGCCTGGATCGGACTCGGTTTCTCGAAGCCGACATGCTCCAACGCCTTGAGTGACCCCTCGCTGAGACCCATTCCTTCAAAGGTCGCTGCCTGGGTTTCCGCTCCCTCCGTGTCGCCTGTTGTATCCGTGTTTTCCTGTTCGCTCACAATTTCCGTCTTCCCATTTCTTCTGTTCGTTTTCACGCGACGGCCTTTTTTTTCCGTCGTCTTCTAACCGTCTTGGACCACTGCCACGTCGCATCGTCGACCAGCACCGCTTCGTCCGCAGTACCAAGAGACCAGCTGCTCGTCCAAGCGGGGCGGCGGTCAGTTCGGGGGCTCAATAGCAGCCCTACCGCAGACTCACTAAAAAGCTTAGCTCATGCCATTCGGTCGGTCAATCTCTTTCAACCGGCTCTGCCCCATCACCATCATTCGTTTCGTCATTTGGCGTAACCACTGATTCAGAGGTGACTTCCGACCCAGCCGCGGGCCCCAACAGACGTTCCAGGTCCTCCCGCCCCAACTCCTCCTGTTCAACAAGCGTCTCGGCCAGTAATTCGAGAGATTCCCGAGACTCGCTGAGCATCTGGAACGCCCGTTGGGACGCTGTTTCCAGAAACACCTGCACCTCCTGGTCGATCACGTGTGCCGTTTCCTCACTGAATTCGCGCTGTTCGTGATACTCCTTCCCGAGGAATGGTTGATCCGTCGCATGGCGAAACGCCACCGGTCCGATGCGTTCACTCATACCCCAGTGTCCGACCATCCGTCGTGCAATTGATGTGGCTCGCCTCAGATCGTCCTCAGCCCCCGCTCCAAACTCGTCAAAAACGAGTTTTTCGGCACTGCGACCGCCCAGCATCATCACCAACTGGGCATGCAGGCGACTTTCCCCCACGTGGTACAACTCCTCTTCGGGCAACAACTGCGTGACGCCCAGTGCGGGTCCACGCGGAATCACCGTCACCTTGTGAACCGTATCCACCTCGGGCAACTGCCACGCCAACAACGCATGCCCAGCCTCGTGGTAGGCCGTCCGGCGTCTCTCGTCCTCGGTGAGAACTTCCTCCCGTTTGGGCCCCATCAGTACGCGATCGTGGGCGTATTCGAAATCCTCACGAGTGACCCGAGTTCGCTCCGAGCGCGCCGCACTCAAAGCCGCTTCGTTGACCAGGTTCTTCAGGGCCGCTCCGGACAAGCCTATCGTGACCCCTGCCACCACTCCGAGATCCACGTCGTCGGACAGCGGGACTCGACGGCAATGCACCTTCAGAATGGCCTCACGACCATCTTTAGCTGGCCGGTCTATCGTGATGTGCCGATCAAACCGTCCTGGACGCAACAAGGCCTCGTCCAGGACATCCGGGCGATTGGTGGCGGCCAAAACAATGACCGCGTCGGAACGATCAAAACCGTCCATCTCACTGAGAATCTGGTTGAGCGTCTGTTCACGTTCGTCGTGGCCCCCGCCGAACCCGGCGCCCCTCATTCGACCAACCGCGTCGATTTCATCAATGAAGATGATACAGGGGGAGTGTTCCCGCGCGGTGCGGAACAGATCTCTCACCCGGCCCGCCCCCACACCGACAAACATCTGGATGAATTCAGATCCATTGATCGAAAAGAAGGGAACCCCTGCCTCTCCGGCCGTCGCTCTGGACAGCAACGTCTTGCCCGTGCCAGGGGGGCCCTTGAGCAACACGCCACGAGGTATTTCGGCCCCCAGCTTTCGGTACCGTTCTGGCGATTTCAGGAACGAAACCACCTCCTGCAGCTCCAGCTTTGCCTGTTCCATGGCCGCCACATCATTGAACGTGGTTGTCTGTGCCGCGGGTTCAAACCGCCTTGCCGGACTCTTGGCAAAATTCCCGAGCATTCCTCCGCCCATCGAATCGCCCGATCGTCGCATCAGAAACCAGAAACCAAGGATGAAAACCAATGGAATCAGCAACCAGACGGCCACCTGGGTCCCCATCCCAACCGACGTCCGATCGGCGGTCACCTCAACTCCCTGGGCCTCGAGCCGCTCCAGCAACGCTGCGTCCCGCATCCCCACCGACGGCAGAACGGTATTGAATCGCAGGTCTTTTCCGTCCGGGGGGTACTGTTTCTGCAAAGCGGGATCGGATTTTGGAGTCTCCGCGAATTCGCCGGTGACGATCTCTCCGTGAAATCGGACCGATTTGAGATTGGGCTTGTCCATTTCCGCTCGAAACTGGCTGTAACTGATCGTCTCTCCAAAATTCGATGGAGAACGCAGCCAGGACCACCAAAACAGCATCCCCAACATCAAGACAACAACCAGCCACGGAAACGATGATCCCGTCCGTCGGGCCGAACCGTCCTCGGGCGACGGGCGTGGCCCCCCCAGACCCGGCGGTGTTTTGCGGTCGGGCTCCCCGTCTCCTGGCTGCTTGGGAAAGCCGCCCGACGGCCTCTCATCCCCCTCGTTGGGAGGCTGTCCCTCAGACGACGAAGGCGACGGTTCGGACATCACATTGACTGCCAGCGAGACTCGGGATTTTCAGCGCACTGCTGAAGACTACACGAGGACACCGAAACTGACAATCGGCCTCTCGCAACATGAGCTATCCGGTCAATCCGTAACGTACGATGCACCAGATTGCCGCCACGCCGTCACGCCAACCAATTTTCTTTCCCTGGTCGTATGTCCGTCCGGAATAGCTGATCGACATCTCGAAGATCCGGTACCGTTTCATAGCCACCTTGGCCGTGATCTCCGGTTCGATTCCAAACCGTGATTCCCGGAGCAGCGGCCCGACATCTTCGAGAACTTCCCGGCGAAACACCTTGTAGCAGGTTTCCATGTCCGTCAGATTCAGGTTGGTAAAACAGTTGGAAAGTGTCGTCAGAAACCGGTTCCCCATGTAGTGCCAAAAGTACAGGACGCGGTGAGGACGGTCCCCCAGGAACCGGCTCCCGTACACAACGTCGGCGTCACCGTCGATGATCGGCTTGATCAAACGAGGATACTCGGCCGGGTCATATTCCAGGTCGGCATCCTGAACCAAAACAATGTCGCCGGTGGCCTTTGCAAAACCGGTTCGCAGGGCCGCCCCCTTGCCCCGGTTCACCTCATGCCTCTCCAGCACGATCCGGTTCGACTCATCGCTTTCCCAATCGCTGGCAATCGACGCCATCACTTCTGCAGTTGAATCAACACTGCAGTCGTCCACCAGAATCATTTCCTTTCGGATCGGAACTCCAGCAACCCGCTCCACAAGGTCCCTCAACGTCCCCTCTTCGTTGTACACCGGGATAACAACCGAAAGCAGCAGGTCGTCTGGAATCACGTAAAATCCCAATTGACGACACGCCGTCGCTCCCAGTTGCGATTCCAGGGCGTTGAGCCACTGACTGGAATACGGTTTGGTCTCACCGGTATCGAGCACGACTAGGCATCTCTGGACTGGATTGTGACCCGAACTCGCCCGGCCCACGCTGGAATTGTGCCACTGGACAAACAGTCCCTCTGGACACTCTACGCAATCATTGAACCGAAATGTTGGGTTGTCAAACACCGATCGCCACTCGGGTGGATCGACCAGAACACTGCGTTAGACTTGCGGTAACGACGCTTGCCCCGCCGATTATCCTTTTGTTCAAAGCGACTCATCATGACTGAACAGATGACAGTGCTGACCGATGCAGACGAGAGAATCTGGCTCAACGCACACCGAATCGAAGCTTCAGTGGGAGACGCCTCACCAGGCAACGGCTACAACACAACTCCGTCGATAGAGAAATGGACGATCCGCGGCGGCCCCGGAAACGGAATCGATGTGGTGGACGTCGACAATGGCCGCTTGTCAGTCTCGATACTCCCAACCCGGGGAATGGGCCTCTGGAAGGCTCGCTATGATGACCTGGAACTGGGCTGGAGGTCACCGGTCCAGCGGCCCGTCCATCCGGCATTGATCCGTCCCGGCGACAATTCCGGTTCTGGCTGGTTGGCCGGATTCAATGAACTCCTGGCACGCTGCGGGCTCGCCTCCCATGGCCCCCCAACCACCGACGAAGCAAATGGTCAATCCACGACCTTGCACGGAAACATCGCCAATCTACCCGCGCATCGGGTCACCGCCGGAATCCACTCCGACGGCGAATTGTGGGTGCGTGGCGAAGTCGACGAAACGTCACTTTTTGGACCATGCCTCCGGCTGGACTCGACGTTGTCCACGCGGCCGGGCTCCAATCGATTGACTCTCAACGAATCCGTCACAAATTTGGCCAGCGGCACCGCAGAATTTGAATTGCTCTACCACACCAATATCGGCCCACCACTGCTTGAACACGGCTCGCGAATCGCGGCCCCGGCACGGCGGGTCATCCCCAGCACCTCGCACGCAGCCGCCGGTGTCAGCCACTGGAATGTCTTCGCCGCACCGAAAACCGGCTACGTCGAGGAATGCTACTTTCTTGAACTGGCGGCTGACCAGGGGGGAAAAACACTCGTGGTGCTTCACGACGCTGATGCCCAGCAGGGAATTGCATTGGAGTTTTCGGTGGAACCCCTGCCCTGCTTCACACTCTGGAAAAACACCGTCGGCGCGGCAGACGGTTACGTCGCGGGCATTGAACCGTCCACCGACCTCCCGAACCCACGACAGTTCGAACGGGACAAGGGCCGTCTGATGACACTCGAACCCGGACAGACATGGACAGCAACAATCGAACTCGTGGCTCTCGTGGGAAACACCGAGGTTGCCGAACAACTCAGTCGGATCCAAGACCTGACACCTGAGGAGGGAACTCAACTTTGTTCCACCCCGTTGGAAAGTCACACTGCAACCAGGTGAACATCACCCGGACTAGCCCCTCCTGTACCGCGTTTGCTATCATCGGCGTTCGAAACCAAGAAAACGATTCCGCATGGTTGTCGGTGGGCTTGTTGCCCGCCCCACCGGAACATCACCTCAGTTCTCTGGCGACGCCCGCCGCACTGCTTTAACGCGGTCTTCCCGTCGACGGATCCCAACGGCCGAAGTCGGCCACGAACGGACCCCACTCATGGTTAATCGTAACCTCATTCGCGAATTCGGTGTCTCAGACGAGGAACTCGAAAAGGCGTTTGGCGAGTCACTCAAGGAAATCGATTCCACAACCGGAAACATGGATGCGATCTACAATACCGCATCCGATTCCTACGAACTCAACACAATCATCGAAGGAACCGTGTTGAGAATCGAAGGTGACGATGTGTTGATCGACATCGGCTACAAGAGTGAGGGAATGGTCCCCGTTGAGGAGTTTCGCGAAGAGGATGAACTGCAGATTCCTGAGACCGGTTCGAAAGTCTCGGTCCTTCTTGAAGAAATCGAAGACGAATTTGGCCTGATCATCCTTTCCAAGCGGAAGGCCGATCGTATTCGTGAGTGGGAAGAGGTCATTGAAAACCACTCCGAGGACGACATCGTCACCGGTGAAGTTCTCCGCAAGATCAAGGGTGGACTACTGGTCAACATCGGAGTCAACGTCTTCTTGCCGGCCAGCCAGGTTGATATCCGACGTCCACATGACATCGGCGCATTCGTCGGTCAGGAGATCCAGTGTGTGATCCTCAAGATCGATGAGGCTCGCCGAAATATCGTCGTCTCGCGGCGAAAGCTGATCGAAGAAGAGCGAAACAAGATGAAAGAAGCGCTGATGTCCGACATCAGCGAGGGCGAACTCCGGACCGGAACGGTCAAGAATATCGCCGACTTCGGCGCCTTCGTCGACCTCGGAGGCATCGACGGTTTGCTCCACATCACCGACATGAGTTGGGCTCGGATCAATCACCCCTCAGACATGGTCAAAATTGAGGAAGAAATTGAAGTGATGATCCTCAACATCGACCGTGAAAAAGAAAAGATCGCGCTCGGGCTCAAGCAAAAGACGCCCAGTCCATGGGAAGGCATCGAAGACAAATTCCCGGTCGAATCTCGTGTCACCGGAGAAGTGGTGAACGTGATGACCTACGGTGCCTTCGTGAAACTCGAAGACGGCATCGAGGGCCTTGTCCACATCAGCGAAATGTCGTGGACCAAGCGAATCAATCACCCGACCGAACTGGTCAACATCGGGGATGAAGTTGAGGTGGTGGTGCTGGGAATCAACCAGGACAAAAAAGAGATTTCACTGGGTATGAAGCAGACCACTCCCAACCCCTGGGACGATGTCGCAGCCAAGTACCCGCCCGGGACCACGGTCGAAGGAACCGTCCGAAACCTCACCAACTACGGTGCTTTCGTCGAACTCGAAGAGGGTGTCGACGGCCTCCTCCATGTCAGCGACATGTCCTGGACTCGAAAAATCGGACACGCAAGCGAATTGCTGGAAAAGGGTGATGCAATCACCTGCCAGGTCCTCACCGTCGACGAAGAGCGACGCCGTATCGCACTGGGGCTCAAGCAACTCGAGGAAGATCCGTGGGAAACCGACATCCCGAAACGATTTGCACCAGGAAGCACAGTCCACGGAGAGGTCACCAAGGTCACCAATTTTGGGGTGTTCATCCAACTCGAATCTAATCTCGAGGGCCTGCTGCATATTTCCGAATTGGCCGATTACAAGGTCGAAGATCCCGAGGATGTTGTCCAGGTCGGCGAAACGCTCGAAGTGCGAGTTTTGAGAGTCGATACTGAAGAGCGGAAAATCGGCCTGTCCCGACGCTTGGATATCGACCCGGAAGAACTGATCCGAGAAGCCGAAGCCGCCGATGCAGCTTCCGCTGCCGCCAAGGAAGACCTCAGAGGCGGTACCGGCACCAGTTCCGGGCCACTCTTCCAACTGGGGGCCGATGGGCAACCTACCGAAGTCGCCAACGAAGATGCAGACGCATCCGGCGAAGGTGATGCTGAAGCAGTTGAAAACGCTGAAGAGGAAGCCGACGGAGACGCCGGCGCTGCCGATGACGCCGAAGAGGAAGCCGACGGAGACGCAGAGGCTGCCGATGACG
>CAZYAZ010000008.1:46359-102602 GCA_964646205.1 uncultured Planctomycetaceae bacterium | reverse complement strand
CCGAAGGTGCTGCCGAGGAAGACAGCTAATAGCTCGGTCGCCAGACGCGACAACCGGCACAACCAGCACGGCCCTTCCGTCACGAGGCGGAAGGGCCGTTACATTTGCGCCAACTACCCGTATTACCTGACCGGACAGGTTTACGCACACCGTTTAGTTTGAGACAGGCGACGAGAGCCGCCGATAACTCACAGCGGACAAACGCGTACTGTCTTGACGCTCAAGTCGAGACATTGGGTCACTTCGCTTCTTCACCTCTTTTTTGTACAGGGGCACCATGCCGGCCACCGCACCACGAGCAACACGAGTTCAGGCACCGTTGGAGACGTACCTGCGAGAAATCAATGAAACGGACCTTCTCAACGCCCAACAGGAACGGGAATTGGCGTTCCGAATCGAAGAGGGAGATCTTGAAGCGAGAGACTGGATGGTTCGTGCAAACCTGCGACTGGTTGTCAGTATTGCACGCGCCTACAACGGGCATGGACTTCCCCTCTCTGACCTGATTGAAGAGGGAAACCTCGGTCTCCTCAGGGCTGTCGAGGGCTTCGACCCCACGATGGGGACTCGGTTCAGTACCTACGCCAGTTACTGGATCAAGCAGTCGATCAAACGGGCTTTGGTCAATTCAGCCAAGACTATTCGGATTCCCGCATACATGGTGGAGTTGCTCAGTAAGTGGCGGCGAGCCACCGCCCTTCTGCACGAGGAATTCGACCGAACTCCGACCCACGAGGAAGTTGCGGAGTTCCTGGAGTTGACACCGAAGAAACTTGCGATCGTCCGCAAAGCAATTCAACTCTACAACGCGACGCCACATGGTGACGACGAGGACTCATCGTGTGCAATGGGCGAACTGGTTGTTGATGACCGCAGCAAGACGCCTGACGAGGAAATCATCGAAAGTGACAACCTGAAACATGTTTATCGCTTGCTCGAACGGATGGATCCCCGCGAAGCAGACATCCTCCGAATGCGTTTTGGCCTGGACGGCGACGAGCCTCGCACTCTGAAGGAAATCGGAGTTGTCCTGGGCCTGACCCGGGAAAGAGTCAGGCAGATCGAAGCCGAGGCTCTCAAGGCCCTGGCCAATGGCTTGGCCACCGACTGAAAACGGTGTCCTCACTCTGCAACGCCACCGCGATAACTCAGGTCGAGCACCTCAATTGGGTGCACAACACGCACCGGGCGGTCGAGACCACCCACCGCGGCCTGGAGTTGCAGGGTGCAGCCGGCATTGCCGGAAATGACCACGTCCGCCCGGGTACGGTCAATATGGCCGACTTTCCGATCCACGAGCCGGTCTGACATTTCTGGCTGCGTCAGGTTGTAACTGCCCGCCGCTCCACAACAGATGTCGGATTCCGGAAGCGGAACCAACTCGAGGCCGGGAACCTGTTCGAGCAGTTCGCGAGGAGCCTGCCGCACACCCTGTGCGTGGGCAAGGTGACACGCGTCGTGGTAGGTTGCTCGCCACGGGACTTCCCCGGTTGGCTCACGCAAGCCGAGTTCCGCCAGAAACTCCGAAACATCTCTGACCCGCCCGGAAAAACCGCTGAGGGCGGCCACCGCTTCGGCTGGCACTCCGGGAGTCTCTTCGCCCATGTGGCCATAGTCCTTCAGCATCGACCCACAACCGGCAACGTTGACGATCACTGCATCCAGATCATCCGGGAACACGTCGACGTTCTTCATCGCCATGGCCACCGCCGGGTCACTCGACCCACTGTGATAGTGAATCGCCCCACAGCACCCCTGACTTCGAGGAATCACCACCTCGCAGCCATTGGCTTGCAGCACCCGGGCGGTGGCTCGATTCGTTTCCGAAAACATCGCTTCGCCGACACACCCGCTGAAAAGTCCCACACGAGCCCGCTTCTCGCCTTCGGCCGGCAACACAGTAGGCAAAGCGGGAGCCTGGGCCGCCAACCTTGGGAGCAGGCGATACATCCGGCCCAACGGTCCGGGCAGCAACTTGTGCAACCCGACCCAATCAATGACACGGTCGAGCCCAACCAACTGCATCAACCGGGCCGGCGCCAGGGCCAAACGCAGACGTCCCGGAAAAGGAAACAACCCGTATAGCACCAAACGTTGAAACCAGCCCGGCCGTTCAGTTTTCTGCATATCCACCCGGAACGGTTCAATCAGACGGCCGTACTGCACACCTGATGGACACGCCGTCTCACAACTGCGGCAGTCCAGGCACAGGTCCAGGTGCCTCCTCACCGCCGGAGTGAGTTCTAACCGCCCATCAACAACACCACGCATCAGGTAGATCCGTCCGCGAGGGCTATCGTTTTCATTTCCGGTTTCCAGGTAGGTCGGACACGCTGCGGTGCAAAGGCCACAGTGGACACAATCCAGAAACCGTCCGTAGTCGATCGAGGCCCCGGCAACAACGCTTGTCGCAGCAACACCCTTCGTCACATCAGTCATGGACGACCTCCGACGCACAGGCCAGCGCTCCGTCAATACCTCTACCCGGGCTCAACAGTCCCTTTGGATCAAATTCTCGTTTCACGGCATCCATCAAGGGCCAATCATTTCGACCAGCCCCCCAAAGCGACAACTGGCTGGCCCAATCCGTTTCGCAACGTTCGACAATCACCTGGCCGCCGGAATCAGCAGCCAACTCACGCAACGATTCAATCAGCGTTTTTGCGTGGCCGGCATCAACCGTCTCATCGGGAAGGTGCCCGTGAACGACACCGTTGCCCGCATGCGCCTGCACGGACACACCCGCATCGATTGCCGCCTGCACAAACTCCACGGTTCGCGAAGGTTTCAAAACGGCACGAATCGTTACGGGTGGCTCGCCTCCCACTTGGAAATCGGTAAGCGACGACCACATCTTTTTTGTTTCAGCATCGCGAACCCAGACCACTTCCCCAGCCCCACCTGATCGAAGCTCCCGATCGACAACGTCCACCTGCCACGACACCTCGTCATCGCTTCCTTCCAGTCCGACCCCGAGAAGCAATGGCCCCGCGGGAAGCTCCTGCCGAGATTCCGCCGCCAATTGGCGTCCAGCTTTTGGCCCCAACAATTCGATCGCAACTGGCCTCGCTCGCGACACCGCCAGATCCGACAACAGGTCCTGCACGACCTCCCCCTGGTCAAAACAACCCCACCCCATCGCTGATGACGCCGGCAACGGTTTCAGTTTCAGCGTGACTTCTGCCACCACAGCGAGTGTCCCACCCGAACCAACCATCAACTTGCAGAGGTCGTACCCAGCCACGTTCTTCACCACCCGCCCACCTGCCTTGAAACGCTGCCCGTCAACGGTGATGCACCCGATCCCAATCACATAATCTCGCAGCGTGCCCAACCCATACCGGCGAGGGCCCGCCGCGTCGGAAACAATCGCTCCCCCAAGGGTGGCACGATGTGCCTGAGGAACGTCCACCGGAAGCCTCTGGTTCTCAGACCTCAGCAGTTCCTGCAGTGTCGCGACGCGGCACCCCGCCTCAACTGTCACCGTCATGTCCCGAGCCGGATAATCGATCACACGGTCCAACCGAGACGTCGCCATCACCAGACTGGCCGGGTCGGTCGAAAACCCAAATCCCAACGACGTTCGACCTCCAACCGGCAACACGGGGTTTCTGGCTCCCTTTGAATTGGCCGCCAGAAACCTCGCCAACTCTGGAACGGTGGCTGGCACCATTTCTTCAGGCACTCCGGCCACTTCTTCTGTCCCAACGTTCACGATGAAGCCTGCTTTCCCGGGTGTGATCTTTCGATATGCTCCATCCCGCATGCGCCTGCCGTCGGCAGCATCTTGCCAGGACTGCAGGCACCGGCCGGATTGAATGCCTTCCGAACACTCGCCATCACCGTCAAGTCGTCCTCTGTGAACAACCGCTCCATGAATTCAAGTTTTTCAACACCAATCCCATGCTCTCCGGTCACGCTGCCACCGAGATCGATACATTTCCCCAGGATCTCCTCGCTCGCGCGAAATACGCGGGCAATCTGGTCCTCGTCTCGTTCGTCGAACAACAGGATCGGATGGATATTTCCATCTCCAGCGTGAAACACGTTGACAATACGAATCCCGTGTCGCTCGCCAGCGTCAGTGATAAATTCCAGGATCTCTGGCAACTTCGTCCGCGGTACAACTCCGTCCTGCGTGCAATAGCTTGGGCTCAATCGCCCGATCGCCCCGAAGGCCTGCTTGCGACACTTCCACAACAATGCTCGTTGCTGTTCGGACTCGGCGCGACGGACCTCCCGCGCCCCTTCCGCCTCGCACAGTTCGATGATCTTCTCGGCCTCGTCATCGACAGCCACCTCGAGTCCGTCGACTTCGATCAGGACCACTGCCGCGGCATCAAGTGGGAACCCGAATTGATAGGCCGCCTCGACAGCCTCCACGATCCCCCCATCCATCATCTCCAGCGCAGCGGGGATGATCCCTGCTGCAATGATCCGGCTGATCGCCTGTGTGGCATCCCCGACCGTGTCAAAAATCCCCAACAATGTCCGGTAAGCATCCGGGTCGCGTGTCAACCGGACGGTCACTTGTGTGCAAATCCCAAATGTCCCCTCGCTGCCAACAAACAGCCCCACCAGGTCATATCCAGCCAGCCCAACGTTCGGACCGCCCAACTCCACCACCTGTCCGTCAGGCATCACGACTTGCAATCCGAGGACGTGATTGACCGTGACCCCATATTTCAGAGTGTGTGGCCCGCCCGAATTTGTCGCGACATTGCCGCCAATCGTGCAAGCCCCCTGGCTTGACGGGTCCGGAGCATAGTGGAAGCCCGTCCCCTTGAGGTGCTGCGTCAGGTGAACATTGACCAGCCCAGGCTCAACCACCGCATAACGATCCTGAAGGTTGACCTCCACAATCTGATTCATTCGCGTCAAAGAAACCATCACTCCGCCGCCAACCGGCAAACACCCACCGGCAAGGCTCGTTCCCGCTCCCCGGGGAACAAACGGAACGTCGAACTCGTTGCAGATCCGGACGATCTCGGCGACCTCGGCAGTCGTGGTCGGGAACAGCACCACATCGGGCGACTTCTTCTCAACCACGTAGCCGTCGCATTCATACACCATCAACTCGTCGCGAGAGGCCAAAACGCCGTCATCGCCCAGCAGGCGACGAAAACGCTCAAGCAACTCGGCAGCAACGGTGGCACTTTCGGCCGGGGGAGGAGTGGGTGAGGCCATCACCGGCGTATTCTATGCCGCTCACAACTCCCTTGAAAGCCAGAGGAGCGTGGCCGGCAGAATCAGTTCAACGAACTTCTCCGGCCGTTTCCCCATTTGCCGTCACCGGTGGCAACATCCGGTCCGGTGCACCCAACCGCCGCACCTCATCACGGAGCCCGTCGCGACGTTGATACAATTCCGTCACGTCGTCAACCTGCCGTTCGATCCGGCCCCGAGCCGACGTCACGCGAAAAACGACGATCTCGCCGACACCCCAAACCAGCAAAACGAGGCCGACAGCCCCAAGCAGACGGCGAATCATTCGTCCCACCCCGGTCAACCAAAACACAAATGAACGTGTTGTGGTTATCGGCCGTTCCCTCTAGCGGAGGCCATCTTCGGAACGGATCGCGTCGGCCGGCATTCGCAAAACCATTCCCAGTTTCAACTTGTGGGGACTAGGCAGTTGATCCCGGTTCATCCGATAGATCTGAACCCACCGTGATGTCCGTCCCAGGTGCGTGCGGGCAATCCCGGTCAGCGTGTCATCGGCTCCAACCGCATAGATGGGGTGCCCGTTCGCATCGACCTGAAAACCAACTGTCCGAGTGGCGCCCACACCACCGGCGGCCATTGGCACCAGCGACGCAAAACGCGATTCGAGATGTCGCCGCGACGGGACCAGCACTTTCATACCGGGTCGCATTTGCCGTGGATTACGAACTCGTGATTTGTTGTAAGCGGAAAGTGCCTGAAAATATCTCGCCGTTCCGTAGTATTGCCGTGAAATCGTCCAGTAACTGTCACCGGAACGGACAGAATGCACCTGCTCGGAGACGCCTGCCGATTCGATATTTTTCGTGGCCAACGGGTGTCTGGTCGTGGGGTCGCGAACAATTGGTTTAACGGCCTCTGATGGTTCCAGCGTTCTCGGGCCAAAGGAATCCACCGGTCTGGCCAGATCCGAGTCACCTTGCGTATTGGTCGCACGGCCAGAAAATGAATCCTGACTCCCGCTCTCTCGAGAATCGGTTGGCAGACTGGGTGGTGCTGACAGATCAACCGTTGGAGCCGTACCGGGAATTTCCACAGTGCTCGCCGCACCGACCCCGGACGCCACCGGTCTTTCGAACCCCGGCTCAGCGACATCCGTCAGTGGGTGGGTGAGTGGGTGTGACGGAGGCGACTCCGTCACCGCCTCGGACTGTTGACCAGCCACCTGGACCGGCAATTCACCCTCCGTTGGAATGGTGGCAGGGGAGTCGAACGATGGCGGACCATCACCGGCCAATGCCGGTTCACTCTGGGGAATTGCCCTCAGGTTATTCTCATTCTCCGCGGCAACATCGGCCCCCTCCCCGACGAACTGGCCATCCAGCGATGGACGGGCCACTCGGGTCGGTTTGAAGCCGTCATCTGTCACCGTCGTGGCCGGGTCACCATATGTTGCCGAGCCAAGGTCGTTTTCGTCCGACACCGTGGCCGATGCCGGCAGAACGTCCGCGACACCTGAACCAGAAGTCGGCTCGTCGGACTTGTCTTTGGTCCACCAGAAGGCCACCGCACAACAACCGACAAGTGCCACGGCCATTACCATGACAATTTTTCCGCCAAAGAGATCTTTGAGCATGCCTGACATTCTCGTTTCTCCCTCAAACTTGTCCCACTGGCCAGCAAAGAGCGCGTCCCGCTCCGAAAGCCCCAATGTGCCGTCTATTACGCCTTCATCGCCGCCCGCAACCTTGCCGATCGGCTCCGGGGATTCACCCGCTCTTCGCGTGGTGTCGGCCGTATCGGTTTCCCGGTCAATACCGTCCATGTCTCACGATCCTTAAACGCCCGTTTGACAATTCTGTCTTCTAATGAATGAAATGAGATGACAACGAGCCGGCCCCCCGAGGCCAAGCAGGACGGCAGCGCGTCGGCCAGTGCCCGTTCCAAGTGAACCAACTCGTCATTGACTGCAATCCGCAGAGCCTGGAAGACTCGTGTCGCTGGATGTCGACGGCCCCGTCGACCACCGACGGCGTCGACAACCGCCTCGGCGAGATCTTTTCCCGTCCGGACCGGCGATTCCCGCCGTCGTTGCACCAACTTCGAAGCGATCCTTCGGCTGTCCCTCTCTTCCCCCCACAGCCGCAGACACTGCTCCAATTCCCCCTCCTCAACCGTTGCCAGCCACTCCCATGCCGCCTGCCCACTTGAGGGGTCGAATCGCAGGTCAAGCAGGCCGTCGTGACCAAATCCGAAACCTCGTTCCTGGTCGGCGAGTTGATCCGACGACAGCCCCAGGTCCAAAAGGATTCCGTCAACCGTCCCGCAGGATTGACCCGCCTGGGAAAGAACGTCACCGAGTTCAGCATAACTGGCCTGGTGAAGGCTGCAGCCAGGATGGTCGAGAACCAACCGGGCCTTTTCGAGCATCGTGCCGTCGCGATCGAGTCCCAGAAGACGACCGTCCGGCCCGAGATCCGCAAGAATCCGTGAGGCATGGCCACCCCCGCCAACGGTTCCGTCGACGACAGTTTGCCCAGGCTCGACGCACAGCCATTGCAACACTTCTGCCACAAGCACCGCAACATGACAGGAAAGAGGCGATCCCTCATCACGTGAACGCTCGTTCATGAACCATCGATTCCCAGTGCCACTGGCACGGTTTGTAGTTCTTTGCCCACATGGCGCGAAGACGGTTTTGACAAAGCGGGCCACGAAAATGCCGCGACCAGACAATCAACGCCTCGACTCAAGAATTTCCCGCTCCCACATCGCGTCGTACTGTTGAACCATTTTTTCGATCGAATAGTCCTCAGTCACTTTCTGGCACCCGCGTTCTCCCATCTCGAAGCCAAGCCGTGGATCGGAAAGCAGCTGTTCAATTGCAGAAGCAAGGCTCGACACTTGATTGTCAGAAACCACCCAACCTGTCACCCCGTCCTCCACCAGGTCACCAACCCCTTCCGACAACCTGGCCACGACCGGGCGGCCAGCGGCCATGGCCTCGAGTACCACGTTGGGCATCCCCTCCCATCGAGACGTCAGCAGCATCCCACAACTGCGTGCCAGCAACTGTGGAACATCCGGCACTCTTCCCAGAAGGTGGACCCGACCGACCAGCCCTGCCCGGGCACACGTCGATTCAATGCGGCCTTGAAGTGGCCCCTCACCGGCCATCACCAGGTGGCAATCCGAAAACGACGCATCGAGACGTCCAAATGCCTCAATCGCCAACAGCGGATCTTTTTGGGGATCAAGTCGCCCAATCCACGCAATGACACGGTCCTCAGTATCAATGCCCAGTTCCGAAAGATCTCGTGGCTGAACCCGTTGAAATCGCTCCGGTTCAACACCATTGACTATCACTTCAATCTTCCGAGGGTCCAGCCCCACATGTGTTTGACAGAACACGGCGACGTCTTGGCTGACACAGACATGACGCCGAGCACGCCGTGTACAGAAACGCTCAATCCATAACCGCAATCGGCCACGACGCTCCGCAACACGGACCCCCGTCAAAACCGGATCTATACCGGCCCGACCGGCGGCCAGGCAACCTGCGACGTTCGAGTGATACAACCACGTTTGCAGGACATCTGGCGACACGTCCGCCAGTTCACGTGCCAACCGCCCCACCACAGAAACGTCCCAACGTCTTTTCACTCCCAGGCAACGCACTTCAATACCAGCAGAACGTATCCGCTCTACCAACGGCTCGGATTCCTCCCCCAGGGAGATCACGACCACATCCCATCGTGACCGATCGAGTCGGCACACCAGTTCGGTGAACATGCGTTCTGCACCACCCGGATTCAACTCGGTGATGCAACAGGCCAATCGGTATGGAGTGGTCGTCACGCCATGTCCCTCACCCCAATTGCCAACGACACCGCGGCTTGGAGTTGCCATGCGGGACCGACTCCTGTAATACGCCACGAACGCACCACCGCTGGCGCGAGGCGACGAGTTTTTACTGGCAGATGCACAATGAGTAAACCCGAGTCACCCGGAGACGTGGCAGCATTCGACTACCACCTCCCCGAGGATTTAATCGCCACGCGTCCACTTCCCCGTCGAGAAGATTCCCGCTTGCTGGTCGTAGAAAGGGACTCTCAAGAGATCACAAGTCGCCAAATGGCGGAACTGCCAGACCTTTTCAACACCGGTGACTGCCTGGTCGTCAACGACACGCAGGTCGTGCCAGCAAAACTTCTGGGAACGCGGGTTTCGACTGGCGGAGGATGGGATGGACTCTACCTTGACAACAATTCACTGGGGCAGTGGCGACTGATTGGCCAAACCCGAGGGCAACTGCAACCGGGCGAGACCATTGCCCTCAAACCAGCCGACGGATCCGACTTACCCGCCATCGGGCAGGAACTGAAACTGATTGAACAGGGCGAAGGAGGCATTTGGACTGCCGAGCTCGACCCACCTCTCGACACCCTCGAAGTGCTGGAACAATTCGGAACCGTCCCACTCCCCCCCTACGTCCAGCGAGACATCGCGACGGACGAAGATCGCCAAAGATACCAAACTGTTTTTGCACGCCATCCCGGAGCCGTTGCTGCTCCCACTGCTGGCCTGCACCTCTCCAAAGAACTCCTGGCCAACTGCGACCAAAGCGGGATCAGTCTCGAACACGTCACCTTGCACGTCGGGCTCGGAACCTTTCGTCCCATTGCAGCCCAACAGTTGGACGACCACGTCATGCATTCCGAGTGGTGCCGGCTGACCGAATCGACATCCCGTACCCTCAATCACGTTCATGATTCCGGCCACCGCGTCGTCGCGGTCGGAACGACCGTCGTGAGGACCCTGGAGACCGCCGTCGACAATGGCCAGTTTGCCGCGTTCGAGGGCACCACTGACTTGTTCATCCGGCCGGGACACCAGTTTCAGTCATTCGACGCTCTCTTGACCAACTTTCATCTCCCACGTTCCACGCTTTTCGTGTTGATTTGTGCTATTTGCGGAATAGATCTCGCACAAAAAGCCTACAGGATGGCAGTCGCAAACAATTACCGGTTCTACAGTTACGGCGACGCAATGCTGATTCTCTGAAGCCGGATACACCATTTGGACGGGTTCTGCCGCTTGAGAAAACCAACTCGATTTTCCTCACTCTCATGCGTCGAGTTTGCCTTTGACGCAAGGTTGGCACCCCAGATAAGATGGGAACCCTGCAGGGAGTTGGACGCCTATGGAATGGGCCTTCCGGGTCTCGTTGATGACAACAGGCAAGTCAAATGAAACTTCAAAGTCTTACGCTCGTAGCTGGTCTGGCCTTCTTCACGGCTCTCGCCCAACCCCAGGCCGCTGTCGGACAGATCCGACTTCAATCCCGGTTTTCCAAAGACCCGCAGTTGCTCGTTCCGAGCAACTACCGCAACTCGGTTCTCTTTGACGACCACCTGGCACCGGAGGGCAATTTTGCCCAGTTGCCCGAGCGGGCCAACGACATCCTGATTGCCCATCGAATTGCACAACAACAAGTCAAACTTGCGATTGATTATCTCAAGGCCAACCGCCAACAGATTCTGGCCGGCACGGACCCGTTCTGGAACCAGATCTACGGCAAGATCACGAAGATGAAGGAGGTTGCCATCCTCGCAGCCAATCCTATCTCCGGTTGGGGCGACATCGACGAGGACGACTGGATCATCGAGCAAGAGGATGCCGGGGAGATTTCGCCACCGGACCCCCCGCCGGTCGCCTTCCGGTCACACCTCAGGAAGGGCGACTGGATCTTCATGGCTGAACAACTCGACGACGGAACACTCGATGAAGGCTACGTGCGGCGAGTTTATGACATCACCTGGGATGAAGAATACGACGACCAGGAAATTGAACTCGACCCCAACGACGACCCGTCGCCCGTCGACCTTGACGACGCGGTGATTTACCGCGTCCTGCGTTTTGAAATGCAGGCCGACCCCACACTTTACGAAAGTGTGCTGGCCACTTTCGAGTCCATCCAGCTTGCCCTGGCCGGACGCGACCCAAACAACCCTGACGAAATCAGCGAGGACATCACCTACAACGGTCGTTTCAACGACATCAACCAGATCTACGCCGCGGGTGACGGGCTCCTCCCGTCCCTCGACCCTCTGGCGGATTACCCGATGATCCCGGAAGGGCTACAAGCTGACCGCCTGTTCCGTGAAGCAGGGCTCTCAAATTCCGACTCTCATTACCACCTCGACCGCCTCTACGACATCGCCAACCGCAACCTAATCGACCGCAACGGCGACGAGGTATTCTTTGGTGGCGATCTAACGAAACCGATCCCGTTGATGTGGACCCAGGACAACGAATTGCCCCTGGAATTCGACACGAGAAATCCCGAGACGGGAGCAACCGACCGGGATCGCGCCTTCTTTGCCAACCGGCAAACTGTTTTTGGAGGCCTTGATGACCACTGGAACCAGTTTGTTGGAGAAGCGTTTCTACGGCTCGACGAAGACGGAGTCCCGCAGATCGAACACGACGCCGACTTTTACGACAGCAGCGTCGCGGGTGACTCGCTTTTGGAACGGACCCGGCGCAAGCGTTTTCCGGCCGGCGGAGTCGTCCTCCTCGACGCCAACGGTCAACCAATCCTCGAGATTGAAAAGAAACACGAGAGTGCCACACCTGTAACCGACTCCAAAAGCAACGGCGGGTTCTCGCAGTGGCAGAACATCGTCAGTTCTTTTGCCGAATACAATTCGTCCAGCTTCGTCGACGACGAAGGCAACTGGAATCCCGTCGGCGTGGTCGGCATGTCGGACTTGCTGGGAACCGGTGGAACCCAGGAACAGCACGCCCGGGACGCTGGCAACTTCGCCCGCTTTGCGAACCTCGTGCGAATCAACCCGGATGGAACAGGGACAAACATTGAACCGTTCGGCAAACGTGGCCAAGCGAATTTCAATCCGGTTGTTCCACGCCAGTAAACGAGTTGTGACATTCGTCAATCGGACACAACGCCACGTTGGCCTCGCGTCGACGTGGCGTTGTGCATTTTTCACGTCTCATTCTGGCCAGCATCCACTCGCCAACTCAGCGTGACGGCAACTGCACTGGAATCCGACCATCGAGATACCGCCAGTTTTTCAGAAAACTCAACAGGTCGGCCATCTGTCCAGGATTGACGTTCTTCTCAAGCCCCTCGGGCATCAAGGAAATGCCGTTGGACTTCAGGACGTCGATATCAGCCCGCAACACACGCAACGTTTTGCCCTCTGGTTGTCGCAGCGAAACAGCCGAGGGAGTTTCTGACGCCACCAATCCCGTGTGCACCACCCCCGCTTGTGTCACCAGGCTGTAAGCGAAGTAGTTGCTGTCAACGACCCGGTTTGGATCGAGGATCGACACCAGCAACTGCTGGCGCGTCCACCGACGGGTGTCGGAAATGTCCGGAGCAACGTCCACCCCCAGGCGGTCCACCCGATGACATGCGGTACAGTTCTTTCGAAACACCTCGCGGCCTTTCTGCGGATTGCCCTGTGCCGACAATATCGTCGCATACCGCTTGAGCACGTCGCGCCTTGCCTTGGGAACCAAGTCTGCCAGTACGCTTTTCGATTTTTGCCTAACCACTTCGTCACTGTGCCGCCGCAGACGGTCGACCCGACCCGGATCGAGATCCGCTCTTGAGACCACTCCTTTGCTGACCGCGTCAATCAACAGGATGGCCCGGCCCGGATTGGCAATCATCACATCAAGAGCCGCCCGCCTGCCTTCTGCCGACAATCGCGAATATCGTGCAAGGACAACATCTCCAATTGTTTTGGTCGGGAATCTGGCCAGCGAGCGCAAAGCGTCTACGCTTCCACCGTCAAACTGTTTGATCAGTGCTGGTACTGCCACGG
Source organism: uncultured Planctomycetaceae bacterium (assembly GCA_964646205.1). Taxonomy (GTDB): domain Bacteria; phylum Planctomycetota; class Planctomycetia; order Planctomycetales; family Planctomycetaceae; genus UBA8437. Next base: position 89,583 of record CAZYAZ010000008.1, on the reverse strand, counting down.
CTTCCGGCCCTGAACTCAACAACTGCGTCGCCACCGCCCCCATGCCTGCCTCCGGTGGACGGACGGACCACTGGATGATCCTTGCCCACATGTCGTTGAGACGCTGTCGTCCGAAGTCGCCGGGGGGATTGCCGAGCGACCTCCCACCACCAGCAAGCCCGGTGTCAAGTCCGGCCATGCCGGAAAGATAAACCCCCAACCACGCCGGGTTTGTCCCCGGGCCCGACTCGAACATCGCCAGTGCCTCGACAACTTCGCGAGCATTTCCATGCCGACCAATCGTCTCGGCGATCATTCCCACCAACTGTCTCACCTCTGCGAATCGGACCTTGTCGCGACCGGCCCACGCTGAAATCAGTTCGTCCAGCAACACGGAACCGTGCCGTCCACAGGCCGCCACCAGGGCGACTCGTGTCCACCGATCGCACGGCCGCATCAAACAGACAGCGACTGCTGCCTTCGCCAGGCCCTTGGCCTCCGCTTTTGTTGACCAACCCGGATGGTGTGCCTGGCTCAACAACCACTGGAAGCGCAATTCCGGTGCCGTGAGTCTGGAAACATCAATCCGTTCCCACAGTTCCGGATGTGTTTTCAGTCGTTTCTCACACAACCGCAAAGCGTGAATCACGACGTTGTCATCGCCAGAGGTCAATGCGTCACCGATCACTCCAACCGACAACGCCCCCAGCCCTCGCAATGCCCACAAAGCGTGAATCCTGCCAACCACCTCTTTTTTGTCACCCGCCAATTCCAAAAGAGGATGAATGGCCTGCTTATCCTGTCGCTGATAAATCAATCGCGCCGCCGTATCTCGTCGCCACCCAGTTGGCGACCGCAATTCATCAACAAGTCGGGCTGCCTTCAGTCTCCCCAAACCGGGGACCGCATCATCCCGATTGCCGGTCGCGTGGTCAGCCGGAACGATCCGGTAAATTCGGCCACGATCGTTTCCCGAATAATTATCCGGGCGGTTCTTGAGTTCAGCCGGCACCCATTGTGGATGTTCGACAACAGCCCGGTACATGTCGACGATGTACAGCGCGCCGTCTGGCCCCACTTCCATGTTGACCGGCCGAAACCACTCATCACGAGAGGCGAGAAACTCCACGCCCTTCCGACCGGGTTTACCTTTGAGGCTCACACCCTCAGTGACAAGCGTTTCGCGATGAACCAGATTGCCCGTAGGATCGCAGGTGAACATGTTTCCCCGCAGGTCGTCACCCAGCAACGATCCGCGATAGGCGGTCACACCACAGGCCGCCGTGAACTGCCCCTCGTGCAAATTGGAGGTCACCCAGATCTTCGAGATCGGATGAATCCGCGAACCGGCTCCCGGAGTCACCACATCCTGCATCACCTCGGACACGGCCAGATGTGGATTGGCTTTCAGGTATTCGCCACCAAGAACGACGTGCCGACAGGGATTTCGATTGCTACACACAAAACGGCGGCCGAGGTCGTCGAAGGTCAACCCAAATTGACCATTCCCGTTGACCGCGTCACACACACCACTCCGCGGATCAAAGCGAAAATCACGACTGCTGATAGCAACCGGCTTGGACACCCCTGCCCATTTGGCTCTCCGGGTCCCAACCACACCACCTCTTAGACCGTTGGCAACATAGATGCGGTTGTCGATCGCAAACGTCGGGTGATTGGCCCTGAGTTGCGGATTCTCTTGTTTGAAACCGGAATACCAGGTCTCTCTTTGATCGGCGACACCATCCCCATCGGAATCGACCAGGTAGATCAATTCCCCGGCAATTGTCACCAGCACCCCCTTGTCCCAGGGTTGAATTCCTGTGGCAAACAAAAGCCCGTCGGCGAACACCCGGGATGTCTCATAACGGCCGTCCCCGTCAGTGTCCTCCAGCCAACGCACCCGTGACAGCGGACGCCCCCCCTTGACGGGGCCGTTGGGATAATCGCCCATCTCAACGACCCACATCCGACCGTTTTCGTCAAAACGCACCGCAACCGGGTCGACCACCTGCGGCTCAGCAGCAGCGATCTCAATCCGGAATCGCGGATTCAACTGAAATTCCGCGAGGGCCGACACAGGTTCCAATGGGCTCGCAGGACTCTTCTGTTCTGGTTCCGCGGCCACGACCCCACGAACACCCTGTCCGGTCACCACCAGACCCACCACGACACACGCCACCCAGGACGACACCCGTTGATCCATGACTCCCTCACCCCGTTAGACCCTCGTCACGTCGGGGCAGCATACCAGAAACATCTGGTCAATCACGGATGTGGAACAACCTCCGCAATGCGTCCAACAGCCCGTGGGGTGTTCCTTCGCGAGCCTCATCCTTGAGCGCTTCCAGCGGGGGATGCAACAACTTGTTCACCATTCGCGTGAGTGTCTGTTCCACCTGGTCCATGTCGCCATCGTCCAGGTGAGCCAACTTGCTCCTGAGGCGTCGCATCTCGGCCTGGCTCACCTCCGACCACTGTTCCCGAAGGCGTTTGACGATCGGTCCCGTCGCACGGTGATACACTTCCTGCATGAACCTTTCGGATTCATCGTCAATAATCGCCAACGCACGTTCAATCGCCGCCGAACGTTTTTCCCGATTCCGTTGACACGTCTCTTGAAGATCATCGACATCGTACAAAAAGACGTTTTCATCGATGTCGGCCACCCTGGGATCCACATCCCGCGGCGCACCCAGGTCCAACACGAAAACCGGTCGCTCGGCCTGGCCGGCTCTCGCTGTGACAAACATCTCGACGTCCACGATCGGCCGTTCAGCACCCGTGGCGGCCACCACCACATCAGCTTCCGCCAGTTTTTCGGCGAGATGGTCCATGCCGAAGCCATGCCCGCCCCACTGCCCGGCCAGTTCCTCGGCCCGCTCGCGACTCCGGTTCACCACGACAACATCACGCACCCCATCAGACTTGAGATACTGCAACGTCTCTTCAGCCATTTCGCCGGCGCCGATCACCAGCACCGTCTTGTCATCGAAACGGTCGAAAATCCCTCTGGCAAATTCTCCCACGGCCACGCTGGCGACTGAAACACGTCCCTCGGCCAATCGGGTTTCGGTTCGAACTCGCTTGGACACACGAATGGCGCCCTGGAACAACGCATTGGTGAGTGGGCCACATGCCGAATTTTCCTCGGCCTGCCGATAAGCCTCCTTCACCTGGTTGACGATTTGCGGCTCACCCAAAACCATGCTGTCGACACTCGAACACACCCGGAACAGATGGCCAACTGCGGCCGGACCACTTTGCAACAAGAGGTCCCCAAGGAATTCTTCCAGAGGCACTCCGTGAAAGTTCGAAAGGAATTCAGCCAGCTGGTCATGTGTTGGAGCAGTGGCCTCGGTGTTCTGAGCGGTATACACCTCCACGCGATTGCAGGTCGACAACACGACCGCTTCACTACCTGGGAACTGGGTCCGCAACTGTGAATAAGCCGCGGCCAACTGTTCCTCTCCGGTAAAAGCCAGTCGTTCACGGAGGCCCAGGCTGGCTGTCTGATGGTTGCAATAGATGACCTGGAGATTCATCGCTGCCCTCCCACGTCCGTGAGCGAACACGAATGCACCCCATCGGAATACCGGGCATGCCCCGAAGGAAGAACCCCGCGGCTTTCCAGAACACTCAGCCCCACAACAGTTACCAGCAACAAGCCACAGGCCAATAACGTTCGCCAGGCGACCTGTTTTCCGGTGGCCCGGGGCGTCAAAAGCATCCAGAAAAACAGCCCGACCAACCCCAGCCACGAGCAACCGTTGATTATCACCACCGGATCACCGAGTGACAGTTCCCTACTGATGGAACCTGTCAGCAACAGAACCAGCCCAGTGCACATCCCAACCGACAACAACGGAACGGAAATCACGACGGCCCACCAATTCATCCGCGAAAGACGTTCCAGGCTTGGAAGTGTCAATCCGGACTGAGCAGTGCTTTTGTGCCGCAAACGGCGATGCTGCAGCAGATACATCAGGCTCAACACGATCCCGCCAAGAACCCCAGCGGAGCCCAGGACCAACGAACTCACGTGCAGCATCAGCCACCCGCCCCTGGCCACTTTGTCCGCATCCAACAACTGGCTTGGCTTATCGGGTAGGAGATAGGAGGCTCCGATCAACAACAAAACCAGGGGCAACAAAAAGACCCCGATCGAGAGTCTTCGATCGCAGAGAATCAGGAACAGGTAAAACCCGATTACCAACCACGCCAGGACCAGAGTCCAGTCCTGGCTCGAACTGAGGAGCGGTGGCAACTGTTTCTCGGCGCCACTGGGCAGCAAAAACAAGGTGTGCGCCAAAAACCCGGCAACAGAAAACAAAAAGCCCGGCCACGGACCAACACGTCCCGGCTTTTTGAGCCGAAGAAGTTCCAGCGCAAACGCCACGGTGTAGCTGGCTAAAAAACAGAAGATTGTGACGTTGGCCATACCCGCTTTCCCCTGCCCTGATTCCATCCTAGCCATTGTCCAAACCGCGAACCACCCGCGGTTTGCTCACCTCACCCAACCTGCAAATGGAGTTCCGTCTCGGAGTCCGGTCGTAACGGTTCCTCTCAATTCTCCACCGCGATCCGGCCGATCTCTTCAAGTAGAGAACCAGGTCAACCCACAAGGAGGATGGGGACATGCGATTGGCGAGATGGCTGATCCCTGCCGTCCTGATGGGCCTTTCAGGCCCAAACTCCCCCCCCGAGTTCGACGCCCCCAGCCCAACCCTCGACGCCGCCGCTCCCATTCGGGTTCGTGATGGCACAGCCCACTTTCGGATCCCCGCCACCGGCGACGGACCACTTGTCATCGTCGTCTCGGCCCTTGGCAACTCCCGTGACACCTATCCGGTGTCGATTCGGATTTCCGAAAACGTCGAGAGCGCGACCTTCACTCCCACTTCTCCGCTGTTGCCGATCCAGCGTTACCGCAGGCAACCCAAATCATCAAAACCGTCCGATCCGCTGATCGTTCCCGCCGCGGCAACCGTCGCAATTCCAGGCAATCGCCTCAGGACCTTTGATGTCCCACTTCTCAACGGGAGGCCAATCGCCGACGGCGGCAGTGCTCGCGTGCTCGCCCGCCCTATCGCAACAGGCTCGCGTTCGGTCGTCTATCTCGACGAATCCACGCCGCCCCGGCAACGTTTGCGACAACTCGCCTCCGCGATCATCCATTTGCTCGAATCCACCATCATGCCCAGTGGAGATCGACTGATCGGTCCACCCGCTGACGTCGATCACGATGGACGTCTCACCGTGTTGCTCACCTCCCGGTTGGCTCATCTGCAGAACGGCCAGACCACCGTCGGCGGCTTCGTCCGGGCAGCCGACTTTCGGCCTGGTTTTTCACGACCACTGTCCAACCAGGCCGACATGATCTATCTCAACACTCATCTCAGCGTCACAGGAGACCTGGTTGACGTTTTGTCTCATGAATACCGACACGTTCTCGCCTTCAGCCATCGCGACGCGCTCGGCCGCGAAACTGAAGAGGATTGGCTCAACGAGGCTCTCGCCCATCTTGCCGAACCTGGCGACACCAACATCTCACACCGGGTGAAAGCCTACCTGAGACACCCCGCCCACTTTCCATTGGTTGTTCCCGACTATTATCGATCGGGACTGTGGCGATGTGACGGTGTGCGCGGTGCCTCGTTTCTGTTCCTCGAGTGGTGTCGCCAAAAACACGGTGAAGATCTCGTCGGACGGATGTTGTCATCCGCGAATACCGGCACCGACAATCTCGTCTCGGCCACCCGCACGCCGTTTCCACAATTGTACCGCCAGTGGTCCGTCTCGCTTCTTTACGGACATGGCACCAACTGGTCCAGTTGGTCTCCCTCCGTTTGCAGATGGGACGGAACAAGTCCACTGACAGTCCGTGTGGCGACGACAGCCACGGCGTACGTCGTCCCCGACAAAATACCTGCCGGGACGGTGATCCGAGTTGATGCTCCAGCCGATTCTCGACTCCAGGTCACTGCCGCGACCATGAAGTCTACTGGCCAGCCTCTTCGCCCGAATACTTCAGCCGTTCCTTGAACAATTGAGTCAGACGGCGAATGGGGTACATCTGGACGACCTTCCCCTTGTAGGTCACGCGTCCCTGGCTGTCCCGTTCAATGTGTTCCTGGACGTCGTTGATTGCCAGGCCAGCGTAGAGGGCGGCAAACGTTTCAGGATCAACACCGCGCCCTTTTTCCAGGTCACCCTTGACGTCCAAGCCACCCACACTCACGGCAAACAGGTTCAATCCGCGGGTCGCCGTCTCGTAACGGCCCTCACGTTTCAAAGCCGCAGCCGCGGTTTTGATGGTGTCGTAGCCGCTGGTGATCTTCTCCACCGAGTCTTCGGAGGGTCCTTGGGGAGCGGCGCCTCCCTGGGCTGACAGGTCAGACGGACTCAATAGCCCAGTACTTCCGGCAACATATCCGGCTGCAAGGAGGGCCACGATCGCAAATGTTTTTCCAACTCGTTGCATCAGTCTCTCCCCTGTCTCGGTACTCGACCTGCCGTTTCTGACACGGCTATCGCAATCACATTGAATCAATCGTCTCACCCGCGTCTCACCACTGCAAGAGCGGAAAGAGACTCACGCGGCCTCCTGGTCGGAAACTCGAGGCCCCACCTGACGCTGCACCTCGCCGCGTACGCGACCGGTCCGAGAAACATTCTGTTCTCGTGTCTCGGTGGTCCCAAAAAACGCGCCGGAGATGAACATCAAACCCAACGACCCCACCATTGCGGCCAAACACCCGATCACGGCGATCTCGTTGTCGCTGGCACCATTCAGATAGTCCATCACTGCCTCGTCTCCGTAATAGCCTTGGTGTCAATCCGGCCCGCGGCGTCGGGCCACGGGCGGTTCGTGCCGGAAACCACAAGAGCCCGACTCTTCTGATTTCGGGTGTTCGCACCCCAGAACTTCAGGTACGGCCGCAGACGACCGGCTCTGATGGATGAACCGGTTTTGCAGCGGCTTCAGTCTCGTATCCGGATCGATCTTGACCCGACTCCACCCGATGCCCTATAGCCGCTTCAATCGGGTTTACCCGCCGAACCCCTGCCCCAACGGCCACACCATCGTGCAGTTGCTCCACCGACACATTTTTGGGCAATTGCTACGCGTATTTGTTGGTGTCCTGTCCGTTCTGACACTGCTGATGATCGTTGGCGGAGCTTTTCAGGAGGTCAGTGAACACGGCCTGGGTGTGTTTCAGACGCTACAAATACTTCCCTACATCATTCCCAGCCTGCTGCCCTTTTCCATTCCCGTCGCCGTCCTATTGACCGTTTGCATTGTCTATGGACGCATGGCAGCAGAACAGGAGATCACCGCCGCCAAAGCCGCCGGCATCCCGGTACTCACCCTATTGTGGCCGGCTTTGTTTTTGGGAGGACTCCTCAGCGCCGGATCTCTGATGCTGACTGACCAGGCCATCCCCTGGTCGGTCGGGAATATTCGGCGTGTTGTGGCACTGGCCATGGAAGACATCGTCCTGGACATGCTGACCACGCACAACGAATTGGCACTTCCCAAAGCGGGAATGTCCATTTCAGTCCGAGGTGTCTCGGGCCACACTCTTCAAAGGCCCATCGTTCGATTCACTTCGGCTGGTGGACAACAGATCACAGCGCAAGCTCGTCGAGCGAACCTCGAATTTGATGCCAACCAGGGCCGGATCCTTCTCAATTTGACGGACTGCCATCTCGATGTGCCCGGTCGAGGTTCGATGTGGATGGCCGAGGAAACGCGCGCCCTGCCGCTGCCCGGTGGCCTGAATCGCACCAAGGCCCGGCACATGAGTATTGAAACGCTCAAGCACAAACTCGGCCATGAAAACGAGCGACTACGACAACTCGAAGAACAACGCGTTGTCCAGGCCTGTTTCCGTCTGACAACCGGAGACTTTTCCAATTGGACAACGAACGAAATCGCAGAAACAAAGCCCCGCCAATCGCGTATCAAACCCACTGTGCTCCGCACCGAAATGCACAGCCGGATCGCCTTTTCCAGTAGTTGTTTCTTCTTTGTGCTTCTCGGAGCCCCACTGGCCATCACCCAGGCCCGTAGGCAGGTATTGACCAATTTCCTGACATGTTTTTTGCCAATCATCATCGTCTATTACCCCGTTGTGATGCTCTGCATCAGCCAAAGCCGCGCCGGCAAGGTTGATCCGGCCTGGGCCATGTGGATCGGCAACGCGCTACTCTTCCTGGCTGGCAGCATCATCTTTCGTCGCTGTTGTCGGAACTGAACCGACACCGTAGCCTCAACACGAAAAAAGCCCCGGCCTGGCGTGGCACCAGGCCGGGGCTTTTTTTCTCCCGATCCAAGCAGCTTAGATCAGGCTCTTGATTGGATCGCCATCCTCGATCATGTAAACCGGACGGCCGCCCTGGTCGCTGAACTGCAACCGGTGATCCATCCCCAGCACATGAAAGACAGTGGCCATCAAGTCTTGAGGAGTGACCGGATTGGATTTTGGCCGGTACAACTTCGCGTCGGATTCTCCGACCGTCTGACCCATCTGCAATCCACCGCCGGCAAGCGCCAACGTCGAGAGCGGAGCCCAGTGATCTCGCCCCTTGTTGCGATTGATCTTCGGAGTCCGGCCGAACTCTCCGGTGACGACCAGCAAGATGCGGTCCGAGAGCCCTCGCTGACTGACATCGTCGACGAATGCCGAGACAGCCTTGTCGACGACGGGGCCACGACCGTTCATTGATTTTTGAATATTTCCGTGCATGTCCCAGCCACCGTAACCCAGCGTGACGAAGCCACAACCAGCCTCACACAAGCGGCGAGCCATCAACAGGCTACTTCCCAAGCCACCACCGTATTTGGCCACGGTCCGAGGATCCTCTTTTTTCAGGTCGAATGCCTGTGGTGCCTTGCCCAAAACAAGATTGAAAGCCTGTTGCTCAAAAGCGTTGAGGCCCTCGACGACTCCCTGCCGATCGGCTGTTCGCCGCAAACGATCCAGACCGGTCAACAGGCCGCGACGGTCCTCCAGCCGCCCCACCTGGGTCTGCAGGCTCATGTTTTTCCGGGCCTCGCCACTGGTCCCAAAAGGCGCGTACGATGTCCCCAGAAAAGCTGGTCCATCCGAACCGATACCACTCAGCCGGATGTAGGTCGGCATCCCCGTCTCCGGGTGGTTGGCACCCCGGTGCTTGGCCGCGATTGACCCGATCGACGGCCGTGACGGCAATCCACCATTGTCGATTCCGCGATTGTTGTAACCGGTCATCACCCAGTGAGTGCCACCACCGTGGCCACTGTTGCCGTGGTGGAATGACCGGACAAACGCCATCTTGTCAGCCACCTGGGCCATTCCTGAAAAATTGCCCCCCAGCGTGACACCCGGAATTCGAGTCGTCACCTCGCCGGTCACACTGCGGTATTCAACCGGGGCTGTCATCTTGGGATCGAAAGTCTCAACATGGGTTGGCCCACCACCCAGCCACAACCACACCACCGACGTCTGTTTTCCTGACTGCCCCGTGTTAGCCGCTTTCGCCGAACGAGCCTGCAACAGTCCTGACAGGCTCAGCGATCCCAAACCGCCAACTCGGATAAAATCTCGACGTGTTGTCCCGTCACAATCGCGATATTTACGGTCTGTATTCAGGGTCAGCATGTTTCGACTCCGTCAAATGCCAATGTTTGCCACCGCCTAAGCCAAGATCGATCGTCAATCCACGAGCCAAAGACAGCGGCCACGAGCGACACACCACATTCGCTTCGCAGATCGAAATGGTATCTGTCGTCCTCGTTTGAGTCAACTTTTTACATCAGTTTTCGCCGATACGTCGCCGCTTTACTCAGTATCGGCCACTAAGCGTGCCGAGAACGGCTCCACTTTTTCAATCCGACCGGCAAGACTCACTCGTAACCAACTGGCCAGGAAGTTAACCCACGCCCCGGGGACACGGTTAATCAAAACGGAGGATTTCAATTCCGACGAATGTCGAAGGCGAGAAGGTTCCAGTGACGCACCGGGAGGGTTTATAATGCGGGTTCCTGCCACTTTCCCTACTTTTGCCGTTGGTGAGGCACCTGGTCGTATGAACCAGTTGGGCTCCACTGCTCCGGGTCCGATCCGGATTGGTGCGGTTAATTATCTGAATTCCAAACCCCTGATTGAGGGGCTGGCAGAGGATCTGCGCCGCGTGGCGCCCACCGCCGACCTGGTTCTCGACTACCCAAGCCGGCTGGCAGACGACCTCGAAACTGGTCTTCTTGATGTGGCACTCATCCCTTCCATCGAGTGCTTCCGCGATCCCGACTACGAGGTGGTCACCGACGCCTGTGTGGCCACTCACGGACCGGTTCTTTCGGTGAAACTCTACAGTCGCGTAGCAATCTCGAATATATCGACACTGGCTCTCGACGAAGGATCACGGACCAGCGCCACTCTAGCTCGGGTTCTACTGGCAGAACGGTTTGGGCTTCACCCGGAACTTGAACCGCTTCCATTGGGTGAAACCGTCGATGCCAGCACGGCTGACGCCGTGGTGTTGATCGGTGATCGTGCCATGCATCCACTCAAAGAGACATTTGTTGAAACTTGGGACCTGGGAGACGTCTGGAGTCAGTGGACGGGACTGCCTTTTGTTTTCGCGCTGTGGGCCACGCGGCGCGGCACTGTGCTGGGTGCTGTCGAAGACGCGCTGGCTGCGGCACGGGACCGGGGTCTAGAGCATCTCAACCAGATTGCCGAACGAGAATCATTTGAATTGGGCATCCCGGCAGACTCGGCATCCGCCTATCTCCGCGACAATCTCCACTTCCATCTTGGTCCCGCCGAACGACACGGAATGGAGTTGTTCCAGCGACTGGCGGTTGCACAGGGTCTGGTTCCCGAAGGGGTCGACCTTGTTTTTCGTGGCTCCAACCCGGTTGAACAATCACTGCTCCATCGCAATTAACACTCCCGCCGAAATTTCATCCTGCGCACACACCATGAACCAACCCGATTTGCTCAAAAAAGCCATTCTGGGCAACCGACTCACCCCCGCCGAAGGCTTGTTGCTACTCGAGAGCCACGACCTGGCGGCCCTGGGAACCGCGGCCGATGCGGTCACTCGTCGGCTGCATCCTGAACCCTTCCGCACCTACAACATCGACCGGAACATCAACTACAGCAACGCCTGCACGGCGGTCTGCGACTTTTGTGCCTTTTACCGTCCGGCCGATCATCCAGAAATGTACGTGCTGTCCACGGAGGTGCTTCACGCAAAAATCCAGGAGACCCTGGACCTGGGTGGTGACCAGATCCTGATGCAGGGCGGACTGCATCCAACGCTTCCGCTGGAATGGTACGAGGACATGCTGCGAGGCATTCGTGAGCGTTTCCCGTCAATCAACATTCACGCGTTCAGCCCGCCGGAGATTTGTCATTTCAGCAAGATCAGTAAATTGCCGCTGAAAACCGTTCTCGCTCGCCTCCAGGAAGCCGGGCTTGGCAGCCTGCCCGGTGGTGGTGGCGAGATCCTGGTTGATCGAGTGCGGAAATTGATCACCCGTGGCAAGTGTCTCACCGACGACTGGCTGGATGTCCATCGGGTGTGGCACAATCTCGGCGGCCGATCCTCGGCGACAATGATGTTTGGCCACGTCGAAACTCTTGCCGAGAGAATCGAGCATCTCGAACGTATCCGTTCCCTCCAAGACGAAACTGGTGGCTTCACAGCTTTCATCTGCTGGACGATGCAACCACCCAACACGCCTCCGTGGTTCGGCAACCGCCGCGACGGGGTGGACATGTCAGAGATCCCGCCGGCCGGAGCGTTTGAATATCTCAAAACTCAAGCGGTTGCCCGGCTGTACTTGGACAACGTCCCGAACATCCAGTCGTCCTGGGTGACCCAGGGTGAGAAGATCGGACAAATGGCCCTATCGTTTGGCGCCAACGACATGGGAAGCCTGATGATTGAGGAAAACGTCGTGGCTGAGGCGGGAACGGTCTACCAACTCTCGTTGGAAACAATCCGTCGCTGCATCGAAGAGTCCGGTTACACACCCCGCCAGCGGAACGTGTTCTACGAATACATCGATTCTCCACCGCTGGTCGATGTCTCCGCATGATCAAAGTCCAGGACCTCTCCAAACGGTTTCCTGACCTGCACCAGGGCGAAGTCGTGGCTCTGGACAGTGTCTGTTTTGATGTCTCTGCCGGTGAAGTGTTTGGACTGCTCGGACCCAACGGGGCCGGCAAAACCACCTGCCTCAGGCTGTTGTCAACGGTACTGAGCCCCACCTCCGGCACAGCATCAGTCGACGGGTGCGACATCGTCACCAATCCTGATGCCGTCAGATCCCGTATCGGTTTTCTTTCGGGAACCACGGGGCTCTACGACCGCATGACGGCTCGGGAAACCGTCGAATACTTTGGCCAACTCTACGGCCTCGACGACGACCGGCTCTCTGCCAGAATTCAGGAGATCTTCACCACGCTGTCAATGCACGATTTTGCTGACACGCTCACCGGCCGACTCTCAACCGGAATGCGACAAAAGGTCTCCATCGCACGCGCTTTGATTCATGATCCCCCGGTGTTGATCTTCGACGAACCCACCAACGGCCTTGATGTCCTGGTCGCCCGAGCCGTCATCGACACCGTCGAGACACTCAAAAGCCAGGGGAAATGCATCATCTATTCGACACACATCATGCGAGAGGCAGAACGTTTGTGTGATCGCCTGGCAATCATCCACCGTGGCCGCATCCTGGCGATGGGCACCCAGGACGAGTTGCTGGCAGCCTCCCACCAACCGGATCTCGAAGAATTGTTCTTCGAACTCGTCTCTCACTTTGATGCCACCCAGGAAGACAACTCGACCACCACCTCGCCGCAGCCCCACCGCGGAGCCCCGGAGGTCAACCCATGACCTCTCATCCCCGGCTGGACATCCGGAAAATCCGGGTCATCTTCAAACGTGAATTTCGCGACCAACTGAGGGACCGTCGCACCCTGTTCATGGTGATGGCGTTCCCGATCTTGCTGTACCCGGCCCTGGGCATCGGCATGTTGCAGATGGCTGTCATTTTCAGCGAAAAACCCAGGACCGTGGTTGTTCTGGGGGCGGACTCGCTACCCGAACCAGAATTGATTGTTGGGTCGACGTTTGCTGTTCGCTGGTTTGCAAACCCGAAGGATGCCTCACGGTTGAAGGTCGAATCGACAGGCCAACACAACACCAGCCCATCGGTTGCCAACCGACTGAAAACCGCTCGCCATGTCCACGACCTCTACCAACAACGAACGCGACTGCTCAATGCTTCGGGCACCACGACGGGGCAATCCTCCGGTGAGATCCCGGAATCACTGCAACAGATCAATGACTCGATCAACTCTTCGCTCCGTGACGCAGAAATCGCTGTCCTTGTTGTGGTTCCGGATGGGTTTGCCAATTCCCTCGAAGAGGTCAACCGGCAGATCGTCTCCAGAGAACGCACCGCAGAAGATCCGTCGGAATATCCTCGACCGGTGATCCTTGTCAGCGGCGATGAAAAGTCACTGATCGCCTCACGGCGAGTCCAGGAAGTCTTCGGGGCCTGGGAAAACGAACTGTTGCGACTCAGGCTTGAGGTTGCCGGACTTCCACGATCCCTTCCCTCACCGGTCAATGCCTCGGTGGTCAGGGTCACCGCCAACGGCCAGGACTCCGCATTGGTCTGGAGCAAACTCTTTCCGGTGATTTTGGTCGTCATGACTGTCACCGGAGCCTTCTATCCCGCTGTTGACCTCGCGGCGGGAGAAAAAGAACGGGGCACCATGGAGACGCTGCTGATCAGCCCAGCCCAACGCATCGAACTGGTGCTGGCCAAGTTTTTGACCATCCTCGTCTTCAGCCTCGCCACCGGGATCCTGAACCTGATCAGTCTCGGCCTGACCGCCACCTACATGGTTCAACTCTCGAGCGAAGTAGTCCCCAATGCTCAGGATGCCGTTGCCAACCCGGTCAACCCCGGCATGCTCTGGATCCTGGTCATGATTTTCCCGTTGGCGGCGCTGTTCAGTGCGCTCAGCTTGGCACTGGCCACCTTCGCCCGCAGCACCCGCGAGGGACAATACTACCTCTCCCCTTTGATGGTTGTCGTATTGATGCTGGTGGCCCTGGCGGCCTCACCCGGTGCCGAAATCCAGCCGTTCCATTCTGTGCTTCCGGTCATCGGCCCCGTTCTGCTCCTCAAGCAACTGATGATCGACCCTACGGCTCCCGAGAATCTGGCGTACCTCCCCGTGGTGTTGGGAGCCAGTTTCATCTACGCCGGACTCGCGCTGTGGTGGGCTGTCTCGCAGTTTCACAGCGAAACGGTGTTGTTCCGGGAAGCCGAACGATTTGACATCCGACTCTGGCTTCGGCGGCTCCGGACCCACAAACCGTCACGTCCCGGCCCCGGCCTGGCACTGGCCTGCCTGACCTTCGGACTGCTCGGCCAGTTGCTGCTGATGCCCCCCCTGGGAGCCTGGCTCACGTCATTGTCTCCGGACGACCGTCCTCGGGCGGCGATCTGGATGTTGATACTCCAGCAACTGCTTCTGTTTCTTGGCCCAGCCTGCCTGGCAGCCACCGCGCTACTAACCGATGCAAAAGGCACACTTCGCCTCAGACGGACCGGCCTCACGTCGATTGCCTACGGCGTCATTCTGGCCTTTGCCCTGCATCCGTTGGTCGAGGAACTGATGCATCACCTGCAATGGTTCTTTCCCCCCGGCCTTCCCGACGGGAGCTTGGAGTTCTTGCGATCCATGCTCGGAGTGTCTCAGCCAGCCTGGCTCGTCCTCCTGGCCGTGGCCGTCACACCCGCCGTTTGCGAGGAATTTCTGTTCCGTGGTTTTGTGCTGTCGGCCCTGGATCGCCCCGGCCGTCGCCGCATGGCCGTTGTTCTCTCGGCCTTTGCCTTTGGCGCGGTACACATGATTCCCCAGCAGGTTTTCTACGCGACCCTGCTCGGACTTGTCCTGGGCCTTATGGCACTCCGCACCGGCAGCATCTGGCCTGGCCTCGCCTTCCATCTCACTTTCAATGGGATTTCAGTCTTGAAAGAACGCTGGGACGTGCCCGATCAGCTGCCCGCCTGGAGCGACTGGCTGATTTCTGTGGACGCTGACGGATTTCAGTTCGACTGGCCATTACTGGTCGGGGCTGCGGCCGTCTCGACAATCCTGCTCAACCGCGTCAACCGACTCTCCGATTCGGGGAGTGTCCAGTGACAGGCCCGGTGCGTTTCTCCGCCAGGCTCATCGTCCCGGGCGACGGCCCACCGATCCCCAGCGGCGTGATTGAAGTCGGCGACGGGATGATCACAGACCTCTTTCCCGGACCGGACAACACGGCAACTGACCTGGGAAACGTCGTACTCCTGCCCGGCCTGGTGAATACACACACACACCTGGAATTTTCGGCGACACCGACCCCATTCCCAGCCAATGCAGGCATGGCGGCGTGGATCGGCGAAGTTGTAACGTCTCGCAGCACTCGCACCAATCACATCAATCCGGTCAGGACCGGCCTCGACGAACTGAACACGTGCGGCACGGCGGCAGTCGGGGAAATCGCCACCACCGACTGGTCGACAGACCTGCTACATGAAGACGACCCCACCTGCGTGGTCTTTCGAGAGATCATCGGGCTACGTTCCGACCGCTGCACCGAAGGAATCACTATTGCCTCCGGTTTTCTTGACGGAAACACCACCAAAAACTGTCGCCTGGGCCTCAGCCCTCACGCCCCCTACTCGGTTCATCCCGACCTCTACCAGGAACTCGTTGGATTGGCCGCTTCTCGAGATGTCCCACTGGCCACTCACATTGCTGAATCCCCGGACGAACTCGAATTACTCGCCCACGGAACCGGGCCGATGCGAGAACGGCTAGAATCATTGAACGCATGGGACGGGTCGTCCATCCCCAGGGGGAGTTGTCCACTTGATTATCTCACACCACTCACCAAGCTGCGACACCCCCTGGTTATCCACGGCAACCTGTTAAACGACCGCGAGATCACCTGGCTCAGCCAACACCGCCACATCGCGATTGTCTACTGCCCAAGAACGCACGCGCATTTCGGCCACCCTCCACATCCCTGGCCCCGTCTCCTTGAACAGGGCACCCCGGTGGCACTGGGCACCGATGGGCGCGGCTCCAACCCGGACCTCTCGATGTGGAACGAGCTACAATTCCTGGCTCGGCTCGCACCAACGGTTCCAGCTGAAAACCTTCTGGCCATGGCGACTTCAACAGCTGCCGCCGCCCTGGGACTGTCTGATTCGTTTGGAACCCTGGCCCCTGGCAAACAGGCCATCGCCGTTGGAGTGACCCCGTCCAACAACTCACCCCTGTCCCTGGCATCCGTCCTTGCCTCGGGCCACCTGGCCGGAACCCTTCGAAGTGGCCACTGGCACCCAGCCTGAGAAATTATGACCATTCACGCGCCTACGCCCGGTGAGGCAGCTCCCCTCGATCATCCCGGCTTCCTGGCCGGACTCCAGTTCGACCGGGGTGCCCCGGCCACCCTCAAACAGGCTGCGCGGAGCGGATCTCCCGACACGTTTGTCCAAATCTGGCTGGACGACCTGGCCAACAGGTGCAACAGCAACACCCCCAAGCTACCCTCCCGGGCATTCGACTGGATTCCCACTCAACCCCACCTGGCCTCGGCCTGGCGGAGCACCGCGGCTCACCCCCAAAGCCGCCCAACAATTGGAAGCAATTCCAGCAGACGGTCACCACTCCCCGCGATCGCCCGTCTGGAAACCGACGCCAGCGAAGGCGACTTGTTGGCCAGTCTGTCATTGCTGTGTCAACCACCACCCCCCAAGCGGACCCAACAATGGTTGTCCGCCTGGCGGAACTGCATTTCGTTAACGACGACCCGCCCCCTTTCGCCGGAACTCGCCTACATCACCGGCCTGCTGCTCTCACCACTCAAAGGCACCGCAGCCCTGAGACGAAGTGGGCAACGGGCTCTCCAGGAGGAATTGCTCGACCGGACCGACACCGACGGCACCCCGCATGCCGATCATTTCGACGATCTGCCTGAATGGCTGGCAACGCTGGTGCGGGCCGGTTACTGGGCGCAGCGGTTCGACAACCGCCCCTGGAACAAACTCGCGCACCAACGGTTTTCCCGGCTCGTCAATTGGCTCACTCCGCTTTACCGACAGCGAGACCGACTCGCACTGCCACACCGACCGGCCCGCAGCCTTCAGCAACTGCTGAACTCCGCCATCCAACTCGCAGAACCGTCCCCCGCTTCGCGTGTCACTCAGTCTGACTGGGCTCATGTCGCGGTCCTGCGCACCCACCCCATGGCCAAGGCCCCCACCGTGGTTGTCACACACGACCGGGCCACTCCACGGTTGGACATTTCCGTCGATGGCCGCACACTGCTTGGCGGCGACTGGTCCATCAAGGTCACCGGAAACCAACACGACTGGACTTTCGATCACTGGGAATGTGTCTGCTGGCAAAGTGACGAAGACGCCGACTACATCGAGTTGCAGGCTGACGCCGGCGACGGCCGGCGAGTGGACAGACAGATATTGTTGTCTCGTGCAGAAGAGTTGCTTGTACTGGCCGACGCTGTCGTGGGACACCCGCAATCAGCCGGTGACGATCCAATCAACTGTCACTCCTCCCTGATGTTGCCCGATCGAGTCACGGCAAAACCGGCATCCAATGGACGACGAGACTGGAGACTGGCCGGTGGCGGAGTCTCAGCACGAATCTTTCCGCTTGCATTGCCCGACAACCCCATGCTGGCCACCGGCCCGTCAACGATTGCGTCTCACCAGAACCAGTTGTCCTGGTCTCACGCCGGCCCGGGCCCCGGCCTGTATCTGCCACTGGTTGTTGACCTTTCCGCCGGCCGGCGACGACGCAAAGCCGAATGGAATTCTCTAACTGTTTCCGAGGACCGGCAGGTTGTGTCACCCCGAGACGCCGCTGCGTTTCGACTGAAACTCGGAGACGTGCAACTGGTCCTTTACCGCAGTCTCACCAACACCCACCCACCCCGGTCCGTCGTCGGACAACACGTGAACAATGAAACCTTGATCGGACTGTTTGGCCCCGATGGCGACATTGCGCCACTAGTGACAGTCGAGTAGCATCGCCGGGGCACTTCCCCCCTGCCAACCTCGCCTGCATAATAATACTGTTTGAACAACTCACCCCGACTCGACCGCCCCACCTTCGCACCAGGACAGTTCCAACGATGAGTGACACATTTTCTGCCCTAGAAGACCTGCAACAAACTGACGGCGGACAGGCTGCGCTGCAGCAACTGGCCACGGTGCTCACCGACGAACAGAACTACCACCGGCTGTTTGACGTCCTCCTGATGCAAAAGAAGTTGGAGTTCGAATTGCCACTCATCCGTCCCACCTCCTTCGAGGATGTTCCCGACGAACACAGGACAGACTTCGAGAAACACTACGTCGAGTCGGCTCGCCAGGTCGGCACTCTGCTCTTGGAACAGGATCGCGTCGGCGACGCCTGGGTCTATTTCCAGACAATCCAGGAACCCCAGCCCGTCCGCGAGGCACTCGACAGCATCCAGTCCACCGGCGAAGACTACGAGCGTACCGAGGAATTGATCAACGTGGCTCTCTACGAGGGAGCACATCCGGTCAAGGGACTCGAACTGATGCTCAATTCGCACGGAACCTGCAACACGATCACCGCGCTCGATCAGCAAATCATGCAACTGCCACCCGACGACCGACAGGCCGCGGCTCGATTGCTGGTCAAACAGCTTTACGGCGACCTCTGCCACACGCTCAATGCTGAAGTCACCCAGAGATTGCCAATGGTTGAGGCGTCCGAGAACCTTCGCGAACTCGTTTCTGGTGACCGTGACTGGCTTTTTGCCGAGGGAAACTACCACATTGATGTTTCGCATCTGAGTGCCGTGGTTCGCTTCGCCCGCTCTCTGGAGAAGGACTGTCCCGAATTGAGCCAGGCTCTCGAGCTAGCCGAATATGGAGCCCGGCTCGACGAGCAATTCCAATATCCGGGCGAAGCCCCCTTCGGTGACTTCTACACCGCGCACGGACATTTCATGCGAGCACTGCTCGACGACAACCAGGACGAGGCCGTCGCCTACTTCCTCGCGCAGCTCGAAGCTGAACCCGATGAGGAAGACAAGCAGATGATCGCCTACGTGATTGTCGACCTGTTGCAAAGAATCGGACGCACGGACGAGGCCGTCGAATTGGCAGTGACTCACCTGGCCCACCTCGATGAATCCACCGGATTCAGCTTCGCTGAAATGTGCCACAAGGCCGGTCGCCTCGACCTGCTCCGTGATACGGCCCGAAATCGCGGTGACCTGGTGACCTGGGCGGCTGCCCTGATCGGGCACTCCGCCTCCGCGACCGATTGAACCTGACACAGCCCTCCGCCATGACTCCGCCAGAATCCGACTTCCTGCGTCACAACCAGGCGGCATGGAACCGGATGGTCCGGGCAGGCAGCCAGTTCGCGAGAGTCGCCACCGACCAGGAAATTGCCAAGCCCCTGGAGATCCTGGACGGGCGTGGTTGGTTGCCGGCGACTGTTGAGGGACTGGATGTGCTGTGCCTGGCAGCCGGAGGTGGATGGCAATCGATTCTTTATGCAGCCGCCGGGGCCCGCGTGACCGTCGTCGACCTCAGCGATCAGATGTTGGCCATCGACAGCCGGGAGGCTGAAAAACGACGCCTGGCCGTCACCGTTGTCCAGGCCTCAATGGATGACCTCAGTCCACTCCGCGACGATGCGTTCGACATCGTGCACCAGCCGGTTAGCACCTGTTATGTCGCCGACCTGGAACCTGTGTTTGGTGAAGTGGCCCGGGTGCTCCGCGAGGGAGGACTCTACCTCAGCCAACACAAGCAACCCGCCAGCCTCCAGATCTCGCATCGGGACCGCCGAGATCGCTACGTGATGGGAGTCGAATATTATCACGAGGGGCCACTTCCTGAAGTACCCGACCAGTCCTACCGCGAAGAGGGGACGGTTGAATTTCTACATCGGCTGGAACAACTGGTCGGCACACTCTGCCAATCTGGTTTTGTCATCGAGGATCTTCGCGAGCCGTTGCGAGCTGATCGGGTCGCCCAGCCGGGAGACTTTCGGCACAGGGGACGCTTTATCCCGCCCTACGTCAGGCTCAAGGCAAGACGAACTGGATCCCACAGTTCTGCAAAACCCACACCACTGTGGACCCCCGAATAGCGAAGAACTGCCCGTGCGACCCGCACACCCGGCAAAGTTCACCTATTTCCCCAAATCTGCGCGATTGGTATTCAGCCTCCCCCTTGCGCCGGCCGATTGTGTCAACAGGGAGGCAACTGCCCAAACACTCCTCTTGACGTGCCCGGGCAACTCTGCCAAAACCCCGCCAATCACAACACCAATGAATGGATTCGCCTGACCAGGCACGTGGCATGGAAGCCACCGTTTGTCTTCCGGCCGCTGCCGTGCTCGGGCACTGCCAACACAAAGGAGTGTCTCGGCCGTGACTAGACTCGCTTCTCTCCTTATTGCCACCGTCCTTCTGGCCGCACCACCGGCCGCAATCCATGCCCAGGAGGCGGCCTCAGCGTCAGCTCCGCATAAAGTCGCACTGATCGACATCAGTCGCGTCCTAAAGAACTACAAAAAAGTCGATGCCCTTCGATCCGAGATCAAGGCAGAGATCGCCAAGAGCGAGCCTCAGCGAACGGCGACGATGAAACAGATCGAGACGATTGTCAAACGCCTCAAATCGGGCAATCTCGAGGCTGGCAGCGCCAAGTACGCCGAACTCGAACAACAAGGTGACAAGCTCAAAGCTGACCTTGTGGTCTTCAACAAGAACGAACGCAAAAGAGTGTTGCGACGGGAAGCCCAACTGCTGAAGACAATTCACGGCGAGATCAAAACCGTTGTCAAACGGGCCGCGGATGCCTGGGGTTACACCCTGGTCATCAGGTTCAACAGCAAGGCTTCCGACGCGACCACCCCGAACAGCGTCGTGGGTGAATTGCAACGACAGGTTGTCTATTTCCGGGAAGAGGACAACATCACGGGGCCGGTGATCGAATACCTCAACAAGCAATACCTGAAACAGTCGCCTGCCGCACGAACTGGTGCTCAGCCGGCTGGAGCCACGCAGACCAAGAAACGGTAATTCCGAGACCATTGTTGAAGATCCGGCCTCACGACAAATTCTGAGACGCCCATCGCCCCGAGACAGCCTCGGGGCGGTCGGCGTTACGGTCGTCACAGCACCAATCCCGCCCACTGCCGTCACATGCCCGCCACAGTCGCCAAAAATCTGGCACGCCGCTCACTTCGACCGGCCCGCGCTCAATACACGTTGGGTCGCGAGGTTGGATGCCGCGGCATTGGGTTTGTTACTGGAGCGGATGTCCGGCTGGAACTGCACCCGGCGGACCCCGGTTTTGGGATAGCATTCCAGCGACTGGATTGTCCGGGCACAAAACCCGTGCCGGCTACGCGGGATTTTGTACTTCCGCGTTCTCGACGCACTGCAATTGGCCGCGACAATGTCGTGATTGAACTGGTCGAACACGTCGTGGCCGCACTGGCAGGAATGCAAGTAGACAACTGCCTGGTCACCCTGGACGCTCCCGAGCCGCCTGGATTTGACGGATCATGCCTTCCGGTTGTCGACGCAATCCTGGAAGCCGGAAGGGTGCCACAGGATGTTCCTCGCCCCCGCCGTGCAATTGACCGTCCGTTGTCTATTGGAAACGCCGGCCGCAGCATCGCGCTTCGCCCACTCACCCGCCCCGCTCTGGCCATCACCTATCACCTCGACTACGGCCCCCGCTCACCCATTGCTCCGCAAAATCGCACCTATGTGCTGGACCCCGAGACGTTTCCCAGCGACATCGCCGGCTGCCGAACCTTCGTACTCGAAGACGAGGTTGCCGCCCTCAAACAACAGGGACTCGGACTCGGACTGACACACCAGGACCTGGTCGTCTTTGGCCCCAATGGGCCGATTGACAATCCGTTGCGTTTCTCCGACGAGTGTGTCCGCCACAAGATTCTCGATTGTATCGGTGACTTCGCACTGCTTGGCACGGACCTTTGCGGCCACATCCATGCCTGTTGCACGGGCCACTCCGACAACCACGAAGCCACAGCGATGATCCTGAACGACTGCCGCCAATATGACCACATTCCGGCCGCCGCCTGACAACTAGCCTTCAAGCCCCGGCGATTCACTCCACCATGCCTGCAAACATCTCACCCCTGTCCCAGGTTGATTCTGCTGCCCAACTGGGTTCCGACGTCACCATCGGCCCCTTCTGCCTGGTGGGCCCTGGTGTCCGACTTGGCAATGGCACCCGCCTTGACAGCCATGTTGTTTTGACGGGCAACACCGAAATCGGTGAAAACAACCGATTTCTGCCCCACTGCGTGATAGGAGCCGACCCGCAGGACAAAAGCTACGAGGAGTCAGACACTCGACTGCTCATCGGCGACAACAACATGTTCCGCGAGGGCGTGACGATCAATCGCGGCGCCGAAAAAGAGGACGGGACCACCCGGATTGGCGACCGCAACTTGCTGATGGCCAACGCGCACGTTGCACACAACTGCCATGTCCACAATGACGTCATTCTTGTCAACGGCGTACTCCTCGGCGGACACGTCCACGTTGACAACGGCGCGATAATTTCCGGCAACTCGGTGGTTCACCACTACTCGACCATCGGTGCCCTGGCGTTTGTGAGTGGTGGCTGCCGTGTACCACACGACATCCCGCCCTACATGCTGGCGGCCGGAAGCGACAACCCGTGCCTGAAAACGATCAACAAGATTGGAATGCAACGCGCCGGCATGTCTCGAGAAATCATGTCGATGATCCAGCGGGCCTTCCGAATGCACTTCCGGCAACTCAAAAAGATCGAGGACATTCAACAGCACTTTGAGACCTCGCTCGAGGGCCAACTTCCGCCGGAACTGACCAACTGGCTTTCGTTTATCACCCGCCAGATCAAGGGACACAACCTGCGCGCACGTGATCCCGCCGGCGGCTCAGTTGTGGACGAGCGTCCAGCCGACGACACCAAAAACAACCCACCGCCTTCCCTTCCCAGACGGCAAGCTGCATGACACGCCTCAAAATCGCCGTGGTCGGCGTTGGCGCGCTCGGCCAACACCATGCCCGCATTCTCTCCGGTCTCGACTCCGTCGACCTCATTGGTGTTGCCGAACCCAATGTCGAGATTGGACGCGAAGTTGCCAAGAATTGCGGCTGCGCGCACGTCACGGACTACCACGACCTGCTGGACGATGTCGACGCGGTCACCATAGCCGTCCCGACCTCAGCCCACCTTACGGTCGCTGGCGATTGCATCCGGGCACGACGATCGGTGATGGTTGAAAAACCGATCGCGGGCACGCTTGACGACGCCGCGCTACTGGTTGACCTGGCAGACCGTGAGCGAGTCGTCCTGCAGGTCGGCCATGTGGAACGATTCAACCCCGCCGTCAAGGCCGCGTTTGGCCAGATCGACCGGCCACGCTACCTGCAGATCCAACGGCTCAGCCCCTTTGCATTTCGTTCGACAGACATTGGTGTTGTTCACGACCTGATGATCCACGACCTGGAACTGGCACTGGCACTCGTCGAATCTCCCATACGCAGCGTTGAGGCGTTTGGCGTCAGCCTGATGGGCGGACATGAAGATTCGGTACAAGCCAGAATTGCGTTCTCCAACGGTTGTGTCGCCGACATTTCAGCCAGCCGTGTGCACCCCGAACCGCGGCGTGTACTCACATCGTGGTCCGCCTCCGGCTGTGTCCACGTCGATCTCCATTCTCGACAATTGAAGGCCTTTCGACCTTCAAAGACACTTTTAACCGGCCCAACCCCGCTGGAACTGGCTTCCGCGCCGGGAGCCGACATCGAACAACTCAAGCAAAGGGTCTTTGGCGATTTCATCACGGTCCACGAAACCGAAATCCCCGACACCGACGCCCTGACGGATGAACTGCAGCACTTCGTAGATTGTGTCCAAACTGGCCGTCCTCCCCTGGTTGGAGGTCCCCAAGCTCTCCGGGCCATGGTCGCTGCCGACCAGGTGCTCGCGTCAGTTGAATCGCACTGCTGGGATGGCCATGCCCAAGGCGCCCAGGGACCACATGCTCGCCGGAATTTCCGCCGGGTGGCCTGAAGCCGGCCCGGTTGGCAGCCAACGCCAGGAGTCTCCACCAGGAGACATCACATACGAACTGGTGTCGCGCCACTAGGTCTCTGCGTGCCGTGCATACCACGTGGCACACATCCCGCTGGCGATCACCGGCGACCACGCGGCGACATCAGGAGCCAGCACCTGGAAACTTGCCAGGTACAGGCACGCCTCGGCGGCGCCCAGCAGCCCCAGCATCACTCCACCGGCAATTGCCAGGTTCGTCACCACGCCACGACTTTCACGGCGGACCAAGAACGGCACGACCAGGAACACCGCGGCGATGTTCAGCAGAGGGCGTGTCAATCTTGCATGTATTGCCAGAGACTGATCGTGTGCCACCCGGGTTGCCTGAGACGGGTTGTGAATACGTTTCAGCAGATCAGGCGTCGACAGGAACCTTGCATTCCCAGCCTTCTCGGACAATTGATCGGGTGTCACCCCTGACACCACGAACAACGTCCCTGGTCGACGCCCTGCCCTGACAACGTCACGACCGGCCGCCGCGAGCGACAACTCCGCGGGGGCCGGATCAAGTCCTGCCAGCAACCAACCCGAACGCCCCCCAGGTCCACCCAACACATACCGGGCTCGCTTTGCTTTCAACGTCGTCAATCGAGTCACCACGTCGGGGACCGGAAGAACAAACTCCGCCTCCTCCAACCTGGAAGCCCCCGGATAAACACGGCTGGCAGAAATCAACACGTGCGTGGCAAAGTCCAAAGACGGACGAACGTCCACGCCTTGCTCGACCCGGCGCCCTCGGGGTGTTTGCAATACGTGTGCCACCCGGGGCAGCACCCATTCCTGGTTCACCATCATCCCGGCATTCACCAGAAGCGCCCCTGCCACCAGTGGCAACACAACACGGTAAAGTGGAACCCCGGAAGCCAGGACCGGGTGCAATTCGCCGGTCCGCTGCACGGTCACCAATACGATCATCGTCGCCAGCACACACAGCATGTGGCCGACCAGGCTCAGCAGCAGGCTCGACTGACAGCCGTAATACACGGCCATTCGACGTATGATCGGCCACACCGATCCGTCAGGACTGGCCTTCTGAAATTCGTCTGCGTTGGTGAACGCATCAAAGACGAAAAACACACCGATCGCCGCCACAAAACAAACGGCGAACGCGTGAAAATACCGCTTCAACAGGTAACGGTCGAACGTCGTGAGCAACGTAGTCGCCTTCCTGGCGCGGATTTCCAGCCCGCCATTTTGCAGACAGTTTCCCCTGTCCGATTGTGACTTCCAGTCACGATCGTGCGAGATTACATGCCGTTAGGCCACCAGTGTCAAGACAGATCACGCAGCATGGCCCAGCGTTGAATGTGGCGTTAGGCTGGTTTGTGATGTCTGCCGAATTGCCCCCCTCCCCGCCCTCGCAAATGCCGTCTGCCGGCCCCCGCCTGCGCCGGCCTCTTGTGTTGGCAGCGGGAGTTTTGATCGTCCTGGTCACGCTTCAAGTCTTGTGGCCCTCCTGGCAACGGTCACAAGACTTGCAGCGGCTCGTTCAGGCCGGAGCCATCTTCGACACCCGCTCAGACACGCCCTCCTGGATGAGACTCGTCGGTGCAACCTTCGACAACGTCACCCTGGAAAGCCTGGCCCGGATCACGACTCTCGAAGACCTCGTCCTGGATGAATCCAACATCAGTGACACGGACCTCAAACTCCTGTCCACACTCACTCGTCTCAAGAGATTTTCATTGGCACGGACACCCATCACCGACAATGGGCTGGTTCACCTCTCGGAACTCCCCGTTTTGACCACACTCATCCTCAACTCCTCCTACCACGTCACGGACAAGGGACTAGAGACCCTGGGTCGTATGAAACACCTGGAGGACGTCAGCCTCCTGGACACCACCGTCACTCTTCCTGGGTTGGTCTCGCTCTCGGGACGGCACAGAACACTACAAATCAATTCGCCCCACGGGGTCCTGGGCGACAGAAAACTCGCGTTATCTGGAACAGAGATCACTGATGACGGCCTACTCAGACTTTACAACGCAAGGCAACTCCAGGGAGTGGAGTTGCCACAACGGATCACCGACCGTGGTTTTCGCCACCTCCATGGCCTCACTGAACTCAAGTACCTTGTCGCCGCCGGCACGACAATCACCGACCAGGGCCTCAGAAAACTGCTCGCCCAGACACCGCCACTGGTGGAAGTCGATTTTTCCAACTGTCGCCGACTGACCGACGCCGGACTGGCTCAACTGGCGACTCTCCCACAACTCACTCAACTCAAGGCGGACCAGACAGCCGCAGGCCCGCGACTGATCACCGCCATCAGCCAGTCCTCCCGACTGGAATCACTCTCCCTGGTCAACTGCCGGGGCATTGACGGCGAGGCGATCGCCGGGTTGATCAAGTCCCCCGCTCTGAAGAAACTCAGGTTTCTCATGCTCAGGGGCACCGGAATCACCGACGCCACAATCGAAACTCTCACCCCGGCCCATTCGCCCAATCTCAAGGGGCTCGATCTCCGCGACACCCGTCTCAGCACCGACGCCGTGTCCCGCCTGAAACGCAGGCTCACCCGGTGTCAGATCATCAATTGACCCCCCGGCCCGCACCAGTTCTCTCGGGCACGACGACGGCTGTTGCTGCTAATCTCGAACCCGAACGAATTTCTTTATCAGGCCCGGAGCAGCCACCTCGCTGACGTACAGATCCCCGCGACTGTCGCCCCAGATCCCGTGTGGAGCTGCCGCAAATTGGTGCGGTTCACCTCCCTCTTCACCCCATTGGCTGAGGATGTTGTTCTGACGGTCGAGGATCGTCACTCGATGCCCGACTTCCGCCATGAAGATCGTCTCGTCGGGATCGAACCAGAGCTTGTCCGGCCGCAGGTAATCGGGCCACTCCTCAAGAAATTTGCCATCGCCATCAAACAACTGGACACGGTTGTTCTCGCGGTCGCAGATGTAGACGCGGTAGTCACTGTCGACCCAGACCGAATGGACCAGGTCAAATTGACCGGGACCACTTCCCGGTTCGCCCCAACTCGTGATCAACACACCTTCGGGGGAGAACTTGTGAACCTTGTGATTGACATAGCCGTCGCTGACGAAAAGACACCCGTCCGGGGCGATAGCCAGATCAGTGGGCCGATTGAATGGCACACCGGGTGGACGTGGCACCCCCGGTGTCCCCAGTGTCCACTGCAATTCTCCGCCGGGGTTGAACTTGTACACACAATGCCCCAACCACTCGGTCAGGTAAATATTGTCCTGACGGTCGATGTAAACGCCATGGGCATTCTCCGGGACCAACACCGTGTCGTCCCACGACTCGATCACGTTGCCTTCGGTGTCAAATATGATCAGCGTGTGCTCACTTCGGCTCGAGACAATTACCCGATCGCGGCTGTCGACACCAACGCCTGGAATCCAGCCAAAGCTCCACCCGTCCGGGAGCTTCGCCCAGTCGTTGATGACCTCGTACTGGTAATCCCCCTGCCCCACACGCGTCGTCATTGCCAACTCCCGTAAACCACGGTTATTTCACATTCAGCTCACCCACCTCAGATACTCCGGCAACGTCCTTCGTTCAAGCCTGTCGTCTTCCAAAGCAGCGAGGAGTTTGACGTGGCCGCCGCAATTCGCAGAATGTTGTTACCACCCGTTTCCTTCTCACTGAACTGATTCATGCCCAACTACACACCCACCGCTCCGATCGGCCATGGCATGTTTATCATGCCCTTTCATGATCCCGACAAACCCCTTGGGCAATGCTACGACGAAGATCTCGAGCTGATCATCTTGGCTGAACAGCTGGGTTTCACGGAATTCTGGATCGGTGAACACCATACGATGCAATACGAGAACATCGTCAGCCCCGAGATGTTCATCGCACGCGCGCTGGGTGAGACCAACTCGATCCGAATGGGCCCCGCTCCGGTCTGCCTGAACCAGCACCATCCCGCCGCTGTTGCCAGCCGCCTGGCTTTTCTGGACCACCTCTCCAAGGGAAGGCTCAACCTGTGTTTCGGCTCCGGAAGCGTCACAGCCGATCTGGAACTCTACGGGGTCGACCCCAAGAACAACTCGCGAATGGTCAAGGAATCGATCGAAATGATTCTGTCCCTGTGGACAAGTGACCCCCCGTATGAACTTGAAGGAGAATTCTGGAACATCCGACTTGTTGACAATGTCGACCTCGAGACTCGGATTGGCTTCGTCCACAAGCCGCTCCAGGCCCCTCACCCGCCGATCGCCATCCCGGCCATGAGTCGCAATTCGCCGAGTATGCGAATGGCCGGAGCCGCTGGTTACCAGCCATTTGGACACTGCCTGGTTACCGGCAACGTGCTAAAGGACTTCTGGGACACCTACGAATTGGGTGCCAACGACGCTGGCCGAACCGCATCCCGATCCGATTACAAGGTCGCGAGATCCATCTTCCTGGCAGACACCACCGAGGAAGCCGAGAAGCTGGCGAGGAACAATTCACTGGGACAGAACTACGAGTACATTGGACGCCTGTTCGACAAGGGACTGGGCCGCAAGATCTACAAAAGAGATCTCGACATGCCCGACACCGACTGCAACCTCGATTTTCTGATGACCGAACAGATCATCGCCGGCGACGTTGACACGGTTCTTGATCGACTTCTGAAATTGTGGGAAGAGGTGGGGGGATTCGGCACACTCGTCCTGATGAGTTATGACTGGGATGACAAGGCTTCGTGGGTCCGGAGTATGGAACTGTTTGCCAATGAATTGATGCCCGCGATGAATGCCGCAATTGGAAGTCCCGGGTAACCCGCATATCCACAACCGCCCCCCTGTGCTTTAATGGTTTGATGACTCGGAACGATCACCAAACACCGACCTCTTGCCTGTCCAGACGTGACCTGCTCCAGGTCGGCGGGCTGGGCCTGACCGGGGTGAGTCTGCCTGGTTTTCTGGCCGCTCGCGAGACAACCCAGGCCAGGGGTAAAAACACACGGGCCGACGCGTGCATCTTGATCCACCTCAACGGTGGCCCTCCCCACCTGGACATGTGGGACCCCAAGCCAGACGCCCCCGAGGCTATCCGGGGTGAATTCGGGACAATTGCCTCGTCGCTCCCCGGCTACCGTGTCGGCTCCCTGATGCCCAAGCTGGCCCGCCAGATGCACCGGGCCACCGTGGTCCGCTCGATGCACCACAGCGTGAACAACGCTCACGCGGCCGCAGTCTATTGCTCGCTGACCGGTCATGACCGTGGAGAACTTGGCGGCGGAGCCAAGCAGACCGACCACCCTTCCCCGGGATCAATCCTGACTTCACTGCGGCCTCCCCAGAAGGTTGTTGTGCCGCACGTCACCTTGCCCTACATGACCCAGGAAGGACGAGGCGGACCACCCCAGCCCGGTTTTTTTGGTGGCTTTCTTGGCCGCTCACACGACCCGCTATTTGTTCTGCGCGACCCCAACAGCAGTGAATTTGCAGTCCCCGAGTTGACCCTCCGTACCGGCGTCTCGGCCCAACGACTTTCGGTCCGTCGACGCCTCTTTGAAGACCTCAACCGTCGCACGAGCCTCGCCTCCGAAAACCGGGGGCCCCGGGCGATGAACAGTTTTCAAGCCCGTGCCCTCGACCTGCTAACGTCTGAAGGCACGCAGGGTGCATTCCGGATCAGCGAGGAGACTGCCTCGACCCGAGATGCCTACGGCCGCAATATTTATGGCCAAAGCACCCTGCTGGCCCGGAGGCTGATCGAGGCGGGCACCCGCCTGGTCACCATCGCCTGGGCGCCTGACGCCAACGCAACATGGGACACCCACACCAACAACTTTGGCAGGCTGAAAGGCACCCTCCTGCCACAGTTTGATGCCGCGGCCAGCAGCCTGATCGACGATCTCGCTCGCCGTGGCATGCTCGAACGGACCGTTGTGGGCATCTTTGGCGATTTTGGACGCACACCAAAAATCAATCCGAAGGCTGGCCGGGATCACTGGAACTTCTGTTACAGCCTGATGATGGTTGGCGGTGGTTTTGGAAAGGGTTTGATCTACGGACGCAGTGACGCCATCGGTGGGTTTCCTGCAGCCGATCCGTTGGTACCCGGCGACATCATTTCAACGCTCTTTGATTGCCTGGGAATTTCACACGACGGTGAGATTCACGACCAACTCGAACGCCCGTACCGGGTTGTCCCCACCGGTGACATCCAGCCACAACTGCTGGGCTAGCCACGGCGACCGCCTACCTTGTCGCCTCAGGATGCCCCCACTACCATCGAATTCCTCCAACTGCGAGGAAGCTTTCGTCGGTGTTCACCGGCAATCCTCCCGCAAAAACGAACACAAGAGAATCACCACTCAGGAGTCCTCACCGTGGCAGTCCAGGTAGGTATCAACGGGTTTGGTCGGATTGGTCGCATTACGTTCAGGGCATTGGCCGCCCGTGGCGACGAATTTGACGTCGTCGGCATCAATGATCTCGGAGATCCCGCAGCATTGGCCAACCTGCTCAAGTACGACAGCACCCAGGGCCGCTTCCCCGGCACCGTCGAAGTCGACGGAAACACGATGATTGTCAATGGACGTCCCATCCGTATCTGTGCCGAACGCGATCCCAGCAACCTGCCCTGGGGCGAACTGGGAGTCGAAGTCGCGCTGGAATCGACCGGCTTTTTCACAAATCGCGCCAGCGATGGACGCCCCGGATACGACAGCCACCTGGCTGCAGGTGCCCGCAAGGTGGTCATCTCCGCGCCAGCAAAGGACTCACCCGACCTCACCGTCGTGCTTGGAGTCAACGACAACCAACTGACTGCCGATCATCTCTGCGTCTCCAACGCCAGTTGCACGACCAACTGTCTGGCCCCGATGGCCAAGGTGCTGCACGAACAATTTGGGCTGGAACACGGCCTGATGACCACCGTGCACGCCTACACCAACGATCAGCGGACCGGTGACCAACTGCACTCCGACCCGCGACGCGCTCGTGCAGCGGCCGCCAACATTATCCCCACTTCAACCGGGGCTGCCAAAGCTGTGGGAATGGTGTTGCCCGAACTCGACGGAAAACTGACCGGCATTAGCCTTCGCGTGCCGGTCCTGACCGGCAGCATCACCGACCTGGTCGCCACCCTCAGCAGCGACGCTTCCGCGGAGGCAATCAACCAGGCCATGCAGGATGCGGCTGCCGGCCCCCTGTCCGGGATCATGGAATACACCACCGACCCGATTGTTTCCAGTGACATCATCGGCAACACCCACAGTTGCATTTTTGATGGCAGTTGGACAACCTCGATCGGCCCAAACATGGTCAAGGTCCTCGGGTGGTATGACAACGAATACGGTTATTCCAACCGCACTGCGGACCTGATCGCACGCCTCGCGGCGCTCTAGGTTCTGGCGGACCAATTTTCACTGGACGCAACTCAGCCACTCGGTCAGAATACCCGCTCACTGGC
The DNA here is from genome assembly GCA_964646205.1 of uncultured Planctomycetaceae bacterium. Lineage (GTDB taxonomy): Bacteria > Planctomycetota > Planctomycetia > Planctomycetales > Planctomycetaceae > UBA8437. Next base: position 57,971 of record CAZYAZ010000008.1, on the reverse strand, counting down.
AGGACCGAGCTCGAAGCGTTATGCCCCTGTCCCGCGCGACCCCGACCGGATGAACACGTCGATGAGTCGCCGGGATCTCTTGGAGATCTTCACCACCCGCACACCGATTGTCGCCCCTTCGATGTTGGGGTGCGACTTTGGCAACCTGCACCGCGAAGTCGAACTGCTCGAAGCCGCTGGCGCCGACCTGCTGCACCTGGACGTGATGGATGGCCACTTCGTCCCCAACCTCACTTATGGCCCGGTTGTGATTGCCGGACTCAGAGAACTCACTCACCTCCCACTCGACGCCCACCTGATGATCAGTGACCCCGCCCAGTATCTCGACGAGTTCCTCGACGCCGGTTGCGATGGGATCACCGTTCACCTGGAATCCTTCGGAAACGACACGGATTCACTCGGCAACACGCTCGAGCGCATCCGGGCGGCGAACGCCGTCTCGGGCATTGCCATCAACCCTGGCACCACCGTCTCCCAACTCGACGGACTGGCCGAACTTGCCGATCAGATTCTTATCATGAGTGTTGAACCGGGGTTTGGTGGCCAAGCATTTCAGACCACCGCACTCGAGAAGATTGAACAACTCGCCACAAGTTGTGACTCCGGCACGACTATCGCCATCGATGGCGGCATCGGACCAACCACCATCGCCTCAGCACACGCGGCTGGTGCACGGGTCTTTGTCGCGGGTAGTGCCATCCTGCAATCCGATGATTACCAGGCAGCCATCCAATCCCTGAAGACCATCGCCACCTCCCCCCTCACAGATGAGGAGGCCTGAGGCCGATGCCGATCATTGCAGTCGTCCGACCTGGCTCTACGGATTTTGACTTACACAATCGAATCCAGGGAAACCTCGACCTGCCACTCAACGACGAGGGGCGGAGCCAGTTGGCCAACTCGATTTCCCAACTCGTCGCGTTGCCCCTGGAGGCAATCTACACCGCGACAACCGACCCGGCCCGCTCGACGGCCGAGGCGATTGGCGACGCACTCCAACTTCCGGTCCAATTTCATGACGAGTTGGCCAACATCGACCACGGCCTCTGGCAGGGACTGTCGTTGGAAGAGATCAAAAGGAAGAGTCCCAAGGTACTCAAGCAATGGCAGGAATCGCCCGAGACGGTGCGACCTCCTGGCGGAGAAACGGTTCAGGAAGCCCTGGCGCGTATTCTGGCGGTACTCAAAAAGCCGATGAAACGAGAAGAGTCGCTCGCAATTGTGACGTCCGACCCGCTGGCCACCTTATTGGGATGTGCGATCACGTCGGCGAGTCCCGAGTTCGAGTCTGTAACTGGCTGCCGAGGACCCAATCAGTTGATTTCGATCTACTCAACTAACGGCAGTGTGCCGGAAGCCGATCCTGACCACCCCTGGCGAACCCAGGTGGCCTCCGGCAGCCTGGTCCCCATCGCCGGCGATGACGGGAGTGCACAACGTGGCTAAGGCCAACACACAGACCTGGCTGACGCACGAAGACCGCAACAAGCGCGGTGTACCCGAAGGTTTGTGGATGGCCTGCAATGGCTGTGGCGCCACGGTCTACCGCAAACAGGTCGAAGAGAATCTCGCCTGCTGCCCGGAATGCGATCACCACTTCTACGTCAACTCCACCACCCGTATCGCCCAGCTACTTGACGAGGACAGTTTTGAAGAGTGGGATGCTGGATTGCTGCCATGCGATCCGCTCGAATTTGCTGACCAGAGAAAGAGTTACACCGAACGACTTTCATCCGAGCAAGCAAAAACAGGTCTCACCGAGGCTTGTGTGGCTGGGCGAGGCTACATGCGGGGACGTCCGCTGGTTTTTGCCCTAACCGATGCCGGTTTTATCATGGGGAGCATGGGCTCGGTTGTGGGTGAAAAGCTGACTCGTGCGATCGAACAGGCGACACGATTGCAACTGCCACTGGTTATCGTCAGTGGCTCTGGCGGCGGTGCCCGTATGCACGAGGGCATTCTCTCCCTGATGCAAATGGGGAAAGTCTCAGCCGCGCTCGCACGTTTTGACCAGGCCGGAGGCCTGTTCATTTCCGTGTTGACCAACCCCACGATGGGAGGAGTCGCGGCCAGTTTTGCTTCCCTCGGAGATTTTGTGGTTGCCGAACCGAAGGCTTTGATCGGATTCGCCGGCCCCCGTGTAATCAAGAACACGGTCAACATGGAACTGCCCGACAATTTCCAGTCCAGCGAATTCCTGTTGCAGTACGGTTTCGTCGATAGGATCATTCGACGACACGACCTCCGGAGCGAACTCGCTCGACTCATCGATTACTGCGGCCACTAGGCCCCCACCATGCTCACGTTTCTCAAGAAGCTCTTCGAAAAGAAGCCGAAGGTCGAAAAGGTCGACCTCACGTCTCGCTTCGACCTCATCGGGCGGATTGGCCAGGGCAGCATGTCGAAGGTCTTTCGCGGACGGGACCCGGCGACCGATCGCATGTACGCGGTCAAAATCCTCGACATGGCCAAGACCCGCAAGCTCGACGATCGGTTCCTTGCCAAAGGACTCACACGCCCCAGCGAAGGTGAGGTCGCGGTCCAACTGGACCATCCGCGAATCGTCAAAACATACGAACATGGCTGGACCGTCGACAACGAGATATTTCTCGTCATGGAATTCGTCGAAGGTGTCAGCCTCAGCTTCCTGATCGACACGCAGAATGAACACATGCAGCAGGGACGCCTACGGTTCATGATTGAACTGGGTGAGGCAATCGAACACTTTCATTCCAAAAATCTGATTCATCGCGACATCTGTCCGAGAAACATCCTTCTCGACGAAACATATCACATCAAGTTGATTGATTTCGGACTGGTGGTCCCCAACACACCCCCCTTCCAGCAACCGGGAAATCGTACTGGCACGGCCCAGTACATGGCACCGGAACTGATGAAGAGGAAGAAAACCGACCAACGGATAGACATTTTCAGCTACGCGATGACGTGCTTCGAGATGTACGCCAACCGCCTCCCGTGGGACAACACCGGACAGACAATTGACCTGATGCAACAGAGAATCAACACGCCGGCGGCTGACATCCGTGAATTCGTCTCTGACATCGACGAGGATGTCGCGGAAACAATCATGAGAGGCCTGGAATCCGATCCTTCCTCTCGCTGGGCCTCGGCATCACAAATGGTTGCCCGCTTCCGTGACGCACGAAATCGACTGGAAGGTGCCGGCGAGTAGTCCTCGCCCGGATCCTGGACATGCTCGCCCTGGGAATCGAAACGTCCGGACGCCCCGGGTCAATCGCTCTTTGCCGCGACTCGGATTGCCTTGCGAGCCTCCCACTCGACCACGGTGATCTTCGGCATGCCCAGGCCTTGCCGCCCCTGGTTGCATCACTTCTCGCCGACAATGCACTCTCATCCAACGATCTCGACCTGATAGCCGTCAGCCGGGGACCAGGCAGCTTCACCGGCCTTCGGGTAGGTTTTGCGTTTGCCAAGACCCTGGCCTGGGCCACCGGTTGCCGCCTGTTCGCGATCGACACGTTTCAAGCAATTGCCTCGGCCGTCGAGGTACGAGCGACTTCAGTGTGGGTTGCTGCCGACGCCCAACGGCACGAGTTGTTCGTGCGGCCTTACGTCAAACAGTCCGATCAACAATGGGAAGCCACGCAGGACCACCGAATTGTCCCGGCCGCCCGATGGTGTTCCGAAAGAATCCCGGGCGAGATTGTCGTCACGGCCTCATCCGGGCTGCTTGACGACCACCTCGCCGGCGCGATCGCCTGCGAACCGGCCGCCCAAACGATCGCACAACTCGGCCAGTTGGCAACCCACACCGGCCAGGGTATCACTCCAGCGGAATTGACCCCTCTTTACCTGCGTCAAAGTGCGGCCGAAGAAAAACGACAGGCTCGGATTGACTCACTCGGCCAGCAGGATTGAGACGATGGCTTCGGACGACAACGATTTTGGTTCGAGTGTCAGTTTTCCGTCAGTCACCTTGTAAATCCGCGTCAACGGCATCAGTTCCGCCTCTGGGACTCCTTGCACGCCCCCAACCACGAGTTGAGACGGTGCTGCCAGCGCGGCCAAACCACCCAGGCCACCGTACTTCAACGCGCCAGGCAAAAGCATCGGGTCATCTCCACGGGTGATGCGAGAAAACGCAAAACCCTGCACGTCGGCAATTGTTAGCCCACGACTCCGGCGACCACGTGACATCGCTGCACGAGCAAGCAAGACCCAGGCACCGGCTCCACCGGTGCCGACCAGGTGCACCCCGGACCTCTTCCCCTTGGACGCGACTCCCAATTCACCGGAAAGCGCCGGCACCACCGTCAGAATATCTCTCACACGGTGAGTCAGCGGTGGCAGGTTGTAACCGTAGGTGTATCCGATGAAGCTGTCATGCGTGGCCACGCGAGCAACAGGAGTTTTCCCCGGAGCCATCTCTCCGGTCAGGTACAGGTCAGCCGAGAAAACGGTGTGACCCGTTTCAAGCAGTCGCCCGACCGCCGGCCCCGGCTTTCCCTCCTTATCAAACAACGCCGCCTTACCACGACCATCGAACCAGGCCACCACTTTTGGCTTGCCACTGCGACTGGTGGGTTTCAGTAACGTCCAGGGGATTGCGTGTCGCTGGCCTTCACAACTCACTGTACCGGTTGCAAACGTCCCGCCGGCAGGCAACTGACCCTGCCCGATTCTCACGACCCGGTATTGAGTGGACTCCGACACTGACAGCAGGACTTCCGCGGCACCACCAACCACCTCGCGATACTGCGTAAGACCTTTTTTGGCACCGGCCAACAACTTCGAATACCCGCGATCGTCCAATTGCGTCTTCGCCTCGCGGTACTGTTCGAGCGACATCGCGTCGCGGGGCTGCGGGTGGTCATCGTCAAACACCTTGAGCGCTGACGATGCCATCGGTTCAAATTTTCTCTCGCGAATCGGTTCATCCAATCCGAGCTTGAGATGCCGGTTCATCCACGAATACATCATCTCCCGCGAGATCTGGTTGTAGTTGTGCCCGAACTGGGGGTAACACTTGGCGTGAATAAGCTCCGACTTGCCATACAGGCCATAGACAGCTTTCAATTCAGGCAGCCCTTTCGTCTCGATATCAATTGTCCAGTCATTGGCTCCACTGAGAGACATCGGGCGTGGGGCAAACAATGCAGCGATCGTGATGTTGTTGATCCCGGGTCGTAGAAAACTGCAATTTTCACAGACACAGCCGCCCTGCATTCCGGTCGATACCATCACGGCCGGAAAAGCCACTCGGGGCCGCGGATCGAGCGCACACAACATGAACGTCTGGGTCCCACCTCCACTGGCACCAGTGACGGCGATGCGTTTCTTGTCGACGTCGGGGAGAGACTCGAGAAAATCGATGGCGCGGATAGAATTGTGGGTCTGCAATCCCATGAGATTTTGCAGTCGCAGTACAGCGGCCACGTCTCCGAAACCGGTTCGGTGCGGCATCGCCGTACTGTCGGCATACCCGACCATGTCGTAATGAAACACGACGCACCCCATGCGGGCCAGGTGAACCATACGAGCCTGCAACGGGAACCTCGCCCCGGATTCGAACTTCTCAGCACCGGCCTTCAACTGCTTCGCGGCCTCTTCGGCCCCCGCGTCGTGAAATCGACCGTTGGGCCAATGCCCATGTGGGCACAGGATTCCCGGACGACGACCGCTCGCGCGTTTCGGCCTGTACAGATTGCCTGTGACGTAATGCCCCGGGATGCTGGAAAAATACACCTTCTCGATCGTGTAATCACCTCGATCCACCCGGCCATGAATCACCGCCTGAACCGGCCCACGTGACCACGCCGGCCACAGCCCCGTGGCCACCTTCAGTTGCCGCCGGACACGTTTGGACTCTGCGACCCACGCCTTGCGAGTGCTGGGCGGCGCCCACGGATGGTACTTGTCTCTCAGTTCGCGAACCGTCTCCAATCGACTGTCGGCCGGAGCCTTGCCCTCGGGAAACACGCGGTCCGGCCTCGCTGCGGGCAGTTCACACACCACAAACGACAATCCGACGACCGCAATCAGCAACAGGCGAGACATGAAGATTTCTCCAGCCGGGGAACTCGTGCGACCACCTGATTGGCGACCGACCCTTCATAGCGTATTCTTGCCAACCCATGAGTTCAAACCGACTCGTGGCCCAAACGCCACAACTCCGAACGGGACCCAAGCAGATGATCATCGCCGGACGTCTAGTCAGCTCTGAAAAGATTGTCTCGGGACAAATACGGATCCAGGCCTCCGAGATCGTCGAGGTCGGAGAACAGTTGGGAACTCCCGACATTGTCTTCGATGACGACTGCCTGGTTTTTGCGGGCATGGGCGACATTCACATCCACGCCCGAGACGACACCAGCGGCCGTGAAACCCACAAGGAAGATTTTATCACGGCCGGCGAAGCCGCACTCAACGGTGGTGTTGTCCATGTCGCCGACATGCCCAACAACCCTGACGCGCCGGTTGACGACTCCAGCTATGCCACCAAGTGCCAGCACCTCGCCTCACGCAACCCGGCTGTCCACGTGACCCTCTACGCCGGTATCGGGCCCGGAACACGACCGCTGTCCGCCCCGGTCCCCTACAAGGCCTACATGGGCCCCAGTGTGGGTGACCTGTTCTTCAGTTCCTTGGCCGAACTCGAGGAAACCCTGGCGCACTATCGTGGGTGCTCGGTCAGCTTTCACTGTGAAGACCCCGAACTGCTCGACATGCACTCGGATGCCGCGACCCACGAACAAAGGCGGCCACCGGAATGTGAAATTTCCGCCACCCGGTTCGCGTTGGAAATGATCAAGAAGTACGAACTGACTGGAAAGCTCTGCCACTACTCCGTCGGAGACGGCCTGCCCCTCATCCGTGCAGCCCGCCAGGCCGGGCTGCCTGTGACCTGCGAGGTCACTCCGCACCACATTTTTTATGACACCTCACAGATCTCCGATGACAACCGAGGCATGATGCAAATGAATCCGCCGCTGCGAAGCGGTGACGACCGACTGGCCATGCTCGAGGGACTCCGTGACGGAACATTGGATTACCTGGCCACCGACCACGCTCCTCACACTCTCGAGGAAAAGGCCACTGGAGTCTCCGGACAGCCTCACCTGGACACGTATGGCGCCTTTGTGACCTGGATGATTCTTGAGGCAGGATTCAGTCCCGAACGCATCGCTGCGGTCTGTTGTGAAAACCCGGGGACATTCGTCAATCCGTACACGGGCCCTCGACAATTCGGGTGGATTGCCCCGGGCTATTCCGCCTCGCTGACCGTCCTCAACCTCACACGTCCCGTGACCATCCGTAACGATCAACTGGCCACCAAGTGTGGGTGGTCGCCGTTCGAGGGAGTCACGTTTCCGGGGTCCGTCGAAGCTGTAGTCATCGACGGTCAACGAGTTCGCTGAGGTGCGATCAATTGCGGCCGCGAGACAGGAAGCCTAACCTGTCTGGCCGCTGTGTATTCCAATTTGGGGAACGACATGAAACGATTTTGCCTAGCTTTGAGCGTGGGACTCATCCTTGTCGCAGCGGCGACCGTCTCGAGCACGGCGCCACCGGCCGACACAACGCCCCGGCACGTCAGCATCGAATCCGGCCCACGCAATCCGTGGACCAACCTCCAGTTCAACGATCGACGTGACAATTTCCAGTTTGTGATTGTCACCGACCGGACCGGCGGCCGAAGGCCTGGTGTTTTCCGAAACGCGGTCGACCAAATCAATCTCCTCCAACCCGAGTTTGTCGTTTCCGTGGGTGACCTGATCGAGGGCTATACCGAGGACCCCGGACAATGGGCCCTTGAGTGGTCCGAATTTGAAACAATGGTCGACCGACTCGAAATGCCGTTTTTTTTCTGTGCCGGCAACCACGACATCAGTAATCTGCCGATGAGCCAGGACTGGACCCGACGTTTTCGCCGCAGTTACTACCATTTCCTCTATCACGACTGTCTCTTCCTCGTCCTCAATTCCGAGGATCCCCCCAAGCAGGGCGACTTCCACTTCAGCCAGGCCCAAAGAGACTGGGCCACAAAGGTTCTCAAGAAAAACCAGGACGTCCGTTGGACGTTTGTGGTGACACACAAGCCAACCTGGACCTACCCGAACGCCGACCTCGCCAAGCAAGGTTGGACCCAGATTGAAAATGCGTTGGCCGGACGAAAATACACTGTCTTCACCGGGCACAAACACGCTTACGCACGTTACATCAGGCGAGGACAGGAGTACTACATGCTGGCCACGACCGGAGGCGGTTCCACGTTGAGTGGAGTACCCGAAGGCCGTTTTGACCACTTCGTCTGGGTGACCATGACTGAAAAAGGCCCGGTATTGGCCAACCTGCTGCTGGATGGAGTGAAGTCCAAGACACTCCGCACACTCGCCGACCCCTCGGCGGGCAAGTAGCACATCTCCCGAACACTCCCTTGTGCCCTCAACAGGACCAGATCAACAATGACGCGATTTCTTGAAGGCCAGGTCGCCCTGGTCACCGGAGCCGGACGCGGGCTGGGCCGCGCTTTTGCCGAACACCTGGCCGCTGCCGGAGCCAGCGTGGGAGTGCACGGGATGCGTGAACATGGCCCCAGTGAGTACGGCGAGGGCACGACCCTGACCGAAACCGCTCAAGAAATCGGCGACCACGGTGGTGTTGATGCCTTGCGAGTGCTGGCCGACCTGACCGATGCCGAACAAGTCGAGCGGATTGTGGCCGAGGTGACCGAACAACTGGGCCCGATCGACATACTGGTCCACAACGCCGGAGGCGACATCGCCGCCGCCGGTGGCAAACCTGACCCCAACGACGCGGTGATGATCAAGCAGGAGGATGTCGAGGCGGTTCTCGACCGGAACCTGCTCACCACGATCCTGGTCTGCCGTGAGGTGGCCCGTGGAATGATCGAACGCAACCACGGGCGAATAATCACCATCAGTTCAATTGCCGCCTTCAAGGGCAATGCCCAGGGGGCCATCTACGCCACGGCCAAGGCTGGACAGGTGGCTTACACACGCAGCCTCGCCCAGCAACTGCGTCCGCACAATGTCACCGTCAACAGCCTGGCCCCTGGTGACACCCGCACAGGTCGGTTCATGAACACGCGAGACGTGGACCAGGACCGGATGGTCACCGAGGGGACTCTCGAACGAATCGCCACCGTGGACGAAGTGGCACGAGTGGTCGAATTCTTCGCCGGTCCCCTGGGCGAATTCGTCACCGGACAGGTGATCCGGGTCGATGGAGGCCACCAGGCCTGGTCGGCCTAGACCGACTCGCCCCAGGCTCATTGACCAGCAATTCCCCGGGGCCCAATCGTTGTTGTCGCTACGACTGCGGTGCCGTCCGTTGGCTCGCCGGAGGCTTGGCTGTCCCCGAGAGACTGCCGGCCAGCCGGTTGAAGACACTGTTGGGATCCATCATCCACAGCAGGGCCGGGCTGGCAACGAAAATCGAACTGTACGTACCAACAACAACACCCAACACCAGGCAATAGGCGAAACCGTGGATCCCGTCACCACCCCCGAAGTACAGGATCACAACAACGATCAGGGTCGTGATTGACGTCAACAACGTACGCGACAAGGTCTGGTTCAGACTCAGGTTGACCATCTCGGGCGTCAACGAGGGGTTTTTGCCACGCACTTCGCGAATCCGGTCGAACACGACAATCGTATCGTTAAGCGAATAACCAACGATCGTCAGGAAGGCAGCGACCATGGGCAGGTTGATCTTGAAGTCCTGCAATTGAAGCACCCCTCCATCCATCCCCATCGTGGACGCTGCGTGGCCGGCCAATGCCACACCGCCGAGAACCACCAGCACGTCGTGAACCAGTGCCACCACGGCAGCCAGCCCAAAGTCAATCCGCTGAAAACGGAACCAGATGTAGGCGACGATAGCCACCAGGCTGAAGAGCATGGCCAGCACCGCCGACTGTTGCATTTCATTGGCAACCGCGCTGTCGAATGATGTCATCTCGTCGAAACGTGGCTGGCCATCGAGTGTCTTGACCATTCCTGCCAGGGCAGCGTCGACCTTGGCCCTGGTTACCGATTTTTTGAATCGGACCACCCATTTCATCGATGTCGCCGCCGCTTGATCAGCACCGTCGGCGGAAATCTTGAATTCCAGTTCTGCCTGGTTCGGATCGCCTCCCGGGCCGGCCAACGCCTCGGCCACATAAGCCTGCACGTTCTCGCGACGAACCTCGGACTGGTCGTCACCCGCGAATGACACGACAACCTCGTGGCCGTCGACGAAATCCGTTTCCGTCGGATCGTTGATCGGAGCCACCTGGCCGGGTTTGACCGTCATGGTGGCCAATTCGTATCCGTCGGCAGCAAACGCATCCGCAATCCATTTCTGGATTGCCGCGTTGACGTCGTCTTTTGATTCCCCGTCTTCAGCAGCGTCATTGGTGGTCGTCGTTCGGAGCCTGAACCGCCCGCCTCCGTCGGTGGGCGACGTGGTGGCTTCTTCCTCGATCCCTGTCAATTTCTCCAACGACAAGGAATCGCTGAGTTCCTTGGCGTCAGGCACTCCGAGCAACTGTTGGCGGACATCCTCGGTGGTTTTCCCCGAAGGCATTTTCAACAACTCGAAACTGACAGCACGGCCACCACGGAAGTCGATATCGAAATTGTTTTCGCCTCGAGACCCCAGCGCCACCATGCCGCCAACGATCACGAACAGCGACACAACCGACGCCACTTTTCGCCAACCAATGAAGTTGAACTCCTTGCCGGCGATTCCCGGCAGACTGTTCATCTTCAACTGTTGACGACTCTTACTGCGTTCCCAGATATCAAAGAGCAATCGCCCCACGAACAAAGCCGTGAACATGCTCATAATAATCCCGATGAACAGCGTGACGGCAAAACCCCGGACCTGATCGGTTCCGATCATGTACAGGACGACGGCCACAAGCAGCGTGGTGACGTTGGCATCGACAATGGTGGTAAACGCCCGGCTGAATCCATTCTGGATTGCCATTCGTACAACCCCGCCGCGACGTTGTTCCTCGCGAATTCGCTCAAAAATCAGCACGTTTGCATCGACGGCCATACCGATCGTCAACACCAGGCCTGCCAGTCCAGGCAGCGTGAAGGTCGCCTCGATGAAGATCATTGTCCCCATCACCAGCAACAGGTTCAGCACCAGGCAGATGACCGCCACAATTCCCGAAAACCGGTAGTAACCGATCATGAACACGACAACGGCGATAGAAGCGATCGAGATCGCCATGATGCCCTTTTTCTGGACATCTCCTCCCAGCGTCGGAGAAATTGTCAATTCGCTAATTGGTTCAGGATTCAGCGGCACCTCAAGGGCCCCCGCCTCCAGCACGCCAATCAACTCGTTGATTTCCTGTCGGGTGAAGTCGCCCCGGATAATTCCGCTGTTGCTGATCCGGCTTTCCAGCGTCGGGGCCGAAAAGACCTTGCCATCAAGAATGATTGCCAGGCGACGATAAAATCCTTCGGACTTGTCCGGTTCATTGCTGCCTGTCAGGTCGGCAAACCGATTGCCGCCGCCGATATTCAGGGTGAATCCGACAGCCAAACGACCATTGTCGTCATTGGTCTGGTAAACACGGTAGAGATGTTCACCCTTGACCCGCT
>CAZYAZ010000008.1:44840-46259 GCA_964646205.1 uncultured Planctomycetaceae bacterium | reverse complement strand
CTGGTGATCGCGGTGCCGGACAGGTCCAGGGTTTCAAGTTCGTCGTGACTGCCAAGCCACTTGAGGTGTGCGTCGTTGACCTGCGTCCCCGAGAGATCCAGTTCAAGAACGCGAGGAACTTCGGCAAGATCCTTCAGTTGTTGATCCAACTGGTCGGCACTCGCCGACTTGGACAACACCACTCGCTCGATCTTCTCTCGCTCGTCGTCTTGTTGAATCACGACTCCCGCACGACGCAGTTTGATCATCGGATTGGTGTCGCTACATCCGGCGACGGTCAACACCATCAACAGTGCCGGCACACAGGCCAATCCCCACCAACGCGTCATCTGATCGCTCCCGGTCGACTTTCTCATCGTGGTTCCGCTCACTTGTCTTTATCCGAGGCTTCCGGCGTCTCGGCCTTGTTGTCGTTAGCGGCTCCCAGCCGCCCCGGTGATTTTGACTCGGCCGAACTCTTCCCGTCGGCCAGGTAGTGAACTGTCAATCCGGGCCGACCTTCTTCAAGCGTCTTTTTTGCATCGGCTGTGACCGGATAACTCTGGCTACCCTGATCCCACTTTTTCACCGCTTCCGCGTGTGCCCAGTTGTCCGCCGCCCGAACCACCACCTCCTTGGCCATCGGCCAAGTGGCCAGCGTGATCGCGGTAAACACAACTCCCAGTCGAAACGACAGGTCTTCCATTTTCAGCCCCATCGCCACCAGTCGCCCGAGGCTCAATGGGACCACGAACGTCGAAGCGATCAACAACAGGGCCCGGATCCCGTTCCCACTGTCGAAGTACATCTGGGGCATCTGCCAGAATGCCACACCCACGACGACCACATACAACAGGCACAGAGTTGCCACCAGTCGCCCCTTGAGCATTTCCCGGGATGCCATCCAGGCTCCGAAACCGACCAAGGCCAGGCCCACCCCGAGCAACATCCGCCCAGCGTCGGACAGATCGAAGAACAAACCCGGCACCAGTGAACCCAGTGCGATCAGGCCGGCAAACCCCAGCACGCCCATCGTCACGTGACTCTCGGCGAAAGCCTCACGGCTGGCACACCATCGCGCCACAAAAACGCCACCGACAATCGCAGCGACAAACCCAAGGCCCGTCACCGATGCCGGTATCTCGGCCAAAACCCCTGCCAGTCCGAGTTGGTGCATCGTCTTGTTGTGTCCTTGACTGTGCCTGTACGGTTCTACTTGTTGGTCGACTCTGTGTCGTCATCGTTACCAAATGGCTTGGGCCCCTGGATGCTGCGGCGAAGCATTCGCACCTGGGTGTCCGGCGACACTTCCAATACGACTTCCTGGTTGTCCGCGTCGATCGACACGATCGTCCCGACGATGCCACCAATGGTGACAACGCGGTCATGTTTCTTCAAAGACTCAACCAGGGCATCTTGTTTCTTTCGAGCTTTCTTCTG
>CAZYAZ010000008.1:0-44740 GCA_964646205.1 uncultured Planctomycetaceae bacterium | reverse complement strand
CTGCCGGTTTTGCTGCCGGAGTGGCGGTTTTTGATTCCTTGGTGTCCTGGGCCATCACTGAGCCAACACACACAAACGCACCCAAAATCGCAACTGCGATTCCGGTTGAAAACAACCGTCCAAGCGATGGAAACATCCCGCGCACCCCGTTTTGGTGACCGGACCAACCGTGACAGCCTTCGTCCGTCCGGCACTCGGAGCCAGTCAAACCCGTATCCTAGAGAGATGCCGGAACGTCAGCAAGGTGAACCGAACGAAACTCATCCAGCCTGTCGACACGGATCGCGTCGCGAAGCGATCGCAGGAAGTTCTGGTAGTACACGAGGTTATGATACGAGACCATGATCGGCCCGAGCATCTCGCGTGACAGGATCAGGTGTCGGAGGTAACCGCGGCTGAACCTGGTGCAGACGGTACAATCGCAGTCAGGGTCCAGTGGCCCCTCGTCCGTGCGATACTGGCGATTTTTCAACCGAATTTCACCTGCGCTGGTGAACGCCGAAGCACTTCGACCATTTCGCGTTGGCATCACGCAATCAAACAGGTCGACTCCTCTCACAACCGCCTCGAACAGGTCTCTCGGGGTTCCAACTCCCATCAGGTACCGCGGTCGGTCAACCGGAAGCATTGGAGTGGTCACATCAAGCGTCGCGTACATCGATTCGGGAGTTTCCCCGACACTGAGACCACCAATGGCGTATCCGGGAAATTCGAGCCCCAACAATCCTTCGGCCGAACGTTCACGCAGGGCCGGATCCACACCGCCCTGGACAATGCCAAACAGGGCCTGATCGGACCGTTTCTGGGCATCTCGACATCGGCGAGCCCAGTCGGTGGTGCGGTCGACGGCACGCAAAAGCTTCTCTCCTGGAACATCATGAGGCGGACATTCGTCGAGGCACATGATGCAGTCTGCCCCGAGTTGCTCCTGGAGCGCCACGGCCCGTTCGGGTGTCAAATCGAGCCAACTGCCGTCGATGTGTGATTTGAACGACACGCCCTCGTCGGTCAATCGGGCCATCTCGGCCAGGCTGAACACCTGGAAACCCCCACTGTCAGTCAGGATCGGTCCATCCCATTGCATGAACTGGTGCAATCCACCGAGTTCCTCCACCACCTCCGCACCGGGACGAAGTGCAAGGTGATAGGTGTTGGCCAGGACCATCTCCGCCCCGGTCTCAACCAGTTGTTCTGGCCACAGCCCCTTCACCGTCCCTCGGGTCCCCACCGGCATGAAAGCGGGGGTTTCGACTGTTCCGTGAGGTGTGTGCCACGTCCCACAGCGAGCCGAAGTTCCGGGACTCGTCGTCGCGACGTCAAAACCAAATTCCGACGATTGGCCAATCACTGGATTCCCTCCAGCGCCTGGTTGATCTGTCCCACGTACCACATGAAGAACCGAAACACGAAGAACAAGATAAACAAGGCAACAACACCCCAGACAGCCAAGGCAAGGGCACCACACAATAGTGACAACGCCCGTTCGGCCTGCTCGCGAAATTGTGGACTCAATCTGTGCAGTTCTTCGGGCACGGTACCGGAGGTCTCGCCCACACGAACCATTTCAATAAAGTCCTCGGGAAACAGCCCCGTGTCAGCCAATGCTTCGGTCAGAGAATCGCCTGACTCGATCGACACACAAACCGACTCACACTTTGCCTGAAACGCCCCGTTCCCTGTTGCCTGAAATGTCGCCTGCAAACTCTGGCGGATTGGCATGCCAGTCTGCTGAGTCAGATAAAAGGCCCACGAAAAATGTGCGATCGCAAACGCCCGCTGACAACGACCAACAACGGGCAACGCCAACGTGAAACGATCGACGATCTGCCTGGCCGACACAACCGAGGAAGCAAACCAGTAACCACCGGCCAGTAGGCAAAGGGCCCCGTACACACCGACCAGAAACGTCATCGCACCCGTAGCCCCCCGAAGCCCGAAAGTGATTTCTGAAACCATCTCACCCCCAGGCAGCATGCCCAGCACAAAAATCACCAGGGCCACAACTCCGGTGGCTGCCACGAACTGAAGGACTGGCCAGGTGATCTGCGAAAGGAATCGTCGGCGCAGCTTCACGGCGTTGTCAAAGTGTTCGGCCAGGTGCTCGAGGACCTCTGGAAGGGCTCCGCTGTGTTCAGACAACCGCACCATGTTGATCATCAATTGTGGAAACCGCCCCGGGTGTAGTGCCATGGCCTCCGAGAGTTCCTTACCCGCTTGCACCTGCTCGGCCATATCCATCAACACGTGTTGGCACCTCGCGTCTCTTCCTTTCCGACCTGCCACCCGCAGGGCCTTCACCACCGGAACACCCGAATACAACATGGTGGCCAGGTTGCGACTCACCACCGCCAGGGTCGCCTTGCGGATCTGGCTGCCAAACACGACTTGCACTCCGGCGCCACCGTTTCGTTTCCCGAACCACCCCCAGTCCACCTTGCGACCTGGGAGCACTGTCCATCTTTTCTCAATCTTCAGTTCCCCACCCCGAGTACGTCAACGCCAGGCCGAGGCGCCCGTTGCGTTCCCCCTGGGTTTTTGTCACAGTGACTTCCATCATGCCCGCGGATTTTCTCGACCTCACCGGCCGCGACGTTCTGGTGATGGGAGTGGCCAATCGCAAGAGCGTCGCATGGCACGTTGCGCAAGTGCTGACCAGTGCCGGGGCTCGTGTGATCTACGCGGTTCGCAGTGCCGAGCGAGCCGAAACGGTCCGCAGCCTCGCTGGCAGTGAAGCTCCAATAATCCTCTGCGATGTCGAACGCCCCGACGAAATACAGCGGCTGGCCGAGGAGGTCTCCAGCGTCACCAACCGACTCCACGGCATCGTGCACTCGATCGCATTTGCCGACTATTCGGCCGGCTGGCTTCCGTTTCACGAGACACCTCGCTCGGCATTCCTGCAGGCTATCGACATCAGTTGCTTCTCCCTGGTGGCAGTTTCAAACGCGCTCCGGGATTTGATCGACCCAGACCACGGAAGCGTCGTCTCCATCTCAATCTCCACCACGCGTATGACTGCCGAAAACTACGGTTACATGGCACCGGTCAAGGCAGCCCTGGATTCGTCGATCTGTTTTCTCGCCAAGAGCTTTTCGACATTCAGCCGCATCCGGTTCAACGCAGTCTGCCCAGGACTGCTCAAGACGTCCGCCTCGGCCGGGATCCCAGGTTATGTCGACAGCTATCTTTATGCCGAGCAGGCCACCCTGAGAAAGCAGGCCGTACAGACAGAAGAAGTTGCCTCCACGGTCGCGTTCCTTCTGTCTCCCCGCGCCTCGGGAATCAACGCCCAGGGCGTGGTTATCGACGCGGGAATGGCCGTCTACTATTTTGACAACGCGTTGGTCCACCGCGACGATCCGGAGCCCAAACCGTGACCGCGACTGTTGATGCCATTACGCCCATGGCCCCCTCAGACGCATCTCTGGAAACGTCCTGCTGGCTCCGCCGCCTGGCTCCCGTCGGCGTCGGCCTGTTGTGCCTGTTCGTCTCTGCGTGGACCTCACGCGACCTGGGACTCACCACTGATGAACCCCGTTACATCGAAAACAGCCAGAGATTACAGGCCTGGTTTGGTGACCTCTTCAACAGTGGGCCGACCACAGCGTTCGCAAAAGATCAACTGACCGAGGGCTGGTACTGGGCACGGTCCGAAAGCAAAAACCTGCCCCTGGTCAGTCTCGTTGGGACAATCGGCCAGTTCACGGTTGGACTTTTCGACTCACCACCGCACAACCATCGCTGGGGAAACCTGCTCGTACTGGCTGCAACCTGCGGGATCATTTTCACATGGATTCGCGAGGAACTCTCAACACAGGCTGCGACGGTCGCGGTACTCGCCCTGGTTGGAATGCCACGCGTCTGGGTCCACGCCCAGTTGATGAGCATCGACCCACTTGTGGCTTCGTTCCAGGTGATGAGTTGCTGGGCGCTATGGAACAGTCGCGGGCAGCAAGCGTGGCGATGGCCGGTAACATTCGGCGTCCTGGCGGGAATCGGAGCGATGTCCAAGCCAACCTTCTGGTTTATTGTTCCTCTCTGGGTCCTCTGGGGCGTGTTGACCGGAACGCGAAGCAACCGGAAAGCGGGTATCTGCCTGGTCACTGTCGCACCGCTGGCAGCGCTGGCCCTGATGCCACCATGGTGGAGCAACCCGGTTGGAGGGTTCCTCGACTATATCGACCTACTGCTCAACGACCCGGCCGGCTGGAAGATCGACGTCTACTACCTGGGCGACATCTTCCAGGTGGAATTGATTGCCGGCGAGCCCCCAACCCCGGTGCCCTGGCACAGCGTGCCATTGTTGAGCACCATCACCACACCGCCATGGATTATTGGCCTGATCTTGTTCGAGGCATCCAGCCTCTCTCTGCCACTGCTGGCCAAACGCCTGACTTATCGGGACAAACACAACAGCGACACAGACACAGACACACCGTCCCGTCACCCCGCACCTCCCCGGCTAACGGGCCTCTGGTTGCTTGCCGCACTGGCACTGCCACTGATAGTGATGCTCCCAAGCACGCCCGCTCACGACGGCACGCGGCTGTACCGTCCCGCCTTCTACTTTGCGGCCTTACTGGCCGGCACTGGGTTTGAAAGACTCAGACGTCGGTTCCTTGACACCACCCATCCTCGAAATGGCTGGATCGCAGTCATCGTCATTGCGGTTGTCACGGTCGGAACCAACGTGGCCATCCACCCCGCCGGCCTTTCCTACTACAACGTGCTCGTTGGCGGTTTCACCGAAGCCGCGCGACCGATCCGTCAGACCCGCTCGTTACCAGTTTCACAACGTCCACTTCACGAGACCAGTTACTGGTGGGAGTTGTTCAATCGCGAGGCAATCGAGGACATGCAGTCACATCTGCCTCAAGGTGCACGCTTGACCTTTTTCCCCGAGAACTATGGTCGACAGCTGCTCAAAAAATGGAAGCACCTCCGCAATGACATCCAACTGGTGACCACCGAAGACGCCGAATACATGGTGATGTACGCCCGCATGGGCCGGCTGTTGGACCCTCGCGTCCATCCATCGGGGTTACGGTTCTTGCACCGCGATCGGATCTGGGAATGGAAGGTGAAGGGGGTCCGGGTGGCAGTGCTTGTCAAAGTCAACCAGCAAAACCCACCAACGCCGAGCCGTTGACAACGCCTCCGGACACGGTCCACACTCGACGACCGAATCGGCACCACTCTCGTGATTCTCACAGAAGAACTTTTTTCATGGCCCGCAAACTCGCCAACTTCTTCGCCGCAGCATTCCTCACGACCGGGCTGCTGGGTGCCCTGTGGTGCCTGACCCCAGCCGAGGCCAAACCGACAGCGACACCACGTATCGTCCTGTCAAAAATCATCTCGCTCAGTGACCTTCACGACGAAGCTGCCGCCCAGTTGACCCTGGTCAAGAAGTACCTGGACACCAAGAAATCCTACGCCGATTCCGCCAAGCACGAATTGCCTCAGGCAGCCGGCGTCCTCGCGGTTATCGGCCAGGCCATTGCCCAACACGATTCAAAACCAACCGCTCGAGAGTCTGCCGACCAGCCACCCATTTCCGGCCACCTGCTGCGAGACACTGCACTCACACTAGCGGCCAGCAAGACTCAGGCCGCAGCACTCGCACTCGTGCCCGCCCTGCAGGCGATCGTCAACGGACAATCATCCAAGACCAAGGCCCGCCCGCGTCCCTGGAAAGGGCTGATCTCATTGCACCACGTCATGGAAGAACTCAACGCCCGAAACAGCCGCCTGCGTCGTGCCGTTCGCCGCCCAGGCGACCCAAAACTTGACTCGCGAAATGCCGCGACGATGTCGCTGCTGGGGCTTGTCGTGTTGGCCGACACACACGAGGTCAAGGACAAGACCGAATTGCCAAAATGGAATCAGTACTCGGTCGACTTCCAGACCAATGCTGCCGCCACAGCCCGCGCCCTGCGGAGTGGCGACAAGAAACTCATCAAGCCGCTTTATCTCAAAGCCGCCAAGGCCTGTGCCGACTGTCACTCGAAGTTTCGCAGCGAGTAGCCCGAGTCACTTCGTCTCTGCGATGCAGTACAGGCCACTGTGAGTCCGAAGGAAGATCTCTCCGTCGGAAAACACCGGTGTCGAGTTGCTCTTCTCTTCCGGTCCCAGCCGGTTGCTGGCCACCAGTTCGAATGCCTTGGGTGACGGCCGAAAGACATGGGTCGCCGCCCCCTGGTCGGTCACGAACAGGTAGTCACCGGCGCGCACGGTTGAACTCCACGCATTGCCCGACGGAAGCCTGGCCGTCCACGCGACCTGACCGGTCTTCACGGCGATGCATTCCACGGTTCCCGGCCCCGCGTTGGCGACGTAGACGTGTTCCCCCACGACGACACCCGAACCAATCCGTTGTGGCTGTTTCTCTTCGACTCGCCACAGCCGATGAGTCTTGGTCACATCCCCACTGCCCCCCAGGCGGAATCCCATCCGCGGTCCCTGGTAGCCTCCCATCGCGATCCCGATGTTGCCGGCGATGAGCGGCGACGTGTACACGAGGTCGCCACGGGGTGACGGCAATCCGGCGACACTCCACAAGATCTCCCCGGTACCCGGATCGTACGCGGCAACCCGGGTCGCCATACTGCAGATCAGCTGATCCGTTCCACCAACCTTGGCAACGACAGGCGTACTGAACGAAGCGACCATCCGCGGATTGCGGTCGTTGGCACCACCCGGCTCTTCGGTCTTCCACAGCTGCTTACCAGTGGACAAGGACACGGCCAACATGAATGTCTGGACGCCCGGGCCATGATGCAGAAACACCCGATCGTTGTAGATTACCGGAGAGGACGCGTACCCCCAGATGTGTGTCACGTCACCCGGATCAATCTTCCACTGGAGTTTGCCGGAATGGTCATAACAGAACAGCCCGGCCGAACCATGCCAGACCACCACCCGTTCACCGTCTGTCACCGGTGAGGAGGCCCCGTATGGATTGGTCTTGTGAGTCGGCTCAACTTTTGAAAACGCGACGGTCTGCTTCCACAATTCCTTGCCCGTCTTGCGGTCATAACAGTAAAGACCGCGTTGTGTCCCCTGCTTGTTGGCACACGTCAAAAACACCCGACCCTTGGAGATCACCGGAGTGCTGTGCCCGGTAAATGGCAACGCAATCCGCCACTTGACGTTTTCCTTTGCGCTCCATTTCACGGGCACCTGTTCATCGGACTGCCCATCGCCACGAACCCCACGAAATGCCGGCGAATCAGCCGCCAAGGCCGCCGTGGCCGACAGAACCACGGCCAAACAGCAGGTGGACAATCCGAAATTAGAAAACAAACGCATGGATGGGGCTCCGGTTGAGAATTGGTATAGTCATTTTACGACGCTGACACCGGGCCGACAACCACGCCTCCAACTGCCTCGTCACCCCCCATGGCACTCTCCCTGGCACTCGACCTTGGAACCACGTCAATCGCTGCGATTGCGGTCGATCCCGACGGCCATATCGTCGCCAAGGTCCAACAGGCCAACACCGCGACGGTCCCCGGCCTTCCCCAGGGACATGCCGAACAAGACCCCGGGCAACTCCGAAAGATTGTCGGCCAGGTCCTCTCGAAACTGACGCCCCACCTGTCCTCGCCACCTGTCGGACTCGGCGTCACCGGCCAGATGCACGGAATGTTGCTGGTCGACCCCACAGGTCACCCCCTGAGCCGGTTGATCACCTGGCAGGATCGCCGTGCCAACGAAGCCGCTCGCCTGGCATCCGGCGATGGCCAGCCAACGAGTTGGCTGGATCTTTACCTGGGAGCCTGTTTGCCACAGGAATTGGCCACAACCGGAGCCCATCCCGCTCCCGGATACATGGGCGTCACTCTCGCCATGTTGATTGCCAGCGACGCGATCCCCGCATCCACGGCTGGCACCACGTTTCTGGCCGACTGGATTGTCTCGGAATTGACCCACACACCGATCACCACCGATCGCAGCAATGCTGCGGCGTCCGGGTTGTTTGACTTGGCATCGGACCGCTGGAACCCCACCCTGTTGAACGCTGGCAGAATTCCGGCTGACTGGCTGCCCGAGGTGGTCGAAAGTGGGACAATACTTGGCAGCCTCACGTCGGAATGGGCAGCCGAAACAGGATTGCCTGTCGGGCTCCCGGTTTGCGGTGCGATCGGTGACAACCAGGCCGCCGTCCTGGGCAGCCTGCCGATTGGTGAGAACGCCATCCAGATCAACGTTGGCACAGGCGGCCAGATCAACTGGCCAATCTCTTCGTTTCAACGAGTGCCCTCGATGGACACCCGTTACCTGCCGCACGATCGCTTTTTGCTGGTCGGAGCCGGCCTTGCTGGCGGTGACGCCTACGCCTGGGTCAATCGAACCGTCGGGAACTGGGTACAGGCATTTGGCACCGAACCATCCAGTGGTGAAATCTATCAAAGACTCTCGGAGGCAGCCTCGACCGTCCCACCCGATGCAGACGGACTGGTCTGTGAGCCGTTGTTCCGCGGCACACGGCGTGAACCACTGGCACGGGGACGATTCGACGGAATCACTTTCGACAACTTCACTCCGGCACACGTCGCCCGCGCGGTGTTGACCGGAATTGCCGAGGGTTTTGCCTGGTTCTATGAAAATTCAGGATCCGCCCGACCTTCCAATTGTGGCCGGATCATCGGGTCCGGAAACGGCTTGAGACAAAACCCCTTATTGATAGACAGCCTGCAGCGGCGGTTTGGCCTACCGGTTGTCCTGACCGAACATGACCAGGAGGCGGCCTTCGGAACCGCGTTACTTTGTGGCAGCCAGTGTGGCATTTGGCCCGACCTGGCAACCGCGAGCCAAATGATCCGGCTCACCGCCTAGGCAACCGCCAGGTCTAACACGGACCGCCCATCGCCCAACAAGCGATCCAGCCCCTGGCACACCTGCAAGGCCGAGACATCCTGCAAGCACGCCATGTGTTTCATGCCCCGGTGCGGACACCGCTTGCGATAGCTGCCCCCGCAACTGACTCCCGTTTCAACCATGATGTGTTGCCCCGGTGCGGGTCCCGACCGACGAGCCGACGTGCAGGTGAATACTGCCACCACCGGTGTCCCCATCGCCGCGGCTAGATGCATCGGCCCACTGTCGTTGGTCACCACGGTGTCCACGGCCCCCAGAATCGCCGCCAACTTTTTCAATCCTGTCCGTCCCGCCAGGTTCTCGATGCGTCCCCCGGGTGCCTGTCCAACAATCAGTTCTTTCAATCTCGCAGTTTCCATTCTCTCATCTGCCGAACCAACCAGGACCACCGCCGCACCATGTTCGCGAATCGCGTGTGCACCAACGGCAGCAAAGTGTTCCACCGGCCAACGCTTCGTCATCCAACGTGCCCCTGCATGCAATGCCACGACGCGATCGCCGAGTTGGCGAATCATCACGTCGGCCCACCCCTGATCGGATGTCGACACCGCAACTCCCGCCGTCGACTCCAGGTGGCCCTGGCCCAAAAATTCCGCGACCCGCCAATACCGACGGAATGCCGGAACATGGCGTCCTGTGTCCTCAAGCAAACCGTGACAGGCCCAACCAGCGCCTTCCCGGGCCGTTTCGAGACCGATTCGCACAGGGGCACGCGTCGAACCGGTCATCAGGCCGGTCCGTAACAATCCCTGCAAATCAAAAACAAGATCAAATTGACGGTTGTGCAATTCGCTCAACAACTGTCGCCACCCCGACCAACCTCCACGTCGTCGATAGCTGATCCATTCGTCCAGAGCCGGATGATCAGCCACCAATTCCGACAAACTGTCGCTGATCACCCAGGACACTCGAGCCGCGGGAAATCTCGCGCGGATCGCGCCCAGCACCGGAAGTGACTGCACCACATCACCCAGGGCCGTCGGCTTGATAACAGCCACGCGCTGCACATCGATCGCAGACAATCGCCGGTTAATACGGTCGGATACCATGAGATGGCAACAGGTGGACGGCTGAAACGTGCCCGGACGGTCGCGGATGTTACCGACTACATCGTCGCGTCAACAAGGCCAGTTCCTCAGCCCTCCACCTCCGCTCAACCACGACCGACCCGGCGGTAGTAACGGCTGAGAACGCGAACACGATAAACCTGGTAGGCCACGACGGTTCCCAAAACCGCCAATCCCACCGCAAAAATTATTGGGTATTGCCATGGAGGTCCACCAATCTCCATTCCACCGAACCACTGCCGCCTCAATCCCAGCAGGATGGCATAACCAACAACGCAAGCCAGGGTCATAAACCAGACCAGCCGGACTCTGAAAAACAGTCCCGATGCGGTGATCAACAGCGGATAACCAACCAGGATAGGCCCAGGCGCCACCGAATTTTGTGCCAGTACTGCCGTCAACAACGCCGCATCAACTGCACACCAGCCAAATCGTACAGCCGACTGCCATCGCGATTTCCGTAGCAGCCACTGGCAAATGGCGGAGATCACGATCCAGCCCCCCAGGATCGACATCACACGTAAATGTACGCCCGGATTGGCCGTGTCTCCACCGACAAAAAACCCGACCTGGTTGATCCCAGCCGACAGTGTCAACGCGGCCAGATGAGTGACAAGCACCGGTTGACGACGGCTCCAACGTCTAATTCGATGAATCACGCCACCAGGCCGAGCCTTGACGTTTTCGCGCCGGAGATACCGCTGAAGGTCATCGGCCAACTCGCCGGCCGATTCGTAACGGTTCTGGGGATCCTTTTCGAGACATTTCAGACAGATGTGTTCCAACTCACGGGACAACCACGGCTCCAACGTCGTGGGCGGATCTGGATCCACCTCGATAACCCGAACCAGCGTGTCGAGCGGATTTTTCACGTCGAATGGAGACAGGCCGGTGATCAATTCGTACAAGATCACCCCCAGGCTAAAGATGTCACTCCTGGCTGAGAGTTTTTCGGCGTGCCCGGTCGCCTGCTCGGGGGCCATGTACGCCGGAGTTCCCACGATCATTCCGCCCGCCGTGGCAGTCGCCTGATCGTCCGCAACAAGTGCCAGGCCAAAGTCCGACACCAGGGGGCGTTGATCCTCATCCAGCAAAATGTTGGCCGGTTTGAGATCACGATGAACAATGCCGTGAGCGTGAAGGTAATCGACAGCCCTGGCGATTTCGGCCACCCAGTCAGCCGCCACATCCGGCTCGACACATCCTCCAACCGACGCTTTTCTCCACAACCCGGCCGGCGCGGTCAACAGCAGGACCGAATCGTCTGCACCGGAGACTTTCGAATCGACTGCACCGGGCTGCTCCCGAAGATATTCGGCCAGGCTACCGCCGGAAATGTAATCCATGGCGATGTAATGCTGGCCATCGAATTCCCCAACCTCGAGCACTCCAACGATTCCAGGGTGTCGCAAACCGGCTGCCGCCCTGGCTTCACTGTAGAATCTCTCGACATCCGCTTCGCCGCCGGCTCGTCCCGGCGTAATCAACTTCAAAGCAACAATTCGATCCAGGTCGGTCTGTCGAGCCAGGTAGACGACACCCATTGCCCCCTGCCCAATCCGCTCGACAAGTTCGTAGCGGCCAAACCGGGTCGCCACGCGATCCCGCCCCGTCGCGCTTTCCACCGAAATTGTTTCACGTCCGGCCACCCCGCCAAGGATCTCCGTCGGTGGCACGAGGGCGTCCAATCGCGACAGGCAATCGATGAACTCCCCAAGCTGGGGTTGCCCCTGCAGCAACTGGCTGCCCGTGGGTTCGTCACCGGTCTGGAGTGCATCAACGAAATGATCCAGCGCATCGACCAGTTCCCGGTCGACCTGCGACTCCTTCGGACCACTCCCCTCAGGCACTCTCGACATCGCGCAACAAGTCTTTCAGTTTCCTCAGGGCTCGCAGCCACAACATCTGTACAGCAGGCCGCGATCGGTCCATCCGGTCGGCCACCTCGTTGAAACTCAGGCGTTGAACGTTTCTCAGCAGGATCACCTCCTGGTAATCCTCGTCGAGCCGACTCACCGCTTCGGCCAACTGGATTTCGTTTTCCTGCTGCAACACCATCTGGCTGGGCGTGTCGGCGGGGTCGGATGGATCGATTCGAAACAGGCTCGAACCGTGACGAGGTGCCTCCATGGGAACCTCCCGCTGGATGCGTCGTTTGGCAGTCCCCTTGTAATGACGGACGTAATCAGTGGCATTGTGTTTAAGAATTTGCTTGAGCCACGCCAGCCATTCCCCCTCGCTCTGCCCTTCAAACTTCTCCATCCCACGGTACGCCTCCAGCAACGTCTGCTGAACAAGATCCGAGGGATCGACCTTCGCCTGCAGCCAACTCTCGATGTGGACGCGTGCCAGAATCGACACGTAATTGCGACACCGATCAAACAACTCATTGCGTGCCCCCACGTCCCCCTCGCGGGCGCGATTAAGGAGACAAACGAGAACCGACGGATTTTTGTCAGCGTCAGGCATTTCGCGTCGCGGACCAGGATCACGGAATGAAGGACTCAGTCTAGCCCAGTGATCTGGGAAGTCGCCACCACGTTCAGCCGGCCGCCCCATTGCATTAGGAAGCCGACAATCGTTGAATGATCGGGTCGACGCTGAAAACGCAAGGATTTTAGACATGAGAACACGGCGACGGGTTCTGGCATTTGTCACGGTCGGTTTGGGATGTCTGCTCGGATTTTTTATACCCCCGGAACCGGCATTCGCCGACGAGGTTCCGGCTCCCGGAAAACAGGTCGGCCAGTTTTTCCGCAGCAAAACAAACAAAATGCACTCGTGCCGCTATCTCGTCTTTCTTCCCAGTTCCTACAAATCCACGGGGCGGCCGACCCCGTTGTTGTTGTTCCTGCATGGGTCCGGAGAACGAGGCGATGACCTGAAAAAGGTGACGGCCCACGGCCCTCCCAAAATTGTCAAGTCGCGACCCAACTTTCCGTTCGTTGTCGTCTCACCACAGGTGCCGGCCACTCTTCGCTTCAACGCAAAAGCCCTGCTCGAACTGCTCGACCATCTCCAGTCCACCTACAACGTCGACAAGACGCGAACTGCCGTGACAGGCCTGAGCATGGGAGGGGCCGGAACCTGGGCGGTCGCCAATGCAGCACCCGAACGATTCTCAGCTATCGTCCCAATCTGTGGCACTTCGACGATCGAGACAAAGCGTTTCCTGAAACTTCCGACATGGGTCACCGTGGGTGGCCGAGACAAGCCTCGCCTCGTCGAATCACTAAAGAAAACGGTCGCCGACCTGAAGGCCCAGGGGGCACCGATCCGCTTCACACTCTACCCTCGACTTGGCCACAACTGCTGGGACGCCACATACAACGACCCGGGGCTCTACCGCTGGATTCTCGACCAGTCAACCAGAAAACGGCCCGACCGATCCCGTTAATACGGCCCGGTTACATTTCATCCCGTTTCCGTCGACTGGCTTCCATCAGGAATTCCCGATCTCGGTCGCTCAGGCTCGCTTCCCCATCACGGCTGATTTTCTCGAGGATCGCGTCCACCTTTTCGTCGAATCCATCAGCGGGTGGCTGGTAGACACGGACGGACGGACGGACAATCCGCCGACGCCACAACCGCGAACGTCCCCACAGGCTGGCCCATCCCGAGCTCAGCCGAAAACCACTGCGATGGTAACCGAACCCGAATGCCAACCCGCCCAGGTGAGCCATGTAGGCAACGTGTGTGTCACCACCAAACAAACCCATCCCGCCCAGCACATTCCACGCCACCAGACCCACAACAACCAACCCCAGTTCGACGGGCAAGATCATCATCACCAGGACTTTCATTTTTGGAAAATGGATTGCCGCGAGAACCATCACAGTCATGACACCTCCCGAAGCTCCCACCATCGGAACCACGCTGCCACCAGAAGCCTGTTGCCAGGCCAGGTGACACAACCCGCTGACAAAAACCCCCAGCAGATAGACCCACACAAATTCCCGTCGTCCGTAGATGCCTTCGATCAACCGACCAAACATCCACAGGCAGATCATGTTGAACGCCAGGTGCCACAGCGACGTCTGGTCGTGACAAAACCCGTAGCTGATCATCCGCCAGGGTGCCTGCCAGGCGATCGACCTGGTGTCCTTGCTCTGGATCAGCCCGCCAAGTGAAACGCGTTTGCCATCGGCCAACCCCTCGATTTCGATTGCAACCCAGTCGTCGGGTTGACTGACAAACGACGGATCCAAATCACCGACCAGTTCCGGTTGATGCGTCCGAATCCGTTCGAGTTCAACAGGTCCAGTTCGAACCGGTACGATGTAGGTACCGGCCGACAGGAGAATCGCACTGGATTCCCGCGGAAGTGCCGGGAAATACACGTCGGTGTTTCTGCGAATCACCGTGAAGGTGCCCGGCAGATGCAACAAGTCGCCCAGTGGCTTGTGCAACCATGTCGCAACAAACACGACAATGTTGATCAGCACCAGCACCTTGGCCGCGGACATCGGTGCACGCGAACCGCCGTATGATTCGCCATTCGAACCACCCCAACCGCCCGGCGTGGACGATTCATCGCGAAGATACTCGCGGTTGTGGATTCCCATGCCTGCTCCCTGGCATCTCGTGGTGGCCCCCCCGGACTCCTTGTCCAGTTGACCGCTTCCCCGGCCTCATGCCGCATCTCGCACCGACAGCATCGGTACGATCATTTCTTCTGAGTCTCTTGCGTCACACGTGTCACAGCAGCGGCGGCCGTCTTGGTCCTGGGCAGGCTGCGTTCCAATCCGGTGTTCTGTTTCAGCAACAGGTTGGCCCGGTCATGGTTCATTTTCAAATCACGCCTCAACTGGTCAACAGACTCGACGGCCAGATTCCGCTCTTCTTCTGCCGCGGCAATCGCGCGAACCAACCCGTCAATCATGTAATCGGGCAACTTGCCTTTCAGTCCAGCCAGGTCGTCATTCTCTCCCATCAACTCCGAGAACCGCAGTCTCAACTGGTCATCGGCCTTCAGGTTGACTTCGCCTTTGATTTTCGTGTCCAGCACGGTGTCATCGCTCGCCTGATCTCCCTGGGTCAACAACACTTCCAGGTTCACAAACCGTGTCTTCTGGTGAGCTGGAATCAGCGTTCGCAACCGCCACTTGCCGGTTCCCCAGGCAGCAACCTGGTCCTGTTGCCGCACTTGCCACGTTGGCTTCCAGCGTCGGAACCCCCCCTGTGGAGTCCCCTCCTGGACAAACGTCCCGATGAAACGTGAACTCCCATCCGCGTTCTTCAGAAACCCATGGATCATCGTCGCCTGTTGCTGATTGTTGGCCGCCGCTGCGGCCAACACCGCTGCAGTGTCCTGGTCGCGCGTCTGCAGGTATCCATTTTGGACGTTGACCTGCACGGTCACGTCGTCGGAAAAATCGCCCCAACCACGCTTGGCGTTGGCCAGGTCGACCAAGGCCGCCTCGTGCAGATATTTCTCCTTACGGAGTTGGCCAGCCCCGGCCTTGAACTCGCCCCGAAACTTATTCAATGACTGGTGCCAGGAGGAACGGACCTGGTGCGTTCGGGCCGACAGCGCAATGGCGCCTACCGCCCCAATTATCACCAAACCAGCAAATAGTTTTCCTGACCAATGCATTCGCGTTTCTCTCCAGACCCGCTGGACTGACAATCTTAGGCCCGGACTTCCCGGGTGGTCAAGAAGAATGATAGACATCCACGACAGGGACATTTGTTCTGAATGCAAAAACCGACACAACCGTCTCGACTGGACGCCATACCCACTCCCGCACCACTTGATTACAATCGCCCGAGCACCATCATCACGTTTAAAAACCCACGATCACGGACTCCTGTCGCCATGAGCGTCGCTTCTGTCCGCCGCGAAGACCTGGCGCCCGGGGAGGTTCTGTGTGATCACTGCACCGCCCGATGTTGTCACTACTTCGCGCTGCCCATCGACACGCCGGTCGATCGAAACGACTACGACAACATTCGCTGGTATCTTCTTCACGGTACCGTCTCGGTCTTTGTCGACGACGGCAACTGGTATTTACTGATCCACAACACGTGCGACCAACTCGACGACGCCGGCCGGTGTGGCATCTACCAGACTCGTCCCAGCATCTGCCGGGAATACTCAACTGACAACTGTGAATACGAC
Organism: uncultured Planctomycetaceae bacterium; assembly: GCA_964646205.1. Classification (GTDB taxonomy): domain Bacteria; phylum Planctomycetota; class Planctomycetia; order Planctomycetales; family Planctomycetaceae; genus UBA8437. The sequence continues at coordinate 28,669 of CAZYAZ010000008.1, read as the reverse complement.
AACGACGCCTGTTATGAACGACTGTTCGAGCAGCCGGAACAAATCGACGAATTCGCCGACGCCCTTCTCGGCCGACGACGACGCTCCAGTGAACTCCCGCTCGTGGGAGCCGGGTCATGACCTCTGACACCCCCCGCATCAAGCCTGCAACGCTGAAGGGATTCCGGGATCACCTGCCCGGCCCGATGCTTGCTCGCGAAAAATTGATTGACACGGCCCGGGCCGTCTATCGCAGTTATGGATTCTCGCCAATTGACACTCCCGCGTTGGAATACAGTGAAATCCTCCTGGGCAAGGGGGGCGACGAATCCGACAAGCAATTGTTTCGATTCACCGACAAGGGTGACCGCGACGTTGCAATGCGTTTCGACCTGACAGTCCCACTGGCCAGATACGCTGCCCAGCACCTGCACGAGATTGGCACACCGTTCAAGCGGTATCACGTGGCGACCGTGTGGCGAGCGGAAAAACCCCAGAAAGGGCGTTACCGCGAATTTATCCAATGCGATTTTGACACGATTGGCACGACGTCCAACACCGCCGACATCGAAACCCTGTTCGTGATCAACGACCTGATGGAACGACTGGGATTCTCCGAGTTCACCATCAGGGTCAACAATCGCTTGTTGCTCAACGGACTCCTGGAAACACTGGACCTCACCGACCAGGCCACCGGAGTCCTGCGTTGCTTGGACAAGCTCGGAAAAATCGGACCTGAACAGGTGGCCAACGAACTGCAAACCGTGGTGGGTCTGTCGTCGGAACAGGCAGCCGGCGTGCTCGGACTAGCTGATTGTCAGGGTTCTCCCACCGAGATCCTCGACTCACTGGCGCCTCAACTCTCACGCAGTGACACCGGCACCCAGGGCGTGGCCAAGCTCCAGGAACTCTTCGCGGCGTGTGACACAGCAGGTATCCCCGGGGGCCGCGTCCAACTCGACCCGGCCATTGCACGAGGCCTGGACTATTACACCGGCACCATTTACGAAACATTTCTCGACCAATTGCCCGGTATTGGCAGCGTCTGTTCCGGTGGCCGTTACGACGACCTGGCCGGACTTTTCACCGCACAACCTCTTCCGGGTGTCGGGGCCAGCCTGGGGCTGGACCGCCTGTTGGCCGCAATGACCGAACTCGGCTTGTCGGAGTTCTCTGCCACCGCCGCCCCGGTTTTGGTAGCTCACTTTGACACCAACCACGGAGCGGACTACCTCGCGACCGCGCGACATTTGCGGCAGGCTGGAATTTCGTGCGAGGTGTACCCGGACCCACGACCACTCGGCAAACAGCTCAAGTATGCCGACCGCAAGGGGTTCCGTCTGGTGCTCATAGCCGGAGTTGACGAATTCGCCAACAAGACCTGGCAACTCAAGGACCTGGCTACTGGTGAACAACTCGAGGTCCCCGGCGACCAACTTGTTGCAACGATCATCAATTCGCTCGAGTCGCCAAGTGAATAGGAACACCGCTTGCCAACCTCGACCGGCACCGTATCATTCGAGAGGCAAACCGGTGAAACGGGACCGTTTAGTGAGACAACAACGATGACTTCGCGTTCCCCTCACCCCCCCCTCGCCCCCTGCAAGTTGATGGCTGCACTGGCGTTGTTGGTTGGTCAACCAGCGCCTGTTGACGCCCAGACGCCCGCGACGGGGCAGGCCGCACCCGCAACTGCCAGTGCCTCCGGCGGCGATCAGCCCCAGGCGGTCGCGACCAGTGGGTCCACTTTCTGGACCTCGTTCGGCTACCTCCTGATCACCCTGCTGGTTGCCGGATCGCTTTACGCCATCTGTCGATCAAGCCATCGCACCTGATGTCTGTTCACCGACACCTGGACAGTCGTGGCGTTGTGATCACCGGTGTCGGCCTGGTCACCCCCCTGGGGCTCAACCGCGAGACGTCCTGGAACCGCCTCCTGGAAGGCCATTCGGCCACCAGTTGGTTGAAGCCCCCCCCCACCACTCCCTCCCGTTTTCTGGGCCGACACGCGGGTGCACCGGTATTCCGGGACGGTCTCGAAACATCACCTCGCCTCGGCATCCAACTGGCGATCGAGGCAGCCATTGAAGCACTGGCCGACGCTGGGTTGGGTTCAGACTTACCCGACCCGGAACGGACCGGATGTGTCATCGGTACCAGCAAGGGGGATATCCGCGGCATGGCGGCACTCGCCCAACCCGACGCCGTGCCCACGACCGATCCCCGAACCGACTGGCTTGACGTCTTCCCCAACGCACCGGCCTTCCGGGTTGCTACCCGACTGGGCATTCTCGGACCAGTTCTGTCACCAGTCGCCGCCTGCGCGACGGGCCTCACCTGTGCCGTCCGTGCCGTTGAGTTGATTCGCCGCGGTGATTGCGACCTGGCGTTGTGCGGCAGCAGTGACACGTCGTTGTGTGACAGCGTCCTGGCCTCATTCGCGAGGTTGGGTGTCCTGGCCAAAGGCTTCCAGGACCCCGCCACCGCCTGCCGGCCCTTCGACCGGAACCGCAGTGGGTTTCTTGTTGGCGAGGGCGCCGCGGTCCTGGTGCTGGAAAGTGAAGAGACGGCGAGACACCGGGGGGCAAAGCCACTGGCACGATGGCTGGCCGGAGGACTGGCGTCGGACCCTTCCGGACCAACCTCTGTCGACCCGTCCGGCCGAAGCCTCTCACGCCTGATCACCACCACTCTCGGACAGGCCCAACTCGACCCCGAGGACCTCGACCACGTCAATCTGCACGGGACGGCGACCCCCACGAATGACCGGTGTGAGACTGCGGCAATAAAACACGCATTCGGACCACATGCCAGGAAACTCAGTTGCACGAGCAACAAGGGTGGATTGGGGCACCTGCTCGGCGCGGCTGGAAGTGTTGAATTGGCCGCAACGGTCCTGGCGCTCCGCGACCAGGTGGTGCCTCCCACTGTCAATCTGCATGATGCCGACCCCGAGTGTGACCTCGATTACACTCCTCAGACGGCGCGAGAACGGCCTGTCCACCGCGCGCTGAAACTCTCACTGGGTTTTGGGGGGCATCTCGCCGCCGGGCTGGTAGAAAGATTCACCGCCCCACGCCCCAGCACGCGACACCGCAATTCAGACCGGGGCCTCACCGGCCACCGCGGGACCTAATTGTCCAACTGGCCGGATCGCACAAAGGTCCGAAATTCGTCCTCGAAGGACGACACAGCACCGCGGGGTCCGACGAGTTTCAAAAGAAAAGGCCGTGGTGTCATAGGGATCGCCACCCCGAGCAGACGCCAATCCGTATGGGGACCCGGGCTGTTTCCCACGCGACTTCGGAACGTTCCTCGAACATCCAACCACTCCGCCTCCGTCCCGTCTACCCTCAGCGTGTCACGACGCGGACGGTCCCCGGAGTCTTGTTGAAACTGCCCGACCCACCGTTGAAGATTGGCATCAATGCCTCCGCCCATCGTTGTCAATGTCAGGGTCATTTCACCTTCATCCGAGGGAATCACATATTTCGCCTCGTAAAACTCCGACTCTGGCTGTTCATTCCAGGACTTCGGCACGTCGAATCGAATTCCCATCAACTGCTTGTTCGCCGTCGTTGACGTCGCGTCGCCGGGTGATGACTTCGCCGCCTCCGCACCCGGCGGTTCGGATCCCGCAGGACGAACAACAGCCTCGCCAGCCGACCGGACTGGGGCAACAGTCACCGGAGCCTCCGCACAACCGGCAATCCAGCACAGTGCCAGGACCACAGCCACTCGCCACGAACACCCACCACGAACCTGTTTCACTACACCGTCTCCTCGGGCCGCGGGGATCGTTCACGGTATTGCTGGCTCGCCTGTCGCAACAGTTGCTTTTCGGCGTCACTAAGACCATCAAAACCGCTGTTGTGAACCTTCTTCAGCAAACCGTCCACCTGTTGTTCCACCTCCTGCTGCCGCGCCCGTTCCTTCTCGACCTCGGTTTCAACTCTTCGTTGTCGCCAGAGTTCCAGCGGCCCTGCAGCGGGTTCCACAGGCTCGAATTCATCCGTCACATCTTCAACCGCCAATTCATATGCCAGCAATGCGGTCTCCAGTTCATCCACCGCCCGCCGACTGGACAACTCCTCGAGATTGAAAACCAGTACCACGGCCCCCAGTCCAACCAACCATGTGCCATGCCACGCCGGTTGATCACCCAGTAGTCCTGCCAGGAACAGTACGACGCCGACCAGGACTCCCAGCCGCAAGAACAAATTCGTGGCAGCGTCCTCGGCCAGCCATTCCGACAACATCCACTCCAACACTCGTCCCGCGTCGAAAGGATGCACTGGCAACAGGTTGACCAGCAGCAGCGCCCAGTTGATCGTGAACACCAGGATGACAATCGTCTTCAGAGTTTCCCCACTTCCGGCCAATGTCACGGCCGGCCAGTTCGAGAACGGGTCGAGCGAGTCGTCCAGGACACCAGCTCGCCACGCCGTGACCCCGGTCAACAGGCAGACGGTGGCGTGAACCGCGGGCCCTGCCAGGGCAGTCAACACCTGCGAGCGACGGGTCAGAATCGGCTGTGGAGCAACCAGCCCCCCGAGCGGCCACACAACAATTTCGTTGCACCACCCGCCGGTTTCGCGTGCGACCCACACATGGGCCACTTCATGCAGCAGCACACTCACCAACAGCACGGTTGCCGCCAGCAGGCCCAGGCTCACAGCTCCCAATTGCAGGCAAAACACGACGGCAGCCGCTGCGAACCACACGCTCAGAGCCACGCGTGTACCGGCCCATTCACCGATGGGAATCGACCACGCAAACGGTCTAAATTGATTGGACATCAGCCCAACTTGCCTTAGCTCAGATCGCCCGCCATCAGCCGACGACCACCCGGTGACTTGCCAGCATCGCCGGCCAACGGACCGATGTTAACGACAAGCACCTGTTTTGTGAATCACCGGCACGCGGAGCCGGTGCGTTGCCCGGGCTAGCAACACTCCTCACCCGGCTGACAACAGGATGTCTGTTCCCCCGACAGGATGGTCAATCCGGCCGGACCGTCGCTCACAGTGTCACTGGAATCGGCCGGACGAAATGCACGGACCGTCACGCTCCGAAATTCAATTCCTTCAACAACCGTCCATGGTTCGTCCTGGCGGTGCAACATCTCGACTTGAACCAATCCGGCCGCCGAAAACGCCTCACAAAACCGATCCTCGCGGAAAGCGCCACTCACGCAACCGCTCCAGAGAGAGAGATCCTGCTGCAAATGTTTGGGAACATCGGCACTGGCCACGATATCACTGATCACGGCCCGACCGCCCGTTTTCAACACCCGTCCCAATTCGTCAAAAAGACTCCGGCGGTCGTCCGGATGCACCAGGTTCAGCACGCAGTTTGAAACGACAATATCGACCGACTCCGACGCCACTAGCGGATTGTCAGACCGCCAGCCCCGAATTGTCTCCTCGGCTCGTTGCCAGTCGTCCAGGTTGTTGATTGGATTTTCAGCCAACCATCGCTGCAGGCGTTCCAGATCAAGTGCGAGGTCCTGGATCCGCCCCTTGAGAAATTGGACATTGTCATAACCAATCGCCGACGACACCCGGGGTTGTGCCCCCCGAGCCAATTCCAACATCTCGTCGTTGGCGTCGACTCCGAGAACCTTACCTGACGGACCGACCACCTGTGAGGAAATGAAGCAGGTTTTGCCACTGCCCGATCCGAGATCCAACACCACGTCACCCGCGCCGACGTGTCGACTCGGATCGCCACACCCGTAATCCCTTTCAATCACCTCGGCCGGAATCACTTCCAGCAATGCTGGATCGTAATCCACCGCACAACACAACGATGGCTCCACCGCTTGTGCAGCAGCCGCATAACGCCGCGACACTGCAGATTCGACCGACTCTCTTTCATCATGTCGTTTCATCGCGGAGAAGCTCCATCCCTGGTCGTTTTCAAACAACAACCCAATTGTACCGCCCCACGAGCAGAAACACCCCACTGGCCACTCCGGACGCAGGCGTGTTATTGTGAAGACAACTGGTCCCATCGCGCCGACACATCGGGAACCACTCGAAAGAAACAATCCATGAGTTTTCCCAGTTGCCCAGATTGTCAACAGTCCGTACTTGATGACGGCGCCACCCACTGTCCGTTCTGTGGTGCGGCCATGAGTGGAGACGGGCGGCTCGATCAAGGCACCTCCCCGGAGTCTCCCTCGAGCGCCACGTCTGCTTCAACCCCGGACAACGCATCGGCCGGCAACGCACACTCTCAACGGGAAACCGAACCGTTCCCCATTTCCCCCAAGGACATCGGTCAATTCATTTCCGCCGCCCCGAAACCAACAAAGAAACGGCCGTGGCGAATTCATTGTCCGATGTGTGACTCACCTGGCTTCGTGCCACGACAGGCAACGGGCCAGGAGATCAAGTGCGCGAACCCCGACTGTCTGGTCCCCATTTTCACGGCGCCTGAAGCACCCGACACCAAGCCCGCCCCCGAACCTGACACTGAAGAAACGTCCACCACAAGCAACAGTGGACTGGTGATTGTGGCGTTGCTGGTCCTTTTGGCTGGCGGCGGCGGCGCCTGGTGGTTTATTGGTCGTTCGGTTCCACCCGCCGATGCCCCGCCGACCACTCCCGTCGCCAAATTGCCGGTTTCCACACCGGACGCCGCACCAGACACCCCACCGGCCACGACAACGGAAACGCAACCGGGCGCCGCTGAAAACACCCGCGGCGCGACGACAACCGTCTCTCGAAAAACGATTCTGGAACGCGGACCGACTCTGATGGTCGCTGCCGCCCAGGAGCGAGACCGAAATCGCAGCAAACCGTTCTGCCGTCGCCTCACGGCTGAATATTTCGCCGATTCTGGAAACGAAACAGACGCATTGGCCCAATTGAAACAGTTGACCCAGATCGGGCCGGACCTGCCACACCTGCATATCAACGCCCTTGTCAGCTTGTGGTGGCGTCAGCAAAAAGATGGAGCGGCCTCGTCCGGACCGTACCTCTCCGAAGCGATCAAAAGATCCGCCAACATCACGCCAGGTTCCCCCTTCGCAGTGGACGTGACCGTCGGACTCGGCTGTGCCCTGATCGCCGCCGAACAGACCCCACTCGCCGAATCCACGATAGCCCGACTCTGGACACCCATCCCCACGGCCCGATTGCGACTCGAACAACTCAGATGCCGGTACGCCCGAACTTTTCACCTTCCCTTGCGACACTCGACCCCGCCGTCGTTGAGGGGTGCCATGTCACCCGACTCGCTCATCATTGCCCAACTCTGTGACCGGGGATTCTCCGCCACAGCCCTGTCATGGGCGCGACAAGCAACACACCTTTTTGACCGCTCGGAACGGCTGGCTGCGTGGGCCACGGCCACCCAAGACAGGAACATCGTCGACAGGGAAATGGCCCGTGAGTCACCGGCCATGCAGGCTGTCGTTTTCGCTCGCCTTGCCCTTGTCGACGCCCTGGGTCACGACACGGACTCGACCTCTACGACGGTGTCCAAGACGATCAAGGCCCTCCAGCAGTGTGCCAAACCTCGCACCGTCGCACTGGGTGATATCAAGCAGACATTTCTGCTTCCGATCGATGAGGTCACCGGCTGGTGGTTGAAAGTTCGTGCCGAAGCTGAACTCCTCGGTGCCCTCAGTGTCCACGGACAGGTCGACCAAGCAGCAGACCTGTTCACCGATGCCCTGGCCACTGCGAGGTCGATCGGTCCCGGATACGACGACGTCGCCGCCAGACTTCAAACCATAAAGTCACTGGGGACCACCGGTATGTCCAAAAAAATGATGACCGTGCTGGATCTCACGGGAAATGATGAGGCGAGACAAGCCTCTCAGCAATACACCAAGAAGTGCCAGAACTGGCTCCAACTGGCAAACCAACGGGCCACCTGTTTGGAACAACTTCATCGGTGGGCCATCTCACACGGTCTCCGACAAGAATCCTGGGGCGACATCCAAAAACACGGTCTGACAACCGACACTTCGATTCGCGACCCTTTTACGAAATCCACTCTTCCTTCCCACCTGTATTTGAGTTTTCAAGCCGAAGGAAACACGTCCGCCATCAAGGCAATGAACAGTGTCCTTCCGGCGGGCCTACCGATTGATGCCACCGAATCCTTGAGGCTGTCTGCACTCGCAGCGCTGGACGCAGGAAAACTCGAAACCGTTCTCCAGGCCATCACCTCCGATGCCAACGCCAGAAGGAATCAACAGGCTCGCAACGACCGCCGTCGAATTCTTTACGAACTCACCGCCCGTGCTGCGAATTCCCAAACACCGGCCCGGGCCCTCGAACTCATCAACATGATTCGCGATTCGCGGTTTATGATCTGGCGAGAAAATGCTTCCCGCCTCGTGGCTGCCCAATTGGCCCTCAACGGTCACCATGTCATCGTCTGGAATTTTGCAACCCACTCGGATCGGCCACCCACCATACGCGTGGCCCTGCTTTCCGGAATTCTCTCGGGACTTTCTGCTCCACCCCTTAACGGCGCCCCGGAAACTTAGGCAATTTGGGAACAACGGTCCACTTGAACGGCCCACGCGAGTTGTGCCGCCAAGGTCGTGCCCTGAACCGTTCCGTTAAGTTCCCGAGCCAAAACAACCGAAATCGCTTCAGGTGTCGGTGTCTCACAGTGAGATCCACCATGGGGCACATCGAGGTTGCACGAAAGCCGCACCGGCTTAGAATCAGCATCGACTTTGGATTGGTTTACTCCGCAGTCCCCCTCCCTCACAGCCTCACGATGTCCCACTGCAACAACCGCTCACCGTCAAAGGAGCGCGACGTGCCACGTCCCACCCTGATTCTCACCACGCTTGTTCTCCTCCTGGCCCTCGCCTCCCCTCGCCGGGCCAACGCTCAAGACACCGCGCCAAAGGTCACCGCTGTGTTGCACAGCGCCGACCGCCTTCTCGAAGACCTCAAGTTACTCTCCGACTTGACCACCACCACCGAGAAAAAACAGTGGGACAACATCTCCGGAATCATCGAGACCTTCTTGTTCGGGATCGACACCAGAAAACCAATTGGGATTGAAGTCCTTCTGGGTGGAGAAGAAGAGGAGTACCGTTTTGCACTCCCCGTCGCGAACCTCAAAGAATTTATTGACGAGAACCTCGGCGGATTCGAAATCAACTCGCGAAAGATCGGTACGGGCCTCTACCGCCTCAGCGAAAACAAGGACACTCTCGGCTACATGCGGCACCGCAAGGGATACGCAGCCATAAGCGAATCCCGCGCTGCGCTGAACGGCGTCGTGGATCCTGTCGCCCGCGCAGCCACACTCGCGCCCCGGAAACACTCCGTTGGTGGCCTGATCAAAAACAAGCCGGAAGGACAAGACGCACGCCGCACCGCCTTTGAACCCATTCGCAACAACCTCCAATCCGCGGTCAAAACTCGTAAGAACGAAACCCCTACCGAATTGGCACTCCGCAAGGAACTACTGGCCTACGAGTTGGGTGAAGCCGAGCGTTTCGTCGTCGAATCCGAATCATTGGCCCTGGGTTTCCGGATCGACCCCAAAACACAGCAGGCGGTTCTCGACCTCGACCTGTCGGCGATCGATGGAACGTCGCTGGACAAATCGATTGGTGGACTCTCCAAGACGCCGAGCCACTTTGCATCCGTTCCCAAGCCTGAAGGTTCGATCCTCTCTTTCCGGATCCATCACCCGCTTGATGAGTTTCGGAAAACCAGCCTGCAGGCTGTCCTGGCCGCAACCCGTAATGCGATTCAGGGAGACATCACTCGCACCGCTTCTACAACCGACGAACAGAAAGCCGCCAGTACCAAGGTCCTGGACACAATTGTGGCCACGGTCCAATCAAGCCTCCAGAAGGGGATCCTTGACGCCTTTGTCGAAGTCAGCCCGGTGGAAGGCGGACACAACGTACTGGTAGCAGCCATTCGTACGGTCCAGGGAGACCGCTTGCGTACAGCACTCGTCGCCATCCCAGGTTCTACCCTGGCGACCGACGTCAAACTCGATGTGGCAAAGGCTGGCGATGTCGCCATTCATGAACTCACGATTCCCGCCAGTTTCCACGACGACTTCGCGAAAATTTTTGGACCCAACAAGACCATCCTGATCGGGACCAGCGCCGATGCCGCATGGTGTGCCGCCGGCCCCGGTGCTCTCCAAGCACTGCAGGCGGCAATATCGGCTCAAGCGAAGCCGGCAGTCGCCAGCCCGATCTTTGTTGATCTCTCGGTAACCGCCGGTCCGTGGCTGCAGGCCTACGACAGCCGAATGGGCACCAAGGGCGAAGCCGCGGATCGAAAACTGGCGATCACTGCCTTCAAAAGTGGCCAGGATACGATTGCCTTCCAGTTGCGTCGCGACAAAACCCGTGTTTTGGGTCAGGTCACGTTGGGAACCGGGATTCTCAGATTCCTCGGAAAAAAAATGGCCCAGTTCTCCAAAGAGAACCTCGAATAACGAGACCTGCCCGTTCAGGCCATGCTGATCCCACCGCAGATGTTGTAAGCCTGCCCGGTGATCATTCGTCCGGCGTCGCTCGCCAGATAAACGGCCATCGGCGCGATGTCCTCCGGCTCCAGTCGTCCGCCTATCGGTGTCAAACCCGACTCGTGCTCGTCCAGCGCTCGCCCCAAACGATCGGCGTCGTATTCGATCCGTTTGTCATTCATCAACGTCCGAACCGGCCCCGGACAGATGCAGTTGACCGTCACGCCCTGGGTTGCAGTTTCCATGGCCGCGGTTCTCATCAGCCCCAGCACCCCGTGCTTGCTGGCGGCATAGGCGGCCCCGTGAAGGCTGCCCATCCGACTGTTGATCGACGCCACGGTGATCACCCGGCCCCAACCCGTCGCGATCATGGGCGGTAAGGCGAGTTTGGTTAACCGATAGGGGGCATTCAAGTTGACTTCCAGCGTCAGATTCCAGAACTCATCGTCAAATTCCACGAGTGGTTTCGGATCCGAGCTACTCCCCACTCCTGCGTTGTTCACGAGAACCTCGACAGTTCCAAGACTTGCAGCAACCGAACTGAGCAACGACGCCGGTGTGTTTGGGTCTGACAGATCGGCCGGGAACGCTTCGGCAGTCCCACCGGCCGTCCGGATTTCATTTACGATCGAGTCGAGCTCGTCTGTTGATCTCGCCGAAACGGCCACTTTCGCACCAGCGGCCCCGTAAGCCAAGCAAATCGCCCGGCCAATACCACGTCCCGCCCCGGTCACCAACGCCACCCGTCCTGCCAGCCCCTGCATTTCCTTTTGGCCTCTCGTATACGACCGTTCGACCGGCCTTGGTTGATCAGATTCACAGACCCGGCTACAACGGATCCCCGGCGTCGTCTTCGACGACTCGCTGCATTCTAGGTCTGCCTCACCACCGCGCTCAACCGCCACGCGACCAGCCTGACCGTCTCATGCCGCTCACACTGACACTCAAGAATGGGTCCCTGGTGCCGATCGAGGTCGACACCGTGCGGCTCGAGACTGTACGAGAGCAATCGCCGGCGGAGGTTCTGGCAACCGAAGTGCTCCACGGCAACGTCCGTGAACCGTTGGGATCCTTCTTCGATGCAAAAGGATCCGCTGGCGAAGACAACACCCTGGTCTGGGAAGGGGACTGTCACCGCATCAAGCGAATTGCCGCTCAACTGAATAGCGGTACGATCCGGGTCGAGGGAAACGCGGGGATGCATCTGGGCGCCGAAATGACCGGTGGCGACGTGTTTGTGAGTGGCAACGCGACTGACTGGGTTGGGGCCGAGATGAAGGGTGGACGGATTCACATTTGTGGTAACGCCGGCCACCAACTTGGTGCCGTCTACCGCGGCGGTCACCGCGGAATGACCGGCGGGGAAATCCTTGTCGACGGGAACGTTGGCAACGAAACCGGCCAACTGATGAGACGCGGTCTGATCGCCATCGCGGGGAACATCGGAGACCTCTCGGGCGTGAACCTGATCGCCGGCACGATCATCGTCGGAGGAGAAGCCGGCATCCGACACGGTGCCGGCATGAAACGTGGCACGATCGCGTTTTTGAACCCGGCCACCTCGCTAGAGATACTTCCGACTTTCCGCAGCGCGGGTCTGTGCCGCCCCACCTTCCTTCGTCTCTACCTCAAGCATCTGGCCGAGTGTGGCTGGCAAGCCCCCGACGGTTCACTCGAAGCGGAATATCATCGCTACAACGGAGACTTTCTGGAACTGGGCAAGGGCGAACTTCTGGTTCGTTCCGCCTGACACTCAGCGCCGCTTGCCACTTGATCGCTCATGCCTTCCGCCCCCTCTTCATCCGACGGAAATGTCGCCTCGCGGTTGAGCATCTCGGCGTCAGGATTTCCCACACAGCCAGCCCTGATCGTCTGCGACCGCCAGGGGCGGCAGACTGACAAGAGATCTTTCGAGGAACTCGAACACCTCGTCGACCGTCTTGCCGTGGGGTTGATCCGGCTTGGCGTCCAACCGGGGCACCGGATCGTGCTGATGGTCCGCCCCGGGGTCGAATTTTTGGCATTGACCTTTGCCCTGTTCCGTGCCGGGGCGACTGTTGTCCTGATTGACCCCGGCATGGGCCTCCGCCGCGTCATCGCCTGTCTTGAACAGACAGATCCACACGGATTCGTCGCCGTCCCCACCGTCCAGTGGGCCCGTCTGCTGTATCGGAAACGCTTTCCACGAGCTCGGCTGAACGTCCGTGTTGGTGGCTGGGCCCCTTCAACCGTCAGCTATTCACAACTGGAAAACTCCGACCTGGCAAACTTCAGCCCACCAGACATCATCTCCACCGATCCCGCCGCCATCATCTTCACGAGTGGCAGTACAGGTCCAGCCAAAGGGGTCGAGTACGAACACGGCATGTTCTGTGCACAGGCAGACTTGCTGCAAACACAGTTCGACATCTCGCCTGGAGAACGGGACTTGCCAGGTTTTCCGCTGTTTGCGCTGTTCAATGTGGCCATGGGAGTCACAACCGTTGTACCAGACATCGATCCCACTCGACCGGCTGCTGTTGACCCGCGTCACATCATCGCGCCGATCCAAAAACAAGACGTTACACAGGCTTTTGGTTCGCCAGCACTCTGGAAACGCGTTGGCCACCATTGTGAGGAACACGGGATCACTCTCCCCAGCCTCACTCGAGTTCTTTCCGCCGGGGCCCCGGTCCCGCCACCGGTTGTCAGATCGATTCGTCAGGCGCTGACCGCACCGGGCGCCGACATTTACACCCCCTACGGGGCCACCGAGGCCCTTCCGGTGGCCGTGATCAGTGGGAAGGTGATATTGGATGAAACCGCCCGGCAATCAGCTGACGGGGCCGGCACCTGTGTCGGGTCCCTTTTCCCCGATGTTGATGTGTGCATTGCCGAGATAGACGACAATCCGATTGCCCGGTTCGATGATCTCAAACTCCTGCCCAATGGAGAGATCGGTGAGATCATTGTCCGTGGCGCCTCGGTCACCAAAAGTTATTTCCGCCACGACAGCGCCACTGCCATGGCCAAGGTGGATGATCACGACGCGATCTGGCACCGCATGGGAGACGTCGGTTACATCGACGAGATGGACCGTCTTTGGTTTTGCGGTCGCAAGGCCCATCGGGTTGAAACCGCAGAAGGTACACTTTTCAGTGTGCCCTGCGAGGCAATTATCAACCAGCATCCGGCGGTTTACCGGAGCGCACTTGTTGGCCTGGGACAACGGCCCAATCAACAACCGGCAATCGTTGTCGAATGCGAGCCCCAGATCTCCCCTTCCGACACACTCCGAGACGAACTCCAACAACTCGCCACAAGTTCTTCGCAGACCAATTCAATTGGGTCGGTACTCTTTCATTCCGGCTTCCCTGTTGATATTCGTCATAATGTTAAGATCAACCGCGAAGAATTAGCGGTTTGGGCTGCCCGGACACTCGATATCGCGGCTTCGGCCCCGGACGCGTTCCTCTCAGCAGAATAATCATCTGACACGAGCATGTTGGCGTGAGCAACTTGGTTACCGGTGGCAGCGGCTTTTTGGGCCATGTCCTCGTCGGACAGCTGGTCGCACGTGGAGAACAGGTTCGCGTGTTCTGCCGAAGCGAACCCGAGTCTCTGGCACTTGACGGTGTCAGTTGGTTCCAGGGAGACATGCAGGACGCCAATGCCGTCTCTGAGTCCTGCCAGGGGATCCAGACGGTTTACCACTGTGCCGGACTCGCGGGAATCTGGGGGCCATGGTCGCTCTACGAGAGCATCAATGTCCAGGGAACCCGGAACCTGCTCAAGTCAGCCATGAATGCGGGTGCCACGCGACTGGTCTTCACCAGTAGCCCCAGCGTGGTATTTGATGGTTCGGACATGATCAATGCCGACGAAACAATTCCGCTGGCCCAGAATTTTTTGTGTGGCTACCCCTACTCAAAGGCAATCGCGGAAACCGACGTTCTCGCGGCAAACGGATCCGGGGGTTTGGCCACCGTCGCTCTACGACCACATCTGATCTGGGGCCCGGGGGACAATCACGTCCTGCCCAGAATGATCAAACGAGCCCGGAAAGGACAACTGCGTCGGGTGGGTGACGGTTCCAACGTGATCTCGACCGTCTACGTCGAAAACGCGGCCGCCGCTCACATCCAGGCCGCCGACCTGCTTGATCTCAACGCTCCTCACGCCGGCAAGGTCTATTTCATCAACGAGCCAGAAAGCGTGAAGATGTGGGACTGGGTCAACTCGCTCCTGGACGTGGCCGAGTGTCCCGCTGTGACAAAGTCCATTTCAGCAAGGAAGGCTCGCATTCTCGGTGCGGTTCTGGAAGTCCTGTGGCGGACTTTCCGGTTGAAAGGGGAACCGCCAATGACCCGTTTTTTGGCGGAACAAATGTCCCACTCTCACAGCTTTTCCACCGCTGCGGCCGTCCGTGACTTTGGGTACCGACGAATCGTCACAGTCGAGGAGGGACTGCAGCGAGTTGCACGCCACCTGAAAGAAACCGGCCAGATCCCGGCCACGATCGACAACGTCGGCAACTCGCACACGTCCTAAGCTGGGTCATTCCTTGGTCGCCGCGGCCTTGGGTTTTTCTCGCTGATCCTCGTACGGTTTCAACTCGGTTTCCGCGTAATCTCCGGTCAACCACCGAACCAGCAGCCCCATCTCGGCCGGCGTCATCCGTTCTGCATAGGCTGGCATCTGGTTCTTTTCACCGTAATGCTGTGCGGAACCCGGATCTGACAGAAAACTCTTCAACCAAGCCGCAGACCCATAACCCGACAGATTCGGATATCCCTCGGCATCATCGTCACCGATTTCCGAGAAGGACTCGCCGATCGTGGAATGGCAATCGGCGCACGATGTGCCATTGATCGCCCCAGCCCAGTCACCCTCGACAGCCAGCACGCGGCCGCGGTCGAACTTCGCCTTATCCTGATCGACGGGGGTCCCGGACCGAGTGTTGTGACCGGCCTGTCCGACCAAAAACGCCACCAGCGCCTCAACGTTCTCCTTGTTCTCGTCGCTCCCCAGTGACTCGGCGTCTCCCGACCAGTCAGCCATTTCTGACTCATCCGGGTTCAGAACCTCCTCGCCCTTGGCACTCTTGAACCACTGGGCATTTTTGAGCGCCGAGAAGTGATTGGGATAATCCACGACAACCGATCTCATCCACGCGGACGAACCAAAATTGCCCAGGTCGACGGCCGTTGACGCCGCACGGACCTGGCCACCGTCAGCTGCGCCGGCATACACCAGCCTTCCACGCCCATCATGACCGTTGAATCGGTGACAACTCTTGCAGTGCTTGGCAAACAGTCTCGGCCCCTGTGTGAAGGGATCCTCGCGGAGCAACGTCACCGCACCGGAAACGGGAATCTTATTGGGACCGCTGGCCAATTCCTTGATCCGTTCGGCATCCCGGTGTGCTTCACGAATCGCCGCCTGGTGGTCAGCGTCGCGACCATCCTCGTAAAAAGCCATCATCGTCAGCACGCCGATGGCAATAGTCACGGCCCAGGTGAATGCCACGTTGAACTTGTGACCAATTGCCCAACGGCCAAGCAACGGCATGGCCGCGACCACCCCCATCAAGGCACCGGGCACATAGATGGACCCAAATGCCAACCCAAAGTGTTCGACGACTTCAAACTTCAGGAAACGAAACAGAAACAGGAAATACCACTCCGGACGCGCCGCTGCATAATTCTCGGACGGATTCGCCGGCGCCGCCAACTCGGCACCCTTCCAGATCGAGAGTCCCAGGACCAGGAGTAGCACGGCAAGGCACGCCACCCCATCCTTGAGCACCTGGTCGGGCCAAAACGTGGTTTCGGGAGCGTGTTTTGGATCCTTCACCGTCAATCCGTGACGGCGAAAGACATAAAGATGTAATCCAAGAAATGCGACCAGGGACGCTGGCAACAGGCCCGCATGGAGGGCAAAAAATCGTGTCAGCGTATGATGTCCGTACTTGGGTCCTCCCTGGATCAACTCCTGCGCCTGTTGGCCCACCAATGGAGCGTTGCCCATAATTTTCGTCGACACCTGCGTTGCGTAGTACCCCTTCTGATCCCAGGGAAGCAGATAGCCGGTCAACGACAGCCCCAGCACAATTTGCATCAACACCAACCCCAGCCAGAAATTCACCTCGCGGGGCGCCTTGTAGGCCCCATCGATGATCACCTGGACCAGGTGCACGGCCATCAACACAATCATCAACTGGGCCGTGAAATGGTGGAGACCACGAACCACCGACCCAAATGTCATCTCGTTCTGAATGTAGTAGACGCTTTCCCACGCGGTGTTCGCGCTGGGACTGTACGCAGTCCAAAGAAAAAACCCGGTGATCAACTGGACACTGAACGTGAAGACCAGCGTGCTCCCCCAAACGTAACGCCAACGCGCACCCCCCGGCACTCTTTCGTAGAGCGCCTCGTGTACGAAACCGGCGTATCCGGTGCGGTCATCAAGCCAGGCCAGAAGCGTGCGGATCATGTTTCCACCTTTTCGGAGATCCCTCCGCGGAAGTTCTTGTACTGCACCCAGATCTCCTCACCCGTGTTCGGCTTGACCGCCAAGCCGTCCATGTCACGAGGTGGAATAGGATTGTCCTTGGTGCCGTCGAGTTTGAAGGCACTCAGATGGCACGGGCAGTAGAAATCGTTCTTGGCACCACGGAACTCAACCGCACAACCAAGGTGCGGACAGACAGTATTGAAGGCAACCACCTCGCCCGATTCGGACCGTCGCAACCACACACTGCCGATCGGCACCTTGGGAAACTTGTTCCAGGCATCCACCAAATCGTCCTCGATGGTCACCTGTTGAGGCGTCCCGTCAGCCGGCAACAGCGCCCGGGTCACCGGCAACTTGATGAAACCCTCGGCATCCTTACTGGATCCACCGCCCTCCCCGGACGCACCAGCTCCCTCGCCACCTCGAATCAACGGGTCGAGAAAAAACACGAGGCCGGAAAGAACGGGAACCAACCCAACCACCGCACCGATTGTGCCGGCCAAAACCTGAGTCAGAAATGACCGCCGTGCCGACTCATCTTCCGACTCATCTTCCGACTCATCATCGCCACCACCAGGCTCGTGCTCCTGTGGATCCGACACCTCTTCCATTTTTTCGTCCGCGGCCACTTCGTCTCCACTGGGTTCCGAGGCGTCCGATTCCGAAGCCACCTCGTTCGCGCCACCGGCCATATCGCCGTTGGACGGACTCTCTGACGTCGAATCAGATACTTCGTTCTCCGGTGACTCGTCGGAGTCTGGAACTTCGTCGATCATCGATCATCTCCTGTCGGCTGCGCCACTGGGGCACGTCCTGCAAGTGGGGTCGTTGATTGGAATCATTTGTGCCGCCCAAGCAACAACCCATCACGAGTTGTCGCTGGAATAGCAAGTCAGGCCTGGATGTTTTGGTCCGCAGAACCGGCGACCGGTCGGTCACCAACAGCGGAAGGGGAGGGAAGACAACTCTTTGAGGCGTGGGGACATCCTGTCACAAGTGGGGGTGGGATCAGTCAGTTCTGGGCGGGCGCCTGTAATGCTGCAGTCAGTGCGTCGATCAACCGGGCCAGTCCTTGTTCAAATGGACCATCAACCACGGCACCGGATGCCTGACGATGGCCTCCTCCATCAAACTGCTCGGCGACTGCGGCAACATCAACATCACCACGACTGCGAAAACTCACTTTCACCCGACCGTCTCGTTGTTCGTGAGCGATGAAGGCACACTCGACACCGACAATCCGAAAACATCCGTTGACCACATCTTCGGTATCAGCTGGAACGGCACCGGTACACGCAAAATCCTCGTTTCGGGCCGTCAGCCACGCTAACCGACCGTCGCAAGCCAACTCGATCCGCTCAAGCAACCGACCAGTCAGCCGGACTCGAGCCTGCGAGCAACGCTCGTAAAGTTGCGGGTATAATAGGTGGGGCTGGGCACCGAGGTCAATCAATCGTCCGACGGCTTTCAGTGTGCCCCCGTTGGTTGAAGAGAAGCGGAACCAGCCGGTGTCCGTGGCAATGGCACAAAACAACGCATTCGCAGCCACGGGAGAGATCTCCCAGCCAGCCGACTCGGCGAGATCCACGATCAGCCGCCCGGTTGCCTCCGCCGACGTGTCCTTGAACTCCACCGCGCCAAGATCATCGCTGCTCTGGTGATGATCAATCACCACCTTCACCGCTTCGGTGGCACGGAGGACTTCGCCCACGCCCTGGACCTGGACCCAGGCACTGGTATCCAACACGACATGCACGTCGGTGTCGCAGGCCGACGCCACATCGACATCCTCGCCGATCGCCTTGACCCGACTGTCCGGATCAAGAAACAACAATCCATCCGTGATCGGCGAGGGATTGACGATGCGAACCGTCTTCCCCTGGGCTTCGAGCAATTCGGCCAGCCCGATTTCCGATCCGACAGCATCCGCATCGGGTCTCACGTGGCTCGTCAGCACAAATCGCTCGTGCTGTTCAACAATGTCACAAAACGCCCGCCAGTCGATCGCCATCGATCCCTCTCGCCGTCGACAAAAACAGGCCGTCAGGATACCTCGTCGCGATCCGCCCCGCCAGTTCCGAACGTGGTGGCTCCGGGATGCGTCTCGAGATAACGCCACACCGCCTCGATGTCTGCAGACAACTGCTCACGCAATTGATCAACCGATTCAAATGCCCGCGTCTCGCGAACTCGGCTCAGGAACTCAACAACCAAGCTCTGGCCGTACAGGTCCCCGTCAAAGGCCAGCAGGTGCACTTCCACTTTTTGTTCTGTCTCGTCGAATGTGGGGTTGGCTCCCACGTGAATGGCCGCTGGTTGAGGCCGTCCGTCTATCACGACACTGCCCACATAGACCCCGTCGCCGGGGATCAGTGTGGAGATGGACGCGAGGTTGGCCGTTGGGACTCCCAGTTGTCGCCCACGTCCTTCACCGGTCACCACGAGACCCCGCACCGAATAAGGTCGCCCCAGCAGATTTGCCGCCAACTCGACGTCCCCAACACTCAAGCTGGCACGGATGCGACTCGACGAGACCAGTTCCCCGTCCCACGTGGTTGGTTCCACCACGTCCAATTCAATGTCCGCCTCCCGGCACAGCGATGCCAGCACATCCACATCTCCCTTCCGGTCTTTCCCAAAAAAGAAACCCGGACCTTCGACCATCCCCCTGGCGGCCAACCCTCCCACAACAACGCGAGCAAAAAACTCGTCCGCCTCCAGAGCCAGCATCGCGGGCGTGGTGGGAAATGCCAGCAACACGTCAACGCCCAACTTTGCCAGCGAGTTCGCCCGATCCTCAATCGAACTCAGCAATGGCGGAGCGGCATCCGGACGCAACAATTCAATCGGGTGAGGATCAAACGTCATCACAACCGACGGCACAGCGGCGGCGGTCGCCGCATCAACCAGTTTCTGTACGATCCGCTTGTGGCCGTTGTGAACCCCGTCGAAATTCCCAATCGAAACGAACCCGCCACGGCTCGCGGCGGCGGCATCAATGTCCCGAACCAACTGCATCGCCTGGTTCCGATCTAGGAGCCCGTAGTATCCACGTCGCGTTCTTTCGCGACACTCAACTAGCAAAACACGCGTTCCGAGGCGGTGTAACGCGCCACCCGTTCAGGATCGAGACGGCGTCCAAGGCCTGGCTCCGACGGAATCTCCAAGCACCCGTCCTCGTCCAGTTCGAAGGGGCGATCCAACAGATCTTCGATGTAGGCGCATGGTGTCAGGTATTCAACAAACAAAGCCACAGGGATCGCTGCGGCCAGTTGGAGATCCGCGGCCAATCCCACGGCGGTATTCCAGCCGTGAGAGACCATCTGCACGTTGTGATCATAGGCCCACCCGGCAATCCGTCGCGATTCGGTCAACCCACCGTTTTTGGTCGTGTCGGGCTGGATGATGTCTACCGCACGTCGACTGATCCATGGCAAAAACGACTGGCGACGCGTCAGGACCTCGCCCCCCGCAATCGGAACCGGCGAACTCCTGGTCAATTCCGCATACCCGTCGATGTCATCAGGCGGCAGTGGTTCTTCAAACCACTCAACCCCGTATTCAGCCAGCATCCGTGCGGTCCGTTTCGCCCAGTTCACGCCATGCGGCCAAAATTGTTCACTGCCGCCGGCATCCACCATCAACGACACGTCGTCCCCAACCGTCTCACGCGCCGTACGAATTAGCAGTTCATCTGTCTGGTGATCTCTCCGACCGAACGGCCGCCAGCCCAGCTTGATCGCGCGAAACCCACGATTCACCGTCGCCTCGAGTGCATCTCGTAACGGCTCGGGTTCATCAAACAGCATCGACCCATACGGCCTGATTCGGTCGCGATAAACGCCTCCCAGCAGTCTCGAAACCGGTTGACCACAGGCCTGGCCCATGAGATCCCACAGGGCAATATCGATTCCACTAATGGCGTGTTCGACAGCACCTCCGCGTCCCTGCCAAAACGTCGATTCCCTCAACGTATCGCTGACTCTTTCGGGCTCGACGGCCGACTCCCCCTTCAACAACGGCCACAACAATTCGACGGCACCCTCGACCAGCTTCCCCGACGTGAAACAACTGCCCATCCCGACGAGGCCATCCTCGGATTTCAACCGCACCAGCGTGTGCAGGTTCTCCTCGGCCTCCAGGTCCTGAGGCCAGCCACCGTCAACCGTGGCGCCGGTCAATGCGGTCAGTTCCAGTTCGACAATTCGCATTGCATCAGCCTAGGCCAGACCTCGTGGAAACGGAAGTGTGTTGGAACCGACACACTCTCATCCCAGGCAAGCCACGCTGGCGGTAAAACCGTGCACGAAGTTCTGCCCACCAACCGGGCCAATTTCTCCCTGCGCAAAGAACCCGGCCAGTGGAATCTCCCCCAATTCACGACGAATGGTCGACGCATCGTGATCAGGGTCCTCAAACATGCGGGTACCACGACCATTGCAACTGAACAACAAGGCTCCGCTGGGCGTGGAGCCTGCCTGGCGGTGTGAAACCAGCAATTCCACAAGGTCCTCATCGGCGGTCACCGCATCACGCACGTGAAACCGTACGGTCTGACCAATCCGCAGCGGGTGACCAATGACCACTGCCCCCATCTCACGATCGACGCCGATCACGTTGGAGACCAGAAAGTCACCCCGGTCGAACGTGTCACAATACTCGTTCATCGCCAACCCCAGGTGCAGCCCCTGGCCAATCAATTGGCGATCCAAGTCACCAAGCGACTCGATCATTTCCTGCAGCACCTCCATCGCCACCCGTCCGCCCAGTGCCTGCACCACGTTGGCCTCTGCAGCGGTCACCACAAACGCCGGACCTATGGGCCGACATCCCTGTGACACAACCGAACCAATTCTCCCTGGCCCCCTCACCACAACCCCCACCGCACCATCACGGTAGGACTGGTTTCCCAGGAACAGGTGATTGTCTCCTGGCCGACGCCCGCCACTGGCCATGCCTCCCAGGACAGGAATGCCGCGACTGGCGTTGTCGGTTCGCTGTTCGGAAATCCGATCGAAAACAGATTGCGGGCTCGAGGAAAATGGGTCGGCCAGGAGAAATATCGAATCCACGTCGTCCGATTCGCCCAGATCTTCTGGACATCCACTCGTCAACAACCCATCGGCGGTTGGTTCGAAAGTCACCCGGAACGGCTCCACCCGTGAATCGGGCATCACTGCGGCAAGTACACTGAGAGCCGATCCCGATTCAATTTCTCGCCCTCCCCCGGCGATCATTTCACCACTGCAACCCAACAAGCATCCGTCACCCACCAACCCGGCCAACGCATCGGGCAATTCACCCAACGACTCACCGTGGTCACCACTGGCGAACGCAAAGACCAGGGATGCAGAGGCATCGGCCAATTCGGATTCGATCAATCCGACGCACTCTGACACGGCATCCTGCAAACGAGGTTCGGTGCTCAACCCCGCGCCGCACAGCCACTCCGTCACGCCTTCACTCCCCCCGTCAATCCCGATCGACTCATCCTAACGACCGTCCCGAACGTGTCGACCCGGACGGGTTCAGTTCCGCAATTGGGTCGACCCGCGCCCCAACCCGGTCCCAACCGGCACGTGCGATCCAATGGGTTCGTACCAGCCCGCGCCCGGATCCCCGGCCCCTCGAACCGCAACTGAAGCCAACCTCGGGCGGAACACAACCAGCAACAGAAGTGGCAGGTACCACAACACGTACACCCCACCCTGGTGGGAGTACCAGAACTGCGTGGCGACAACCAGTGCCGCCGTTTGTGAGATCAGGTGTTCGAGAGTTTTTCGACGAGGCCAGATGGTCAAGACTCCCCACAACACGACGAACACCACGATCACGGGAATACGGTACGCCAGGTTCGTCTCGTTCCAGACTCCAGCACTGCTGTCATTTCCTTCGGCTATTGTCTCACCCGCAAACTCATTGACGACCGTCTGAACCGAACGCTGTAATCGGCCAGAAAATTCCGGAACGTCCGGAGAAGTCAAAGCCAGAACACCGACCTGCAACGCTCCCCCCACCACCACTAGTGCCAGGGCAAACAGCAGCCCCCGTTTTCGCTCGTAAAACACAAACCACAGCGGCAACAGAGCCAAAAACACCGGCAAGAGCACCAATGACCCACAAGCCGCCCCCATCAGAGATCCAGCCAGCAGCGGACGTCGCACACAGACAAACGCCCAGATGCAGAACGCCGCCGGCAAGACGTGCTCCACTTCTCCCACCGCGTACGACGTACACGGCACCAGCAGATACAACGTCGCCATCGCCACGCCCTGACGTCGGTCGCCAAAATGCACTCGCCCCACCAGGTACAGGCCAATCACAACCGCCAGGTGAGCGATCACCGGTATGATCCTGGCAGCCAACTCTCTAATTCTGGCACGATCCTGCCAATTCCCGCCCGGCGGAGCCACCACCTCGACCACAGCCGTGGCCGCGGCCCCCGCCGCCGTTGACGTCGCACCACCAGCCGTTTGAGGCACGTCCTGGCGCCGCAGCATTTTCTCGCCCTGTGTGACAGCTGCCTGAGCGGCTGACGAGGGGGGGTCGACCACAACCTTGGCCATCAGGAAAGCGAAGGCCGAAACGGCCAAAAACACCAGCCCCTGGGCCGCCAAATTTGGCTCAATCAACGGTCGCCGTTTGAACAACGGATCACACAACAAACGAATCAGGACCAACCCCGCACCACCAAATAGCCAGGTTGCCCCCAATGTCTGCAAGAAGTGGTAACGATCGGGTTGTTCGACCAGCACGACCCCCAGTTGTTCGGGCTCGACCATCAACAAACCGGGGGCCAGGCTCAGTAGCAGCAGAACGTCGACATTCCGCAACGACCAAATCCGCCCGAAGCGAAAGAAAACGGCAGCAATCAACAGAGACGACAGGTAGAACCACGTCGCCTCGTTGACATCGTAACCGGTGAGCAAATCGCGCATAAACCGGACGCCTGACCCAATGACCACCAATGATCCATTTCAGCTAACCCGCGTTCGTAGTTCCCAGCCCCGAACGCTTGTTGGACCAAAACACAGCATACGGATAGAAAGCCGAAAGGCAATCCCTTGCTTTAACTCGTAAGCCACACAGGAGGAGACACGACCACCAACTTCAAACCGTTGACACCCCCCCCATACGGGTTACAATACCCCTGATTCCGCTCGACTGACCTGCCCAAACTTGGTGGGTCCAACGAGTGGGCTTCCGAGGGCCTCCTGCCCCGAACTTGCATGCTCGCCACGACTCCGACACTCGGGACCGGCGGAGCGAGTCGCTTTTTTCACAAGGCCGGTTGACCACCACCGCAACGCATCTCGCACCAGTCCATCTGATCTCGACAAACGTCTGGATTCCACCAGATTCAAATAACCATCACTCGCCTGCAACTCAACATTTCCCGAGGCAATTGCCAATGATACCCGGGCCTCTTCAAATGCTGCTTGTGGTATTCATCATCATCTTGCTCTTCGGCGCCAAACGCCTGCCGGCGTTGATGCGGTCGGTTGGGCAGAGTGTGACCGAGTTCAAAAAGGGTGTCAGTGACACTACTGATGCCGACACCGACGACAACGACACGTCCACCGACAGCCCCTGAATCCGTTTTTCAACACGCTTTCTGAAGCCCATCTAAAAAGGTCGTTGCAATGAGCGCCTTCGTTGCCTTCTTCGGTATGCCCGGGGGTCCTGAATTACTCATCGTCCTGTTTATCGCCCTGATGCTCTTCGGAAAACGGCTCCCCGAAGTCGCTCGAAACATGGGCAAGGGCCTGACGGAGTTCAAAAAGGGAATCCGTGGCGTCGAAGAGGACGTCCAGGGCGCAGCTTCCTACGACCCCGGCCCGACAGCCGAAAGACCAATGGCCGACGACGACCTCGAAAATGTTTCGGCGCCCAAGTTCACCCCACCCGCGGCAGCCAACGAAACCGATGGCGACGCTCCCACAGACAGTGAATCCAGCACCGACTACCGCGAGACGCTTGACGAAATGACCGACAGCGTCGACGCCGAGAATGACGACGCAACTGGAACCGCCGCCGACAGCTAGTTCCCTGAGCGGGCCGCCTGCACCGCCGCTACATACGCTTCGGCCTGGGTTCGAATCCGGTCCATGTCGCCATCGGCGACCGCCTGCTTTTCGACCAACGCGCTGCCCAGCCCCACCGCACAGGCCCCCGCTTCGAAAAACCCGCCGATCGTCTCAAGGTCCACTCCCCCGGTCGGCAAAAGTTTGACCTGTGGTAATGGGCCATGAAGGGCTTTCAAATAATTCGGCCCTCCCACGTCGGCTGGAAACACTTTCACTATATCCGCTCCGGCTTCCCACGCCGTGACGACTTCCGTGGGCGTCAGCGCCCCGGGCATCACCAGCTTGTCATAACGACGGCACATGCGAATCACGTCGAGGTTGACAGTCGGACAGACGACAAATTCGGCACCGGCCAGCATTGCCGCGCGGGCACTCTCGGGATCCAGAACCGTCCCAGCTCCCAACAGGATCTTGTCTCCGAGCGAATCACGAACGCCTGAAATGATGTCGAGTACACCAGGTACGGTGAACGTGACTTCGATCACATCGATTCCGCCGGCATAGAGAGCCTCGGCCACTGAAACCAATTGCTCTCCCGAAGCCGCTCGGATGATCGCCACCACCCCACCGTCAAGGACCCTCTGCAAATCCGACTCTCGACTCATGATTCACCTTCATCCAGCCGCCGAATACAACTCGGCGTATTCAAGAACCCACAGATCGATATTTTCTGAGAAGCTTTCCAGGTCCACTTGACCAAGCATCTGGTACCGCGACCGATTAAAGACTTCACGATTACGAATCGTTGCCTTGGTCACCATTTCGACTATCCGTCCTTCCGAGAAAGGACGAATCAAAATCTGCATCCGACTGTAGAGATTCGTCGCCTGGCCCGACTCACTCAGTGCGATGTCATCACGATTGACAACCGCACCCCATCCGTCTTCTCCCACAATCGACTCGAATTGAAAACCAGGAAATTGATCGACCAATTGACCGAGATATTCCCCAATGCGTTCCGAGAGGTCCAGACGGTACTGCGAATGCAACGACCGCGACTCCTCTTCGGAAAGAGCTTTGGCGGCTGCCTCACGACTACGAGTGTCACGGGCCTGCTGCCCCCGTTCGACAGCCCGCTGAAGCCTTTCCTGGAATTCCATAGCCAACCGCCTCCGTGATTTTCGCTGCCAACGGACGTGATTTTAGGTCTCACCAAGAAACACCGCAACGACGTGACAAACCCCACTGGAACATCCAGCCAAACTTGCTCAACTCAATTTGCCCCCAATAATTACTTTCCAACACACCACCCGCCCAGCGGATCGCACTATGTTTGCCAACACCACACCATCGCAGGTAATTCGCAATTCCAGCTTCCTCCCCACAATCGCCATCCTTCTCGGCATCCTGGCCCTGTTACTGGTGGCCGGCTTCCAAATTCGCAAACATTTTCGTGAAAACGACAACGGCAATAACGACGATCCGGAACAAATGCTGATTCTGTACGAAGAAATGCGGCGACAGGGTGAGCTTACCGACTCAGAATTCCGATCCATCAAGAACCAGATACTACCAACCCGCAAAAACGATCCAAAAACCGATCGTGTCCCTTGAGTAGTGTCTGGAGCATTTTTTTACACGGCCTGCCACCCCGCCAACTCGGCGCAGACAACGAGAATGACATGCCTTCGGGTCGAGATTTCACGCCAACAAACCGGGGCCCTGGTGGAAAAAAGAACGCCAGTTGCTCTTTTTGTCGCAAGAGTTATCGCGAAGTCGGCCCCCTCGTAGAGGGCCCCGACGATGTGTATGTCTGCGGCGAGTGTATCGAATTGTGCCAATCGATCCTCGACCAGGAACATCGCCGCCGAGGAGACGCCAAAAAGCTCTTCACTGATGTCCCCACACCGCGCGAGATCGTCGCGCATCTCGAGGATTATGTCATCGGCCAGGAGCATGCCAAAAAAACTTTGGCCGTCGCCGTTCACAACCATTACAAGCGGTTGATGCACTTCGAAGAGTCCGACGATGACGTCGAACTCGAAAAATCCAACATCATGATGATTGGGCCGACCGGCTGCGGAAAGACTCTCCTTGCCCGTACATTGGCCCGCTTCCTACAGGTACCGTTCGCAATTGGCGACGCCACCACGCTGACCGAAGCTGGTTACGTCGGCGAGGATGTCGAGAACCTGTTGCTTAAACTTCTTCACGCCGCGGATTTCGATGTCGACGCCGCGCAGCGAGGAATCCTGTTCATAGACGAAATTGACAAGATTGGGAAAACAACCAGCAACGTATCCATCACCCGTGACGTCTCCGGCGAAGGCGTTCAGCAGGCTCTCCTCAAAATGCTAGAAGGAACAGTCGCCAACGTTCCCCCGCAGGGCGGCCGCAAACACCCCGAACAGCAATACATCCAGATCGATACAACCAATATCCTTTTCATCTGTGGTGGTACGTTTGTCGGTTTGGATGACATCATCGCCAAACGCCAGGGACGACGAATGATCGGCTTCGGCCAATCAGATGACGCCGAATCCGCCGAGCGCCAACGAAGAGAACTGCTCGCCGAAGTGACGGTAGATGATGTCCTGGAATTCGGTTTGATCCCCGAACTCGTCGGCCGGCTCCCCGTCCTCAGCAGTCTCCTTCCCCTCGGTCAGGACGAATTGGTCCGCATTATGACCGAACCCAAAAATTCCCTCGTCCGCCAATACCAGAAGTTCTTTGCGATGGAAAAGGCGGAATTGGAGTTCACGCCAGAAGCGCTTTCCGAAATCGCTCGAATCGCGATGAAAAAGGACACCGGCGCCCGCGGGCTCCGAAGCGTTATCGAATCGACAATGTTCGAAATTCTTTTTGAATTGCCCGAACAGCGGGATGGCGGCTCCTACCGTTTGACCGATGCGATTGTCCGCGGGGAAGAACAGATGTTTCCTGAAGACCCTCGCGACGATTCGGCCGCGGCATAAAGCGGTTTGTGGATGGCACCCGCTGCTCGCTATCATGGACAGCTCGTCAGGCTGTTTCACAGCTGAGCCGCGTCTCATCCCCTTTTGACCAGCCATGTTCACATGGACGTACGGCTTGAAGTCGTCCACGAGAAGACCCGTGCCAAACAGGTGCCGCTGCGCCGCAATACCATTGTTGGGCGAGGGCGAGACTGCCAATTGAGAATCCCGGTGGCCGACGTCAGTCGGCAGCACTGCGAATTCACACTGAAAGACGGGGCCGTCTACCTTCGGGATCTTGGTAGTTCTAACGGCACACAGATTGGTGGGCGAACCATTCCGACCGGGACTGACGTTTTGCTCTCCGATGGCGATGAAATTACCGTCGGGCCGGTTCATTTTATTCTTCGCACAGCGGAGAAAAATGATACAGAAGCCGCTTCGGGCGCTGAACACTTTCCTCTCGAGGACACCGCCGAATTCCAATTGGTCGACCCGAACCCAGATGCATCTTCGCCAATTGGACAAAAAGAAGTCGGCACGGACGAGAAAGACTCGGCGTCGCCAGACGACACCTCAGGCAACGCGCTCGCCGAAGATTTCCCCGCCGAATCGATTGATGAATCTGTCATTGACCTCGAACTTAGTGTCGCCCCCGCCGAGCCGGTTGCCGAGCCGGTTGCCGAGCCGGTTGCCGAGCCGGATATCGAACCGGACATCGAACCGGACATCGAACCG
>CAZYAZ010000007.1:20344-115842 GCA_964646205.1 uncultured Planctomycetaceae bacterium | reverse complement strand
CCATTGGCCGGATTGATGCGAAAACTGGCCAACTCGCCCGTGGATCGATACGACACGAACAGCGTGCGACGGTCCGGGGACACATTCATATGTGCCGGTTCGGCCGGAGTCTTGATCACGTCGAGTTGTACCAGTTTTCCCGAAACGGGCATCCTCATGTACGTCAGGATCTTCTTTTCCCGCAACAGCGATGCGAACAGCCACGAGGCCGATTCGGCCATGGCCAGTGTCGGCCCGGCCCAAAGGACAACCGCGAGCCCAACAGGGAACAACCTGGAAACAGTCTGTCGGCGTGTCATGGGCAGCTCTGCTGTCTGGACAATTTCATTTCGGGCCACCCCACAGCGGCAGCCCCTCACCGGATTATCTCCAAGAGCATCATCCACGTCGAGTCGATCGACCGCGACAGTCGTGGTTGCGTCATGTCATGTATTGCCCGAGAATCGTGCGGTGGCACCAGCCCGCCACCAACAACGGCCCCTTGTATGAGCCCGTGAGTTGATGCGTTCCGTCACCACCATTGTCGCCACTTGCATCGCGTCCCTGGTCGCCACCAGCATCGCCGGGGCCCAACCGGACGGACGGGTGTCGTTCCAACATGATGTAGCACCACTGTTTCGCACCATGTGTGTCGGGTGTCACAACAGCAGCGACCCCAAGGGAGGATTTGACCTGGGGAGCTCCAAGACGGCTTTCCAACCGGGCGACGATGGCCCTCGAATTGTCGCCGGCCAACCCCTGGCCAGCATCCTGCTCGGACGACTGACCGATGGCACGATGCCCCCCAGGAGCGAAAAAGCACGTCCAACACCCGCTCAGATCGCCAACGTCCGACGCTGGATCGTGCAGGGTGCCCGCTGGCCGAAATCACAGACGATTGATCGATACGACGTCACAACCGGCCGCTGGGCCGGGCGGGATTGGTGGTCACTGCAACCAATCCAACGCCCCCGACCTCCCAACACCAACTCGTCCCACACCGCCAACCCCATCGATCAGTTCATCAAAGCGAAGCTGTCCGAGAACAACCTGTCTCCCAACCCTCCGAGCGACCGACGACGCTTCTTGCGTCGGGTCACCTTTGATCTGATCGGACTGCCGCCGACCCCACGGCAATTGGCCACCTACCTCGCCGACACCGCGCCGGGTGCTGACGGCCGCCTGGTCGACCGCCTTCTCGCCTCGCCTCATCACGGCGAACGCTGGGGCCGGCATTGGCTGGATGTGATCGGCTACACCGAAAGTGACGGGTTTGAACACGACAAGTTCCGTCCTCACTCGTGGAGGTACCGTGATTATGTCGTTGACAGCATCAACGGCGACCTGGCGTACGACGAGTTTGTCCGCCAACAGATCGCCGGTGACGTCCTGGGCGATCCCAGCCGAAACAGCATTGCTGCCACCGGTTTTCTTGTATCCGGTGAATGGGATGAAGTGCAGCACGTGGGAGCGAGCAAAAGCGAAATGCGACGGGCTCGTGAGGAAGAACTCGCCGAGATGATAGGAACCGTCTCCGGTACGTTCCTTGGACTGACGGTCCACTGCTGTCGATGTCACGACCACAAGTTCGACCCGTTGCCACAGCCGGACTACTACCGCATTCGTGCGGTCTTTGACGGCGTCGACCACAGCCGTGGCAGCAAACCAGGCAACCGGTCCATTTTGCCTCAAAAAGAGGTCGAACAACTCGAACGAGACAAACTCCCGCTGGTCACCCGGCAAAAATCGCTCCAGGCACAACTGGCCAAGATTCGCCAGATGCTGCCCAGCGACGCGATCCTCAAATCCGGCAGCAAGGCCGACCAGGCCCTGGTCACCGGCAAGCATGGCCAGGCACTCAACGCCGCACACACCCACGCCAGCCTCCCCTCCAAGACGGCCTTTCATCAGCCCCCGCTGACGGTCGAATGTTGGGGACTCGCCCGCAGTCGCGATCGGTTCAACGTCTTTGTCTCCAACAACAACAAGTCCTCCGAACACTGGGAACTCTACTCATTCACGGGCAAAGGAGACTTCACCGTCTACATGCCCTCCTACGAACCGGCCACGATCCGGTCCGATGTGGTGATCACCGACGGTCGCTGGCACTACCTCGCCATGCAATTTGATGGCCGGTCGGTTCGATTGTTCGTCGACGGAAAACAGGTCCGCCAACAACAGGTCACACGGAAGCGGCAACCCGGGCCGCTCGGGACCCTCGACCTGGGAGCATATTCTCCCGAACCTGTCGGATGTGACGGCGCCGTGGATGACGTGCGAATTTCCAACACGATCCGGCCAATCAACCAGGCCTCACCGGCTCCCTTCGTGGCCGACAAACACACCGTCGGCTTGTGGAACTTCGAAACACTGAAAACCGACCGTTTTGCCGACCTCTCGGGTCGCTTTTCGAAGACCACCCGGCAGTCCATTGTGCAACAGGAGCAACGGATTCTCACGCAATTGCAGGCATTGACCGAGCGGCTCACGTCCCTGGCCCCGCCAATTGGCTACATTGGATTCCGCC
The DNA here is from genome assembly GCA_964646205.1 of uncultured Planctomycetaceae bacterium. Classification (GTDB taxonomy): domain Bacteria; phylum Planctomycetota; class Planctomycetia; order Planctomycetales; family Planctomycetaceae; genus UBA8437. The sequence goes on along the minus strand of CAZYAZ010000007.1, from coordinate 113,336 downwards.
GTCAACCCGGTGCCACTCACGTGTTGTTGCGGGGTGATATCAAGGCCCAGGGGCCCCGTGTGACGCCCCGCGGCCTCTCCCTGTTCAAGGACCTGCCCGGCGATCTCGGACTGGATCAGGACGCCCCGGAAGCCGAACGCAGACGAAAACTTGCGGAATGGATGACCCATTCCCGCAACCCGCTGACAGCCCGGGTGATGGCCAACCGGGTCTGGCAATTCCATTTCGGATCGGGCTTGGCCAAAAATCCCAGTGACCTCGGATTCAATGGCGGCCTGCCCTCACACCCGCTGCTGCTCGACTGGCTCGCGGCCGAATTGATTCATTCAGGCTGGAGCCTCAAGCATCTGCACCGCCTGATCGTCCTCTCATCGACCTATCGGCAATCCACTTCCGCTCAGCCACAGGCCATGGCCCGCGATGCCGGCAACCGCTGGCTCTGGAGGTTTGCGCCGCGACGACTCGAGGCCGAGGTTGTCCGGGACGCAATGCTGGCCGTCAGCGGTGAATTCAACCCAACAATGCACGGCCCCAGTGTTCAACCATTTTCGGTCACGGTCTTCAACACCCACTTCTACCACCTGTTTGACAGCCCTGACGCCCGGTTCAATCGCCGCACCTGTTACCGCGCCAACGTGATCACCGGTCGCGACCCGCTGCTGGATTGTTTTGATTGCCCGTCCCCTTCGGTGGCAACACCCAAAAGACGGACCACCGTCACGCCAACTCAGGCGCTGGCCCTGATGAACAACTCGTTCGTCCTGCGACAGGCCAGGCGGTTTGCCCGCCGTGTCGACAAAATGGCTCCCGGGAATCCAGGCAAACAGGCCGCCTGGGCCGTCCGACTCGCGCTGGCCCGACCGCCCACACCGCCGGAACGAGACCAGTTGGCTATTCTCATCCGAGACCATGGACTTGAACACGCCTGCTGGGCACTCATCAACAGCAGCGAATTCCTCTACCTGCCCTGACACTCCATGACTGACTTCCGAAACACTCAGTATCACCGCCGCGAATTCGGCGGTCAGATGGCTGCCGGCCTGGGGACCATTGCCCTGGCCGGCCTGCTCGATTCCGACGGCTGTCTTGCTGATTCCAGGACCACCGGCGGCATCCTGCACAGCCCGCATCAACCAGCCCGGGCCAAACGGTGCATCCATATTTTTTCCCCAGGTGGTGTCAGCCAGGTTGACACATTCGACCACAAACCAATCCTCGAACGACTCGACGGCAAACGGCTGATGGGCCAGGGAGAGATCGACACCTTCTTCGGCAAGGTGGGAGTGCTTCGCAAGAGTTTCTACAAGTTTCGCCGCCACGGCCAAAGCGGCAGCTGGATCTCATCGTTGTTGCCCCACCTGGCCACCTGTGCCGACGACCTGACTTATTTCCACACGCTTGTCGCCAAAAGTTCATCACACACTCCTGCCTGTTTCCAGATGAACACCGGCTTCACCCAGGTGGGATTCCCCAGTGTTGGTTCCTGGCTTTCCTATGGCCTGGGCACACTCAACAACGAACTCCCCACCTTTGTCGTCCTTCCCGATCCCCGCGGCCTCCCCAACGGGGGAAGCAGCAACTGGAGCCAGGGATTTCTGCCAGCCCAGCACCAGGGAACGGCGTTTGCCACCGATGGGAAACGTGAACCAATTGCAAACCTGAAGACACCCACAGCGGTTTCACGATCGGGACGCCGTGCTGGCCTCGAATTTCTGTCCCAGTTCAATCGGTCATTCGCCGCAGCCAACCCCGGCAACGACGAACTGGAAGCCCGGGTCCGTTCCTACGAACTGGCGGCGAGAATGCAGACCAGTATTCCCGGAGTGGTGAACTTCGGCGACGAGACCCAGGCCACCCAGCGACTGTATGGCCTCGACGACAAATCCCTTGCCCCATCCGCTTCCAACTATCTGCTGGCGAGGCGGCTCATCGAACGAGGCGTCCGTTTTGTGCAGGTGTACAACGGAGGTGCCCTGGGGTCTCCTCGAATCAACTGGGACGCCCACGAGGACCTCGTCCGCAACCACGGAAACCAGGCCCGGCACCTCGACCAACCGGCTGCTGCACTACTCAAGGATCTCAAGCAAAGAGGCCTGCTCGACGACACGCTCGTGGTCTGGTCCTCCGAGTTTGGTCGCACGCCATTCACCCAGGGCGACGACGGCAAAGGACGCGATCATCACCCGCTTGTCTTTTCCGGATGGATGGCCGGAGCCGGCCTGAAAGCCGGCTATCACCACGGAGTCAGCGACGACGTTGGCTACAAGCCCGCCGAGAATCCAGTGAGTGTCTACGATTTCCACGCCACGCTGCTCCATCTACTGGGGATTGACCACACCCGGCTGACCTACTACCACAACGGACTCGCTCGCAGGCTGACCGACGTCCACGGACATGTCGTCGACGACGTTCTCGCATAGCTCGCCCCCTCCCAGTCGTCTTCCCAACCGGAGTGGTCACCATCCACCTGCTGCTCCCCTTCTTCTCCAGCATCCTGACTGTCTTCGGCCTGCTGCTGCTCAAGCGGGCCCAGGCCCAGGTGACATCGACCTGGGCCACACTGATCGTGGTCACCTGGCTCACGGCCATCGCCTTCACGGCGCTGACACTGACAGGCGGCACCATGCAACCGCTGTCGCAATTCTGGCAACCTCTCTCTGTTGGGGCACTCTTCCTGGCCGGACTGGGATTCACGTTTCTGGGCATCAAGATTGGAGACGTTTCGATTGTCACGCCTGTCCAGGGCGTGAAGGTCCTCCTGGTACCAGCCATGGCCCTGCTGATCGTCAATGATGTTGCTGGCATCCAGATTTGGATCTCGGCGGCAATTGCCCTGGCCGGCATCTTGTTCATTCAATCGACCGACGGCGAAGTCGATCGCACGCGGATCCGCATCTCGATCCTCTGCGCCCTGTTGGCAGCCGTGTCACTGACCTTCTTCGACCTGTTTATCCAGAAGTGGGCTCCCGCCTGGGGCGCTGGATATTTCCTGCCTCTCTCCTTCGGCTGCACCGCCGTACTCTCGCTGGGGTTGCTCCCATTTGCCCGTCCCAATCAGCGAACCATTCGTTCACAACTCTGTTGGCCTCTGATCGTTGGCTCGCTGTTGATGGCCGTCCAGGCCTTCGGCATGACTTTCACCATCGCCACGTTCGGTGATGCCACGCGAGTCAACATTGTCTACTCCTTGCGTGGGCTCTGGGGTGTCCTGCTCACCTGGACACTCTCTCGCTCCCTGGGACTCACCGCCACCGCACCGAACTCGACTTTGATGCTCAAGCGACTTGCCGGTGCTATTCTGATTGGTGTATCGATTGTACTTGCACTGCTGTAACGCTCACCTCCTCAGAGTGATATTCATGACACGACCGACCGTAGCACCCGTTCCGTTCGCGGCCCTTTTCCTGTTCATTTCCGTTCTGGGTGGCCCGACCAGCCACCTGCATGCCCAGAACGCCAATGCGCCGATCGTCGTCCGCAAGAACAACCAGATTGAAGCGACCACCATCTCTTGCCGTCGCATTGCCCTGGGAGAACCGGAGGACTACAAGCCATCGGTCGTTCAACTGCCGTCCGGGGAACTGCTGCTTGTGGTGTTTGCCGGCAAACAGGTCGGCGGTGGAAAGATCCGTGAAATCACCCGGACCTACCGATCCAAGGACCAGGGATTGTCGTGGTCTGAACCACAACTGCACCCGGAACTCCTGGGCCGGGAACCCTACCTGTCAATCACCCGCAACGGCACGCTGTTTATCACCGGACACCTGCTGAGGCAGGACATTCGCAACAAGCACGGCCACACTCACAGTTACCTGCACCGCTCGACCGACGGCGGCCACACGTGGACCAGCATCCGACTGCAACCGAAATCATTCCGGAAAGGCACCACGGTGCTCACGGCCCGCAACGTGCTCGAACTTGCTGACGGAGCGTTGCTGGTGGGGATCAGCGAGCATGCCCCCAAGAGTGGCAACGTGTTCTGGAAAAGCACCGACGGCGGAAAAACCTGGTCGGAACGATTTTCTGCGACTTTTTCCGGCGTGCCGCCAAAATATCCCTACACGCTCCTCGGCGAGGCCCACCTGTGGCAAGCACGGTCCGGCCGTCTCCACGCAATCCTGCGTGTTGGCTCGGCCAATTCGTGGCCCATCAAGGGCACCAAGGACCCGGGCAACACCGACCAGTCCGAAAGGATGCTCACCTACACTTCGACTGATGGAGGCCACAACTGGACCTTCACCGGTGATCTGGGTCGGTATGGCCAGATGTATCCGGCCATCGCAAGGCTCCCCGACAAACGCCTGCTACTGACGTTCACTCAACGTGCAGTCGCCTCACAACTGGGTGTCCGCGCCGTCCTGGGCATTGAGACGCGTGATGGATTCCAATTCGACATGAAGCACGACGAATTGCTCCTGGAAACCAAAACTCCCAAGGGGCAATCCAGCGGAGGTGGTTTTGGCCCGACGATCGTTCTCACCGACGGCACGCTGTTGACCGCTTACACGTATCGTGACGCCAAGAGAGTCAAGCACGCCGAGGTGGTCCGATGGCGGATCCCCGCAATCCGCTGAGATTGGTACGGTGACGACTCAAGCAATGATCTCGTCAACCACCCGGCCGTAGACATCGGTCAGCCGAAAATCCCGGCCGCTGTACCGGTACGTCAACGCCTCGTGATCCAACCCGAGCAGATGCAACATGGTCGCGTGCAGATCGTGGACGTGAACCTTGTCCTGGACCGCAAAGAAACCAAAATCGTCGGTCGCTCCGAAAGTCAGCCCACTCCGGACCCCTCCGCCAGCCAACCACATGGTGAACCCATGGGGATGATGGTCGCGTCCTCCCCCCTGCCCGGTCGGGGTTCGTCCGAATTCTCCGCCCCAGACGACAAGAGTCTGGTCAAGCAATCCTCTCGACTTCAAATCCGCAATCAACGCTGCCACCGGCTGATCGGTTTCTCGCGACGTTTTTTCATGGTCACGAACATTGCCGTGGGCGTCCCACTTGTTGTCGACGTTGGCCACCACGAACCGCACACCCCGCTCAACGAGTCGTCGCGCCAGCAGGCATTGACGACCGTATTCCTCGGTCTCCTTCTGACCAAGGCCGTACGATTCCTGGGTAACCCGACTCTCCCGTGACAGGTCAAAGGCCTCCGGAGCCCGCGTCTGCATCCGGAACGCGAGTTCGTACGCCGCCAAGCGGGCATCAAGCCGACTGTCATCCTCGCGGCGAGTTCGATACACCGCAGCCAAACGGCGAATGGCCGCCAATCTCGTGGCCTGGATTTCCCGAGGAACGGACATCGACAGGTTCTCGATCGGCTTCTTGACGTCAGGAATTGATGTCCCCTCGAAGGCCGCCGGCAGGAACGACGAACCATGGATCACCTTGCCGGCCAGGTTGCCCTGGCCACTGATCGAAACGAAGCCCGGCAGACTGTCGTTGTCGCTCCCCAATCCATACAGCGTCCATGCTCCGACGCTGGGGCGAGGCAGCACTCCATCGCCGGTGGTCATTTGACGAATCGCCCCGCTGTGCTCGATCTGGTCGCAGTGCATCGACCGAACAATGCACAGGTCATCGGCGTGACGCGAAAGATGAGGCATCAACTCACTGAACCACGCCCCCGATTCGCCGTATTGCTGAAACCGGAAAGGGGATGGGCGGCAGTTTGGTGTCGCATCCCGGGTAATTCTCGGAAGCTTGATCGGTATTTTGTCGTGCTTGGCCAACTTCGGTTTCGGGTCAAACAGGTCGACCTGCGACGGACCACCTCCCATGAACAGGAAGATAATGCTCTTGGCCCGCGGGGTATGGTGCGGACGCCGCGGAGCCAGGGGATTTCGGATTGGAACCGCCGCTTGCGACTCCTGGGCCAACAGGCCGTAAAGAGACAGCAACGGGAACCCGGCCGAAGTGCGGCACAACATCTCGCGCCGACCCAATTGACAACCAGATGAGACGGTTGTGGTCACCGCAGCAGGCTCTCTAAACAACCCGGACAATTCTCATCATCCCCTAGTCAACATAAATGAACTCGTTCCCACACAGCAGAACCATACACAGATCCTCCCAGGAACCTTCTCTACCACCATCGGCCTTTTGTCCCGCTTCGACCAGCCGTCGCCGTACGTTGCGTGCTTCACCGAGAGTCTGAACCGCCAGTCGCTGCTCGTTCGCGGTGGGAGGACGCCCCACCAAACGCAGGTACAACGCCTCGACCATCACTCCGTCGTTCCCACCGGTTTTCAACAACCGTCCGACAATGGACCTGGCCGTCGACTGGACCATTGGATTGTTCATCATGAACAACGATTGTGGAGCCGAGGTCGAATCCACGCGCCGTGGAACGACCAGGTGAGGGTCGGGACCATCGAACAGGCTCAGGAATGGATCCGGAGCGCTACGGGTTGGTGCAGAAAACAAGGACCTTTTCGAAGATCCCCACGCTCCAACCATAGCGCGACTCACCTGTCCATCGTGCCACAACAAGGTGTCCTTCAGCGATTCGGCATCCAGCCTTTTGCGGTTCATCCGACTCAGCCAACGGTTGCGAGGATCCCGACGACGTCCATCCAACGATGAGAGGCTTGTCTGTCGATACACGCTGGACTTCATGATCTGCCGCACCAGGGACTTGATCGACCATCCCGATTCCACGAATTCCACGGCCAGCCAATCCAACACCTGCGGGTGTGTCGGTGGTCGTCCCAATCGACCGAAATTACTGGGAGTTTCGACAATTCCCACTCCAATCAGGTGTTGCCACACCCGATTGACCATCACCCTCGCTGTGAGCGGATGATCCGGTCGCGTCAGCCACTTGGCCAATTCCAGGCGACCACTCCCACTGATGCGAGGCGCTGCCTCCGTCGCCTCGGCAAACACTCGGGGAAACCCACGAGCGACGACAGGCCCGGGAGACAGGTGGTCACCCCGAATGAACAGCCGCGCGTCCCCGATTCGTTTGTGGCGGGTGCCTGGCACCGGCCCGTCCCGCATAACCATACGCGACACGACCGTCGAAACCAGTGGGCTGAGACGGTCGCGTTCGGCAGCCAGGCGGTCCCGGCGTACCAGTTCTTGGGCGTCGCCCGACCATCCGTTTTTCTTCTGGTCGGCCAGCAGTGTTTTTTCCTTGGCCTGGGCCACCTTGATGCCGCTCGACAATTCCATCTTCCGTTTTTTGTCCGACTCGCTTGCCATCTTCTTACGAAGTGACACCAGTTCCTCGCGAACCTGTAACAGTTGACGCGTCTTCCCCAGTTTCTTGTCCAACGCTTTGACCGACGACTCGAGTCCCTCCAGCACCGATTTTCGCACCCGCAGACCGTGGGCGGCCGATTCATCGGACACCAACGGCTGCTGCAGTCGACGGCGTAACCGGGCACTTCCCTGAAACGTGAACATGTGGCTGCTGTAAAAAATGCCGGCCAGGGCGTAGTAATCTCGCTGGGAAATAGGATCGAACTTGTGGTCGTGACACCGCGCACATGAGATCGTCAATCCCAGGAACGTTCGCCCCAGCACATCAAGTTGTTCGTCAATACAGTCGGCAAGGACCTTTTCCTTGTCATTGCCCTCCACGAGATGAGCCAGACTCCAGACCCCCGTGGCCGTCAGGCCCTCTGAATTCAGTGCTCCCGGGCCGTCGATCGGCAACAGATCACCAGCAACCTGTTGTCGGACGAATTCGTCGTATGGCAAATCGCGGTTGAGTGACTTGATCACCCAATCCCGGTATGCCCCGATCGAAAAGTTCTCGTTTTTGTTCGCAGCACACGTCGGATCGTCGAGCGAGTACCGAACGTTGTCGAGCCAGTGACGGCCCCAGCGGACACCGAAATCTGCAGACTTCAACAGTCGGTTCACAACCCGGCCAAACGCCCCCGGTTCTCGATCTGCAAGAAACTGCTCGACCTCGGTCCGTGTCGGCGGAAGACCAATCAGGTCGTACGTGGCACGACGAATCAGTGCCCGGCGCCCCGTGTCAGCCGACGGTGTCAGCCCCTGGGCTTCCACGACCGACAGGACCAGGCGATCCAAGTCAGTGCGAGGCCATTCAGAATGTTTGTGTTTTTTCGGCACCCGCGGTCGCTCGACCCGACGGAACGCCCAGCGACTGCGTGCCGCTGCCAGGTCCTGTGATCGACCACTGTTCGACTTCCCTTCACGAGGGTCCGGAGCGCCCATTCTGATCCAGGTCACAAAATCAGCGATCACCCCGGCGGCCAGCTGTTTCTTGGGTGGCATTTTGAAAGACTCGTACCGCAACGCGCCAATCAGCAGGCTGTCGCCTGGTTTTCCGGGCACGATAGCCGGACCACTCTCACCACCGGCCCGGATCCCCTCACGAGTATCCAGTAGAAGCTTTCCCTTGAGCCGATTGGCGGACAGAGCTTTCGCCGAATGGCAGTCATAACACCGGCTGACCAACACCGGGCGAATCTTTTGTTCAAAGAACCGGACTCCCCGGATCTCAGCACTGTCGTCGGCTCCCACTGCGATCACCGACAGGACCAATGCGACCGGCACGGACAGCCAGAACTGGTGGGTGATACGAGAGGCGTTCCACATCGCGTGGTCCTATCCGAAGACGTTTTTTTACCGAGTGTCCCTCGGCGTGCTACCAAGCGATTGTAGAACAAGTCCCCCCTCGACCAACATTCCGAAGCCGGGTTACTCCAACAGACAAGCCGCCGGCCAGTTGGTAGAGTCTGACCGGCGATTCGTGCACCAGGGTTGATCGCCGCCCACAGACGGAACAGGACCGCCCGGATGCCAGACGAACCGATCACGATTTACCACAACCCGCGTTGTTCCAAGAGTCGACAAACACTTGCACTGCTTGAGACCGCCGGAGCATCACCACGGGTTATCGAATATCTCGATCACCCACCCACCGTCGAGGAACTCACAATTCTTGCCAATCAACTCGGTCTGGAACCCGGTGACTTCATACGCAGCAAGGAAGCCGCCTACAGCCAACTCACCCCTGCGGGAGCCGAATGTTCGCGGGAGGAACTGTTCGAGGCCATGGCTGCCAACCCGATCCTGATAGAACGCCCGATTGTTGTGCGGGGAAACCGGGCCGTTCTTGGCCGACCACCGGAGAATGTCCACCAATTGTTGTGACAAACGAGTCCGGAAATTCCTCGCCCTGATCTGGCACGCCGCCTTTCCCTGTATGCCAGAGTCGAGGTATCCTAGTACACTGTTAGGCGAAGCAAGCTTGCCCCGGCTCTAACGACTCACTCCTTCAGCAACGGACCGGACACATGACGCGATCGCAAACTGTCAACCGCCGCGACTTCCTGCAAACCACCAGTGCTGGTGCCCTTGCCATTTCTACCGGTGTGTTCACCGGTGGAGCAGCCGCGGCCGAACGGTCCCCCAACGAGAAACTGCGAATCGCGTGCATTGGCACGGCCAACCGTGCCGCCGCCGACATCCAGGGGGTCCAGGGCGAGAACATCGTTGCCCTGTGCGACATCGACACCAACTACCTCGATCGCGCCAAGGCCCGGTTCAAAGATGCTCGGACCTACGTGGATTATCGCGAGATGATTGAAGCCGAAGCCGGCCGCATCGACGCGGTGGTTGTCGGCACCGCCGATCACCACCACGCCCCGGCCGCACTACGGGCCATCAACAAGGGACTCCACGTCTACGTCGAGAAACCCCTGGCCCACACCGTCCACGAGGCTCGCGTGTTGGCCGAAGCAGCCAAGAAAAAAGGTGTTGCCACGCAGTTGGGAACCCAGATCCACGCCGGAGAAAACTACCGTCGAGTGGTGGAAATCATTCAGTCGGGTGCTATCGGCGACGTGACCGAAGCCCACGTGTGGGTTGGCAAAGGTTGGGGTGGCGGCGACCGCCCCAAAGCTGGACAAAAACCACCCAAGAATCTCCACTGGGACCTCTGGCTTGGACCTGCACCGGTTCGCCCGTACGCCGCTGGACGCTACCATCCGGCACAGTGGCGTCGCTGGTGGGATTTCGGACAGGGCACACTCGGTGACATGGCTTGCCACTACATGGATCTGCCCTTCTGGGCCCTGAAGCTCGTCCATCCGACCCACTGTCATTCCACCGGTCCAAAGTTGCATCCGGAAACGTGCCCCCTGGGCCTGAAGGTCGAATACCAGTTTCCCAAGCGAGGAAAACTGGCTCCGGTCAAACTGACCTGGTACGACGGCAACATGATTCCCCGCCAGGTCGCAGGACAACGTGTCCCCGGCAGCGGCGTGATGTTTGTTGGCACCGAAGGCCAGATGTTTGCCGATTACGGCCGTTACAAGCTCTACCCGCAGGACAAGTTCAAGAGCTTCCAGCCTCCCAAGAAGTCGATCCCCAAGTCGATCGGGCACCACGCCGAGTGGATCCAGGCCTGCAAGAAAGGCACGCCCACAACCTGCAACTTCGATTACTCCGGGGCACTGACCGAATCCGTCCTGCTGGGCAACGTCAGCTACCGTACCGGCAAAGCCCTCGAATGGGATGCCGCCGCCCTTGAGGCTCCCAACTGTGCCGAGGCGATGCAGTACATCCGCAAGGAGTACCGCGAAGGTTGGGAAGTCGCCTGACCGATTCTAGACACCCGCACCCAGGGGCCAGGCCCGGCACAGCCGCGCCTGGCCCTTTTTTCGTGCGGCTGGGAGATTTACCCCTCGTCGCTGGCAATGTATTTCAACTGGATCTTCGCCCCGGGCAATTTTTTCTGGAGCATCGTCACACCCGCCTCACTGACATTGGTCCTCGTCACCTTCAAATCTCTCAATGACTTGAGGCTCTCCAGGTGCACCAGCCCCTCGTCGGTGATCGAGGTTGAACCCAGGTGCAGGAATTCCAGCTTCAGCAATCCAGAGAGCGCCGGCAGGCCCAGGTCGGTGGTCAACGTGTTGTCGAGATTCAACCAGGCGAGGCTTTGCAGTTGCCCCAACGGTTCCAGGCCGGCGTCGGAAATCTGGACGCGCCACAGATTGAGTTTCTGCAGGTTCTTCATCGTGCCCAGGTGAACCATCCCGGCATCGGAGATCAAACTGTTCTCACTGACGTCCAATTCGACCAGTGTCTCGATTCCTCCCAGTTGTTCCAATCCGGCGTCACCCACCTGGGTCTGTGACAGTCGGACCTTGCGAAGATCGGGAAACTGTTTCAGGACACCCGCGGCCTCGTCACCCGCCAGGGTTCCAGCCAGGTAGAGTTCTTGGAGTTGTTTCAGCTCCTTCAATTCGGCCAAACCCTCTTCACTGACAAAAAGGAAGTCGAGCAGCAATGCCTTCAGGCCGACCAGCTTCCCGATATGCGACATGCCGTCATCATCAATCTGGGTCGCGTTGTTCTTTCCCGAAAGCCGCAGGGCTCGCAGGGAAACAAGGCCCGCGAGATGCTCCAGCCCGTCATTGGTGATGCCACAGCCTCGCAAATCGAGGTTCCGCAAACTGGAAATCTTGCCGAGTGTCTCCAACCCCTTGTCGGTCACACCGGTCTCGTTCAACAGCACGGACTGAAGATTGGCCAGCGACTCCAGGGACGCCAGGTCGGAATCCGTGACAGTGGCCCCGCGGAGGCTGACTTCCGTCACTCGTCCGTCACCACCATGCTTGAACGTTGCTCCCAACGCCTCCAGCGCAGAAACGGCTGCGGCATCGTCGGGAACCATCTCCTCAACTTTTGCAGTCGAATCCCCCTGGGGTGGCGTTTGAGCCTGGTCGGAAGAACCCTCATCCGAACCACATCCGGTCCCAAGAAACAAAAACAGCAGTCCAATCAAAGACAACGCACGCACGAGTCCACTTCCTCTTTTCAGGGGTCGCCAAAGCGCCACGCAAAAAACATTCACACCTCGGCCAACCGCGTGGCCGAATCTCCGAAACGATCCAATTGAATATTGAACTTGTCCATCAGCGACAGGAACAGGCTACACATCTGGCGATGTGACTTGCCCTGGTAGTCCAAAATGCGTCCACCAGCCAATTTGCCACCACCACCACCCAGCAAGACAACGGGCAACTGCGACGCATTGTGGGCACCCGACATCATGCTCGAGCAATACATCATGATGGTGTTGTCCAACGCTGTCCGAGCCCCCTCCTGCACCGCATCGAGTTTCTTTGCGATGTAGGCCATCTGGCTGAACATGAACTGATTGACCTTCAAGTAATTCGCGTTGTTGCGGTGAGACAACTCGTGGTGTCCCACTTCGATTCCCAGATGAGGGAATCGAAGATAACTGTGATCGTTGTTGAGTTTCAGGGTACACACGCGAGTCGAGTCGGTCAGGAAAGCGAGCACGACAATGTCACACATCAGCTTCATGTGCTCGGGCAGATCCTGCGGAATGCCATCTGGCGGTCGTGGGATATTCGGTTTTTCCAGTGCCGGTCTCCATCCCTGCAATTCTCCCTTCGCACCAGAGCGTTCGATCCGACGCTCCACCTCCCGAATCGAATTCAGGTACTCGTCGAACTTCCTTTGATCACCTCGACTGATCCCTTTCCGAAATCGGCGAGCTTCGGCCAATACCGCGTCCAGGACACTCCGATCACCGCGGCTGATCCGGTTGTTGAACAGACGATCAAACGCCAGTGCGGGGTACACTTCCAGTGGAGTTGGATTCGTCGGCGAACTCCATGAAATGTGTGAGCTGTACAACATCGAGTAATCCTTGTGGATCCCCGGATTGGACCTCTCACAACCCAGCACCAGGCTTGGCACTTTCGTCGAACGCCCATACCGCTGGGCGATGACCTGGTCAAAACTGGTCCCCGAACGAATTGCTCCGCCTGAGGCGAGGCTGGCACCCGACAACAAGTTGCCTGTCTGAGAACTGTGAATATTGCCCTTGAGCGCCTCGGCATTGAACAGGCCGCGGATGTAGGTGAGCCGTTCACGAAAATCAATGAGCGGCGTCAACACCTTGCCCAATTCCATTGCCGCTCCGGCCCCCTTGGCATTGAACTCGCCTGAATGAAATCCGTTGCCCGAGAACAGCACGGCCAGCCGCATGGGAGCCTGGCTACCGGCATTTCCTGACCGGCGAGCCTCGGCTTTCGGCGTTTTTTCGTCACCCCAGACACGGCGCGATTCCATCCACGGCAACGCCATTGTCACACCACCGGCCCCACGCAAAAACGCGCGCCGCGAGTACTCATGCGTCATCGGCAGATCCTTTGTGATTGCACTGGACCGGAAGGGATCACGGCAGACGTTCTATCTCTGGGATGTTTCGGTCACCTGGGTTCCCCGTCCACGAATCTGGCGAAATTGAGGCGACAGCACGATCATCTCAATTGCCACAGACAGGCGATAGTCGTTTTGCTTCATCCGCTGGTGAATTTTGTCGAGCAGGGGTTGATCAGAGAGTTGTGTCTGTCGGCCCAAGGCATAGCCCAGCAACTTGCGATTGAATTGCCTGACAAAATCGTCGCGTCGCTTGGTTTTCAGATACGTCCGCAATCCCGGCAGGCCCTGGACAGTCGAGCCATCGGGCAATCGCGACCCGGAATCAACATCACGTCCGGCGAGATCTTTCTTTCGGGATCGGCCGATCGTGTCGAAGCCCTCAAGCGCAAATCCAAATGGATCAATTCGCTGGTGACAGCGTGCACAGGTCTTCACCTCGCTGTGTTTGGCGACCAATTGTCGCATGGTCAAACCGTCGGTCTGTGTTTCATCAGAAGGCAACTGCGGCACTTGTTTGGGGGGACGCGGCAACTTCTCGCCCAGCAGCACTTCCGAAACCCAGTTGCCACGCAAGATTGGGCTGGTTCGGGCGGCTCCCGATGGCTTGGCCAACGTGGCAGACAGTCCCAGCACTCCACCACGGCCCCTGGCCCGCATTCCCGTCACTCGCAGCCACTCGCTCCCTCCCTTTGTCGCCTCGAATTCCTGCACCCCATAGAACGACGCCAATCGCTTGTTGACGAATGTGTGATCTGAATCCAACACCGACATCAATGACCGGTCGGTAGAAAACGCATCGGCCAGAAACCGGATTGCTTCCTCGTACATGTCACCCTTCAAACGGGCAAATTCCGGGTAATGTTTTTCACTCTTGAGCGTCAAAACGGGGAAGTCATGAATGTGCAGCCACTGGCAACCAAACTCGGTCGCCAGGCGTCGAACCCGGGGATGCCGCTGCATGCGTCTGGCCTGAGACAACAACTGCGAATCGTCCATGAGCAATCCGGAGGCTGCCGCTTTTCTCAATTCTGCATCGGGCCCGGAGGACCACAGGAAGTAACTCAGTCGAGTGGCCACCTCGTGACCGGAAACAGCCGCCGCCTCCGAACCATCAGGAACGCGTTCTAGCCGATACAGAAATGCCGCCGCGACAAACACCCTGGCAATCGTCATCCGGATTGCCTCGTCGTGCGACACCCCTTGGTCTCGCAACTGGACATACAGCCCTTTCAGTTCAGCCGTCTCACTGCGATGGAGGGGCCGTCGATACGCACGATCGGCCAACGTCAATACAGCCGCCAGGTGGCCGGGTTCGGCACGTTTCTTGTCCCGCTGAAAGATGGCCGCCTCTCTCAAGGTCAAACCTCGAATCGGCACGAGGGCCTTGTATTGCGGATGATTGACACCCTCCATCACTTCCAGCAGCAATTCCATGGCCGTCACTTTCTTCAACGGCCAGTCGCTGACAAAACGCAACTCGCTCCACAATTGATCCAGTTGACGGTGTTCCGACTCCGTCAGCATCAATCGCGACAGGTGATTGTCCTCACGATGAAACAACGTCATTGTCAGCACCTCGTCCACCGGGACGATCTGGCTGTAACACAACGCCATCGGAAACAGGTCACGAAACTCCGCAAACGCCTTCTGGAACCGGCCCCTGGCGGCAGAAATTCTCGTTGTTTTCTTTTTGGCCGGCTTTGCTTTCGATTTCACCCGCCCGGGGACACCGGCGACAAGCACTGCATTTTCGAAGCTGGTCACACGCGTGTCGGAGAACAGGTGTGTCACCTGTGAAAACTTGGTCGTCACACGCGTGACTTCCAGCCCTGCTTTTGCCACCGCTTTACCCTCTAGCAGGGCAATCTGTGCCGACCCATTGCCATCGCCATGAGGTTCGATCACCGCAGTCGTCACGAACTCTCGGCCTGCGGCCAGCGACGCCGGCAGCACAAAACTGACTACCGCCGGAGCCTGCACGCACAACGAATCGGCGGCAACTGCAGGGACGTCCTTTCCACCTTTCGGGTGTTTCCCAAACCGGTCGGGATCCAACCCCCACGGACCTCCGGCCACATCTCCGGTCATTTCCCGAACATCTTTCAGCAAGACATCCGGCTGGCCTTTCTTCACCAGTCTTGGCTTTTGGAACACGACCAGATCACCAACCGGGCCATCACCCGCATCTCCAATCGACAGCGACAAGGCGACGGGCTTGTCGGGTTTTGCATCAGTCTTGGGGGCCGGAAACGCGAGACGCAACTGCTGCGATTCCAGCAGCGGATCGACCGCTGACATCCAGAGCTTCGGGCCACCGGCACGCCCCACCAGCCCAACCGGACCAAAAACCCAGAGAGCCTGTTGCCACTGCGCCACCTCGGCCACCATCGTCTTCACATCGTCCGGCTTGGCTTGTCTCCATCTGTCACGCACACGATCGAGAATCAACGACTTGCCACTGCCATTCAACGTGTTCCAGAGTCGTCCGAGATAACGCCGGCTCAGTTGTCGCTGCTGGGCCACAGCCGCAATCGTCGTGTCACCCGCCCGCAACCGATCTCGTTCCTCGAGAGTCGCCTTCAAGTAGCGTTCAATCGGCAACTGACCGGCAACACCCAACCGCGTGTTGCCGTGTACGTTGACGTTGCCGACCTTGTCACCAACACCCAGGTCGTTTGAACGAGTGAATCGCTGATAAAACGCCCGGATTTCTGCCAGTTTTTCATCGGTCCAATCACGTTGCGATTTCTTGATCGAAAACCGGATCCCGCCGGGTAACAACATGGCATGACTGGCGATGTGCTTGCCCGCCTCGAGATACTTTCGCAACAGCGCCGGCGACATGGCCTGGCCAGCACCGGTGTTGGTGAAGCCTTCGCCTGCCGCGTTGTCGCCGGGAAACTCGCGAGCCGGATCCAGCGGCACTCCGGTCAAATCGCGAACCGTAAACGTGTACTCAGCATTACTCAGCCGCCGCAACACGACTGCCCCCGGATCACCCGCCTGTGCCAGGGCTTCCGCGTGCAAGTAGCGACGCACCCAGTCCAGCAACACCTGACGCTGCCCAGCCCCGGGCTGCTTCGCACCCCGGGGAGGCATCTCACCCTTGCCGAGCATTTCCCTGACACCAAGCCAGACCGTGGTGTCCCGCCTCACTGCAGCAAACTTTGCATACCGTTGGAGGTCGAGTTCACCTTCCTTCTTTTTTGTCGAATGACAGCCGTTACAAAACTGAACCAGCAGAGGTCGCACCTCGCTCTGAAACGACTTCTCGAGACTCCTCAACTGTGCCGGTCTCGAATCCGATGCGACACCGGCGGTGTTGAAGAAAGCCCAAGACAGCAGGATCGCGGCACACAATCGCCAGGGAAAATACCGGTCAGACATGCGAATCCATCTTCTTTGACACGGGATACGGTCCCCGATGGTACACAAATACCCTCTACAGATCGTACGATGGCCCTTCCATCACCAATCACACAAGGTCGTGCGTCATGTCCGAACCAATTGCATATCTCAAGGGAGAGTTTGTCCCTGCCTCACAGTGTGTCTTACCAATTTATGACCTGGGAATTGTGATCGGAGCGGCCGTAACCGACTTCTTTCGAACGTTTCACCAGGTTCCATACCGTCTCGAAGACCACCTGCAACGTTTCTATCGCAGTTGCCGTTATGCCAGGATCGTCCCGCCGGTGAGCCTCGACGAGAGTCGGGCGATTTCTGAAAAGTTGATTTCCGAAAACAGCCAACTGGCCCCGGGTGACGAACTCGGCCTGGTCTTCTACATGACCGCCGGTGAAAACACGGTCTACGCCGGTGCCGCGGGAATGCCCGAGACACTCACTCCCTCGTACGTCCAGCACACTTTCCCAATCCGGTTCTCGATGTTCAGCAAGGTGTTCCAGGAAGGCGTGCACTGTGTCACACCAGCTCCACGACACTGGCCCCCGCAGTGTCTTTCGTCAAAGATCAAAAACCGCAACCGCCTGCACATGTGGATTGGTGAACAGGAGGTCAAGCAACTCGATGCATCCGCCACTCCGCTGTACCTCGACATCAACGGCAACATCACCGAGACCGGTGGATCGAATTTCGTGATCTATCGCGACGGCCAGGTCATTTCGCCTCGTCGAGACAACATCCTGTGGGGCATCAGCCTGACGGTGCTCGGGGAAATCCTCCAGGACATGGACATCCCACTGGTCGAGGAGGACATCCAGACCTACGACGTTGTCAACGCCGAAGAAGCATGGATGCCGACCACCCCGTATTGCCTGGGGCCCGTCACCAGTTTCAACGGCCTACCCATCGGAGACGGCCAACCCGGCCCCATGTGGCGCAAGATCATCGATCGTTGGAGCGAGGTCGTTGGCAAGGACATCTATCACGAAGTGACCCAGCCACAACAACTGGCCTGATTCACAAATCCCGCACATCGGACGTTTCAAGACGTGGCAGGCGCAATCTCAACCGGAAACATGTCACGAACCCGTTTCTGGAAGACAAGTTTCTCGAAGCGGTGGGTATGAATTCCGGCAGCGTCGATGTTGTGAATCGACCCTCCCAACGATTCAAAGGCCGCCCGAAAATGTGCCGCTGACTTCAAGCAGATGTACTTCATCTCCGAGCAATCGATTCCCAGCGTACGACTGAATGCCATGTCAAAGGGCTGTTCACGAGCTGTCACCACGACGACATTCACCCCCTCGACCCTCAGCCACGCCGACAGACCCATCGTTCCGGTCAGGCCGGCAAACATCGGCCCGTCGTAGGAAAACTCACCGGTCGTAACCGCAAGCACCTCGGCGGCACAGTCGACCGGTGCCCCCTGGACCGGATCCGACTTGCCCCCCAGCGATACGTTGATCGTCTGCCCGGCCTCTGCCTCGTGTGCCAACCGGGCGGCTTCGGGATCGACCATGTACAAGATCAGAGCGTCCTCGAGCCCCAGTTCCAGGAATGTCCGCAGAACCTCCGTTGAATCCCCCGGGGAACCGCCACCGGTGTTGTCGCAATGGTCGGCCAGCATGATTGGAAATTCACCGATGCCATGTCCCGCGTCGAGTCCATCTCGGACGGAGACAGGGGCCGAAAACCAGGTTTGCCGATTTTCCCACACCCAACTGCCAAACTCGTCGGCGGTGGCCTGGGCCAGTTCTTCATCGCTGTCGGCAACAACAATCACCGACGCCCCTACGTCGGGCACGTCGGACCATGCAAAACCGGTTGCGATCGTCACACACACGATCCCTGGCCGCTGCTCGATTTCATGCACCCGGCGAATCACGTCGTCCATGGGAGGCTGAGCGGTCACCTGTTTGCGGGTCGCCCAGAACAAAGGCAGTTGACGGATCGCCCCAACCGGCGAGATCTCGCCACGAACAGTTGCCAATAGGATTTCCACGGCTTCACGTCCACGTTCAGACATATCGACGTGGGGAAACGTATCGAATCCTACGACCGCCGTTGCCGACTTGACCCGCAACGACGTGTGGTTGCCGTGCAGGTCATAGGTCACAACGATCGGTCGATCCGGACCGATCGCCTCACGAACCGCCGCCGTCATATCACCATCTGCGTCGTCGATGCCATCAACCACCATCGCACCATGAAGGTCCAGTAGCACCCCATCGACCGGCCCACCGACCCGTTCTGCCTCGGCCAATCGATCCAGGAGATCGGTCTTGATCGCTGCGTAATCCGCGGCGTCAATCAAGCCTCCCGGAAAGGCGCTCGCACGCAGCAAGGGGACGATCTCGACGTCATCCTCCTGTTCGAGCCGATCGATAAATCCTCCCGAGCAGACATTGGTGCCCCGGAACCGTTCGACCATTTCGGTGCCCCGGGCAATGCCCGTCGCATGCTGAAAATCGGACAACGTCGTCGTAGTCTGAACAAACGTGCTTGTCTCATGCAAAATGCCGCCGATTGCGATTCTCATCGTGATCTGGCTCCGGTTCCAATCGCCCCTGTTGACACTCTCATCGGGTTCTACTGTTTCCTGATACAATCCACTCCGACCATTTTTCAAGCCATCCGGCCATTTCCCCAATGCCCCAATCACTCCGCAGCCCCGCCGTTGGCATCATCGTCATTCTGGTCGTGGCCATCTGGGGCACGGCCAGTTCTCGCGGCGACGACTGGCCCCACTGGAGAGGACCGGCTCGCAGCGGAGTTGTACACGAAGACTCGGGTTTCGACCGCGGAGCATGGCCTCCCGGCAAACCGTTGTGGACCGACACTCTCGGGCTCAGCGGAAGTGCACCGATCGTCGCCGACGGCCGCCTGTACACGATGGGATGGAAAGACAACCGCGAATGGGTCTATTGCATCGAGGCAGCAACTGGAAAACGACTGTGGACGCAGTCCTACCCCTGCCCGCTGTATGGCCGCAAGAGCGAAGGTGACAAGGGCCTGTATTCAGGTCCCTCGTCCTGTCCATCGTATGACAAGCGAACAGGTTGTCTGTTCACACTGAGTACCGATGGTGACCTGAATTGCTGGAACACAAGACAATCGGGTCGCCGCGTCTGGGGAATCAACTTCTACCAGGCCTACGACGTCGCCCAACGTCCGCTGGTGGGACGACGACGACTCCGGGACTACGGCTACACCACAGCACCGCTGGTCTATGGCGACTGGGTCATCGTTGAAGTTGGTGACGACGAGGGAAACCTGATGGCCTTCTCCACAAGGACCGGAAAACGAACCTGGACGTCCGAAAGCAAACAACCGGCCGGCCATTCGGGAGGGCTGGTCCCGATGACAGTGGACGGCATCCCCTGCGTTGCCGTGCTGACCATCCGCAATCTGCTCGTGGCTCGACTCGACAAGGGCCACGAGGGCGAGACACTGGCGACATTCCCCTGGGTCACCGATTTTGCCAACAACATCGCCACTCCGATCGTTGACGGACAATCCGTGATCATCACCTCTGCCTACAACCAGTATTCGGTCGTCCGGCTGGAGGTCTCACGTCAAGGCATCCGCCAGGCGTGGAAGGCTCCGTATGCGGCCGATGCCTGCTCGCCGGTTTTGCACCAGGGCCGCCTGTACCTGATTCGGCAGGGCCTGTCCTGCCTGGACTACCAGACAGGCAAACTGATCTGGCGGGCCCCGGGGTTTGGTCTCACCGCCTCTTGCGTTGTCACCTCCGACCATCGCCTGGTGATCTGGGCCAACCGTGGTGACCTGGTCCTGGTCGAATCCTCGGGCAAATCACCCGGGGCCTACAAGGAACTGGCGAGGAAACCACGGCTGATGAAAAGTGACGCCTGGCCTCACGTCGTGCTGTCCAATCGACGCTTGTTCTGCAAGGACTGGAACGGCGTGTTGATGTGTTTTCAACTCTGACACCGAGACTCAGCAGCAGGCGAACTGGCGAAGCTGGAAGACCAACTCGACAGATCGGGGTCACTCCGAAGAGAGAGACGCGATGGCCTGGTTGAAAGTCGTGCTGGGTCGCATCGCGGCATCGGCCTGGCTGTCGTCTGGGTGGTAATAGCCACCGATGTCCACCGGTTCGCCCTGGGCCGCATTCATCTCGTCAACAATTGTTGTTTCCTGTTCGGCCAGCAACTGCGCCAAACCTCGAAACTCCTCCTGCAATCCAGTCTCGTCGGCCTGTGCAGCCAGTGCCTGTGCCCAGAACAAGGCCAGGTAAAAATGGCTGCCGCGGTTGTCGAGTTCATTCACCCTACGCGACGGTGACTTTCGTGATTCCAGCAACCGCCCGATCGCGGCATTCAGCGTATCGGCCAAAACGCGAACCCGCCCGTTTCCAGTCTTTTCGGCAACGTCCTCCAGTGACACACCGACTGCCAGGAATTCGCCGAGCGAGTCCCATCTCAGGTGGCCTTCGGCATTGAACTGCTGCACGTGCTTGGGTGCCGAACCGCCAGCCCCGGTCTCGTACAGACCTCCGCCAGCCAGCAACGGAACAATCGAGAGCATCTTGGCACTTGTGCCCAGTTCCAGGATCGGAAACAGGTCCGTGAGGTAGTCCCGCAGTACGTTTCCGGTCACCGAAATCGTATCCAGCCCATCACGTGCACGTTCGCAACTGAGCCGGGTTGCTTCGACGGGAGCGAGCACCTGGATTTCCAGCCCCTCGGTGTCGTGATCCGGAAGGTATTGTTCCACCTTGGCAATCAAAGTGGCATCATGCGCCCGGTCCGGGTTCAGCCAGAAAATGGCCAACGCACCAGTCGCGCGAGCACGACTGACGGCCAGCCGGACCCAGTCCCGAATTGCGATATCCTTCGTCTGGCACATTCGCCAGATGTCGCCTGTTTCAACCGTGTGTTCTACAAGCACCTGGCCGGATTCATCCACCACTCGCACCGTACCGGACTCGGAAATCTCGAATGTCTTATCGTGCGACCCGTATTCCTCGGCCTTCTGAGCCATCAACCCCACGTTGCTAACATTTCCCATGGTCGCCACGTCGAAGGCACCATGTTCACGGCAAAAATCGAATACCGCCTGGTAGATGCCAGCGTAACAACGATCCGGAATCACACACTTCACCTCGTGTTGGCCTCCATCGGGTCCCCACATCGTCCCGCTATCCCGGACAACGACCGGCATCGATGCATCAATGATGATGTCGCTGGGGACATGCAAATTGGTGATTCCGAGGTCCGAGTTGACCATCGCCAACCGTGGCTGCACCTGGTAGACCGCTTCCACATCGGCTCGAATTTCATCGGCCAATTCGGCCCTGTCATCTCCCAGCCCCTCGATCTTCGTGTACAGATCACCAATGCCGTTGTTCGGGTCGACTCCCAGTTCCTCGAGCACCGCGGAGTGCTTCTCGAACACGTCAGCGTAGTACACGCTGACAGCATGGCCGAAGATGATCGGGTCCGAGACCTTCATCATCGTGGCCTTCATGTGTAGCGAGAACAATTGATCTCGTTCACGTGCGTCAGCAATCTCGCTCGCCAGGAATTCCCGCAGGGCCGTCCGGCTCATCACCGACGCATCGATGACCTCGCCCTCCTGAAGAGACAGCCCATCCTTGAGCACGGTGGAACCATCTGCGGTCTCAAGCACGATCTGCACCGTGCCACTGGCAGCCATCACGTGAGACTGTTCGCTGCCGCAAAAATCTCCCTCGCTCATGTGTGCCACGTGAGTCTGGATCTCGCTGGTCCAGTCTCCCATGGGATGGGGATTGGCCTGCGCGTAGGCCTTCACAGGAGCAGCCACACGGCGATCCGAGTTCCCCTCTCGAAGCACCGGATTGACCGCGCTCCCCAGGACCTTGGCATACCGCGCCTTGATTTCCTCATCAGCCTCTCCGTCGACGTCCTCCGGGTAGTCCGGAACAGCGTATCCGTGTTCCTGCAATTCCTTGACAGTGGCCTGCAACTGGGGAATCGAGGCACTGATATTGGGCAGCTTGATGATGTTTGCAGCCGGGGTCTTGGCCAACTCGCCCAGTTCGGTCAACGCGTCATTCTGCTTTTGCTCATCACTGAGATGGTCGGACAAATTCGCGACAATCCGGCCAGCCAGGGAAATGTCCTGCAACTCGAATTCAATCCCCGACGACGCGGTGAAGGCTCTCAGAATCGGCAGCAGTGAACGCGTCGCCAGTGCGGGCGCTTCGTCGGTCTTGGTGTAAACAATTTTCAACTGGTCGTCGGACATCGTGTTCCTCACACTCCAAGCACTCTCAGAACCGGATCTCACACGGTAGAACTCCCCGTGCAACAACGCAACGCACCACGGAGCTCACTTCTTTTTGGCCAACCCATTTCGCCACCAACGCAGTTCCAGCGACCCCTGCACGCGTCGCGACCCGTCATCTGCTCCGGCCACAAGGTCCAATCGCTTGTCCCCGTCCAGGTCGACCAGGATGACCTGGTTGGCAGCACGAAAGTCAGTGCGAACCACGTGTTGCACCCACTTGTTTCCGCCACTGTTTTCGAACCACACCACGCGGTCGCCCTTTGACCAGGCCGTGGCAGCAATGTCGAGATCCCCATCGGCATCGATATCACCGGCAATGGCCTCGAATGCGAAGGGGAGCCTCCCGACATGATGCCGCCGCCATCCCGGAATCCCCTTTTCCTTCGATGTGTTCTCGTACCAGACCACCTGGTGCCGCGAGATCTTCGGATCCGCCTCGACACGCATCCCGTGTGCCATCACAACATCCAGGTCTCCATCGGCGTCCAGGTCGACCGGATGTCCA
Organism: uncultured Planctomycetaceae bacterium; assembly: GCA_964646205.1. GTDB lineage: Bacteria > Planctomycetota > Planctomycetia > Planctomycetales > Planctomycetaceae > UBA8437. Next base: position 89,938 of record CAZYAZ010000007.1, on the reverse strand, counting down.
TGGATCGCCGCCGGCAAACGATCTTCGATAATGTGGCGTTGCCACGTCTGCGAAGTCGGTTTCCCTGAATTCCGGTACCAGGCCACCCGTGATTTGTGCTTGGTCGAATCGGGCTGGCCGGAGGGCATCTGCCCCACGGCGGTGGCCAACAGGTCCGGCCGGCCATCTCGATCAAAATCTCCAACAGCGAGAGTTCGCGATTCGTGCATGTCGGCATCGATGATCCGCCGGGTCCATTCCCGATCCAATGCTGCATTACCGGGATGTTCGTACCACGTAACGACATGTGCACGGTACGTGGTGGCCGCCGCATCCAGATCTCCATCACCATCCAGATCAACCAAAACCACGTCATAGGCTCGGGGACAGTTGTTGGTGATCACATGACGCTTCCAGGGTTTCGTCCCGTCGCCGCCCGGATTGGACAGCCAGATCAGATTGCCTTTCTGGTTGTTCACAATCGCCACGTCCGGAGTGCCGTTGCCGTCAACATCAGCAATCGTGTGCCGCTCGAACCAGCCAGGTTCCCCGGCAAAGAGCACCTCACGTTTGAACTTTCCGTGCCCGTCGTTGCGGAACAGGTACAGGGTCGAAACCGCCTTGTCCTTGATATCGGGGCTCGTGAGATCCACATCACCGTCCCCATCGAGGTCGGCAGCTGCCACTCCGAACACATAACCCAACTTGCCGACCAGAAGATGCTCGGTGAACCCGGTCGGCTTTTCAGCACCGGACAGGCCAACGGCACAGACCGCGGCACTCAACAACACACCAAACCCAACCACACGCAAGCTCCGAGCATCGACTCTTGTTGTGCTGTACATCTGCTCTGCTCCTGTTCGCCACACGATCTTCAACGATTAGAATACCCACCATGGGTTTCAGTGTCTTTCCAGCCCGCCGGTTCAGCCCGTGTTGGTGTTCAGGTCTTGTATTTCTGGCGCTGGTCAGCCTGGGCATCTCCTGTCGGGAGAACGCCCCATCATCGCGGCCAGTACAGAATCTTGCCGCGACCGATTCGTCACGACCCCCGTTTCCCAGCCTGCCAGCGGGTGTGATTCTCCAGAACTCGCACCGCGCCACCCAAGCCGAGCGTGATGCCATCGGCAACAAGCTGAACGGATCGATCAAAGACCTGACACATTCTGACCTGACAATTCATGGGTCTCCGATCCAGGTCAACATCATTCGCGCCGACGACGACGCGGCCGCTGCGGCGATTCACGAGTCGTTACTGGAGACAAAACCTGAACCCTTTTGCCTGAGAGACGGGCTGACAATCGTCGAATATGTCGGACAGCACGTCGATGAATCCCTGGCGATCAAAACGTCCTACGAACTGGGATACCTGCCCAAGCCAACACGACTCCGGTACCGGGTCATTGCCCAGTTGGCCACTGTCGAAACCGCCGACTACATGGTCTGCAACACGCTGTTCAATCAGTTCCTGGCCGCCAGTAGCGAACCGAAAAAATCCACATCAAAAGAGATCCGACAATTGGCAACGCGTTTCACGTTTTCGAAATCCCTGGCACTGCGTTCGCCGACACTCGCTCCCACGTTGTCCAACTATCACTTCGAACCCACCGACGACAATCGGACCACCGATGCCGCCTGTGTGGTCGTGACATTCCCCAGCACCTCCGTCCGGCTTGGCGTGCCGTTTGTCACGACCACGGCCGAAGTCACAGTTGACGACACAGGGTTGAGCCAATCTGATGTGACACCCGCCCCCGATTTGACAAGTCCGACCACGGCGTGGCCTTCCCAATCGGTGGACATCAGGTCACTGGCCCACCGGATCACTCGCGGCAGTTCGACGAACGTGGGCAAGGCCAAAGCGATCCTCACCTGGCTGACTCCTGGCAAGAATATTCGTTATTCGGGACGAACGGGGTCACGCTGGGGCACTCTGAAAGTCATCCACCAGAAATTCGGACACTGCTGGGATTTCTCCGACTGCTTCGTCACCCTCTGCCGGGCCGCGGGTGTCCCCGCGCGGCAGGTCGCCGGCTGGCTCTACGGATCCTGCGGCCACGTCTGGGCCGAATATTACACCGACGACAAGCAATGGCAACAAGTTGACCCGACAGGAGGCGGTCGGATCGAATGCGGCATCTACCACATCCCGCTTTTCACCACCGAGGACGGTGAAATGCCGATCGTCTACCTGGCACTGCCAACCATAGAGGTGATCACAGACAGGTGATGCTGCCAGTGACAACAAACCACATGATTCACGAGTCGACTCAATCGCGACTATTGAGTTTCATCAACAGCCGCAAAAACTCGATGTAGAGCCAGATCAGTGTCACCATCAGCCCGAATGCGCCGTACCACTCCATGTACTTCGGCGCACCGTAATCGGCCCCCTGCTCAATAAAATCGAAATCGAGTACGAGGTTCAAAGCGGCAATGACAACCACGACCAAGCTGAAGCCGATGCCAATCGGCCCCGAATCGTGAATGTACGGCATCCCCCCGCCGCACAACGCCACGATGAATGTGACCAGGTAGATCAACATCAGGCCGGACATCGCTGCAAACAAACCCAGCTTGAAGTTTTCCGTCGCCTTGATCAGTCCCGACTTGTACGCGGCCAACAAACCTCCCAGCGTGCAAAATGTCAGGCAGGTGGCCTGAAAGGGAATCCCCGGAAACTGCAACTCGACCAGGGCCGAGAGCGCCCCAAGAAAGGCCCCTTCGAAAACAGCGTACAACGGTGCGGTGACGGCAGACCAGCTTGGCTTGAAGATCGTCACCATCGCAAAGATCAGTCCCCCAATAAGTCCTCCCACCATCAAAACGCCCGGGTGGACCACGTTGCCGCCAGTGGATGAAACCGCGGCACCCTCCTGGACTTCAGCCATCGCCGCTACTCGCCAGTCGTCAGTCAGGTTCCAGGCGAACGAGGCCGATGCTGCAAGGAACAGCAGCATGATGAATGTCTTGTTGACAGTTCCGGCGACCGTCATCGTGGTCGAGTGTTCAGCACCACGATACTGCTCGAATGTGGACGCTTTCAGAGTTGGATTGGCTGAACGCATCATGAGAAGCTCCTTGAGAACAACACCAACACGGGAATCCTTCGCTGCAGGCAATCCGGTTGGCCGCGCGGAAGTTTATGGCAGCGATTGAGACCAGACAAGGTCTCATCCCGAAGGAGCCTGAAACTCCGGATTCGCTCGCGGTGGCTGTGCCGAGACTCGCCGCCGCCACTGGTGCAACAGATCTCGCAACTCACCAGCTTTTTGAGGGTGGGTCCTGGCGAGGTTGTCCCGTTCGCCCGGGTCCCGACCGAGATGAAACAGTTCCACCCGGCTGTCCTCGTAGAATTCCACCAGTCGCCACGGACCCGAACGAATCGCCGAATACGGCGTCGCTCCTCCTCGATGGTAGTGGGGATAGTGCCAGAACAGATCCGAGCGTCCCAGCGACGCACTGTCCCGTGTCAGCACCGGAAGCAACGACACCCCATCAACTCGAGAATTGTGCTCGCCATCACCTGGCACTCCGGTCATTTCCAGCACGGTCGGATACAGGTCACATGTGATCACCGGCTCACGACACGTTGTGTTGCGTGGCACTCGCCCTGGCCACGACACGATGGTCGGCACTCGCACTCCGCCTTCGTAAGCCGACCCCTTCCCTGCCCTCAGCGGCCGATTATCGGTCGGCCCGTTCCTGGCGTGGATCAATCCGCCGTTGTCCGATGTAAACACGATGACCGTATTGTCGGTGAGTCCCAGACGATCCAGCACCGTGACCACTGCCCCGACCGATCGATCAACACTCTCCACCATGGCAGCGTACTCGGCATTGCGATGCCGGTGAGCAGGCGTGATTCTCGCCTGGTACTTCTTGACCAGTTCCGGTCGTCCCTGGATCGGAGTGTGTACCGCATAATGAGCCAGGTGCAAAAAAAACCGCTCCCCCTTCCATCGCTCGATTAGCCCCACGGCCTGGTCGGCCAGCATATCGGTGAGGTATTTTCCTCGAGTGCTCTCGGATGGAGGAAAATTGGTGACTCGCGCAACCGTTTTGTTCTTCTGCCGGGCACGGCGATAGGGCCAGTAATAACTGCCCGGAGCCCCCCACTGGTTTCCCGCAACATTCACCTCGAACCCGTGACGTTTGGGGAAGAACCTGGAAACTACACCGGCGTCATTCGACCGGGGCGTCAAGTGCCACTTGCCGAGGTGTGCTGTCCTGTAACCCGCCTGTCCCAGTGCCTCGGCCAGCGTGGTGTGGCGGTGTTCCAATTGTTGAATCCATTCGGGTGGCCGGAATCGGTATTTTTTTCGTTGAGCAGGTGACAACCCCTCCCACATTCCATTGATCCAATCGGTCAAATGAAGCCGCGCCGGGTACTGGCCCGTCATCAGCGCCGCCCGAGTCGGAGAGCAGACAGTACAGGCGGAATATGCGTCAGTGAAACGCATGCCGGACCTGGCCAACCGGTCGATGTGCGGCGTCTGGTAAAGATCGCTGCCGTAACAGCCCAGGTCGGTCCACCCCATGTCGTCGACGAGAAAGATGATCACGTTGGGAGACTGCGCTGCCTGCCCCACCGTGAACAACCCGAGCCAGACCACAACATTCAGCACTCGTCGCGACATCACTTTTCCTTGCGGCCCTGGCCTGCCAACCTCTTGTTGAAAAATGCCATCAACGTGGCTCGCGACGCGGCATCCCATCCCCCATCTGACTCCACACCACCGTACACCCAGGGGCGGCCGAACCGGGCCGCGATGTACTCGATGGTCACGGCTCGCGGAGTGGCCTCAAACGACACCCGTCCAAGATAACTGTCGTCGTCTCGATCCACTTTCACATCAAATCCTCCGGTGAACCGAAACCCCTCGACTCCTTCGACCGTGGCCCCCAAATCCGAATGGGCTTTTTTTGCAATTTTCTTCAGCCGTGCCGTCATCAGGGCCAGCCGCGCCGATGCGGTCAACGCCTCTGAACGAACCCGTTTGGCCTCGGTTTCGGCATCTTCCTCGGCCTGCTTCTCCGCCGCGGCCTCTTCGTCAGCCTGTTTTTCTTCAGCCTGCAACCGGAGTTTTTCTGCCAGTTGCAACTCAACCGTGTCACGAACCGTCGATTCCCAGATCGTCTTCAGTTGCGTCAGTTGATTGCCATCGGCCAGGGAAGTGACCAGCAAATCCGTCTCGTCGGTGAATTCCGCTTCGTTGAAAAACTTGAATGCCACCGCCACCTGCTGCAATTGCCACTGCCCCTGATGGTAAGCCAATCGCCCATCATGCCGCACCAGGTTCTCGTGCTCACGTCCGTCGATCGTGATTGGAAACATGTAAGAAAACGAAATTGTAGCCACCCGCGGCGATCGCACGTCCGCCGAGATGCCGTGTCGAAACGTGACCGGGTCGACAGCTGCCCACTTGCCCAACTCTGCTTTGCCCAGAGACATTTCCATCGCTGATGCGATTTGTTCTATCTCGTCGGCTTGCTGCTGAAAAACAATTTCCTGGGCCTCATCACCTTGTGGAGCCACATCGAGGTCACACCCCGGCACAATTGCAAGAAACAGAATCGTTCCGCTGGCAACCAGGCAGTCCATCGATAAACGACACGTGCAACCGCGAGACTCGAAACCTCTCACCGGACACCTCCGGGCATTTGTCCGGTCAACGTCTCTCGAATCGACGGCAACAGCGTCGTGTTCTTTCCAGGAGCAGAATCGTCCACGGCCCCTGTTTCTGGGCGGCCGGCTCGTTTCTTGACCGATTCGTATGCTGTCAGGGCAATCTGGTTCCAGGTCGCCTGAAGGTCTTCGCGTAATTTGACACTTTCACCGAGACGTGTTTTTCTCAGCATCAAACGCTTTTCGGCTTCCTCTCGGGTGCGCTCCCACATCGCCAGAGCCTGCCGGTACTTTTGCCAATCGTTCTCCGTGTTGTAGGCACCGTTGACAATATTCTGCTGATGTTTCTTCAACTCTCTTTCGTGCGCAACGGCCTGTCCAGCAGCATATCGACGACAGGCCGCCTGGCCATCCGAATCCGCAGGCTCGATGATCACGACCGGTTTCAGCGGTGCCCGGGGATCCACCGGTTCCCTGGGAAGAGACGGCTCGAACACCGCCACGTCCGGATCACTGTCTGTCGGTGGAACTGGTTTTCGGCCGCTCTTGGTATAGAACCCCGCTCGCGGCAGCACCTTCAGGACAGCCGCACAGAGTTCCCGGTTTGAGAGCAACCAGATCCCATCCTCCGCAATAACGAATTCCAGGATTCGGTCCCGGATTTCTGAATCAAACAGCCCGCCCCCTTTGGACGAGAGTACCGATCGCACCATCGTGATGTTGTAGGCAAAGAGTGCCCCGTCGGAATACAGGTGCTCACTCGCCCCGGAGAAACGATGTGCTGCCAACACGGCACGCAACCCCGCCCCTTCAATTGTGCGAGCGTCAACCTTGGCCTGCTTGCTTCCAACAAGGCCAACCAACCCCTGTTCCAGTCGAGGAATTGTCACCGCAGGGAGAATCGCCTGGGTCTTTTTGACCTGTACCTGCATCCGTGCAGTGATGGCATCGTTGAGAGTTTTGATCGTTTTTTCTTCACCGCCAACCAATCCCCTGAGATAACCGTCTTCACCTCCTCCCGCATGTTCGGCTCCCACGGCCCCGTACGGATCAAACGTTGTGGCACTCTTTCCGCCGACCATCCGCAGAGTTCGTGGACGGTGCAATGTGATCGGAAACGAAGATTTGCGACGAATCGCCCGGCCAACAAGCCCCCAGGATTTCCGATTGTGAATCAGTGTCGCCACCGTCGGCGCAACACCAACGACAATTGAGTCGACCTGCAACACGGCCTGCAAGTCATTGTTTTCCGCTACGACTCCCAACTCACCACCCACAATTATTTCCGGCTTCCGTTCCCAGTTACCGGTCGACAAGTACCGATTCTTGGACTGTTTCGACACCAGGAACAGTGGGCGTTCCGCCATCTGATTTCCTTCGGACTCCTTGCGAGCGAACTGACGTTGTTGCACCGTCCATTCCACGAGTTGCTGCAGCATCGAGGCTTCAACCTGGATCCTCAATGACTTCTGGCCGCTGGGCCAGATGGCCAATCCAACCGTCTGCAACGAAGAGGGCAATCCTTCCGGGACACTGGGCAACGCCCGCCAATAACTGTCGATGGCAGGAGTCCACACCAGGACCACTCGCGATCCGTTGTGCGCCTCGATCCCGGCAACGGTCTCCTTCACCTTTGCGGGCGTCTTCAGAACCAATGGTGCAGACGCGGTCGCCTTCCGATTTTTCAGAACCGTACGAACGGCTCGTTCGTCCGCCAGTTGTTCCCGCGTTGCCCCGGCCTGGGCCGCCACCCGAAGATGCGAATGGTGCTGAGCCAGTCTCACCATCCGACTTTGAGTTGTTGTTGACTTCAATGGCATCACCAGGGTGGCACGATCAAATTCAGCCTGAGACATAGACACCAACCGTCCCATCGCCGCCTGATCATCCTGGGCCACCCGCAGCACTTCGATGAAATCGTCAGCCAGTTCCGTCAGCCGGGCCACTCCAATTCTCCGGGCTGCGTTGGCCGCCAATGTCGGCTCCCGGTATCTCGGCTGCCTGGGATTGAGATCGACAAACACCTGTTTCGCCGTTTCGAGTTCAACTCGCACCTCGACGTACCGGTCGAGCAACGTGTTCAACCGAAGGCACTCGACTCCGACAGCGTCCCGATCTCCAAAAGTTTTTGCAGTGGTCGCCAATTCATCGCGGCGTTCATCCAGCCCCCTGTCGTTTCTCGCACCAGCATCAGCAACCCAGGAGTTGGCTCGATCAATCACACGGGCAGCTGCCTCCAACCTCAGGGCGAGCTGGAAAATTTCCGGGTTGTCCGAGATTGCTGCCGGTTGTGGGGGCGGTTCGTCCGGATCAGAGCCGGACAGCCACATCACCGCCACCCCACCACCGGTCAGCAGCACGAGCACTCCACCGATCACCAGGCTCCACAACAGCACCGTCTTTCGGGAGCCACTACTCGAGAACGGGGCCACGGCGTCCGGACCGTCAAGAGAAGCCCGGGTCGCGACCAGCGCCTTGGCCAGGGCATTCACCTGAATCGCCGGCTGCCAGGGCCCATCCTTTGACTCGCTGACAAGATCAGTTTGACGCAGCCGCCCCGTCGAGGCGTGTTGCTGCATATCCACCAGGCCCGTTGGCCCGTGGATTCGCTCGCCACGCTTTACGAAGAACGTCCTGGTCATCCCGATCGACTCTCCAACCCCGGAGGAGGCGTGAATCTCTGTCGTGGTCGCATTCTAACTTCGAGCACCACACCAAACGATGTCATTCGGTTACGATTCCCTAAACGGATGTCTTCACTGCCGCGGCCATGACCATTTCCGTTCACCGAGGATCAAACAGATGACCATTCGGCGCAGGATTGCACTTCTGATGTTGGCGGCTACTGTTCCAAGCCTCGCTGCGGAACCCCCGGAACTCGCCGGCCCCTACAAGTTGGTTGCTCGTGATTTTACCGGGAACGGTCAACGCGATCTGGCAATTGGATTTCATGACCTGGGCCTGTTGAGTCTTGCCGAAGGCAACGGACGAGGGCTCTTCCAACATCGCGCCATCACACCCCTGCTTGCTTCCGACAACAACGAACCAATCAAACGTTCATACAATCTTACCGCCGGCGATCTCGACGGTGACCACCGCCCCGACCTGGCCGTCGGGTGCGAGGGTGTGACAAGTCACTTGGTTCTTGTTGTCAAGAATCAAGGAGATGGCTCGTTTGTCGTCAAGAACCAATTCCCAACCAAAAGCGGTGCCAAGGGCGTGGCGCTGGCCGACCTCGACCGTGACGGACGGTTGGACTTGCTCTACACCGCCCGTGGCACTGGAAGAACCGGAGATCTCAAGACCGGGCGTCTCCATTTGCGTCGCGGGCTGGGTTCCTGGCAGTTTTCCGCCCCCATCACGCTGGAAGCCGGAATCTCGGCGTACTACGTCGAAACCGCGGACCTCGACGGGGACGGATTCCTCGACATCTTAGTCCCCAACGAACTGGGTCGTACCGCGTCGTTTTGGATCAGCCCCGGCCGGTCGATATTCAAAAGCGGTGCAAAAATGAAACGACGGACGGTCAATCCGTCGGGGTTCCGAATCAACGACGTTCGTGCTCGAGACTTCACCGGAGATGGCCATCTCGACATTCTCACTGCCAACTGGTCCACCTCGACAGTCTCGCTATTCCCTGGTCGTGGTGACGGGACATTCGGAACCGAGCGGCTCATGCCGGCCGGCAAACATTGTGTTTTCTTTGCCGTCGCCGACTTCGACGCCGACCGCGATCTCGACTTTGCCGTGACGCATTGGACCGAGGATTTCACGAGTGTCTTTCTCAACGATGGCACGGGACACTTTGCTCCAAAAACTGATATCAAAACCGGACTCGGCAACTATGGGATCCTGGCTTTTGATGCCAATGGTGATGGACACGTCGACCTGATCACCGCCAACTATCGCCATCGCAGCACCTCGTTGCTGGTTGGACGAGGTGATGGGAGTTTTGCCAAAGCCATCACGACAACACGGAGCTTTCGAGCCACACCCGACGGTTTCGCCAGAGATTTGCCATCACAATGACGAGGCTCCTGATTTTTCAAACAACACGACATCGTCGGCGACAACCTCCAACCGAGCGTCCCAGTGCTCCTCCAGCCACTCGAATGTTTCCAGCGAAAAAAAACAGACGTGGGTCGGATCATTCTTGTAGTGCCATCGCGAGAAAGCCACTTCGTCTCGAACCCGCTTGGTCATCACTCCCAAAACTCCACCGGGTTCCAGACAGCCCCACAATCGATCCAGTTCCATCCTCGGCCGGTACAGGTGTTCGAACACCTCCGAGGCGGTGATGAACCTGTACTGGTGGTCAAAAACAGTGCAATCATTTGCATAGAAGGGATCAAACAGTGACACGAAGTGGCCGGCCTCCTCGAACATCACCGAGAGAGTGGGGCCGGGGCCTGAACCAAAATCGAGTCCTCGACTGCCCGGAGCCAAGCGACCGACCACTGGCTCGTACAGGCGGGACAGAAACTGACGATATCCCGTATCCTCCGGCGAATTCTGGTGTTGGTCATAAACCGCCCGTTCGCGGTCACCATCCAGAAAACAAACGGATTCGACAAAAACCAGTCCACATTCACCGCAACGAAAATATCGACGACCGTCCTCGTGGAACAACCGCCCCTCGGACCGCTCACAAAGCCGACAGGTTGCCGGTGTCCCATCACTATTCACCGGTCACCCCGCTCCCCGTTTTCCCCGGATGTTGTCAATGCGGCGACTTGTCATCACGGCCCTGGCAATACGTTCATCGTCCCGGACCGACCTTCACGTTAGATGCCAACAACGACACATTCCAGTTCTGTCGTCTACCCACTGCAGGCCTGTTCGTCGGCCACTCTTTCACGCTACGCTAAAGCGTCGGAAGTCCTTGACGAGACCACCGCCGGTGAACCCCCACACATTGACACTGCTGACGTCAGTCTACCTTGCGGTAGTCTCGAGTTTTGCAGCGGCGGCACCGCCCGAGGGTGAGACCGTTCTGACCAGTGGGGGCCAATCCGACGCCTGGACCAACCGACGATACCAACCAGCCCATCTCTGGGCTTATCGCCCACTGCGACGGCCGAGCCTTCCGGGAAGAGCAAAACATCCCGTCGACTCATTTATTCAATCACGATGGCCCCGACGACTCTCGCCCGCCCCGCCTGCCACACGGCGAACATTGATCCGGCGGCTCAGTTTTGATCTCACCGGTCTCCCCCCCACCCCCACGGCCATCGACCGTTTCATCGCTGATGACCAACCCGGCGCCTACCGCCGCCTGGTCAACCGGCTTCTCGCTTCCCCTCATTACGGAGAACAATGGGGGCGACACTGGCTGGATGTTGTCCGCTATGCCGACACATCCGGGTTTGCCAATGATTTTCTCCGCCCCAATGCCTGGCGATACCGCGACTATGTGATCCGTTCGTTCAATAACGACAAGCCTTTCGACCAGTTTGTGCTCGAACAGATCGCCGGCGACGAACTGAAGCCCACCACCCCCGAACACCTCATCGCGACCGGCTTCCTGCGAATGGGCCCCTGGGAACACACCGGGATGTCCGTGGCAAGAATCACGCGTCAGTTGTTCCTGGACGACGTCACCAATTCGGTTGGCCAGGTCTTCCTGGGACACGTTCTGCGTTGTGCACGGTGTCACGACCACAAGTTCGACCCGGTCCCCACGCGTGACTACTATTCGATCCAGGCCGTATTTTCTGCGACCCAATTCGCCGAGGTCGACGCGGCCTTCCTTCCGGTCGAAAACATCGAAGGCTTCGAAAATCATCGCCGGTACCATCGCCTGCGAAAACAGGCCAACAATCGCATGCTCGCTTCGCTTCCCAGGAAACGAGTCACGCCCAATGACTTTGGTCGGGAACGGCTCGGCCGCAAATGGCAACGCCTTTTGACCTGGGCCGAAGACAGTTATCGGCCAATTGCCTTCTCCGTGTACAACGGCCCCAACCGGAACGGGCGCCAGGTGTCCTCGAGGCTCCAGAAACCTCCTCACCGCGCCCGGAAACTGGCCAAGCCCGAAATGACAGCGATACTTGAAGGCGGTGATGTCTTTTCCAGCGGCGACCCTGTTTCCCCGGGTGTTCTTTCGGCCACAGGGCTCACTGCGACTATTCCAACCACCTTTGATGGCCGCCGCACCGCCCTGGCGAAATGGATCACTGATCCGAAGAATCCGTTGACCGCCAGGGTGATCGTCAACCGAATCTGGCAGGGACATTTTGGGCGAGGCCTGGCTTCCAATCCGAACAATTTCGGCGCGACCGGCCAAGCCCCCACTCACCCGCTGTTGTTGGACTGGCTGGCCTCCGAATTCATCCACAACGGCTGGTCAGTCAAATCACTGCACCGGCTTATCGTCAGTTCCGCAACGTATCGTCGTTCGAGCACCCACCCTCACCCCGCGGTCGTCGCTCAACTCGACCCAGCGGGCAACACCTATTCTATTTTTTCACCCAGGCGACTCGCGGCCGAGGAAATTCGCGACGCGATGCTGTCGGCTTCCGGTGAACTCAATCCCAAACAGGGAGGTCTTCCGGCCCGACCAGACCGCAACCTCGAGTCCGCTCTTCAGCCCAGGATGATCATGGGCACCTTTGCTCCCAGTTATGTGCCCGACCCGTTGCCGGCCCAGAGAAACCGACGAACGGTCTACGCCTTGAAACTCCGGGGCCACCGCGACCCATTTCTGGAAACCTTCAATCAACCGGCGTCGGGCTCGTCGTGTGAACGCCGCGACACCTCCAACGTCACCCCCCAGGTTTTTGCATTGTTCAACAGCCAGGAATCCTCGGACCGGGCGCTGGCGCTGGCAAAACGAGTGCTCGCAGCGACTGATTCGGACCGATCGGCGATTGACCTGTCGTTTCAACTCGCGTTCGGCCGCCACCCCAGTCCGTTTGAATTCCAAGCTGCATTGACTCATTGGAAAGCCTCGACGTCTCTCCAGGAAAAACCTGCCCATCGCCCAGAGCCTCTCCCCACCACCGTGACACGCCGAGCCAACGAGGAAAACACCGGCGAGCCGTTCACCTACACTGAAACCCTGTTTGAACACCGTGACTATGTCCCAGATCTACAACCTCAACAGGTTGACGCCCGCTGCCGCGGTCTGGCTCAGTTGTGCCTGGTCCTGCTCAACACCAATGAATTTCTCTACATCGACTGACCCTCGACTATCGGCTCACTCTCTCCCGTGACACGCCGCACCTTTTTCCATGACCTGTACGGCCTGGGCGCTAGCCTGGGCAGCGTCGCGTTCACCTCGCTTCTTTCCGAATCCGTCGCCGAGGATTCCGAGCGGACATCTCGCCCGCACCACATCCCATCTCCGGCCAAACGGTGCATCTTTCTCTACATGGAAGGTGGTCCTTCCCACCTGGACACGTTTGACCCCAAACCCAAACTCGACCAATTGCATCTGAGCGAATTTCAGCGGGGCGGCGAAGAACAAAGTGCAATGAGTTCTGGGAAGAGGTATTACGTCCAGAGCCCCTTCACATTCCGACAGGCCGGAGACAGTGGAGCGTGGCTGAACACCCGTTTCAAACATCTCGCCAGCGTCGCCGACGACATCTGTTTTTATAGAGGTTTGCAGGGAGAGTCGGTCAACCATCCCACGGCCAACTACCACGTCAACACCGGCAATCGCTTCGGTGGCGACCCGGCACTGGGAGCCTGGGTCAACCTGGGACTCGGATCAGAGAACAGCAACCTGCCGGGTTTTGTCGTGCTCCCGGAACTCTCGTTTCCCCAGGGCGGCCCGGCCAACTGGTCCAACGGGTTCCTGCCGGCCCGATTTCAGGGCACCGCCCTGAGACCACAAGGCCCGCCACTGCTGGACATCAAGCCACCCGTCTCCATCACTCCACCACAGCAACGGCAAAACCTTGATTTTCTGAATCAACTCAATCGCCGTCATGCCGAGCAACACCCTCAAAACAACGAACTCACGGCGCGGATGCAAAATTATGAACTGGCGTTTCGCATGCAGACGCAGGTTCCCGACTTGGTCGACCTGAACCAGGAAACCCGCGACACCCAGGCACTGTATGGCATCGGCCAACCCCAGACCGACAACCTGGGCCGCCGCTGCCTGCTGGCCCGCAAATTGGTCGAACAGGGCGTCCGCTTCGTACAACTCTACGCCAGCACATGGGACAGCCACGACTACATCGCCAAGGCACACGGATCACTGATTGACAGTGTCGACCGCCCCATCGCCGGTCTGATTTCCGACCTCAAACAACGCGGTTTACTCGATGACACGCTCATCGTCTGGATGGGCGAATTCGGCCGGACCCCCGACAACGGCATTCGAGGCGGCATCAAGTACGGACGTGATCACAACCCCAATGCGATGGCCGTCTGGCTCGCCGGAGGTGGCGTCAAGGCCGGCCACACCATTGGAGACACCGACGACATTGGCAGTACGGCCGTGGACGTTGTCCACCCGATCCAGGACCTTCATGTGACGCTGTTGAGACTGCTGGGCCTTGATGACAACCAACTCACGTTCTTCCACGCTGGCCGCTTCAAGCAACTGAGCCAGTTCGGAGGCGACGTCATCGAAGACCTGATTGCCTGAGCCCGGATCGAACTACTGCACCTGTTTCCAACCCTGTTTCTCTGCCAGTGACTGGCCCCCTGGTGGAGGCGCGAACGTCCAGAAGTAACAGAGGTCTTCATCACCGGTGTTGAACGTCTGGTGCTCGACCCCCTGGGGAATGTAGACAACCATCCCCTTGCGAACCGGATACCGGTCGTCCCCCAGCCTCAAGATGCCCTCGCCGCTGACCACGTAATAGATCTCCGACGCGTCGGGATGAATATCCGTGTCGCACTCTTCGCCTGGGTGCAACCACCACAAACCGGCCGCCATGTCGTTTGCATCGCAACTCGCAGAGGAGATCAGGCCCTGGACCTCTCGTGATCCGTCCGGCGCCTCGAAAACCGGAAATTGCCCAGGGTCGATCACACAGCGTTCGTAATTGGACATTGTCGTTCCTTGAAAAGACCTGATGAGACGCGGCGGTTCAGACCAACAGTGCTCCGCCATTGACGTGTAATGTGGCCCCGGTGATGTAACTTGATGCCGGCGACACCAGGAACACAATCGTTTCGGCCAGTTCTTTCGGGGTCGCTTGCCGTTTCAGCAAAGCCGCCTCGGCATATTGCACGCGAGCCTCGGGCCCGAAACTCTCCAGCATCGGCGTGTCGATGGACCCGGGCGCAATCGCGTTGACCAGGATGCCGTCTGCCGCCCCCTCCTTGGCCAGTGACTTCGTCAGGGCAATCAGCCCCGCTTTGCTGACACCGTAAGCCGGATGTGCACTGACACTGCCCAGAAACGCGCCGACCGAAGAAATATTCACGATGCGGCCGTACTGGCGGCCCCGCATATGGCTCCAGACGGAGCGGGTGCAGTGGAAGGCACCGTTGAGATTGACATCCAGCACACGTTGCCAGTTCGCCTCGGTCACCTCCGACCACGGCACCACCGGAGCGACACCCGCATTGTTGACAAGGATATCAATGCGGCCGAAGCGATCGTGCACGTCTGACACGAATTCACCGACTGCGGCCGAATCGGACACATCGAACTGACCGGTCACGACGTCCACATCCATCCCCGACAGGTCACACTCGGCGATGTCGATCACCGCGAGGCCGGCAACTCCCGCCTCGACAAACAATTCGACAACCGCTCGCCCAATCCCCGAGGCTCCGCCGGTGACCACGGCCACCTGTCCCTGCAATGCTTTGGATGCACTCATGTGGTTCTTTCGACAGGTTGGCTGGCTCTATGTATCGCTGCGCATTTGCTCGTCCGACCAATCCCCACTACTCGCCTCAACGGTGGTTGTCTGTCTCGTGGTCATCGGGGCCGGGATTGTCGATTCAACCGCCTCCCCGGGGTCAGTCGCCGGCCTGAACCCTCGCCAGATCGCCCACGGGGAACCATAAACAACCCCGGCAATCGCTCCAGCGAATGCCGACTGCAGGACATTGGCTCCTCCAATTCCGAGACCAATCAACGGGATGAGCAACACCAGGTAGGCCACCAACACTCCGAAAATGATTCCGGTCCGCCACCACTTCCAGATCAACACAGCCGCCAGACTTGGAACGGGCAGAGACGTCAGAAACTCGGAACCGCTGAATTCCCCGTCCATCGAAAGCAGTTCAACGACCGACGGCCAGGCGAACCCCGTTGCCAACCCCGTCAGTAATCCGCCGGCAAGTACCTCGCGACCAGTCGTCCGCCTGACCCGGCCTTGATCTGCCATGTTGTCTCACCTCTCGATGTTTTTCCGACCGTCAGCCAATCGGGGCGATTGTAACGCAGACAATCATGCCGAAGCATCCTGCCCGACACTCCTCCTGAGTGTCCCGTTCATTCTCCCAATTGAGACCCTTCTTTCCAGCCTTGCCCGGTGCAACTGCGAGGTCGATTGTGCGAGAATCCGAACGTCCACTCCACAGCCTGGGCATCACAATTCAAAAGGACCACCGATGACCACCGATCATGCTCCCCGCCTGCCATTCGGCGCCGAAGACCTGAGACTTCCCGATGAACTCCGCGGTCCGTTACAAGACCACCTGGCGGCATTGAAGGACAACTACCTGCAACGCGGGTGGGGAATGCGTGTTGGCTGGGGACAGCGACCGGCACTGATCGTCATCGACATGGCCAGGTACTGGCTCGACCCGGAACTTCAAATTGGCAGCACTCTCGACAGCGTGATGGAGGGGACCTGCCAGGTCCTGTCCGCTTCCCGGCGAGCCGGGTTGCCCATTTTCTTCACCTCCCTGGCCTGGGATCCTGCCGACCCGCCGAGCCCACAAAATCGCAAGCTCCAATGGACGGTCCCCGACGAAGACGCCGCCGAATTGTTTGCTCTCGACCCGCGACTCGAACACCGTGCCGACGAGAAGATCGTCTACAAGCGATATGCGTCGGCCTTCAAGGGCACCAACCTGCACGAGATGCTGACGTCCTTATCAGTAGACACGCTGATCGTCACTGGCATCAGCACCAGCCACTGTGTGTATGCCACGTGCCGTGATGCCGTCGACAGCTTCCGCGTAATCGTCCCCCGTGAAGCAATCGGCGAGCGGTGCGAATTGATGCACGAGGTGAACCTGTTGGACATCGACATCGACCTGGGTGACGTCACCCCGGTCAACGAAGTGATCGCACACCTCGACGGACTCCCCGACTGATCCGGTAGTCTGCCACCAGCTTGGACCGGTCTGGCTCAATTCATTCACGATCGGCGTGGATGAACACGGGTGTTTCAGGTGATCAAGTCGGTCATCACGTGCCCATGCACATCGGTCAGACGAAAATCACGGCCCTGGTACCGATAGGTGAGTCGTTTGTGATCGATCCCGGCCAGGTGCAGGATCGTGGCATTCAGGTCGTGAATGTGCATCGAACCCGGAGTCCATTTTTCGCGACTGGGCTGAGGATCCATCGGCTGGCCGTCGGGATCCGCGATGTTGTAGGCGTAGTCATCGGTGTGTCCGTACGTGATTCCAGGCTTGATGCCCCCGCCAGCCATCCAGACAGTGAAGCACCGCGGATGATGATCTCGGCCGTAATTGCCCTTGGACAATCCGCCCTGGCAATAAGAGGTCCGGCCAAACTCTCCTCCCCACACGACAAGAGTCTCGTCGAGCATTCCCCGGCGTTTCAGATCCTTGATCAAAGCGGCACATCCCTGGTCCACATCACGACACTGGGACTCGTGCTCGCGAGGCAGTGAACCATGAGCGTCCCAACCACGGTGGAAGACCTGGATGTTCCGAACTCCGCGCTCGGCCAGTCGCCGGGCGTTCAAACAACATGCGGCAAATGATCCCGGCTGTCGGGCCGCCTCACCGTACAACTCGAACGTCTCCTTGGATTCCTGCGACAAGTCCATCAATTCAGGAACCGAGGACTGCATACGGTAGGCCATCTCGTGTTGCTTGATCCGTGCCAGCACCTCCGGATCGGCAAAACGCTTGTATTGTTCGCGATTGAGCAATGCCAATGTGTCGAGTTGTACTCGCCGATCTCGTCTCGCCACACCGGCCGGGTTGCTGAGATACAGTACCGGGTCCTCCTGGCTACGGAGCAGGATCCCCTGGTGATCGGAGGGCAAAAAACCGGTCCCCCACAAGCGACTGAACAGGCTCTGTTCGGCAAAACTGGTTCGGGCGTGCATCACCACGTAGCCGGGCAGATTCTCGTTCATACTGCCCAGCCCGTAACTCAACCACGCTCCCAAACTGGGACGGCCTGGAATCTGGCTACCGGTCTGGATGTAAGTGATCGCCGGATCGTGATTGATCGCGTCGGTGAATGTGCTGTGCACCACGCACAGTTCTCGTGCAACCGAGGCCGTGTGCGGAAGCAACTCGCTGACCCACACTCCCCGGTCGTTGTTGGCGTGCCTGGTGAACTTGTACTTGCTCGGACAGACGGGAAGCGTCTTCTGTCGGGCCGTCATCCCGGTAATCCGTTGCCCGTTGCGAATGTGATCGGGCAATGGCCGGCCGTACATCTCGCGCATCTTGGGCTTGTCGTCCCAAAGGTCATGGTGACTCGGCCCGCCGCTCATGAACAGGTAAATCACCCGCTTGGCCCTTGCCGGGTGATGCAGTCCTGATTTTGCATCGGCACCGGCAGCCTGGAGGTCCGTTCCCAGCAGTTGCGCCATCGCCGCAGTGCCCAGGCCCAGGGCGCCGCGACCGAACAACTGACGGCGGGTCAGATTCAACTCGAAGTCACGAGGAGTATTCATGGTGATTGCACCGGAAGTGGTCGGAAACACTGTTGAAGGATAGGAAGAGACGGATCGTTTTCGGCCGCTAATAGAGGAGAATCGAGATGTCGCTTGCCAACACGGTGGCGGCCACCTGGGTCCAGGCAGCCTGTGCAGCGGTGTCGAGTTTTGCGTCTCGAGGCGAGTCACCCGTCCCCAGCAACGCCAGGGCGGCCTTGGAGGACTTCGAATAACGGGCGGTCATCTCCCCGAGCAATCCCAGGCAGGCCGCCCGTTCTCGTCGATTGGGATTCCGGGACGCCAGCAATCCAAACAACAGGTTCAAACGGCCATCATCATCCTTCGCTTCACGCAGCAATCGCCCGGCGAGGACCCGTGCCATTTCCATTCTCTGGGTTTCATTGAGAAGCCCCAGGGACTGCAATGACGTGTTGGTCCGCGACCGTCGGACGCAACTTGATTCTCGGCTGGGAGCATCGAACAGTGTCATCATCGGGTGAGGACTGGTCCGCTTCCAATACACGTAAAGACTGCGGTGATAAAGCCGTGGCCCCTTGTCGACAACGTAACGCTTGGTGTTGCTGGCCGGGTGCATCAATGCCGACCACAAGCCTCCGGGCTGATAGGGCTTGGCCCCTTCGCCACCGGCTTGCGGAATCAGCAGACCACTGGCCCATAACCCCATGTCCCGGATCACCTCCGCATCCAGTCGGTGGCTGGGCCCACGGGCCAACAGCCGATTCTCCGGATCCTCCACCACCCGACGCCTCGCCGAACTCTGGCGAAATGTTCGACTTGCCACCATCAAACGCAACATGTGTTTCAGATCCCAACCGCTGTCGTGCAACTCAACAGCCAGCCAGTCCAGAAGTTGAGGATGGGTGGGCTGTTGTCCCTGCAGACCAAAGTCCTCCGGGGTGCGAACCAGGCCATCTCCGAACGTTCGTTGCCAAATGCGGTTGACCAACACTCTCGCCGTCAGCGGGTGATTCCGAGATGTCAGCCAGCGGGCCAGGCCCAGGCGGTTCCGGGGAGCCCCTTCGGGAAACTGGCCCATCACCGTCAGGATGCCAGGTTCCAGTGGGTTCCCTTGCGGGCGATTGTACTCGCCTCGCTCCAGAAGCCTGGTGGCGCGTGGCTTGGGTAGATCACGAGTCACCAATGTCGATGTAAACGACTTTCTGATCCCAGCAATCCGCCCGACCAGTCCCACCGCCTGCTTGTGAATTTCGAGCTTGGCAAATGGCCCCTGGGAATCGGCGACACGCTTCAATCGATCGGTCGAATTCGCAGTCGTCCAAGCTTTTCGGAATTCCGGAGTCGCCGATTTCAAAGAAACCAGTTGCTTGGTGCTACGGTTCAGAAGGTCTTTCCGCATCACCTGGAGAACATTCCAGTCTCGCCAGGCAGCCAGGTTGCCGGGAGCACTAATCACCGGGCCATACTCGTATTTGTTGCCATCCATTGAGGCCTCGGCCGTACTGTTGAAGAAGGCCATCAAGCGATAGTACTCGCGTTGGGGAATCGGGTCGTACTTGTGCGTATGACATCTTGCACACGTCAACGACATACCCAGGAACACCGTCCCCAGGGTCTCCACGCGGTCAAAATTGTTCTTGGCCTGGAATTCCGCTGGAATCGCTCCTCCCTCGGCTGTTGACGGGTTCATTCGGACGAATCCGGTCGCCACAAGTTGTTCGAGTGTCGGATCTTTCAACAAGTCACCGGCCAACTGCCAGGTGATGAACTTGTCGAGCCGGAGGTTGCGATTCAGGGCCAACACCACCCAGTCACGAAATGGAAAAATCCCCCTCCGGTTGTCCAGGTGCAGACCATGGGTGTCACCGTACCGCACCGCATCCAGCCAATACCTCGCCTGGTGTTCACCGAAACGTGGATGGCGCAACAACTGATCAACAAACCGCTGGTAAGCATCCGGGCGGCGATCAGCCAAGAACGCGGCCAGAGGCTTCGGATCTGGTGGCAATCCCGTCAACACCAGGGCCGCCCGCCGCGCCAACGTTCTGCGATCGGCTTCGGCAGCAAACGCCAGGTTTTTGGCTCTTAACCTCGCGGCAACAAAGGCGTCGATCGCATGTTGTTTCTGTCGGACATTCGGATTGGCCTTCACCGGTGGCACGAACGCCCAGTGCCTGGCATAACTTCCGCCCTGTCGGATCCATCGGTCCAGAACCGCACGCTCTGCGGCCGTCAGCTGTTTTGCCGCGTCGGCCGGTGGCATCGGATCGTCTACCGAATGAATCCGGACCAGGACCTGGCTTTTCTTCGGTTCCCGGGGGTCAATCGCTCGTCGCCCCTCCTTCACCTTGGTCGCCGCCGCAAACGAATCCAACCGCAACGCGTCCCGGGCTTCTCCATCCGCCCCGTGACAAACGAAACACTTGTTGGAGAGGACTGGCAACACTTCTCGCGAAAAATCGACGGGCTTATCCGCCGCATCGAGCGGCAGAGACATCGAAAGCAACACCAACCAGGGAACTAAGCAACCAGGACATCGCACACAGATCAACATTCCATTCTCACTCTAGATTTCTGACTTGGCCCACTCCCCAACACGTGTCACTTGCCACTCTTGAGGGAATGAGACAGGAGCCATTGGTACACCTTGGGATTGCCGTAGGTCCGACTCCAGGAATAGTGATTCACACCCGGGTAAAGCGTGAGTTTCACCGCGTTGCCTCCCGCTTTCTTGATGGCATCGACCATCACCCGGCTCCGCTTGGCCGCAACGACCCTATCTGCGTCGCCGTGAAAAGCCCAGATCGGCGTTCTCGTCATCCGGCTTGCCAATCGCGGATTACCTCCACCACAAATTGGAATTGCCGCTGCAAACAGTTTGGGGTACTCGGCCACCATGGACCAGGTTCCATACCCTCCCATGCTCAAGCCGGTGCAATACATCCGCGACTGGTCGATCTTGTACGACTTGGTCACGTGTTCGACAAGTTGTTTGAGTTGTTTTGGATCCCATCCCGCCCTCTTGGGACATTGTGGTGACACAACGACGAACGGAAATTCTCGGTCCTTACCGACCAGCCGTGGTGGCCCCCATTTTTTCACGAGCTCAATATTGCTTCCACGTTCGCCGGCTCCATGTAGGAACAACAACAAAGGCCAGGCCGGCTTCTTCTTGTAAGACTTGGGAACAAACACCCAGAAATTGACATCAGTTGTCCCACGAGCCACCTTGACAGAGACCTTGTATGCGGCCTGCACTCCTGGAATCAACTCTCCAGCCGACGCACGGTTGGCTCCGAACAACAAAACCACGGCGACACTCACCGTCATTACCAGACCATCGACTCGTCGCTCCCATCGTCTCATGGCTTCCCTTTCCCTAGTGGACATTGCTTCAACTGTGAACGCTCTCCAACCGCCGAAGCTCCATCGGTAATGGGCCGCAAAGTCATTTGTGCATTCCCGGCAGCCAGCCGGACAAATTCAATCGGATCCGATTGGGCGAGTTCCGCCAAGCCCTCGACGACAGGACGTGACCCCAAGCCAATCCGCCCCAGTGCTTCACACGTGGCAGCGCGAACATCCTGGTCCTCATTCCTCAGCGCCACGACCAGTCCGGGGACCGCGACACCGGCAGTTGGGCCAATCCGTCCCAGTGCCGTGACCAACTGCAACAACTCCTGACCGGTCGCCACTTTCAATTCTCTCGATAGTCGACAGCAGACGGTCCCGGACGCCGCCCCGATTTCTCCCAGGGCGACAACTGCCAGTCGTCGCGTGTGTTTCCGGGGCGAATCCAGGCAGTCACTCAGACCGGCCACCGCCGCAACTCCCTGGGCCCCCAGGACCCTGGCCGAAATTGCAGCTATTTTTGGATCATCCCGGTCGAGTAATCGCAGCAATTCGGGAATAGCCTTTTCGGCCCGTGGCCCCATCCGTCGCAGCGTCTCGCCAGCCAGCCGACGACTCTTGAGTCGCCCACCGGACAACCGTTTGAGCAACTGCGGTACTGCTGCGGTGCCGATAGCCGCCAGGTGTTCAGAAGCGTGGCCGCTGGCCATCCAATCCTTGGATGACAACAGCGAGACCAATTGCGTGACCGATCTCTTATCCCCGGTCAATTGCCACCAGGCCCACCAGGCATCGGAACGAACCATTGGCTGTACATCCAGTCGCAGGAGACCAACGGCTGCTCGTGCCGTCCTGGCACGCAATCGCCCCAGAGCCACTGCCGCCGCTCCGCGAACATCAGCATCAGGGTCACGACAGGCAACGACCAATTCCGGCACAGCCCCCTTCGCCGCTGGATGACCGATTCTCCCCAGGGCGACGACCGCCTGCCAGCGAACGTTGTCGTCGACATCCCCGAGAATCGAACGCAAACCAGGAACTGCAGCAGTCCCCCTCTGCACCAACTGATCCGATGCAATTCTCATTTCCCGTTTGTCGTAAATTCGTGCTGCAGCCACCAATCGCGCAACGATCGTCTCGGTCGACTCAACATCTGCTGCGGACACCTCGGCCAGCAACGAGACATCAACACCGCCGCACATGACGATGACGACCACAGCCATGACAAAATGACGACAACTCCACATCGATCATTTCCACAAAACACGCGCGTGACGAAAACAGTTCCGCTCGCTCAACCAATCAGCTCCGGAATGACGTGCCCGGTATCACCAACCCCCGTGAGACGGAAATCCAGTCCCTTGAACCGGTGGATCAACTTCTTGTCGTCGACTCCGAACAGCCGCATCACGGTCGCCTGGAAATCATTGACATGAACGGGATTCTCTTCGATCGACCACCCCAATTCATCGGTGCGACCGTGGGTGTATCCACCGCGGGCGCCACCGCCGGCCATCCAAATCGGGAAGGCGTGCGGGTGATGATCCCGACCGTCCTTGCCCTGCACCAGGGGCGTGCGGCCAAACTCGGTACCCCACACCACCAGTGTCGAATCCAGCAGGCCGCGCTGTTTCAAGTCGGCCAACAAGGCACCCACCGGTTGATCAACGACGTTGCAGTTGTTGGCCACATTGCCTTCCAGTCCGCCGTGAGCGTCCCAGCCACCATGAAAGATATTGATGAATCGCACGCCTCGCTCGACCATCCGCCGGGCCAGGAGACAGTTGCGAGAGAAGTCGCCGGGCACTCCTTTCCGTTGCACGCCGTAACTCGCGAGAGTTTGCTTGGTTTCTCCAGCCAGGTCGATCAAGTCAGGAGCCGCTGATTGCATGCGGAATGCCAATTCGTAGGCCGCGATCCGACTGTTGATCTCCTGGTCCCCCAAGGCCCCAAACCGACCCTGGTTGAGATCTTTCAACGCATCCAGCGAAATCCGTTGCGCCGCGGCGTTGAGTCCCTTGGGATTGTTAAGGTTAAGAACCGGTTCGCCCTTTGATCGAAACAGCACACCGGCAACAGTCGAGGGCAAAAAACCATTGGAATACAGCGTGGCTCCGCCACGAGCAGCAGGACCAGCAGCCAACACGATGTATCCCGGCAGGTTCTTCGAAGGAGCTCCCAGGCCATAGTTCAACCACGCTCCCATGCTCGGGAGGCCAAACTTCTGTTGGCCGCAGCACATGAGCATCTGGGCCGGATGGTGATTGAACGCTTCGGAATGCATCGTCTGAATCATGCAGATATCGTCCGCGTGCCGGGACACATGTGGCAGGCGATCGGAAAACCACATTCCACACTCACCGTGTTGCCGGTACGGCCGCTTCGAAGCCATCAACGTCGCGTTCTTGTTGATGAACGCAAACCGCACGCCCTTGGTGAGCGAATCGGGCAATTGTTGGCCATTGAACTTTTTGAGCGTCGGCTTGGGGCTGTACAACTCCAGGTGACTCGGAGCACCCGCCAGGTAAATGAATATGCAGGCTTTGGCCCGGCCAGAGAAATGTGATCCCGAGCCGGGTGTCGGGTGGACCCGCGGGGTCTTTTCGTCTGCAACCAGTTCGCTGGCCAAATGAGCCGACAATGCCAGGCCACCCAGCCCACTCGCGCTGGACGTCAGAAAGTCCCGACGCGTCGCGTCTGCAATCAACTGGTTCCGCATGTGCGGTACGAGAACTCTCATCGTTCCACTACTCCCTGGTAATCACTTCGTCCAGGTTCAAGAGTGTCCGGGCCACGGTGACCCAGGCCGCGGTTTCTTCGACCATCGGCTTTTTCACATCAAAGCCTTCGGTCAGTTGTGCCGCCGCCTGCTTGTCGTCCTGGAAGTGTTTCAACAATTTCGAATGCAGTTGCTGCACTCGTTCCGCTTCGAATGGGCTGGGCTCTCGCCCAAGAGTCCTCAAATATGCCGTCCGGATTCTCTCGCTCAACGCCTCATCGGATTCCGCCAGTTGCCGTCCCAACTGCCGGGCGGCGTCAACAAAAATTGATCCGTTAAGCAGCGTCAGTGCCTGTAGCGGCGTATTGGATCGTTCACGGCGAGTGCAACTGACTATGCCATCGGGCCGGTCAAAGGTCATCAACATCGGCAACATCAAGTTCCGTTGCAGGTGGATGTAGAGGCCGCGACGACGCAGTTCCTCCCCCTTGTCCTCGGACCACTTGTTGACGAACTGAATGGCCTTGGCCCCGGGAGGCAACGGCGGGCGAAAGCTTCTGCCTCCAACCCTGGGATTCAACGTTCCGGCAGCGGCCAGATACTGATCGCGAATCAGTTCTCCGCTGAGGCGGAAACGGTTTTGCCGTGCCAGCCACTGGTTCAGAGGATCCTGTCGCACCTGCTCGGCATCGGCAACTGATGATTGTCGATACGTGCCAGACATGACAATCAGCTTGATGAATCTCTTACGACTCCATCCCAACGCTCGGAACTCGGTGGCCAGCCAGTCGAGAAGCCTGGGGTGACTGGGAGGAGACCCCTGGCTGCCAAAATCCTCGGATGTCGACACCAGTCCCCGGCCAAACAGTTGGTTCCAGACCTGGTTGGCTGCCACGCGGGCCGTCAGTGGATTTTTCGGACTGGTGATCCAGCGAGCCAGGTCCAACCGATCCGCCAACTCGCCACGTGGAGTCAAGGGGTGGAGGAAGGATGGAGTGTGAACAGTGACCTGGTCGCCACGCTCCAGGAAATTGCCGCGTTTATGAATATGAGTTGTCCGTGGCGTTCCACGGCGAACCATCACATGGCCCGTCGCGACGAGTTTTGGTTCCTTCTTCTTGAACTCCGCCAGTTCCTTTCGAAGCGGTGCCACAACAGGATCGACAGTGATGTAATAGTCTTGAAGTGTTTTCTTTTGCTTGGGAGTGCGATCGGCTGCCGGCACGTTGACAATCTGCAAGATTGCCGACGGAACCTTCTGGTGCCGTTGTAGCCCCAGCGGATCGACGACCGAGGTGAGTTGGATACGGAATCGCCCGAGTGAGCGATTCGGCTTTGACTGCTTCAGTTGGATCCGGACGCGTCGGACGACTCTCTCGGCGAGCTTCAATTGACCTGGATCAACCGAAATTGTCGGCTGAAAATGTGCCTGCAGGAAGTAGAGCCGCGACTCCCTGAACCGGGGCATTTTTCCGAGCACGACGGTCTGGTTCTTTCCGGGGAACCTCTTGACCGGAAAATACACCAGGTCGGTCGAGGGACCGACCCGATAGCCTGGGCCACCGTTACTGGAATTCGCCAACACGTCACCCCGTTGAACGCTCCAGGGAGCCGGCAGTACCAGTTCAATCGTCGCGCCACCGACCCCCTTGGACACGATGTCGTGCTTCTGGATGACCCGAAACCCGCCAGCCCCGTCAGGGCGCAAGAGGTAAAACCCACAAGCCGCCCCCTTGACTGATTTTGACCAGTACCGCAGTCGGTCGATGGAACCGGCCGCCGGCATCGGGGAACCGGCATACACCGTGAACACTTGTGCAGCCCCGTCCTGAATACCACCGGGCAACGGATTGCCCACCCATCCAGTTTTCGTGACGGACGACGCGACTTCAAACACCGCCGTGGACGGCTGGGCGGCCTGGGGATTCCAGCCATCGGAAGTCGCGCCCCCAAGTGACCGGAGAACCGTCGCATCTTCCAGGTGCCCGAGGTCCCGGGCATTGCCCAGCGGCAGGTTGATCAATGTGCCGTCGGGAGTACCGGAAACCGTCGTGGTCAGTCCGGAAAGAACAAACCGGCCATCGGCCGCTCGCCCCGGCCCCCTGGATGGCAAATTGTCGTCCGGCAATGCCTGCACCCGGATCGCACTCAATCGATCCAGTGTCGTTGTCCCTTCGATCGTGTATGTATCACTGTCTCCTGGCTTCCCGGCCACCCGGATCGACCGATCCGTTCCAATCGTCAGCACGGCTCCGGACGACGCCTTCAGTTTTGGCATCTCCAGATCCTGCCAACTGGTCCCCTGGCCCATCAAGGCGACCTCCCAGTCTCGCTGTCTCTGGCCCAAACCGGAGATCATCTTCTTGATTCTCGCTTCGATCTTGGCCAGTTGACTCTGAAACTGTCGCCGTCTCTTTTGGAATTTTTTCCCCGCCTCGCCCGAAGGGGACACCTTGATATCCTGCTCGTCCGCGTTGTTGAAAAAGGCGAACAATCCGTAGTACTCCCGCTGAGTGATTGGGTCGTATTTGTGAGAATGACACTCACTGCAGCCAACCGTCAGGCCCATCCACACCGTGAACGTCGTGTTGACACGATCCACCACGGCCTTGACACGGAATTCCTCCTGGTCGACACCACCTTCCCGATTGGTCAGCGTGTTGCGATGAAACCCGGTCGCCAATCGAACCTGGTCGGTCGCTCCTGGCAACAGGTCACCTGCAATCTGCTGCTCGGTGAACTGATCGAAGGGAAGATCTCGATTGATGGCATCGATCAACCAGTCCCGCCAACGAAATGCATGCGGCCTGGGCAAATCTTTCTCGTAGCCATCGCTGTCGGCATATCGAGCCATGTCCAGCCATTCCAGCGCCCAGCGTTCCCCGAAGTGCGATGATTCCAGCAAACGATCTACCGCCGACGAATAGGCGGCCTGGGGATCCCGTTGCCGCTCGACCAGGAAGGCCTCGATTTCGGATGGGGTCGGTGGGATCCCGGTCAGATCCAGGTGCAGCCGCCGTAGCAAGGTATTCGGGTTGGCCTCGGGAGCAGCCACCAGGCCATGTTCTTTCAATCGGACTCTCACAAAATGGTCAATCGCGTTCCGAACTCCCTTTCCCGCGATTTTCGGTACTGGCGGCGAGTGGATCGGCTGGAACGACCAGTGATCGGTGATGGGCCTGGCAATGCCGCCGTCATCTGGCCACATGGCCCCCTCGGAGATCCATTTCGTGATCAAGGCCACCTGGGCGTCGGATAACGGTTCCCCCTTGGGGGGCATACGTTCATCCGGATCGGCCGACCGAATCCGCTTCAGCAACAGGCTTGAGGCTGGTTTCCCGGCTCGGATGGCCACCCCCGAATCACCACCGGTCAGTGCCGGTTTGCGGAAATCCAACCTCAGACCCGACTCCTGTTTCTTGGCCCCGTGGCAGCCAACACAGCGGCTGACCAGGATCGGCTTGATCTGTTTGTTGAAATCGATCGTGTCGGCAGCTGACAGCTCCGACCCCAGCGGTACCACGCTCCACGCGGCAACCATCAACAACAGGCTGCATCTATCAATTGTCATGGCAAACAACACACAAGAAACACGGGGCGGCATGACGGAAAAGCCACCATTGAGCATCGGCCGATTATAGCGAACTCCGGGTGATTCCCGTCACGAGTTGATCACTGCGGATCACGCGAACCTCACCACCGAGTCGGTCACCGGCAACAGCAACCGGGACGGACTCGATTCGCTGTGCAGCACCGCCTGCTCAGCCACCCGCATCCGGGTCCCCGTCCCCACGTCTTCACCGGTGTTCAAATTGCGGCTGAAACGAGGAAAATTACTACTCGAGACATCGAGTCGTATGCGATGCCCGGAGGCAAAGACGATACTGGTCGGATTCAGCGTGATCTCGAATTTCTCGGGCACACTGGAAGCCAGCAATTCAGTCTGTTCAAGGCCGTGACGGTACCTCGCCCTCAGGATCCCCTCGGTCACCAGGCGAGCTGTCCCATCCGGATGGACGTCGACCAGGCGTGCCGTGAAATCGGTGTCTACCGCACTTGATTCAGCAAACAGCACCACGCTGACCGGGCCGGTGACTTCCACCGGTTCGGCCAGTGCTGGAGTCGTATAAACCAGCACGTCACCCCGGGCTTCCAGTTCCTGTTGATCGACGGCTCCGGCCGCCAGGGGTTCCTCGGCATGAGCCGTCATCATATGAACCGACAGAACCCCACCCTGCGTGGGTACCGGCTCGGCCGGGTCATACGCGAACCGGTCAACGGGTTCGCCGCCCGGCGGATCTGTCGTCAGGGTGCCGTCATCCATCGACGACGACGCCCGCCCCGAACTGTGAAAGAACAACGGGGTGGTCACGGACCGTTCAAGAGGCCACTGGCTTTCGTTCCTCCACGAATTGACACCCATCGTGAACATGCGAATCGGCGGCTCGGACCCAATCCCGTCGTCGATCCCTTTCAACTGCCAGTCAAACCACCTGTGTTCCTCATTCCGAATGTCAACCAACGATCCTGGCCCAAAATCCCGCCCCCCTAACGAGGTGGATTCCGGCTCTTCGTGGGACCAGGGACCGACCAGAATTCTCTGCTGATCTCGGGCTTTCTGGTTGGGCCCATGCTGTTGCATGCCGGCGAGATTGCGAAACCCGGCCCCGGTGTAGGGATCGAACCATCCACACTGCTGGAATGCCGGCACGGTGATCTCATCGTGTCGGCCACGAATATCAAACGGTTTCCAGTAATCTCCGTAGGTGGGATGCGTCAGCCACTCACGCCAGTAATCCACCCGACGACCGATCGCCAGTTCATCCATTTCGATCAGCGGCAGGTGACTCCAGAACCGTCGATTCTGAAAAATGTGTCGCGACTGTCGTCCGACCACCGTCGCGAGATTTGTCTGCCAGATAACGGCCGCCCCCAGCGACAGCATCAGTTGAAAGGCTCCACCGATGTAGTGGCAATCGCTGTAGAAATCGTCGCAGATCACGTGCGGGGTCATGCAAGTCAACTGGGGATGTGCCAGCGGAGCCGACAACCACTGGGTCAACCCACCGTAACTGCGGCCCCAGGTCCCAATTTTTCCGTCACACCAGGACTGTCCTCCCACCCACTCGATCGTGTCGTAGCCATCAGTTGGATCATCGGCATAGGCTCGAAAAGTGCCCTCCGATTCAAAACGGCCCCGGCAATCCTGGGCCACGAATGCGAATCCATGACGTGCCCAGTAGGCCGCAATATCCAGGAACACATCCCGGCCGCTCTCGTAGGGAGTCCGTGTCACTATGGTTGGAAACGGACCATCACGGTCTGGCAAAAACACGTCGGCACTCAGCCGAACGCCATCTCGCATGGGAACCGCAAGATCATGCCGTAGCTTCAGGCCACATTCTGCTGGTCGTTTCGAATTCAAGGTTGGCTCGCTCGTGAATCGCAAATGAGATCCTCACTCTACACTGGTTGTCTCAAAACTCATCCCTCGCGAGACCATGATCGGTTCCCAGTTCGTTTGTGACCGCGTTTTTTCGACGACTGGTATACTCGGCAGAACCTTCAACAACACGAGTTGTCCTCATCACCGGGTGAAGCATGAGATTCCAAGTGACCGTGGTTGTCGCCCTGGCCGCCCTGTTGGCCGACGGTTCAAGGATGGATGCCAAAGCGGCCCCTCCCAACATTGTCCTCGTGTTCATTGACGACATGGGTTGGGGCGACTTTTCGTGTTTCGGAAACAGGATCGTCACGACCCAGCACATCGACCGCTTGGCCGATGATGGGATTCGTTTCGAACAGTTTTATGTCAACTCTCCCATCTGTTCGCCATCTCGCACGGCAATCTCAACCGGCCAGTACCCGCAGCGGTGGCGAATCACCTCGTACTTGAGCAACCGTCGGAGCAACACCGAACGCGGCATGGCCCAGTGGTTGGCCCCCCGGGCCCCGATGCTCGCCCGTCTGCTCTCTCGCGGCGGTTATGCCACTGGCCATTTTGGCAAGTGGCACATGGGTGGACAGCGTGATGTGGGCGAGGCGCCCTTGATCACCGATTACGGCTTCGACAAGTCACTGACAAATTTTGAAGGCCTGGGACCACGAATCTTGCCGTTGAAGGACGCCTACGACGGTAAGCCACCCAGGCCACACGCCCTCGGTTCCGATCGACTGGGGCGCGGCCCCATTCGCTGGGAAGACCGTTCGACGATCACTGCTTCATTCACATCCGCTGCCATACAATTCGCTCGACAAGCGGTTGCCAAAAACCGCCCGTTCTATATCAATCTCTGGCCCGACGATGTCCATTCACCGTTCTTCCCTCCTCGTGAAAGGCGTGGCGATGGAGCCAAGCGGACACTCTATCACGGGGTTCTCGACACGATGGATGAACAACTGGGACAACTCTTCGAATTCATTCGCAACGACAGCACACTCGCCAACAACACCTTGATCCTGATCTGTTCGGACAATGGCCCGGAACGAGGAGCCGGTTCGGCAGGGCCATTCCGTGGATTCAAAACACAACTGTTCGAGGGTGGCATTCGA
Source organism: uncultured Planctomycetaceae bacterium (assembly GCA_964646205.1). Classification (GTDB taxonomy): domain Bacteria; phylum Planctomycetota; class Planctomycetia; order Planctomycetales; family Planctomycetaceae; genus UBA8437. The sequence continues at coordinate 58,938 of CAZYAZ010000007.1, read as the reverse complement.
TCTCCCCTGATTGCCTGGGGACCCGGACTGCTCGCTAAACGCAGCATGGGGACCCGAAACACACGCTCGGTGTTCTCTGCCATCGACCTCGTCCCCACGTTGCTCAGTCTGGCGGGAGTTTCAGCCCCCGATTCGGTCAAGTTCGACGGTGAATCATTGCCGGAAGTTCTCCGAGGCAACTCACAAGCCTCACGCTCTCAACCACTCTTCTTTCGCCGGCCTCCGGATCGAGATGCGTTTTATGGCGTGGATGACCTTCCCGACCTGGCTGTCCGGAAGGGGAGATGGAAGCTCATGTGCGAATACGACGGAACCGGCCGAATGCTTTTCGACCTTCACAACGACCCGGGCGAGACTGCCAACATGGCGAACAAGCATCCGGCCATTGCCCAACGTTTGACGAAAGCAGTCCTGGACTGGCACGCGTCGATGCCACCGGACAACGGGGCCCGATTCCGGAAACCCGGCCGTAAGAAAAAGGCCCGGTGAACCGGCAGACTCATGATCTTCCAAGTCCCGTGACGACGTCAGCGTCGAGAAATCTCTTTCAGCTTTGACCTCGCCTCAGAGAATTCCCCTGCGGAAATCGACTTCGAGATGTCATTACAGGCACTCGACCGGATGGGCGTGGCTTTCGCTCGACGGCAGTGCAGCAATTGAAAAGGCAGACGCAGGTCGGACGGGGTCGCTGAAAATCGTGGATCGATGTGGCGACGCCGGAGTTTTTGCAACATCTCGAGATCCCGGTAGCCGAATTCCCGGCTCGGCTCGATCACGGTCCCTTCACCCCAATCATTCCACGTCGCGACCTGGACTATCGCTGCCTTCGACTGCAGCGCCTGTGTCATCGATGTTCTGAAGGTCGCCCCGTCATCGTCTTTCACTCGGCCGTAACTTGGTCGTACACCAGCTTCGGCATAAATGTCCACGAATCGTGGAAACGCCACCGGGATCGAATGAGGCCATTTCGCCGACGTCTTCCGAAATCGCTCGACCGCTCCGAGTCCCTGCCTGGGAATTGGCCAGTCAAAAGCCCCCGCTGCAGAAGACCTCCTGAGATGCTCGCTGAAATAAGTCACCGGCACCTTCAGGCCATCCAGGCACTGCATCCACTCCGTGTCCGTCAAGCCGTTTTGTCCGAATGACAGCAGGACAGGTTTCCCGTCCAATCGAACATAACTTTTGAGTCGAAACCACCGCTTGGCCAGCCACTCGATCTCGCCAGTCGCGTGGGGCACACGGTCCACCGCCTGAAGTCGCCCGGCCTTCACCAGTGCCGGAATGGTCTGATCCTCGTAACAGATTGCGAACTTCATTCCGAGACGGGTGACCTGCTCAACCAGACGTTGCGTATTGCGGTGCAGGATTGCGTAGTCACGGAATTTTTTCAGCCCGTACCAATCCACGATGACGCCGTCGATTCCAGCCAGTTTCATCGTCAGAAGATGGTATTCCAGCACGGCCGGATCGCCCGAGTCGTAAGGACCGATCGACGGGTAGTAGTGGGACGCCAGGGACCGCTTGTCCCCGACGGTTTTTTCCGGGTCGAAAGCATTCATTGTCCAGTGCCAGCCCCACACCTGGCTGACCGGTTTAGCCACGTACCACGGCATGTAGTGAGCGAGAATCACGCGCCCAACGTCACGTTTTTCAGTCGCCTGACCATTGGTTTCGACCGGAAACCAGCAGACCAGGAGCAACGCCATGGGCAGAAACACCCTCCAGCTTCTTCCAGTTGCCACCGTTTCGCACCGGAACTCGAACGCCAATGGATCTTTCCGGAAGCACATGTGAAGACGGTTCCCTGTTCGGCAAATGCGGGCCTGGTAACCGGAGCGTAACGGGTCGACAGTCTCGTGTCTCGCAAATACTCGGATTGCGTTTCGACCCGGCAGGACACGATTCACCGAGAACCAGCCACTTCGATTTGTTCACCGAAATCACTGCGTATATAAAAGGTGTCAAGATGACGTTCTCTCCCAGCTACCCGGTTCTTCTTTCAGCGGCCACCGCCCTGGTGTTGGTCGCAACAGGACCATTTTCGGCCCGGGCCGAAACCGAGACACCTCCGCCAGTCATCCCACTTCACGACCGGGCGACCACGAAGCAACCCGACACCACGCTTCACACACCCGACGCATTAATCACACGAATCGCCGACCGTGTCCGCGACCGGCACGCTCGTGAACCCGGTGGCTACGACCATTACCTCAGTTGGTACTGGGAAGAACGCACCGTGACGATCGAGTTGATCGACAAGGTCGCCAAGGGAGGGCGAGAACTCGTCGTCAACATCACTTCCCTCGCACCGCTGAACAAGCCGGACTTCCGTTGTTTCTTTCGTGGAATCAATACGGCCGCCGAATACCACCACAACGTGGCCACTCGTCGGGTCGCCACCAACCGTTACACCACCACGATCACGTTCAACAACCTGACCCGGCAGCCCCTGGCCATGGGAGACCGGATGGAATTCGAGTTCAGTCCATTCCTGGTCGCGCCCAAAAACGGCCGCAAGAATTACTACGGCACGGCGTTCCTGTACGTGATTGGCCAGGGCCTTTCCCCGTGGCAGGCAACTGGCGAACGACAACACTCCACGCCCCTGCCCACATCGTCCTGGCTAGGCGGCCACACCACCCTGTCGTACCAGTACTCCAGCGAACCCACCGAACGATTCAAACAGATGGCCGGAAACATGGCACCGGCCAATGCCCAAGCCTTCATGCTTGGGCGGCGGCTGCACCACACGGACTTCGGAAACGGAACCCATTCGGAACAACCGAACCCGGGCTTGCCGAGGCACGCCGGGAAACTGGGTCCGAAATTCGTTGCACGCAGTTGTATCGCCTGCCACGTCAACAACGGTCGTGCAATTCCACCCGCGGTCGATTCCCCGATGTACCAGACGGTGCTCAAGGTGGGTGCCGACGACCGGGGCACCCCACACCCGCAACTGGGCACAGCGATCCAGCCCCAAGCGATCGACACCACTCCTGAAGGCACAGCGACCATCTCGTCCTACCACGAGATCACGGGTCAATTTGCCGACGGAACGCGTTTCAGCCTCCGAAAACCTATCTACACCTTCACTGGTCATACCCCCGAACACTTTTCGGCTCGCCTGACCCCCCAACTTGTTGGGCTTGGTCTGCTCGAGGCCATCGATGAATCCACCATCATCCAGTTGGCCGACCCGGGGGATGCCGATCAGGACGGAATCTCTGGAAGAATCCAGGTCATTCCCGACCCCGAAACCGGACAACGTCGTCTGGGACGATTCGGTTACAAGGCCGGCCAGGCGCGGCTGCGGCACCAGGTCGCCGCCGCCTTCAACAGTGACATGGGAATCACGACCCCGTTGTTTCCCCGGCTTGATGGACAATCCGTCGATGGACCGATCGAGGTGACCACCCCCGAACTCGACCAACTGACACGGTACCTCTCCACGCTGGGAGTGAGCGCCCGGCGAAACCTGAACGATCCGATTGCCCAACGCGGTGAGCGACTGTTTGCCCGGGCCGGGTGTGCCAAGTGTCACACGATGCACCTGAAGACCGGACCATTTCATCCCCTCGCCGAACTCCGCAACCAGTCTATCCAACCGTACTCCGACCTATTGTTGCACGACATGGGCCCGGGCCTCGCAGACACCCTCGGTGAACATCGCGCCAGTGGAGCCGAATGGAGAACCGCACCACTATGGAGTCTCGGCCTGACGGCTGGCATCAGCGGCCACGAGGCCTATCTTCACGACGGGCGTGCCCGGACCATCACCGAGGCCATTCTCTGGCACGGTGGCGAGGCCGCCAACTCACGCACAGCCTTTTTAAAGTTCCCCGCTTCTGACCGCACCGCCTTGACCCGGTTCCTGAAGAGTCTTTGATTGTCACTTTGTCGCACATCCGCTTCCCTCAACACGAAACCCAATCATGAGTGTTGCCGATCCGAAAATCCCTGAGTCACTGGCCGGGTGTGGCGTCACCTCCGCAGAATGGGCTCTTAGAGAGAAACTGGCCTCGGCCTACCATGTCGTTGAGCACCTCGGTTGGTCGGAGTCCATTTACGGACACGTCACGCTGAAAGTCCCCGGCCCAGAGCATCATTTCCTGATCAATCCCTATGGGCTGCGATACGACGAAGTGACAGCCGAAAATCTCGTCAAGATCGACCTCGAGGGTCGACCGGTCGGGCCGATCGACCAACCGGTCAATGTCGCCGGATATGTCATTCACAGCGCCGTCCACGAAGCACGCCCGGATCTGGCCTGTGTCTTCCACACCCACACGACTGCCGGCATGGCAGTGGCCGCTCAGGCTGACGGGCTACTGCCGATCAGCATACACGCCAGTGGTTTTTTCGGCCGGATCGGGTACCACGACTACGAGGGCCCCAGTCTGGACGGAGATGAAAAGTTGCGGCTGGTCGCTTCGCTAGGTGAACACAAGGTCCTCATCCTGAAGAATCACGGCCTCCTTGTGGGCGGCGCGACCCTCGAAGAGGCATTCATCCTGATGTTTCGACTTCAAAGAGCCTGTGAAATTCAGATCGCCGCCCGGGCTGGTGGTGCAGAGTTGGTGATCCCCGATGAAAAGACCTGCCAAGCTGCTGCCGAGTTGGTCGACCGTTTCCTGGCCGGCAACAAGCACCACGGCGTGGGCCAACTGGAGTTTGACGCCTGGGTGAGGCTGGTCACTCGCCGCGACAACTGAGGCTCGGCTAACGTCGCCCCGTGATCGCCTCCATCAAGCCCACGGCACTCGGAGGATACTTCCAACCGGGCAATGGCTTGTGACCTTCCGCCCCGTACCAGACTCGAACCCGGTCACCCAAAACGACCAGCTTGGTGGGATGCACCGAGTGGTTGTTCCCGGTCTTTCCGTCGGCAGACCCGAAATTTTCCGGCGGCGCCGGACCAAGAACCGGCCGACCGCCCAGGGCCGGTGTCCAGTGAACACCGTCGCCACTGGTCGCGGCAAACATTGTCCACAGTGAACCGCCAGTGGGCACGTTGACGATCGTGTTGTAGTACATCAGGTACCGACTGCCATCAAAGTACACCGACGGCCCAAGCTGCTTGGGTCCTGCCAATCCGGGCAATGATTGGCCACCGTTTTGCTTCGTCCAGACAATCCCATCGGGACTGGTCGCAAGACCGATCGTGTGTTTGCCGTTGTACGCCCCGTACCACATCACGAATTGTCGGCCGCGGCGGATCACGTGCATTCCTGTCGCCTGGACCGAGTCGATGCTCCCCTTCTTGCCCACCGCCATAACTGGCCGTCCCGCATTGGCACGAATCCACTTGATCCCGTCCCGGCTGACAGCCAATCCCACCTGTTCCACCCGGACATGGGCCGGCCCGTCACCAATATCTTTTCCGGCCCGACCGTCGATGCCGCCGTACCACATCATGAATTGCCCGTTCACTCGCAAGACAAACGGATGAGCAATTCCACAATCGTCAAATGCCCCGTCCGGACCGTAGTCCAGAACCGGCTTGCCCTGGTTGCCGATGGTCCAGCGAACACCATCTGTACTCGTGGCCAGCCCGATTCGTTCATGGAACCCGTAGGGGATTTTCGGGTCCTTGGCCCGGCTCATCCCCACGAACCACATCCGATATATTTTCCCGTCGAACACGACCGTCGGAGATCCAATCGCCTGGCTGCACCACCTGGAGGCGTTGTCAGGAAACACCGCCGCCCCACCCCGTTCAGCACCAGCAACGCGGCGGTAGGTGGATTTCAGCAGACGCGAAACAGAGACCTGTGGCTCAGAGGCGGTCACGCCGCCGACGATCGTCAGGGCGACAATACAGCCGGCCACTCGTCCACCGATCTGGCGAAGAACAGATTCACAAGGCATCGCAACTCTCGCTCATTTGAAAAGGGACCCAACACCACCTGTGCACCAACTTGCCAGACAGGACGCTAGCGATAGTCATGCCCGGTCAGACTCTCCAGGACCGACTTCTGCCACGCCCGCAGTTTTACGCTCATGTTCCGGACCACCGGGGAACCAGGTTTTGCCAGATTCTTTTTCTCGGCAGGATCTTTCCGGACGTCATACAACTCGAGAGTGTCCGGCTTGTTGCCACGGGTCTTGACGATCAGCTTGTATTGGTTCTCCAAAAGCACCCGCGCGCCGCCAAAATCCTGATCGCGGATCTCGGGGTGATGAAAATTCGTGAAGTTGCGGGTGTAACGATTGCCGAGCATCTTCACCAATGGCGTCGTCCCCTGCTGCAACCGGGCCGCAATATACGGCCGCCCCCGGACGATGTTCGCCGTATTGAAGCTCCAGAAACCAATCGGCCTGCTCCGATTCGTCATCGTACCGGTGAACAATCCGACCAGGCTGACCCCATCCAGTGGACGCTTGGGCAATGGCTGGCCAATCAATTCGCACAGCGTGGGCATGATGTCACTGGTGACGGCATTGACGTCGCTCACCCGGGCCTTGGTGATCCCGGCCGGCCACTCAATCAGGCCCGGGACCCGGATTCCACCGTCGTACATCGTCCCCTTTCGCCCACGAAACGGAGACGTCACGATGCCACCCGCCGGAGTACCGTTGTCACCGCAATACCACACGAGCGTGTCCTTTTTCAGACCTGCCTGGCCAAGCCACTCCCGAAGTTGCCCGATCGAACGATCCATCGCGGTGATCTCGGCATAGCGTTCCTGCAACACCTCTCCCAACGGACGTGTTGTCGGGCGGCCGGTTTTGTTCGACGTCAAACGAACCGTCTTTTGTGGATACGCGCCACGCAGATCCTTGTAGAGCGCGAGGTCTTTTTTGAGTCCGCTGTAAGGTTCATGAGGCGACCCGAACCAGACAACAGCAAAAAACGGTTTCTCGGCCGTCCTGGCCCGCTTGATGAATTCCACCGTCTCGGACACCAGGATTTCTGAGCCCTCGCCCTGGATTTTCGCCGGCACATCGCCATTGCGAGACAGCACCGGGTCGAGTTCAAAAAAATTGTCGTGCGAGAGCCAGGTGTCAAATCCCATTCGTCCCGGGTTTGTCGGCGAGTCGGCCTTGACCGGACCGAGATGCCACTTGCCAAAGTGGGCCGTGGCATAACCGGCTCGCTTGAGCATCGTCGCCACACTGATCTCTTCAGGTCGGATCGAGAAGTTGGGTGCGAACGTCCCACACCGGTTGGGATGACGCCCCGTGATCACGCTGACCCGTGTGGGCGAACAGGAAGGATGTGCAGAATAGAAACGGTCGAGCCTGAGTCCCGTCGCGGCCATCTGGTCCAGCACCGGGGTTTTCAGGTGAGGATGTCCGTTGTAACCGGTTTCGTCCCAGCCATGATCATCACCCATCAACAGGATGATGTTTGGATGTTCTGCCGCCATCGAGGCGCCACACATCACGACGAACGCCAACAGCACGAGCGGAAGCACACGACTTGGTAACATCGATACTCTCAACTAATCAGATCTGGTTTTCGAGACCACCTCGGCTCGATCGGCAATCCTACCAGACAGCCACACCCTCGACCCCAGTACATACACAACCCCCAGAGATCCAAACATGGTTCCGGTCAGTTATTCCACGTACGGTTTCACTCAAACAGCCTACGAATCGGTATTCGACCGTATCGCTGAAGCCGGTTTTCGACACGTCGAGTTTGCCTGCGACCGGCACGGAATCGAGAAAGATCCGCTTGCACAAGCCGCAGCCATCCTGCGAGCCCTGCAGGACCGGAATCTTTCGGCCACCACGGTTCATGCACCGGCACGCACCAACGTTCTGGGCGGCGTGACCGAGGAGTGGAGAACCACCGCCGTCGCGGTTCTGGCCGATGCAGTCCGACTGACCGGCGAGATCGGAGCGTCGGGGTTGGTGATTCACGGAATCCCCAACCCGATGTTTCTCCCACAGGATCGAAACATCAAATCGTTTTACACCCCGATGATTGAAGCCATGCGACAATCGGTCACCGAATTGGTACCGGTCGCCGAACAGGCCGGCGTGCGACTCCTGCTCGAGAACCTGCCGTACAACCGGGATCTTCGCGTTGCTGGCCAGGACGCTGATTACCCACTCATGCACGTCGAAGATCTCCGCGAGTTCATCGACCCGTTTCCGGACGACCAGGTCGGTCTGATTGTCGACGTGGGACACTCCTGGACCAACGGCCGCGACCCCGCTGCGGAAATATTGGCTGCCGGCGACCGGCTTTGGGGCACACATCTCCAGGACGTCGATCACGACGACCCACGAGACGACCACTGGGCTCCGCTGCAGGGAGGCCTGGACTGGAATTCCATTCTCGGTGCACTTGAACAGGTCCAGTACGCCGGAACGTACACGTTCGAGATCATACGTCCACGCCACGATGAATCCCCCGAAGACCTCGCCCGACTGACCATCGAGGCCGCACGCTCATGGGGACTGACCTCCTCGGTGACCGACTGAAAGACCTCTCAACCCTGCTACACTGGCCCGATCAGTCCCAGACATTTCTCAAGGGAGCACCTGGATGTTGGTTCGACAACACACACTTCTGATCACCGGCTTGTGTCTCGGATTTTGCACACCGGGTCTCCAGGCCGCTCCCACACCGGCCGCTATTTTTGGTGACGGCATGGTACTTCAACGGGACAGACCGCTGAAATTCTGGGGAACAGCTCTGAAAAACGAGCGAGTGACTGTCGAATTCGCCGGGCAAACCAAGACCGTCAATGCCGATGACGATGGCCGCTGGACAATCACACTGAAGGCGGTCCCAGCCAACGCAGCCCCCGCTGAACTCGTTCTCCGAGGTACGGACTCGCGAAAGGTGCTTCATGGAGTTGTCGTCGGCGATGTCTGGCTTTGTGGCGGTCAAAGCAACATGGCGATGACACTCCGCTCGACGGTGAACAGGGACCTCGAAATCGGTTCAGCTGACTTCCACGCCATTCGCTTCCTGAGAGTCCCGCTGATCAGTCGCGGGTCTCCCCAGGCCGATTTGCCTTCCCCAAAACCCAAGGCCCAGGAGGGCAACTGGAAACAGGCGACCACCGAGCATGTCGGCAACTGCACGGGTGTAGGATTTCATTTCGCGAAGGTCTTGCACCGGATGCTTAAGGTTCCAATCGGGATCGTTGATGTGTCCTGGGGGGGGACCATGGCTCAGCACTGGGTGGCCCAGGAAAAGTTGGAACCGATCAAGGCAATGGCTCCGTATTTCGACCAGTACGCCACTCGCCTGAAACAGTGGGACGCGCTGGGTGGTCCCCAAGCCGCACAACGCGCTTATCAGAAAGCCCTCAAGGAATGGGAGCCACGTCGCGACGAGGCAAAGAAGCTGGGAAAACGGATTCCTGGACGACCAAACGCTGCCCTGTATCAGGACCCTCGACAGCAACGCCACCCGGCCGGCATGTACAACGGAATGATCCATCCGATCCGACACTTCACGTTTCGTGGCATCCTCTTCTACCAGGGCGAGAACAACTCGTTTGGCGAATCTTGGAAGCCATTCCCACACACCTTTCCCCTGGTCATCAGACAATGGCGGGAAACATTCGGACCACTTCCCTTTGGGATCATCCAGATTGCCGGTTGGAGCAACAGGCGAACAATGACCTACGACATGAACCACCACACAAACGTCATCCGCGAAATCCAGTTCGACACCTGGCGAACAACTCGCGACACCGGATTGATCGCCACCTACGACACGAATTCCAACCAGAGCATCCACCCGGCGGCCAAGCGACCCGTCGGCGAGCGATCCGCCCGGTGGGCCCTGGGCGAGGTGTACAAGTCTCCGGCAGCAACAAACGGACAACCCTTACCGTGGAAAGGCCCCATCTACACGTCGCACGAGATTCAGGACAACCGGGTCATCGTTCACTTCGAAACACCTACCAACCGTGGCTTGCGTCTGGACAAGGACGACGACATCGGGTTCTACATCGCCGGCAAGGACCGGGTGTTCCACCACGCCAAGGCGCGGGTAACACGTAAGAACCGTACCGAGCAATTGGAAGTCTGGTCAGATGACGTGAAACAGCCCGTGGCGGTCCGATACGCCTGGTCCAACCTGCCGGTGGGCCGGTTGATGAACCAACTGGAACTGCCCGCCTTCCCCTTCCGAACTGACAACTGGCCACTGACTCCTCACCAAAGCCAGGGAGATTATCACCGGGCCCCTCGCGGCCCCAAGAGACTGAAACCCGGTGGCAACTAGGCAAGAATCTCGGGTGGCACAAAACCGTGCACATCGGTCAGCCGTTGGTCCCGACCGCCGTGACGGAATGTCAGTTGTTCGTGATCAATCCCCAACTGGTGCAGGATGGTGGCATGCACGTCGTGGATTGTCAGGATGTTCTCTACAGCCGCATTGCCAAATTCGCTGGTCTCGCCATAGCTCATTCCACCCCGGATACCACCACCGGCCAGGAAGATCGAGTACCCGTTGACGTGATGGTCCCGGCCACACGTCGCCGACACCTTGGGAGTATGCGGAGTCCGTCCCATTTCGCCGGCCCAGACGACCAGAGTCTCATCAAGTAATCCACGCTGCTTCAGATCGATGATCAGGGCCGCCACCGATTGCTCGGTGATCCGAGCATTTTTCTCGTGGTTTTGCTTCAACTTGCCGTGCTGGTCCCAGGGCGAATTGTTGCTATCGAAACTCGGACAGGTGATTTCGACAAACCGGACACCAGCCTCGACCAACCGCCGGGCACGCAGGGCCTGTGTTGCGTAGTACTGCTGGTGCTCATCCTTCGAATCGACACCATACAGCTTCTGGATGTGCTCTGGCTCGCCACGAATGTCGGCGACACCGGGCAAAACGCTCTGCATCCTGAACGCCGTCTCCATGTTGACGATCGCGGCTTCGATCGCCGACGCGTCCGACACCTTCCCGGCAAACAGTTCATCCTGTCGGGCCAGGACCGCCAGTTTACGACGTTGAATGGCTTCGGTGTCGGCTGGCCGAATGTTGTCCACCGGCACACCCTTGGCGCGCAACAATGTCGCCTGATGACTGGCCGGCAGATACGAACTGGCAAAGTTTTCCATGCCTCCGTTGGGCACCCAGTCGTTGTTCAGCAGCACGTAGCCCGGCAGATTCTGGTTTTCCGAACCCAGCCCGTAGGAGACCCATGCGCCAAGGCTGGGCGCCTGGCCCAGGACTCGCCCGGTGTGCAACAGCAAGTTCTGCTGGCCATGCAACGGTTGCTGCCCCTTCATCGACTTCAGCACGCACAACTCATCGGCAATCGAGGCAATCCGTGGAAACAGGTCGCTGACCCACAGCCCACTTTCGCCACGCCGCCGAAACTTCCAAGGCGAGCCTAGCCAGACACGGTTCGGATCGTTGTAGAGCGTGTTGTTGAGCAGGCCGCCGATCTTCTGTCCCTGGTGCTTGGTGAGCATCGGCTTGGGATCGAATGTGTCGACGTGACTGGGGCCTCCATCCATGAAGCAAAAGATGACACTGCGGACCCTTGGACGCTGGTGGGGCGCGACCACATTCGGACTGGCCTGGGCCTGGTCGGCCTGGAGTGCCGAGAACGCCATCCATCCGAAACTCGCCGAAGCCGACTGCAGCAGGCGACGACGGCTGAGGCCGCCGGAAATGGAAAAAGATGATCTGGTCATTTTGCTGATTGTTGCCACGAGGACATTTTGCGAATGGATCATTCAAATTGTGCCCGGAGACGCAGCAAAGGTCGACCCCCGCTGGCAATCACCGAAAGTGAATGAACTCCTTGGTGTTCATGAGCGTGTGCGCCACGTTCTTCCAGGTCCCTTTGTCAATCATCAGTTGATCGGTCCCGCCGCTCGACAGGCTACGCGCCAGTTCCACCCAACGATTCAACTCGCCCTTTTCCGGCGATCGGCCCAGGGCCCGCACGAACATTTCCTCGATTCGGGACTTCGGATCCGAGTGACCATCCGTCATCAGACGTCCGGCCCACTGATCGGCCAGGCCAACGACAAACGGATCGTTGAGCAACACGAGGGCCTGTGCGGGGACGTTGGTCACATCCCGTCGTCCGGTGGGAAGCTTCGGGTCTGGAAAATTGAAATTCAACAGGAATTTTGATGGAGCCATGATCGACACTTTCAAATAAATCGACCGCCGCCCCTTTCCATCGATTGGCCCCGAGAACAACCGTTTGGCCGAATCCTCAGCGTGCCGATACGGGTTGATCGATCGACCGTACAGGGTGCGATCCAAACGCCCCGACACGGCCAACAACGAATCGCGAATGGTCTCCGCTTCCAGTCGGCGTGGCGAGACGTGATGCAGAAGGCGATTGTCCGGGTCGAGGCCCACGGCCTTCACCGACGGCCGTCCCGACTGCCGAAACGCACGGGTCAGCAACAGTCGCCGTATCATCCTTTTGTTCGACCAACCCCCGGAAATGAACTCGCGGGCCAGAAAATCGAGCAAGGCCGGGTGGGAGGGCTTCTCGCCCAGACGGCCGAAATCATTGGATGTGCGAACCAGGCCCGCGCCGAACACCCACTGCCAGATCCGATTGACATGCACACGGGCAGTCAAAGCGTGCCGTTCATCGACGAGGAATCGAGACAACTCGAGACGCCCGCTGTCCGACTCGCCGCGACGACCGCCTGGTGTCTTCCCCGAAAAGACCTGCAAGAATCGTCGGGGAACATTCGCCCCCCTCTGGTGGATACTGCCGCGAATATTTAGTGGATAGTCGATCGGCACCACGGCACGTTCGTCCATGCTGTTGACGGTCCGTGGAAAGGGAATTGACTGTTCAGCTTCCCGGTAAGACCCCAGTAAAGCCGCCACCCCGGAATCCCCCGGCGCCGTGTTCTCCAACAAACCGTTCTCTAGCAACCAGTTGATCACTTGAACGTCATCGCCCTCGGCTCGACCCGCACTCCAATCGTCGACAGCCGAAGCCAACCAGGCACCGATCCGTCGAAACGCGTCACGAAGAGTCCCCGGAGTTTCCCCTTCGAACAACGACGAATACCTGGCCAATTCATCGGCCGGCTGTCCTGGTTGAGAATGAGTCACGATGCCGGTGACACTGAACCAACTCCGTTTTTCAAACCCGGTGTCCTTGTCAGCCAACCGGAGACTTCCAACCCTGGCAACGCCAGTGCGGGGCGGAAAATTGGGATTCAACGCACTGGTGACCAGATCGTAGCTGACACGTTGAATCGAATTTTTCGGTGCGATGTCGTCAAACCGTTGCCAGCGTGGCCGCTGCCAGTCAAAAAACTTTAGAGCCTCTGTCTGGAACGCGTTGTCAGCCATACGGATCGATCCGCTCCACTCGCCCCCGGCCAATTCGAGGCTGATGTACTTCCCGGGGAGGTCCTGTTGGCGAGGCATTCTCACCGCACCGGGCAACTTCGAGGAAAGTGCGTGTGTGTGATACCCACGACGCAACAGGCCCTGTAACACCCGTTTTCCATCCACGGCAATCAACGGAGTGCCGTCGGTCACGCGGCCGTGTTGCATCCCGGCCCCCTCGATCACCCAGTCCGCAGGCCAACCATCACGTCCCACGTCTGCCAGGGATTTGAAGCCGTCCCGATTTGCCTGGATTCGCTGCGATCGGGCCTTGGTCCATTCACCAACAGCCTGCCGCCACACCGCCTGTGCCGCCTCCGGTCCCTGTGCCGATGCCAGTCGCGACACCAGGATCTTGAGCCCATCCAGCCCAGCCACCGCCACAAAACCGCCCGGCGCCTCGGCAGATTTTTTCTTGTTGCCGGGCTCAAAACCCAGGGCTTTTCGCCACAACACTAGCCGAGGAGTTTTGTCGCCTTCACCTGAGGCAGGATTTGTCAGCGCGGCCACAAAACCTGCCTCGAATCCTTCGGCCTGACGTTTCCACGCCCGCCGCATGTGTCCACCTATCCGCTCTCGCAATCTCTTCAACTTGTCGATCACCAGTTTGTGTCGGCCCGGGGATTCGACTGAACGGGTGGTCCAACGGGGCGTCATGAACATCCCCGCCAGCGCGTAGTAGTCCCGTTGCGACACGGCGTCGAGCTTGTGATTGTGACACCGCGCACAGGCAATCGTCATAGAAAGAAACGCTTTGGAGAACGCGTCGATCTTGTTATCGACCATCTCCTCACGAACGCCGTTGATCCGAACGTTGTCGCCATGTCGGTGTTCGCCCATGTGATAGAACATCGGGCCGATCAGGCTCTCGTTGAGACCACTGGCCAGGTCGATCCTCGGTCGCGGCAGCAGGTCGCCAGCGATCTGTTCACGAATCAATTGATCGAACCCGACATCCGTGTTGAATGCACGGATCAGGTAGTCACGGTATTCCCACGACCCCTTGGCCGGGTTGTCCCATTCGTATCCGTAGGTGTCGGTGTAGCGAACCACATCCATCCAGTGACGCGCCATCCGTTCTCCAAAATGAGGAGACTGCAGCAACGCATCGACCAGTTCGCCCAGTGCCCGTTCCGCATCTGCCTCGTACCGTCCGGGAAAGCCCTGGACCAGTGCCGGGGTCGGTGGCAGACCCGTCAGGACAAACGACAAGCGCCGCAACAGGGTCAACGCGGAGGCATCAGGTGCCGGCGCCAGCTGACGCTCGCGCAACCCCGAGAGAATGAACCGATCGATCGGCTTTTGTGACCAGTCGTTGTGTTTCACCTGCGGCGGTGAAACACCAGCCACCGGTTGCAAGCTCCACCAGTTGCGTCGTTCCGAGAGCACCAGGTCCCAGGACTGTTCGGCCGCCTTGTTGGCCGAGGGCGGCCGATCGCGAGGGTCCTCGGCACCTTGCTGGATCCACTTCCGGAAATCGGCGATGACACTCCGGGAGAGTTTCTTTTCCGGTGGCATCTTCAGTGACCGGTGTTCCAGGGCTTCGATTAGCAGGCTCTTGCCCACCTGTCCGGGAACTACCGCCGGGCCGGTCTCGCCACCAGCGCGGATCGCCGCCCGACTGTCGACCCGGAGTTCACCCTTGATCTCGGCTGCCGCCGACGAATGGCACGAGTAACATTCGCGGACAAGCACGGGGCGAATCCGCCGTTCAAAGAATTCGGTGCCCTTCTCTGAGGACGCCCCCCGCACGGCTGTCGCCGCCAACAACAGGCAGCAGGTCGCCGGGATCACAATCCCCCATCGCACCACTCGACCACCGCATGACGATGCCATCGATATTCCGTCCTCATCACGACCAGCATCGGGGAACACTCGAGAACAGGACAGGATGTGAGTCCGTCTCGGGCCGGCCGCGTCACCGAATGGTACCATGTGCTCCGGGCGAGTGGTTGCCACATGAGAGAAGCTCGCCGCGATTCACTACACTGGCCCCTCTGGAAACTCATTACACGATCAACACCACGAGGAGTTTGAGAACATGGCTGTAGCCAGCGCGCGACACATCCTGGTTGAGGAAGAGTCCTTTTGTGAAAACCTGAAGCAACAGATCGAAGAAGGCCTGGACTTTGCCGATGCTGCCAAGGAGCACTCGAAGTGCCCATCTGGTGCCGATGGCGGTGCCCTGGGCGAATTCGGCCCTGGGCAAATGGTCCCGGAATTCGACCAGGTTGTCTTCAGCGGCGAACTGAACCAGGTGCATGGTCCGGTTCAGACACAGTTTGGGTTTCACTTGTTGGAAATCACCAGCCGAACCGACTGACAGTTGCTGACAAGGGCCTGAGGAATGTCCGGATCCGGTACCGCCCGACACCACCTTCCCTGGTGTCACGTTCTGTTGAGCCTGCCCCTGCTGCTGGCTAACACTGTCTGTGTTTTTGCCCAGGACAATCACCTGGCACACCTCGACAGGAACTCTCCATACCACGTGGGACTCAACTCGCCCAAGCTGACCACGCCCCAGTGGGTCGGCGAGGAGGGTGTCGAGGCGGTCGTGATCCTGGCCATTGATGACATGCGAGACCCCGGCCGCTACGAGGCGTTCCTGCGACCCATACTGCAAAGGCTGAAGAAGATTGACGGTCGGGCACCGGTCAGCATCATGACCAACTCGGTCCGCCCCGATCATCCACAATTGCAGAGCTGGCTTGGCGAGGGGCTCTCGATCGAAGTCCACACTATCGATCACCCCTGCCCTCTTCTGACCGCCGGCGACCTCCCTCGCGCCAAGTCCACCTACGACCGGTGTGTCGACCTCCTCGGAAAGATCCCCGGAAGCCGCCCCGTGGCTTTTCGCATGCCGTGCTGCGATTCGCTCAACACGGTCAGTCCTCGTTTCTTCAGCGAGATCTTCAATCGCAACACACCGGCCGGCAATCACCTGAAAATTGACACCTCGATCTTCAACGTCTTCACTTCCGACGACCCGGACATTCCCAGGGAACTCGTCCAGGAACTCGATGGCAGCGAAAGGTTCCTGAAGTACGTCCCACACAACACCGACGGCCCGTACGACAATTTCGTCAACACGATCCGCAACTACCCTTACCCCTACGTCATCAATCGCACGTGCTGGGAATTCCCCTGCCTGGCTCCCAGTGACTGGGAGAGCCAGAACATCCAGGGAAATGGCAACCCCAGGCTACTCGCTGACTGGAAAGCCGCCCTGGATATCACGGTCATCAAGCAAGGAGTGATGTGCCTGGTTTTCCATCCAGCCGGTTGGTGTCAGAACTCCCAACTGGTCGACCTGATCAGCCATGCCGTTTCCAAGCACGGCAAGAAAGTCAAGTTCCTCAACTTTCGGGAAGCCAACGACCGCATGACACGACACTTTCTGGGTGGCGGCCCAGGACTCCGGCGTGACAGCAAGACCTTTCCACCACCATTCCAGAATGATGCGGGCTACCGAATCCTGGACATCAATCGCGACGGCTACCAGGACGTCATCAGTGGGGCTTCCATCAGCAAAGCGTCGGCCCGGATCTGGCAACCCCGTTCCCGCACCTGGAAAACCACCACCTTCCGGGGCGCAGAGCGGTTCTCCGAAATCGCACACTTCGGAATTGTCCGCCCCAACGGCCAGCCCTCGATGCTCCTCCGCAGCCAACAGCAGGCGTTGTGGCTGCACCTTGAGGGCGATCGTTGGCGAACCGACAGCAAGTCCTTCCCTCTGCGTCCCGCAAAACCTGCTTCGCCGATGCCGCACACGCCCCTGGTGAACCATCGGGGCTTGAGACTCAGGGACATCGACAACGACGGCATCGACGAGATGATCATTGCCGATGGCCAGCACAATGCGATCTACCGTACGGCCGATGAAGGACGTCGCTGGACGAAACTTCCGTTCACTCTTCCGGCCGGCACCGCGCTGACCAACGCCGCCGGAATCGACCGCGGAGTGCGTTTCATCGACCTCAATGACGATGGACAACTGGATGTCGTCTCGTCCAACGAGGATTCTTGTGGCATCTGGCTCTTTGACTCATTGAAGACGGGTTGGACAACTCAGGTGATGTCCGTTTCACCACGGCGAAAATCCCAGGACCAGGCGTTCCCCCCCATCACCCTGGCCAACGGCAGTGACAACGGATTCTTTCAGCACAACGGACAATTGGTCTGGCAAAACGAGCACACCGCAGGGCTCCCACACCTGGTGGATCGCAGACGGTTCATCGACCTGCTCGCCGGCCAGACACCACAACCCAGATCCCCCCAGGCATCGATGAATTCGATTCGCCTGCGGCCGGGTTTCCGGATCGAACTGGTTGCTGCAGAACCGTTGGTCCAGGATCCTGTGTCGCTTGACTGGGGCCCCGACGGCAAGCTCTGGGTTGTCGAAATGGGCGACTACCCCAGGGGGACCGACGGACAGGGCCGGGCCGGTGGCCGCGTCCGGTGCCTCGAGGACACCAACGGTGACGGGCGTTTTGATCGCTCGACAGTTTTCCTGGACAAGCTGAATTTCCCCAACGGCGTCATCGCCTGGCGAAAGGGTGTCCTGGTCTCTGCCGCCCCCGAGATTTTCTACGCCGAGGACACCGACGGTGACGGTCGGGCCGACCGGCGTGACGTGTTGTTCCAGGGATTCGTCGAAGGCAACCAGCAACACCGGGTCAACGGGTTTTCCAGGGGCCTGGACAACTGGATCTACTGTGCCAACGGGGACAGCGGTGGAACAATCCGCTCGACGAAAACCGGCCAGTCGGTCAACATCGGCGGCCGCGATTTCCGGATCCAGCCGGACACCGGGCGTATCGATGCCCAGGCGGGGCAGACGCAGTTCGGACGCCGTCGAGACGACTGGGGCAACTGGTTCGGCTGTAACAACTCGAATCCGATGTGGCATTTCGTCCTCGGCGATCACTATCTCCGCCGCAACCCTCACCTGGCGGCCCCGGGTTCTCGAATCAACGTCTCGATTACCCCCGGCGCGGCCCCTGTCTTTCCGACCAGCCGTACGCTGGCCCGCTACAACGATCCCGGTGGAGTCAACCGGTTCACGTCGGCCTGCAGTCCAACCGTGTACCGCGACCAGTTGTACGGAGCCCAGTTCGCCGGCAATTCGTTCGTCTGCGAACCGGTCCACAATCTCATTCACCGCGAACGGATGACCGCCAAACAACTGACGTTCACCAGCCGACGGGCCGTCGACGAGCAGGCGTCGGAATTTCTCTCCTCACGAGACAACTGGTTCCGCCCTGTCTACATTCGCACCGGCCCTGACGGCTGCCTGTGGTTTGCCGACATGTACAGGGCCGTGATCGAACATCCCAAGTGGATTCCAGCCGATTGGCAAAAGCGACTCGATCTTCGTGCCGGCCATCAACTGGGACGAATTTACCGCATCGTACCGGCTGGCAAGTCACCCCGGCGAATCCCTCGTCTCGACCGACTCAACACCGAGGGGCTGGTTCGGGCGTTGGACAGCCCCAATGGGTGGCAACGTGACCTGGTGCAGGAATTGCTGATCCAGCGAGGTGACCGCCGGGCTCTGAAACCGCTGCTGGCACAAGCTGTGTCTTCGTCACGTCCTCTAGGACGACTGCACTCGCTGTGCGCGGCTGCGGGCCTGGACGGACTCACACCGGCTGTTGTCGCCGCGTCCCTATCCGACAAACATCCAGGAGTCCGTCGACACGCGGTCCGGTTGGCCGAGACGCTGAAGACGATCACTCCGGATTTGCTCAACACGCTTCTGTCGCTGTCAAAGGACTCCGACCTCCAGGTCCGGCTCCAACTGGCCTTCAGTTCCGGAACACTCGGCAAACCCGAACAACAGGCACGACTTTTGGTGCCACAGTTGATCGCCCCGGGAGGCCACCGTTTTCTGACAGCCGCTTTGAACAGTTCCCTGGGCAAGGCCAACGTCACCCACGTCATCTCCCAGGTTATCCAGCAGACTGACGGTTCGAAACCGGGCAGTGACGCCCTGTTGTCCCGTCTATTTGCCCTCGACGGCTCCTACGGCAACAAGGGTTCGCTGGCCACCTGGATCACCCTCTGTGCCGACCCCAAGCTGCGAAAGTCACCGCAGCAGCTCTTCTCGATGTCAGCCAAGCTGCTGGACACGCTCCAGCGGCGAGATCTCTCGCTATCCAAGCTTCACGCCAATGGCACTCCGGCCACACGTCGGGCGATCGATCGTTTTCGGCAGGTGTTGGACCTCGCGAGACAGACCGCTGCCGAGCCTGGCCGACCGGTGGCCGACCGTGTGACCGCCGCGAGATTGCTGGGCCGGGACACGGCCGACAGCCAGGCCGAACTGGACCTGCTGACCACGTGGCTCGCCCCACAGACCGACGCCGCGCTTCAGTCGGCCGCCGTGTCAGCCCTGCAACGCAGTGTCGACCCGGGTGTCGCCAGGAGGCTGATTGGCGGTTGGACCGGATACTCGCCCACACGCCGCCGCGAAGTGCTCAATGTGCTATTGAGCCGTCCGACCTGGCACAAGAGCCTGCTGGATGCCATGGAGGCCGAGACAATCATAGCGGTTGAACTCGATGCCTCGACGCGACAGAGACTCATCACCCAGAAGGACGCCACTCTCAAACAGCGTGCCGTCAAATTACTTGCCACCAACGCCTCGACAAGCCGACAACAGGTCATCGACAAACATCTCGGAGTGCTCAAGCGAACCACTGACGTCACCCGTGGCGGCACCGTCTTCAAGAAAAAGTGCAGCAGTTGTCACCAACTGAAGGGGCTCGGCAAACAACTGGGCGCCGACCTGTCTGCCCTGAAAGACAAGTCACCCCGCTCGCTGTTGACGGCAATCCTGGATCCCAACCGCGCCGTCGAGGCCAAGTTCCTTGGTTACATCGCCGTGACCAACAGTGGCAGCATTCACGCGGGCATGCTGCTGGGCGAATCCAGTAACAGTGTCCGGCTGATCGGATCTGACGGAAAACAAACGACCATTTTGCGCCGCGATCTCGAAACCCTTGCCAGCACCCGCCTGTCATTCATGCCCGAGGGACTTGAGAAGGACCTGCCGCCCCAGGACCTGGCCGACGTCATCGCCTTTGTCTCATCGGCCGGCCCGCCTCCAAAACAGTTTCCCGGTAACCAACCCCGGCTGGTCACGCGAGAGAAAGACGGCACGCTCCGCCTTGCCGCCACCAGTTGCGAGATCCGCGGCAAGTCACTCGTCTTTGAAAGCCGGTACAAAAACCTCGGGTACTGGATGAGTGCTGATGACCGGGCAGTTTGGTCCGTCGACATGCCACGAGCCGGACAATACGAAGTCCGCCTGGTCTACGCGTGTGCCAACGGCACCGCCGGCAACACCTTCGAATTGAAATGTGCCGACTCGCGGCTGACCGGAAAGATCGTCGGCACCGGCACGTGGGACAACTACCGCACAACACCCCTTGGACGCGTTCGCCTCCCCGCCGGGCGGATCCGCGTGCTGATCGCCCCCGTTGGAGATCCGAACAACTGCCTAATGGATCTTCAGGAACTGGTGCTCGTTCCGGTCAAATGAATCGGCACTCCGGGCCGACTCATTGGGAATCACCGCGGGGGGCCAGGAACAAGCTTGTCTGCCGACGAACCATCATGGTGTACTTGGCCTGCAGGGCCGTGACATCGGCTGTCGCCTGCTGTGCCATCGAACGAGCTCGACCTGACGGTTGTGAGTCGTTGCGAATCCGGACCTGGGTCAGGATTGCGTGTGCAAATTTTGCGTGGTCCACTCGTCTCAAGAGCCGCTCATCACCGGCAACTTTTTCGACAGCTTCCTGCAAGAGTTGACGGCCTGCCTGGAGTTCATCGAGACTGTACTCCGACCGCCGATTGGGATGATAATCTGCCGGTCGCGGCCCTTCGCGGTGCAGGACCGCCTGGTCCATCTTCAAATAGAAGGCCGTCATCTGTGGGCCGGCCGGCCCGTAGAACAAAGGACACAATTCAGATATCACCGTGCGATAGTCGGTATCAACGTCCCAGAGCATCCGTGAATAAATCGCCCACCACATCGGGTCGGCCTGGATCGTCGTGTGGGTCTCGCCCATCATCCCGACAGCACGGTAATCCCGCTTGAGCGTCCGCAACAGGTCGCTGACATTGGAATACCAGTGAATTCCCGCATCAGGATGCTCCCAATCCGTGTACGGATAATAGGTGAGATGACGGGTCCCTGATTCGGCCCAGGCTTTCAACCAGCCCCGTTCCTTGGCAGCAAGAGGATCGTGGGGATCCCGCAGCGACACGTTAACTTCACGACCGCTGAGGTACGTGAACTTGATCGAAACGGACGGATGGGCTTTTTCACGAGACGGAGGCACTCGGCTCGCGTAGTTGTAGAACTCAAGCAGTCGATCCGGGAACACCCTCGCCACGCGTTCGGCGACATGGTTGACATAATTCAGATACCGGTCCGACAGCGGTGGCAACCTGAGATTGGGAAACCGGGGGAAACCCGAGAAATCCTGGTTCCATTCAAAACCGGGGGGATCCAGGGCCCGGCATTGGTCGCATTCGCAGTTGTAATTTGGCCCGTCCATCGGGTTCATCGGAAACATCCGCGACCGTGGATTGTCACGAAAAAACTGCACGATCTGTTTGACTGTGTGATCACGCAGGGATTGGTTGGAAACACACAATTGGTTGGGCAATCGGATGCTGACGTCGCTGCGAGGCATCCGCCGACCACGAACCAGTGGATACCACTCCGGGTGATCCTTGAAGTACTTACCGTGGGGCGCCACGACCGCATTCCAACTGTGCCCGGAATCCTGGATCCACCCGTGGCCACGATCCGCCCCCCACTCCAGGGTCTTGCCACCCGTCCAGACCGAATTGAACCGGTTCCGCAATGCCCAGTCGCAGAGTTCATCAGAGTTGATGTAGATCCAGCCACCCTGAGGGAAAAACTGTTGAAACCCGGTGAAAACAGACCGGACGAGGTGATAATCCGGATTGAAAACACGAGTGACGACCGGTTCCAGGGCGGAACGACGGGGAACCACCTCACCCAGATCTCCGGGCATCACCCAGCGACATCCCTGCAACTTCAAGAATTCGTACACGGCGTACAGAGTTCCCAACCCACTGTTGCCCACCAGGCTGGACGCCGTCTCCCCCCGATGCAGTACGTAAGCCTCCGCAGACAGTCCTTCGAGCGGTTGAACCGCTTCCTGGGATGCGGCTGTCCCGATCAACAGTCTCCGCCCCGCCGCAACATGATCTCGACCGGCCAGGCCCGGAAATTGCCCGGTCATTCGGTAGAGAAACCGTTGCAATTCGAACACGGCAAAGCGTTCCGCGGCCGTCGGCTTCTCGCCCAACACCACCACGCCCAACGTCTCGCCGCTCTTCAACCTCACCGGACCACCATTGAGCCGAATGGCGTCCAGACGCGCCCGTCGATAACGCACGTCGGCTTTTCCAGATGTCTGAAACCGCAAGTGCACCCGCAACCGTCCCGCCACACGCGGAACGATCATTTCCAGTGTCTGCCACTTGCCGGTGACAGTCACCGTCGCTGTTTGCAGCGAGACCTTGCCCGACACTTCCAGCCGAGCCTTCGCCCCGGGTGTCCCGGAAACCTGGGCCCGAAACCGCCAACGTCCGTCGAGCAATTCGACGTCCTGAAAGATGTATCCCTGGGATGCCGTTTCACACCGAACCACGGCAACAGCCGTTGACTGAAACGGTAGCCGCGGAATCGGGTCAACTGTCAGCCTGGCTCGCCCGGCCTCTCGCCCCAGTGCCCACCCTGCCGGACGACTGTATCCCTGGTAACTCGAAAAGGTTCCATTGCGCAAAGGATAGCTGGGCACAGTGTTGCCCAGCACCGGCGACGCCACCACCAGGGCTGCGAAAACAAGACCGACCTGGCGCCTCCTGCAACGCACACGCCTGGCCACGGTTTTCCTCTCCAATTCGAGTCTTAGCACGCCCAACCGCGCACTCATTTCCTGACCATTTTTTTCGAAAACACAACGCGACCGAAATACTGTGGCGCATGGAATTGAGGAGTCTTCGTCTTGCCTGGCGACCACTGGCTGTATTGCTGGTTGGTCTTGCCACCCAGCCGGTTGAGATTCAAATGCCAAACATCGCCATCGTGGGGCGGTGTGTTCTTGGCAACCTTGGAGAAGTTGGCCAGCGGGATGGCCGCCTCGAGAATCCAGGATCGGTCGGTGTCGGAATCGTCGTTGAGCGTCCCCTGGACGGTCGTACCGATCCGCAACCCCATCGCATTCCAGTTCGTCGGTGGCTTCTTGGCCGGCCCCTCCGGGTGGTAACGATCGAGCCAAGCCCGGCGGACATTCATCTCGATATTGAAATACTTCTCGGGGTGATCCGGATTGGGCGACGTGAACACCTCCACACAATCATCCTTGTACACGGGATCGTCGTGGCGGGTGTGGACTCCCCACACGTGGGCGTCCTGGCAGCGAAACGAGACATACAGATGAGTGTCGTCCCAGAGCATTCTTGCGTCGGTCTGTTCCTTTTTGCCGAGCTTGTACCAGGGGAACTGGAACGCCCCCACGCTGGGAGTGTTTTCCCAGGACGCCTCGTTCAACCGACCATCAATCTTCGGTGCCGCCTTCACCTTCAGGATGGTGTAGCGAGGTGGCTTGTCGCCGGCCCAGGCTCCCACTGACCAGAGGCACGCAATGGCTGCCACATGGATTTTGATGACATGCATTCCCAATGATCTCCCATCTCGATTCGTCGTCATCCAGTGTCACTCCAGCATCCCAGGTCGGTCAAACCATCACGGTGGGTTCCAGCCCCTCGACGTCGAGGTCAGCTGGAAAGTAGGGTCGCCGGAGTTTCTGGAACTCCACGTGCTTGAGCGTGGCCGGAGTTGGTCCGGGTGTGTCCAGCACGATCTTGGCGGTAGCAATCTTGTCATACGCCCAGCGATAGTTCATCGGGTTCTTGGCGACAATGAACTTGGCCTCGGCCGGATCCAACCCCACCGACCGGAACTGTTCGTCAGCCCAATCGTAAGTCGCCCGACTGGTAATCAACACGCGAATTGCCCCGATCGCCAGGACAGCTGTCGGCCCCATGTGTGTCAGGTGTCCCTCCCACTGACCTCCGGAATAGGTGAACTCGCCGTCGCTGAGCGTGGTCACCACCCCGGTGTAACTGCACGATTCGCCCCAGCGCGGGTCTCGCTTGTGACCGAGTTCCAACGTGACCTCGGCCCCTTCGCCAGCGGCATGGCAGGCGGCAGCGGCCTCGGCATCGACGACCGGCACATACGACAGCCCCTCAACCCCAGCTGCGACCAGGGATCGCAACGTCGCAATGCTGTCACCCGCCGCCCCACCACCACAACAGTCGGAGGTTTCGACAAGGATCACCGGCCCACCCTCGACGGCAAGCCCCTGTTGAATCGCCACGGCCGGCACCACGGTTGTGGGCTCCAGGTCATGCCGACGCCCCCAGTATCGCCGGGCAATCCCGGTGGCCAGTTCCACGGCGAGGTCCTGGTCTCCGTCAGTGATCACCAATCCCCCACTGCCCATTGCTTCCACGTCCATGTAGGGATGAACCAGCAACAGGCTGGTCGACAACACGCCAGGCTGCTCTTCCAGCGATTTGGCGTATCGCATCAACTCGGCAAACGGATCATCGTCGTTGGTGGACCCGCGGACAGCACTGGTGATCACCGGGACCTTGGCCATTGCCATGGTCGGCTGGCAATTCCCTGCCAGGGTGTCCAACAACAACCGGGCTCCTCGCTGGCCCGTCTGGAACTGGTCATAGTGCGGATAGGTTTCCCAGGCCAGGATAGCATCGGCCTGGGCAACCATCTCGGCTGTGATATTCGCGTGCAGGTCCACTGTGACGACAATGGGAATATCGGGTCCGACTCGTTGCCGAACCTCTCGAATGATCTCTCCTTCCGGGTCGTCGTTCCCTTCGGCCAACGCGGCACCGTGCAGCGGAAGCAACACCCCGTCGACCGGCACGACAGCATCAAACCGCTCGAGCAATTCGTCGCGGAGTTCGCGGTAACAGTTGGCAACGATCGGCCCACCGGCACAGGCGGATGCGAACAGCAGCGGAATCGGGTCCGCCCCCGACTCACGCAACACGTCCAGCATGCCCCCCACGACACTTGTCGTCGCCGACAGCATTTCCTCGCCCCGGACCAATTCGGTCGACTCGTAGGTTTCCATGTCGATTGGGAGCCCACCGAGATGGTTGCACTCGGTCAGAATCCCACCAACGGCGATCCGCAACATCTCATTCCTCCGCACCCGGGCCACGACGTGATCCAACAAACAGGCACAGAGTCTAGCGGTTGTCCCACCGGAGGTCGCGGTCGAGGCCAGCCCCCCACCGAACTCCCTGGCCCCTAGAACAATTCGTCAACCGCGGAGCCTTCCGGGAGCATGACCATCGGTCGCCCCTGGGCCACGACCTCGACTGTCGGATCCAGCCCGAGGGCTCGATAGACGGTGGCCACAAAATCGGCCACCGTGACAGGACGTTCCGACGGCACGGCGCCAAACTTGTCGCTGGCCCCGATGACCCGACCGGTCTGCACGCCACCGCCACCCATTGTCAGGCTGAAACACCGCCCCCAGTGATCACGCCCCGGACCGCGTTTGTTCGTGTTGATCTTTGGAGTGCGCCCGAATTCACCGGCAGTGATCACGAGGGTCGACTCGAGCAGTCCCCGCTCGTCCAGATCGTTCAACAACGCCGAATAACTGTTGTCGTAGATCGGCAACTGCCGTTCCAGGTGCGGAAAGATGCCCCAGTGATGATCCCAGGCGTAGATGCCGGTTTCCACGTACCCCTTGATCGTGACAAATCGGACGCCCGCCTCGACCAACCGGCGGGCCAGCAGCAATCCCTGCCCCACCCGATTGCGACCGTAGGTGTCACGCAACGTCTCCGGTTCTTGCGAGAGGTCGAAGGCATTCTTGGCGCGACGGGAGGTCGAAAGATTCAATGCCTGCTGCGTGAACGCATCCTGCGTCCGAGCAAATTCGAGCTGTTTTTCCCGGGAGGCCTGGTAGCGATCCAACGACTGCAACAGGGTCTTGCGCCCCGACTGGCGATTGACATCAACATCATCGGCCGTGTCGAAAGCACGCACCGCAAAATCGGACGCGTTCGGATTTTGCTTGATCTGAAACGGGTTGTAGCTGTGGCCCAGAAAGCCTCCAAAACCCGGAGCCGTGTAGGCCGGGTGCTTCATCTGCCCCATGTGTACAAACGGTGGAATCGGCGTCTGTTGAGGCTGTTGATGACTCAACACCGCTCCAATACCGGGAGCCTGCAGATTCTTGTCGACCGGGCTCCCACACATGATGTGGACGTCACCTTCGCCGTGCTTGGAAGTGTAAGACTCCATCGAGCGAATCAAGGAGAACTTATCGGCACAACTCCGGAGCTTGGGCAACTGGTCACTGAGTTGCAGTCCGGGCACGCTGGTCGAAGCCGGTGAGTACAGCCCCCGGACCTCCTCGGACATACCCGGTTTCATATCGAACATGTCGATGTGGCTGGCCCCACCCTGCAGGAACATGAAGATCACGTTGATCTGTTCGCGGGCCCCTGCGGCGGACTCCCTGGCCAACACGTCCGACAACGAGAGCCCCAGCGGGGAAATTGCCCCCAGCGACAGTCCTCCCAACCGGAAGAACTCGCGGCGATCCGGCCCGAGCAACATCGTATCCACGCCAATAGCCTCTGGAGAAAGCCTGCTCCGTACACCGACATGGTATCGGCTCACTGTGGCCGGGACCATAGCGAGAAAATCCGCACCGGCCCAACCGGTCTCAGGTGTCCTCGTGGGCCCAGTCCAACACGGCCCCCACGATCGACTTGTCTCCCTGGTCCATCCGGGCGTACACGTCGGGCAATTCGTGCCAGGGAAACCGGTGTGTCAGCATGGGCCGAACCGGCAAACGGCCCCGGGACAACAGATCCACGGTCAGCCCCACAGATGCCTGCTGGTCCCAGCGACTGCCCTCCGGCGGGTACCCGTAGGTGGTCACCAGGCTCAGTCGTTTCCCGAGAAATCCCTGGCCGAAAGGATTGAAGTCCGGCTGCAGCGTGTGCCTGGAGACAATCACGACCCGGCCATCGGTTCGAGTCAACTCCATTGCGGTCCGGATAGTCGTCCAGTTCGACCCAGCCTCAAGAGCAACATCCGCCCCCACCCCGTCGAACAGCTCCAGCACCCGGGACTGGTAATCTTCCTCGGCAGGAGACACCGCCAGGTCGGCTCCCATCTCGCGAGCAATCTCCAGTCGGGCCGGCTCGAGGTCGACCACAGCCGTGCGATATCCGAACGCCACGCAATAGGCGAGGGCTGAGAGTCCGATGACACCCTGCCCAACGACAACCACGTTGCCGCCCGGTGGAGGGCCGCCGTCTCGCAACGCCCGGTGAGCCACTTCCAGGATGCTCAAAAACGACGCGTCCTCATCCGACACCGAATCGGGAAGCCGCGTCACCCGAGAAGCATCCATCCCGGCCACCTGGCAATGAGCCGCTGGCAGGAACACCCGATCGCCCACCTTGAACTCTCCGACCTCGGCTCCCGTTTCAATCACATCGCCGACCATGGAATATCCATTCTCGGCCGGAAGGATGAACGGGACTCGCTCGTGCAAGAACTCGCCCTCGTCATCGACCGGGATCGCCCGAAACACTCGCAATTCAGTTCCGGTGCTGATTGCAGTGACCCGGGCCCTGACCAACACCCCGTCAACTGCACACCGGGGCGGCTGGACCTCCTGGAACTCAGCCTGTTTCGCCCCCGTCACCATCAACTGCTTCATCACCAGGTCCTTCCTGATCCAGCGGAATCGGCCTTCGAGAACCGGATCTCGTCTCCCGCCACACTGGCCGCGCAGCGGGAGACTGAAGGCCACTGCCCCAACAGGTTCTCGGGCGAATCGAGCCGCGGCCGGCTCAGTCCAGCTCTTTGATCTCGATGTTGCGGAACATCACCGGGTCATTGTGTCCGGCGAAACCAAAGTGTCCCTTGACCAGGTCCTTGCCGGGATGGGCCTTGACCGTCTTCGGATTGGTCACCTTGCTGAGATCGGTGTTCAGGATAATCGAACCGTTCAATTCCACCTTGATCGTCGATCCCTTGACCGTGACCTCCTGGTAATTCCATTCACCAGCTGCACGCAGAAAGCCCTGCGCGGCAGGAACCATTCCATAGGCCGAACCATGGAACTGGTACGGCTGCAACTTGCCCGGATAACCGGTATCGAGCACCTGCAATTCACACATCCCGGCATAGGCAGGATTGCCTTTCCCGGGATAGCGAATCGCCAGCCCATTGTTTCCGGCCTTCGGCAACTTGATCTCCAGTCGCACGACAAAATCGCCGTACTGCTTCTTGGTGAAGAGATTTCCTCCGGTGCCCTTCTTGCAACGGATCGCTCCATCCACGATTTCGTAGTTGTTGAGTGCTCCGGCCCAACCGGTCAGGTCCTTGCCGTTGAACACCGACTTGAAACCGCTGTCGGAATGTTTGTGCAGGATCTGGTTCGCTTCCTCGATACCGATTTCGCGAACGAAGATATTTCGCCAACTGATCTCGCCACCATGCGTTTGAAGTTGAATCGGACCGTGGTGGAACAACGGTCGCTTTCGGTCGAAGTAGTTTTCCATGGTGGCGTGATCAACAACCAGTTTCTTGTTGAGCCACACGGAGGTGCGTCCACCGACCTGCCGGATACGGAAACGGTTCCATTTCCCCAATTTCTTGTCAGCCAGCACCAGTGGATCCTTCCCCTTGGCTCCCTTGCTGTTGTTCCAGAGCCCACCGGACCCTTTGTCCGCTCCGATTCCGAACTTGCTTGGATCGGTGAAATCCCAGATCTGCACCTGGGGAGCACCCTTCAGATAGATTCCACTGTCGGCCTTTGGCACCGTCTTGTAGTCGATCAGCAATTCATAATCACTGAACTCTCTTTCGGTGGTCAGGTACAAGCCATGCCCATCGTTGACAATCACGTCGCCCTTGATGGTCCAGTGCTTGGCAATATCTTCGCGGCTCTTGGCCTTATAGGCCTTTTGCTCCGCGGCACTCATCTTCCGCAGGTCTTCCGGATTCTTGGTGCTCCAGCCATACCAGTTGGAGAGATCTTTTCCGTTGAACAGAGAAGTGAATCCCTTGGGCGCCTTGATCTCCGCCGGCAGGTTCTTCGTGGGAACCAGCAGAAGTGACAGGGCTAGCAGGGCCAGGAATGATCGAGAGTTCATGGCTATTGTCTCCTTGGAAACTGTTTGTTTGGTACGGTTCAAGAGGGTCACACGCCATCTCCGGGGTCGACCCTGTCCTTCAGCACAGCGACCGACAACACGATCGGTTGTCGCCTGAAGTCAGTGAAACGGCTGACGTTGTTTTTTTGATCCGAAGAAGTCTGTCTACAGTAACTTGAGGGTCAGGACGTGCATACCGGGTCCCTCGGGACATCTTCCGGAACTTCGCGAACACATGATGCCACCAGTCGCCCGGCCGAAACAAGTGAAAGCCGGTATTGATTGCAGTCATCCGGACCTGGTTGTCCCCGTTGAGGGTCAATTATCGCCCCTCTCGAGCCGATCCCTGGCACCGCAGAGATGCCTGTTTCGAAAGACCGGGTTATCCTGTCGGCTGACAACACCGAGAATCCGGCTCGCATGCCACCCACCGCCTCAACCCGGAATGGAGACAATCGATGACACCAACACTCTTTCTTCTGGCCGGCCTGGGAGTCGGACTCGAACGCCCTGACGTGGAATTCCAGGTCTTCCAGTTTCCGGCCAACCAGATCCCTCGAATCGACGGTGACACCAGTGACTGGTCGATCGTCCCCAACTCGTACTCGATTGGCACCAAGCAACTCCGAGAGACTGTCAGGGGAATCGGCGACAAGCACGACGCGAAGAATCTGGATGTGAAGGTCAAGGTCGGCTGGGTCAAGGGACTCAACCATCTCTACTTCCTGTACGAAGCTCACGACGACTACTGGGATTTCGCACAACCCGGCCTGCACAACGACATCTTTGAACTCGTCGTCGACGGCGATCTCTCCGGCGGGCCGTTCATCCGCCAGATGCATCCCAACAAGGAACTGCAAAACCGATTGGACACGCACTTCCTGTTCCACGGTGTCCACGCGCAAAACTACCACATCTTCACCCCGGCCGTGGACAAGGACTGGACCATGGTCTGGGGCTGCCAACCCTGGATCAAGGATTTGCCCTACGCCAATGCGGCCACCAGGTACAATTTCAAGCACGGTGAGGGCGGAAAACTGGTGCTCGAGTTCTACGTGACCCCCTTCGACTACGCACCGCCGCAGCCCACACGTGCCATTGCTTCGAAGTTGACCGAGAACAAGGTCATCGGGATGTCCTGGGCCGTACTCGATTACGATGATGAGAAGGCCAAGGGATATGCCGGCTTCTGGAACCTCTCGCACAAGACCACGATGTACGGCAACGCCTCGGACCTTGTCGCGTTTCGGCTGATGCCTATTGAAAAACATCTCCGCAAGCCGGTGGAGGCCGACTGGTCATTCCACGTGATTAGCCGCAAGGACCGCGTCGTCTCGTTCCGAGACCGCTCCTACGGCAAGATCACATCGTGGAAATGGGACTTCGGCGACGGAACCAGTTCCACCGCACAACACCCAACTCACCACTACCGAAAGCCCGGCGAGTTCGTCGTGACGCTTTCGGTCGAGGGGCCCAAGGGGAAAGCACGCCGCGCCAAGGTGTGGGACGTCACGCTCCCATAACGATCAGCGGATTGACACGGCTGGCCGGGGATCCGGCGACCAGATCACAGCCGAGGTAATCCCCAGGGTCCGTCCTGGACCACCCACTCCCTTCTTGCCCCATTGTGCGCCGTAGTGGTACAGGAACAGTGTGAGGATTCGTCCGTCGGCCAGCTCCAGTGAACACGGGCTGTGCATTGTCTGGTGCATGGCCCAGCGGAACAGAATGAATCGCTTGTCCCAGTCCCAGGTGCGTCCATTGTCGCGACTGACAACCGCTTCGATCCCGTGGTAGATCTGTCCGTCCAGTTCTCCCATCCGGGCAGCGTACGTCAGCAGCAACCGACCGTCTTTGAGCCGGATGAGATCACTGTGGACTTTGCCATACTTGAAATGCACCTGCCGGTGCGTCCAAGTCTTGCCGTCGTCGGTCGACCGTGCCGTCGTCAGCCGACGCCAGTGATCACTGTATGACGGATATCGAGCCGGTTGTGCCGTCCGAAGTGCCACCACCAACGCTCCGTCGGCGGCCCGCACGATCGCGCCCTCAGATGTTTCCCATTCGGACGGAAACCAGTATCCCTCGTTCCAGGTTCGCCCACCGTCACGACTGCGACGAACCAGTGACTGTGCCCGCCAGCCGGTTGGGCCATGCGGAGCAACTTCGGCCGTGAAGACCGCCGTCACCACGCTCTTTTCGACCAGCACGCTGCCCTTGTGATAAGTGATTTTCCCGTTGCTGAGCCGGGGGAAAGTTTTCTTACCGGTGAAGGAACGCCCGCCGTCGCTGCTGAACGCCAGGAATCCATCGTCATCCATCGGCAGCAGCATCAGTTTCTGACCTCCCAGCGAAACCGGCTGTGGCCGTTCAAGACCGTCGTGAAACAGTCGCGGCTGACCCCAGGTTCTCCCCTCGTCCTTCGAATACGAGATGAAGCAGGATCGCTTCTCGGTGGTTGTTCCGCCGACCCATCCGGTGCCGACCATCGCAATCGTCCCGTCCCCCAGACGACACATCGCGGCGAATTTCATCGAGTGCACCAGGAACGTGTAGCTCACCCCTTCCTGGTACCGGAGGCCGCCGGGATGCTCCTGGCGTATCCCGATCGGCATGTGCGGAGTGATCACGCGGTTCGGATCAAATTCGGCGCCCGCATTTCGAGCCGCCAGCGTTTTCAGCCGCTCGAGCGGAATCGTGTCCCGGGGTGTTGGCACCGTGGCCGACTGCGACGCATCACGGGCAGTCGGCAGCCCGGCCTCCTGGGCTACGGCGGGCACACCACCCAGGACAAGGATTGACACGGTCGCGACGACATTCTTCATGGTCTCGATTTCCTCTCCGCTACAGGCAGAGCCCTAACAACTCCGACCAAACTAATCGCGACGCTCCGTCGAATCCGGAACTCCGGTCGACACCCCGGTGATGTCGTATTCGGTCAACAATTCAATGCGGGTGACTGTCGGTCGCTTCTCGGAAGCAAACTTCGTGGCCATCACCGACACCAGGTTGTGTCCCAGCAACGGCAATGGCCCGGTCAATTCAAAGCGAATGGCATTTCCATCAATCCTGGCGTCGGTCATCGGCAAACGATGACTATTCAGAGACACCTTCAGTTGATCCTCCTTCTGCATCCCCTGCACCACCACTCGCAAGATTGCCGATTTCAGGATATTTTCCGCGAGGCACTCCGACAGGTCTTCTCCAACATAGATCCCGGTCGAATAGGCCTTGCCCGCCTCCCGCAACTGGACCCCACTGCCTGGAAACCAACCGTTGGACAGAAAGTGCTTTGGTCGTCCACGGAGCGTGACCGGACTCTTCAGGTCTCGCAACAACGCGTAATCCTCGTCGCGGAATGGGTAGTAATTCCGCTGGTCGGCACGCGCCGCGAAGAAATTGAACAGGTACGTGTCCCGTTGTCCCATCGCGTAGAAGTTGGACATCGCGGCCCGATACATCGCCGGAGTGGCCTTGTACGAATCCGGACCGGCCACCACTCGACAACTGCTGGCGGTCCGCTTGGCGAGTCCAACAAACTCTTCCAATGGCATGTTGAACTGGAAGTAACGATCCGGTGACGAGGGCACCACGTAATCCACAAGGTTGTCGGTCATCCACGTCCCAATGTCGAACCCGTAAAACTGGCACAATTTCAGAGTGTGAGGCACCCGGGTGATCAGGAACCGTCGGCGACCGTCCTGTCTGCTCCGATGATCCAGTAATGCCCTCGCCTCGCGAACCATCTCGGTGATCAACCCGGACTTGCCTCGGCCGGTCCCCTTGGGAAACACGATCGGTTGCCGCGTGAAATCCATCTCGAACCCATCCGTCGCGTAGCCGGTGATCAACTCGCGAACCTGGCCCATCCGGTACTCACGAACCTTCTTGTGAGTGAAGTCCAGTGCTCCCCCGTCGATGGTCAGATCACGATTGTTCAACCAGAACTCACCCGTGAGGGGATGTTCCAGCGGAGGCACCTTGTTCAGGAAATGCGTGTCATTCATTCGCAACGACGGCACGAATTCCAATCCCTGCTGGCCGGCACGCCGCATCACCGTGCCCAACACGTCGATCTTGCGGTCACGCAGCATCGTTCCGATCTCGTGGAGACGATTGAAGTAGGTGAACCGCGGGTTGCGACGCGTGTTTTCGACCTCTCGCCATCCCAGCGCCGAAGCCACTTTGGTGGGATAGTAGGCCTGGTCGGATCCCATGTTCGCGCAGAACACCAAGGTCGTGATACCGGTCCCGACCAGGACATCCACGGGATAGTCGAGTTGTCGCTTGTGAAACGGCCCCTTGAGCAGGAAGACCACGCGATCGCCATCGTCGTTATAAAAGAAACGAGAAGCCCGCTCGCCAACCACGGGAGGAGCCGACCACGCCACGCCGGATGCCACGCAGGCCACCACGGCCAGGTACGTCGCCACACAACGCACTCTCATCGTTTTTCGGAAGCCTGCTGTCCTTGAATGGTTCATTGTCTTTCGTCCTGGGCTCGCGGCATCACGTTCACACGAGTCTACATCTCCACGGATTGGCCCCACGGCCAACGGATCACTCATGTGAAACCTCTCAAGAGGTTACACTGACGGCCAGTCGGACACCTTCCCACCTTCCACCAGAAACCGATGCAATGCACACACCCCACGCAACCATGCAACGATTGAGCCGGCGGGCATTTCTGAAAAACGGAGTGCTGGTACTGTCCAGTTCCGCCGTCATTCCGGGATCAGCCGTCGGTGGTGACAAAACTCCGGCACTGCAAATCGGCCTCGTCACCGACCTCCATTACGCCGACAAGCCACCGGCCGGAACACGCCATTACCGCGAAACACCCGCCAAACTGGCCGAGGCCGCCGCCGAACTCAGCAAGCACAAGCCCGCTTTTCTCGTGGAACTGGGTGACTTCATCGACGCGGCTGATTCGGTGAAGACCGAACTGGGTTACCTGAAGAAGATCAATCGGGACTTTTCGGCGATCTGCAAGAATCGACATCACGTACTCGGCAACCACTGCGTCTACACGCTGACCAAAAAGGAATTCCTTGAAACCGTCGGACAAAAGAAATCGTACTACTCGTTTGACTCCGGAAACTTCCACTTCATCGTGCTGGATTCATGCTTTCGAACCGACGGACAACCTTATGGGCGAAAGAACTTTGAATGGACCGACCCCAACATTCCAAAGGCCGAACTCGATTGGTTGCGGGCCGACTTGAAGTCCACGTCGAAGAAGACTGTCGTCTTCGCACACCAGAGACTGGATGTCAGCAGTGTCTATGGGGTCAAGAATGCCCCGGCGGTACGAAAAATACTGGAAGACTCCAAACAGGTCCTGGCTGTCTTTCAGGGACACAGCCACGAGAACGACCACAAGGAAATCGGTGGCATCCACTACTGCACCCTGGTCGCGATGATCGAAGGTTCAGGTGTGAGCCATAACGGCTATTCGGTGTTGAAATTGTCGGACGACGGATCAATTCGTCTCGATGGATTCCGCAACCAGGGTGATTACCAGTGGCCTTCCTCATCGTGAACTTTTCACCTGGTCCCGGGGCAAACCGGGGACAGGTGGAAGACGGTTGTCTCGCACGGTTAAGATGACCGGCTGGCCGATCTCCGAGAACCCGGCCCTGCTACAAGCAAGCTCCCCCAGTCGCCCCATCACCCGAGGACGCCACCATGGAATCCCGGCACCAGGCTCCATTCAATCGCCGATCATTTCTCAGACGAGGCGCCGTTGCTGGCGGTGGATTCCTGGGCCTGCTCTCCGACGCAGGGCTGGATTCGATGGCCGCAGATGTTTCACCCACGGTGTCTCCTCTCACAGTGAATCGGCGGTCCTGGCCCATGTCGTGCGACACCATGGTCGCATTACCCGACGCAACGACCACCGGCACCACGGTCCTGGGCAAGAACAGTGATCGACCGGTGTTCGATTGCCAGCCGCTGATCCGCCACGCCGCGCAAGAACACGACTCCGGCACCTCTCTTCAACTCGAATACCGGACAATCCCCCAGGTTCCCCGAACCTACGCCACCATCGGCTCGAGTCCCTACTGGTGCTGGGGCTACGAGGAGGGCATCAACGAATTCGGAGTGGCGATTGGAAACGAGGCCATTTTCACCAAAACGTTCTCCGATGCGGTCGCCGGTAGCAAGTCGGGCAAACCACCCGAGTTGGGACTCCTGGGAATGGACTTGCTGCGACTCGGCCTTGAACGTGGCCGGACCGCTCGCAAGGCCCTGGACGTGATCACAAGCCTGGTCGAACGTTACGGACAATGGGGCTCGGGTGTACCGGGCATGAGTCACGAAACGGGCGGTTATGACAACTCCTACATCATCGCCGACGGCACAGAAGCCTGGATCCTGGAAACCGTGGGCACCCGCTGGGTCGCCCGTCGGGTCACACGAGGAGTGGCAACCATTTCCAACCAGCCATCCATCCGTACCCGGTGGGACCTGGCCAGTCACGACCTGGTTGACTACGCCATCGACCGGGGCTGGTGGCCGAAAGCACGAAGAAGCGAGTTTGATTTCGCACGAGCCTACATCGACCTGAAGACGCCACTGCAACTCTCACAACTCCGCGTCCAACGGTCCCATCAACTCCTCTGCCAGAAGGAAGACGGCGACATCTCACCAGGGTGGGTCATGCGTGTCCTGCGCGACCACTACGAGGGAACTTTTCTGGGTGGCCCGAATTTCAATGCCGCCCTGCCCGATTTTCTGACACTGTGCATGCACAGTTCCCCGGCCGGTTTCACCTGGGGCAACACGGCCAGTTCGGCGGTCTTCATTCTTCCCGAGGCGGATGATCGCCTCGCCCAGATGTGGTGGACACCGGTCACACCGTGCACCGGACTCTACATCCCGGTTTTTGCTGCCACGGGTCATCTCCCCGATGTCCTGGCTCGCGCCGGAAGCCAGGGAAAGACCGTCACCGCACCCAACCACGCGAAACCCGATGAGTTCTCGAAAACATCCTACTGGTGGTTGTTCCGCGAACTGCTCGACCGAATCAAGGGAGATGAAACCGGAAGCCGATTTCAGCAACGACAACCCGTGGCCCGCAAGACCTTTGACCGGCTGGAACGACAGTGGCTGGAGCAGTCCGCAACACTCGAAAAACACGTGATCGGCGAAATGAAATCCGGAAAACAGAAACCGGTTGCCAAGCGGCTCGACGAGTTCACCGGATCGTGTGTCCAGAAAGCGTTGGAGACCGTCGCGGCATTAAAGGCTTCGATGAAATCCTGATTGAGTCTCGCCTCGATCACCCCAGGGCCCGGAACGCTTGCCCATCTCACCTGGTCCCGCCGGACTTCTTGGCGGAACGTTTTGGGGTTTTCTTGGTCATCGGCGTTTTGATCTTCCCAGCTTGTTCGTAGAGCGGCATGTGCCGGTAATACACCTCCAGTGTCATCGTGCACAGACAGGTCATGTACAGTCGTCCACCACCCGCACCGTGAGTGTCTGCCACATTCCAACTGCCAGCCGCGTGGCCTTTCTTGCGTTGCGAGTCCACCAGTTTCTTTCGCATCACCGAGTTCCACTTCTTCCACTCGTCGCCTCCCCAATGATGCAAGACCTGGGTTGCGTAGTAGTTGTAGTACATGTCGTTGCGACTGGGACCAACCGCGCTGAGACTCTTCACTCCGGCGCCCAGTGCAGGATTCTCCCGGGTCCACCCCATGTACATCCGTGACAACAAACCGACAGCGGTGGTCGAGTTCTTTCGCTGGGGCGAGGTGTACCCGTACGCGGCCCCTTCCTCGACCTGAACTGAGTCGAGGAAATAGGACGCCCGGCGAATCGTTTCCGGAAGAATCTTCAGTCCAGCCAACTGGCCACTCTTCAAAGCCATGACCTGCCAGCCCAGAACCGAGGTGTCTCCCCCCTTCTGGGGCTGATACTGCCACCCGCCAGTTTTGGGATTCTGGGCATACATGATGAAGTTCAGAGCGAGTTGTGACGCTTCCCTCAATCGCTTCAGGCTGGACGTGGCCACCTTGCGATCCACTCGCTCGCCCTCCGCAACCTTATTTCTTCTTGACCGGGGCCGTTGCTTGAGGGCTATGGTGCTCATCACTGCCGCCTCACAAAGGGCCATCGTCGCCAGTCCCTGGATGTACATGCCGGTATTCCCTTCGCCGACACCTCGCAAATCCAGTCCGTAGGGAGTGGGTTTGGCATTGGACAAAAGGTAATCAAAGCCCTTGTACACCTTGAGGCGATAGTTGCCGACAAAGTGCGTCTCACCAGCCCCCAGCATCGCCAACAGGGCCATGGCTGTGGCTCCCATGTGAGATCTCTTCAGGCTTCCGGCCTGCAAGCACTCGCCCTGGCAATCGGCATGAACATGATCGTAACTCCAACTGCCATCTTCGTTCTGATGCCGTGACAGCCAATCGAGCCCTCCGCGAACGGCCGCTTCGCTGGCAGCGTTTCCGCCGAAACGAGCCACCAGGGCACTCTTCCCCGCCTGGCTGCGGCCTCCCAATTCCCCGGTGATCTTGGCCACCGGATTCCCGGCCCCCTTGGTCTTCTCGGGAATCGCCGAGGAAATTTCCAGGTCGTTGATATCGATCTCGATCACTTCGTCATTGTCGGTGATCAGATCTTGAATGACCTCAGAACTGGCGTCCTGTTCGATCTTCTCGGGCTGTACCAGTTCCACTTCTTCAAATTCGGTGCTGTCCTGATCAATGGTGGGCAACACCGAAAGAATCTCGACCCGATCTTCCATCTCGAGCGGGATGATGATGGACAACAAGACCAAAATGGCAGCGGCGTGGACCGCCGTGCTGAACCCGACGACACCAAACAACTGTCGCCGGTTGTCACTGACAACGGCTTCCAGGTCATCCTCCAGGTCAAGCTCCGTCTCCGCTCCATCACTGGCCGGTCCGTCACTTGCCGTGGTCGGGTCCTCGTCTACATCACCACCAAAAACTGGAACTGGTTCTGGAACTGGTTCTGCGCCGACGTCCGGCGAGACGGGACCACG
>CAZYAZ010000007.1:0-20244 GCA_964646205.1 uncultured Planctomycetaceae bacterium | reverse complement strand
CTGGAACTGGTTCTGGAACTGGTTCTGCGCCGACGTCCGGCGAGACGGGACCACGTTCGCTGGCCAACAGATCACGGAAGCCATCTTTCTCGGCCTCGGGTACGTCAGACAGAGGGACTTCAAACACCTCGGATCCATCCGAGACGATGGTCCGTTTTTTTTCACCCGGAACATAGAAACCGTCCTGGCGTGCTTCGTCCAAATCCGTCGCCGGGATCCGGTAGAATTCCTGGCCGTTCGACACGGTGATGATTGGTGTGGTCACGTTGGTTCCTCATCGCCCGCGGTGACCCTGGTTCGGCGAGATTTCCAGCCTCCGGCCGTCTCAGTCGAAGCAACAGGTTCCGGCGTCACGTCCGGCTCCTCGGCCACGGGTTCCACTCCATTGCCCGGCCCTGAAACAACCGGCGGCTCCGTGGTCGTGCCAGTCTCACTGTTCAACAGCAGGTCCACCCCGGACTGGATCCTCGCCCTCCAGCTTTCAATCTCATCAGCTTCCAGGCCGGCCGCTCGATGGATCTCAAGTTCCGCTCTCTTGTCGACCGAAGGCACGCACGCTGCCACTGCCAATCGTCCGTTGGACTCGTACTGGAATGTGACTTCCACGGGCGTTCTCGCGGGCAGTCCGGCGGGCAAACCACTGACAACACAACGGCCAATCCTTGTGGCGTCGTTCCCGCTGTCGTCTCCTCCCTCGATCACGTTGACCTCAACACTCCCCTGGTCATCCTTGAGTGTCTTGAAATCGCGAACAGATTCTGCCGGCAGCAGGGTGTTTCGGCTGATCATCAACTGCCGCCGTTTTCGCCCGGTCGATCGTTCGACCCCGAGGACGCCCAGGTGGTGGGAATTCACATTCTTGACCGACATGTCCTGCACGACGGCTGCATCCGACCCCAGCAACAACCCTGCATAGATAGCCGCACCCTGGGAAATCGATTCATCCGGTGACAGGCAACGATCCACCGGCATACCGGACTCCGCTTCCAGCATCTGTTGAACCGCCGGCATTCGGCTCGAACCACCCACGAGCAGCAGTCGATCCACATCGCTCCAGGAACTCTTGCCCTCGCCCATCACGCGACGGGTGGTCATCAGCGTGCGGTCGAGCAGGTCACCGGTCATTTCCTCAAACTGTGTTCTCGACAAATCCACCTGGACACGTTGTCCCTCGTGGGCAAATCGCAGCCGGACATCCTCACGAGCCGAAAGTGACCGTTTGCCATCTTCAGCTTCACGCATCAACACCTGCAGAGCGATGGCATCTTCCCGTGGGTCACCACCATGGTCATTCACAAATTGTTCAGCGACCAGGTCCGCAATCCGTCGATCCCAATCGACGCCTCCCAACATCACGTCGCCACCGGTCGCAATCGCCGTGTAGGCCTGGCCATCAATTTCCAGCAGGGTGACATCGAACGTGCCGCCGCCAAGATCGTAGACCAGGATCGTCTCGCGCTGACTGCTACGGCCTTGCTCATCGATGAACTGCTTTTGGACTCCGTAGGCGATTGCCGCGGCAGTTGGCTCGTTGATGATGTCCAGAACATCCAGCCCCGCCATCTGGCCGGCGTCCTGGGTCCGGCGCCGTCGGGGCTCGTTGAAGTATGCCGGCACGGTGACGACGGCCTTGGTGAAATCGCCCAGTTTCAGAGCGGCGTCCTCCTTCAGCTTTTTCAGGATCAACGCCTGGATGACCTCCGGAGGCAAATGCTCACCACCGATCGCACGATGAAAGTGTTGATTCCCCATGTCCCGCTTCGCGAAACTCGCAACCACCTCAGGTTCGAACTCCGCTGCCTTGGCCGCCTCGGCACCCACGACCACCTGCCCGTCGTCGAACAGCACGACGCTGGGAGTGGTTGTGTCTCCTTCACGACTCGGGATCGTCCACGGACGTCCGTCACCATCCAGGTGCGCGACGACAGAAAACGTCGTGCCCAGGTCGATACCAACGGCCGGTGTCTGAGACGAACTGGTCACGGTGTGCGTTTCAACCTGATATGTCGTGGGAAAGTGAGGTCCGAGTTGAGGCCCGTTTTGATCCGACCTGCTGACAGGTCAAACCAACAACCCGGGCGGGGAATCATCGCCTCTCTCGCTGCCAGTTCGGCTGAATGGTCGTCCGGTCGTCCGGCGTCACGGTCAGTTCGCGTTTGATTGTTCTGAAGCCTGTTCGCTGCATGACGATCCGATGCCGAAACCGGGGCTGCCTGGTCAACACGACTTCGAACTCACGTTCCGATGACAGCGGCACGTTTTCACCATCAACCTGCAGCACCGCTCCCTGGCGTTGAGCTGGCTCCCACCGAACCACCAGTATGCCGGCGTCACCGGCTCGCTGACCGCCCCCTCGAAATAACACAACCACCAGCAACAGGACCAGGACGACGGAGGTGGCGATCCCACCCCACACCAGAAGGTGTGAATGCCCACCGGTGTTCGTCGCAGGACTTTCCGCGTCGGTCGCCCTCTGCGATTGCCGTGACTTCAACGAGTTGTCGTAAGATCGTTTCTGTTCCGTGTTGAGCAGGCAGCGACGGGCCTGAGAAATTTCATTCAGCAGTTTCTGGGTCAATTGAGCATGTTCGCCAGCAGCCCGTTCCTGCAAGTAGGTCGTCCTCTGGTTAGCGGCAGCTTCGATCACATCAGCATCGGACTCGTACTGGCCGATCCCCAACAACCGGTAGTGGTCCGCTGGCTGTTGATCCGGTGGAATCCCCAACCACTTGTGATACGCGTCAAAGGATTCCGACATGCCACCCAATCTTGACCACTTCCTGTGCTACCGCCTGACTTCTATTCTCTCGAGACTTGGACTTAATACAACTGGGACTTTGCCAACCCGCGGTTGACTTATCCGGCTGGGCGAACCTTTCCGGCTTGTTTTGGCAGAAGAAATTCCCCGAAATACAAACTGCCACGAAAATCCGTTCTCACGGTTGATGAAACAACAGAATCCGCCAACAGACTAGAACCAACATCACTGGCTCGAATGAAACTACTGAGAAAAACCAACCCGAAGGCCACAGCCCGCACGGTCGTCCGCCACGCTGTGTCGGTGAGTTTTGTCGGTACGAGCCTGTACGCTTCGATTCTTTGGTGGAACAATCGGCTGACCGAATGGCCCACGAGCGTCGTGCTCGCCAGTGTTCTCTTGTTGCTCGTCGGCGGATTGTGGGAGTGGCAGGTCCCAGAAGAGGAAGACGATGTGACGGATTGCGAGAACAGCACCGCAACTCGCCCTGGCGTCGATAGTCACCCGGCCAGAACCCCTGCCCCACCTTTTCCATCCCCCAATGAATGAAGACAACACATCCGGCCATTTTGAATCGTCTATACCGGATGTATTCGACATGTCCAAAACAGCACAATTCGCAGTACTCAACTCGACACCTCACCAAGGATTTTTCAATGTACCGCACAACGTTCCTCGCCGTGGTCCTGGCCACTCTGCTGGCGTCCCACTCCGTCCAGGCCGCTGTGAAACTCTCGCGAGTCTTTGGACACCACATGGTGATTCAACAAAATCAGCCGATCCGTCTATTTGGATCGGCCGACCCGGGTGAAAAAGTCACCGCGAAGTTCGCGGGAAAGACCGCGACCGTGACCACCAACGCCGATGGCATTTTCCGAGTGGAACTTCCGGCAATGAAAGCCGACGGACAGCCTCACTCGTTGACAGTCCAGGGAAAGAACTCGATCACGCTCAAAGACGTTCTCCTGGGGGAAGTCTGGATCTGCTCCGGCCAATCCAACATGGAATG
The DNA here is from genome assembly GCA_964646205.1 of uncultured Planctomycetaceae bacterium. GTDB lineage: Bacteria > Planctomycetota > Planctomycetia > Planctomycetales > Planctomycetaceae > UBA8437. The sequence goes on along the minus strand of CAZYAZ010000007.1, from coordinate 16,477 downwards.
GACTGTCAGCAACTCGATGAATGCCAAGCAGGAGATCGCGGCAGCAAATCACCCGCAGATCAGACTGTTCAACGTCCCCGGCCATGTGGCCGTTCCGGTTCCACAAACCGAAGCACGCGGACGTTGGCAACTCTGCGAACCAAGGACCATCCCCGGGTTTTCAGCTGTCGGTTATTTCTTTGGACGTGCCCTGCAAAAAGAACTCAAGGTTCCCGTTGGTCTCGTGGGAACCAACTGGGGTGGCACGCGGATCGAGCCCTGGACACCACCGGTCGGATTCCGACAGGTCCCCCAGTTGACAGACTACGTGGAAAACCTCAACGCGATTGATCCGGCCACACCCGCTGGTCGTGCCAACCATGTGAAGTATCTGGCCCGGGTCGAGAATTGGCTGAAGCAAGCACGCCTGAACGTGAAGGCGGGCAAAGCCATCGGCAACCCTCCGGCATTGAACTTCTCGCCCAAGGGGGGCGCGACGCGAATATACAACGGGATGGTCCACGCGCTGACCCCGCTGAGTGTCCGCGGGACAATCTGGTACCAGGGCGAATCCAATGCCGGTGACGGCCTGCGGTACGAGTACCTGAAAGAGGCGCTGGTCAAGGGCTGGCGAACGGTGTTCGAGAACAACAACCTTTCCTTCTACTGGGTTCAACTGGCCAATTTCCAGAATCCCAATACGAATCCAGCCGGCGGTGGATGGGGTCCTGTCCGTGAAGGGCAGCGGAGGGCCTTGCGACTCCCACACACCGGAATGGCGGTGATCATCGATATCGGAGCCGCCCGGGACATTCATCCCCGGAACAAGCAGGATGTCGGGGCTCGCCTGGCTCGCCTGGCCCTCGCCAAGGACTATGGCCGAAAAATTGTCCCCTGCGGGCCGTTGTACAAAAGCATGAAAATCGAGGGCAACAAGATCCGCCTTTCATTCGACCACGTCGGCGGCGGACTGATCACTGCCAAAAAAGAAGGTCTTGAACCCACCCGGGAGACCAGTGGCCAGGAATTGACTCACTTTGCAATCCAGGCGACAAATGGAAAATGGCATTGGGCGAAAGCCAGCATCGATGGCGACACCGTTGTCGTCTGGGCCGAGGGTGTCAATCAGCCCAAACACGTTCGGTTCGGGTATCAATCCAACCCTGTCGGCATCAACCTCTACAACAAGGAAGGACTGCCGGCGTCTCCATTCACCACAGATTGAACACAAGACGGGCGCCAGAACCTTGTATTTTTCTTTTGATCGGGGTTAGAATTAACCCGCGGCTTGTTGAGCCCGGACCAGTCGTGCCGGGCAGTGCCGCACCAGCACTTTTTGAGATCGGATACGAGATGGCAGAAGGCACAATCAAGAGACTGACAGACCGAGGATTTGGTTTCATCGACACCGGAACCGGTGAAGACATTTTCTTCCACAACTCCAACCTTGAAGGTGTCAACTACGACGACCTCCAGGAAGGTCAGCAAGTGTCCTACACCGCCGGAAGCGGGCCCAAGGGACCGCGGGCGGAGAATGTGCGGCCGATCTGAATATCCGCGACATTCTGTGAACCAAGGAAAGCCGACGATTTTCGTCGGCTTTCTTTTTGTAGAGACAGTTCCAACCACAGCCACCTTGGGTTCGGGCGACGCCTCAGCTGCTGGCGAGAATCATCTTCAACGCTGACAATGAACGCCTTCTAAACCAAGTGACATCAAGGCCTCCTCAAACCGAATCCCCTACAAACCTCCGGTTGACTTCCATGGTTGATTGTCCAGTCTGTTCCCAGTTGATCGAGCCGGGCCTTTCTGCTTGTCCTCATTGTCATTCCCCACTCACTGTGGCACCAGCCCCTCAACACCCCCCGAAGAAGTCCAACACGCTGATGTGGGTGCTGCTGCTAGTTGGTGGCGTGGTGGTCTCTGGGATTTGTGTGATCGGCATCCTGATCGCACTGTTTCTCCCCGCAGTTCAAGGGGCCCGGGAAGCGGCTCGCCGCAGCCAGTGCAAAAACCAACTGAAACAAATCGGACTCGCCCTGCACAATTACCACGAATCGTACGGCACCTTTCCGCCAGCCTACATCGCCGACGAGACGGGCAAGCCGATGCACAGTTGGCGAGTCCTGCTTCTTCCGTATCTTGAGCACGACCCGATGTACCAAGCTTACGATTTTGACAAGCCGTGGAACGATGTCTCCAACCTGGCCGTCACCAGCCGGGTGCCGGAGGTCTTCCGTTGCCCGTCGGTTCCAGCTCAAGGACAGCTGAACACCACCCACTACGTCTACATCACCGGCCCGGACACCTGTTTCGATGGAGACAAGGGAATCCAAGTCAGGGACATCACCGATGGCACGTCACGGACGCTTCTCGTGGTCGAAACGCACCAGGCCTCATTCGCTTGGAGCGAGCCCCGCGACCTCGACGTAACGACACTACTGGGTGGATCCTCCACCGGCCCCTCTTCCGCTCACGTGGGTGGATTTCACGCAGCCCTGGCCGATGGTTCGGTGCGGTTCATCACGAATTCACTTGATCCCAAAATTCTCAAGGCACTGACAACGCCCCGCGGAGGAGAACCGGTCGATGATTTTTGACGAAATCGCTTCTCGTGGGGAGCAGTCGATTTTGCGATCGCAACGAAAGACATCGATATGATGAGCCGTTTCCTCGCGAGACTGCTGGTGGCGGGAATCCTGCTGCTGTCGGCAGGACCGACAGCAGCGTTGGCGGCACAAGACACCAAACTGGTTCTGGTCGAGGCTGGCAAGCCGCGTGCCACAATCCTCCTCTCGCAAAAGCCAACCGCCTCCGCCCAACTGGGGGCGTTTGAACTGCAGTTCTATCTTGAAAAGATCTCCGGCGGACGATTGCCCATCGTCCGGGAACCGGCCCGCGTCAAAGGAACGGTGATCCTGGTCGGCGAAAGCCGGAGATCCCGGGCACTGGGTTTTCACCACAAGGACTTCTCGCCACAGGAATACGTGGTCCAGACCCATCGGGATGGACTGTTGCTGATGGGCCACGACGGGCAGCAATTCGCACCGGTCCAGTACGACTCCTACGCCAGCCTTTACGCGGCCGGTTCACATCCGATTGGCACCTGCTACGCGGTCCACTCATTCCTGGAACATCAACTCGGTGTCAAATGGTATCTGCCCAACGAATCGTTGGGTGAGGTCGTTCCGAAACATCGAAACATCTCCCTCGCGCCTGTTTCCATCCGACGTCGCCCCGACCTCCCGGTCCGTTCCATCTACCCGTTGTTCACCAACACCGAAAAACTGACCTTCACCCAGTGGGACAAACGCGAGGAATTCCAATCCTCCTGGGTGAACGCCAGGACCAGCCTGTTGTACTGGATCCGAAACCGGGTCTGGGGAGCGAAACAACACAACGCCAACCATTCGTTCTCTTATTACGACAAGGCTTTCGGAGACTCGCATCCCGAGTGGTTCAGCACCAAGAGCTTCGCTCGAATGAAACAGCTGGACTTTCAGACTGACGTTCAGCCGTGCCTGGCGGCCAGCGGTTTTCGAGAACAGGTGATCTCCATCGCTCGGGATTATTTTTCGGGGCGGCCCGAGCCATTCCCGGGAGCGTACCGCGGTGCAATGGGCCGCTTCTTTTCCGTCATGCCCAACGACAACACGAACATGTGCGGTTGTCCGGATTGCCAACGACTGTATCGCCCCGGCGTTGGACCGGCCGGCAACGCCAGTCATTACGTCTGGAAATTTGTCAACGACGTGGCCCGGGAGGTCCGAAAGACTCACCCGCAGGCAATGATCTCCAATTGCGCCTACTTCAACTACACCACCCCGCCACAAGGACTGGTTTTCGAACCCAACGTGGCTGTCGAGTTCTGTAAGTTCTACACGAACTACGCCAACCCGGACGTCGAACGCCGTGACCACCTCCGAATTGCCGAGTTCGTCAACAAAAACCGGTGCCAGTTCTTCACCACCTGGGAATATCTGTTGAAGCCCCACATCAACGAGTGGGCTTTTCCGTGCATGGTCCCGCACGTCCATGCAGCCGACGTGCGAGCGTTGAAGAAGATCAGTGGTTTTCAGGGCGGAAAGATACAGTACCTCTACCTGACGACCTACAACGGAACCAGGCCCGGCGGAGTGGCTCAGGTCAGTCCTGTGCTGGACTTCATGAACCTGTACTGGCGAATGAAACTCTACGACGACACGAATCTCGACATCGATGCGGCCCTCGACGAGTACTACCAGTCGTTCTTCGGCCCCGCGGCTCCGGAGATGAAAGCGTTCTACACGGCACTCGAGAAACGCTGGATGAGCCGTGGTGGTGGACAGGACTCCCGGTCGTGGTGGAACCGAATGGGAACTCGTGAATTTCTGGATGCAATCGGCCTACTGGTCCAGAGGGCCCGTGAAGCAACCTCCCAGGAGACCGTCTACCGACGCCGTGTGGATCTGATCGACAGGGGCATCCTGCAACACATGCTCAAAAGCCGAGCCCGCTACGAAACTTCGTCGCTGGCCGAAGCGGCCCCGATGGCGACCGCCAGCGTGGCCAAGACACCTGGAAAAGTGTCGACGGACAAGTGGGCCGACGACACCACATGGGCCGCATCGCCGATCCAGCGCATCACCACGACACTCAAGAACCAACCGGCTCCACAGCAGACGACATTTCAACTGGCCTGGGACGAGAAATGGTTCTACATCAAGGCGAAATGCAACGAACCACTGGTTTCGGCTCTGAAGGCGAGGACACGAGATCGCGACGTCGGTGGTTTCAGTGATGACTCGGTCGAGTTGTTCTTCGACCCGACCGGGCTGGGGACCACCTACTACCAGTTCTGTATCACCAGCCGGGGTGTCGTATACGACGCGCAAGAAACTCCCCGAGCAATAGGAGCCACCGCCAACATCAACTGGAATTCGGGAATCAAGGTCCGCACTACGGTCGGAAAACAGGCCTGGGAACTGCGAGCCGCACTACCACTGGACCGGCTGGGCGGCCAACACCCTCGTCCCGGTTCCACGTGGCGATTCAACCTCTGTCGCAACCGATTCACCCAGCCCGGTCGACCACCCTATTCGGCCTGGTCACCCACTCCCGCTGGTTTCCGAGATCCCGCCCGGTTTGGACTGGTCACGTTCAACGCCCCCGATGACCGGGGCAACCTGATCTGGGCCTGCGACTTCAGCGGCCTCGCTTTCGGGGACGAAACCAGAACATCATCACTGTTCGGCCGCGACGGCTGGTACGAGAACACCCGGTATTCAGATCGAGGATGGGACCAATCGCTGACGGTGTCGGGCACTGGAACCGCCAGGCGAGCTGTCTGCGACATCAATTCGACATGCCCCAGTGATGTGCTACCCATGCACGCGGTACGAGTGGCCCCAGGATTGGTGTCGGTGGAAGCCGAATTCCGCCGCGGGGCCATCAAGAACCAGCCCACCCTGTCGATTGCTGATGTCGACGGAAAAGTGATCGCCAACACGTATGCCTGGTCGGGCCGCGGCGACCTGATCGCGGTCGAGTTGCCCGAGGACCGGAGAAATTTTGGCGACGCCATCCACGGGTTGGGTGACCTGACCGCCCCGGGACGCTGGTTCGGACTGAAACTGCTGATCAACACCGTGGACCGAACGACCCTCGCTTTTGTTCGAAGTGAGCACGGTCGTTGGGTCCCGCTCAACAAACAACCACTCCCGTATTACGACCCCACGGCCAGGGGAACCACCTGGTTTCTGGCAATGGGAACCTACAAGCACGTTGACGTTGCGAACAACGTTCTGGAAATAGACAACATCGCCGTCCGCCAGGTGTCACGAGCCCCCTGATTTCTGGCCAGTCACCTTCGCTTTTTCACACCTGCACGATTGGAACAGCCGATGAAGCACGTGTTCTGGATGATGCTCCTCTCCGGAATGTCCGCAACCGGTTTGGCCACCGAACCGGAATGGAATCAGTTCCGAGGTGGACGTGGCGACGGGACGTCGCAGGCGGCAGGAATCCCCACGACCTGGAGCGAGACAGACCATATCGCGTGGAAGACACCCATCTGGGGCAAGGGCTGGTCGTCCCCGGTGACCTGGAAACAACAGATCTGGCTGACAACGGCCACTCTGGATGGCCGTCGTCTGGCGGTGATGTGCCTGGATCGCAAGACGGGAAAGATCCTGCACGACAAGACAGTCTTCGCACCGAAGAACCCGCAGTACTCTCATCCGTTCAACAGTTACGCAACCCCCACGCCCTGGGTGGAAGAGGGGCGGGTCTACGTTCACTTCGGCAGCCTTGGAACCGCGTGTCTCGACACCCGGTCATGCGACGTCATCTGGAAACGAGACGACCTGCCCTGCGATCATTTCCGAGGCCCAGCATCCAGTGTCTCGATCTCTGGCAACACGTTGTTCCTGCCATTTGATGGATCGGACGTTCAATATGTCGCCGCACTGGACAAACGCTCGGGAAAGACAATTTGGCGGACCGACCGAAACGTCGACTTCGGGGGCAAGGGAGGAGCTTACAGAAAAGCCTTCTCCACGGCCCGTACCATCACCCATGACGGACGATCACAGGTGGTCGTTCCCGCTGCGATGGCGACAATGTCTTACGATCCCGCCACGGGCAAAGAACTTTGGCGAGTGACCCATGGCGGGGCCAACGTCAGTTGCCCGCCGTTGTTCCAGGACGGCGTGCTTTATTTCAACAGCGGGGACGTGACCAACCTGCTCATGGCCGTCCGACCTGATGGCCACGGTGACGTGACCAAGACCCACGTCAAGTGGTCGACAATGCGCGGTGTTCCCTCGCGGCCGTCGGTTTTGCTGACCGGCCAGTCGGTCTACATGGTCAGCAACGATGGAGTGGCCTCGTGCGTGGACATCCAGACCGGCAAAACTCGCTGGACCGCCAGGCTCACCGGCAAGTTCTGCGCATCGCCGATACTCATCGGAAAGAGGATTTTCTGTTTCGAGGAGGAACGTGGACTCTGCCACGTCTTTGCTGCTGACCCACAAAAATATCGCCAACTGGCCACCAACACGCTCGCCAACAGCTTCATGGCCTCACCAGCCGTCACCGAGGGACTGCTGATCTTGCGAAGCAAGAAACACCTGTATGGAATAACGGACTAACCCGACGCAGTTTTACGAATCCAGTCGATCCAACGAGGACCACTGGCGATGGACCCCATTCTCATCTTGGGCATTGTCGTTTTGCTGTCATTGGTCATTGGGGGTGCCAACAAGCACACAAGGCGCAACGCCGCCAAGATCTCTCAACTGGAATCCACCGTGGAAGTGTTGAAAAAGAACGCGGGAATTGACTTCGACCCCAACGAAGCCCTCAGAACACATCGTTGAAGAGCTCACCGCTGGCAACAAGATTCAGGCCATCAAGCTGCACCGAGACACCATGGGATCCGGGCTCAAGGAAGCCAAAGATTTCGTTGAGGAAATTGAACGAATGCTCGAGGATGATGTCTGAGCAGTGCCAGCGGCCCCAATCACCACACCATCATCTCGACAAACCGCTCATTGAGCTTGGCCAGTTCCAGGTCATCCAATTCCCAGTCGAACGCAGCACGGTTGTCATCGAATTGCTCAACCGAGTCACTTCCGGTGATCACCACCGAGACCTCCTCACGAGCCAGCACCCAGTTGACAGCCAACTGCGGCATCGACACCCCCCTGGCACGTGCCACCGCGGCGGCCGTTTCCACCATTGCCGCAGTCTCACCTCGAAACACCTTGTCAAATTCCTCGCGTCTCTCGCTCCAGAGACTCCCGGGCGGTGGCGGCTCACCGGGAACATACGCTCCGCTGAGTAATCCGACCTGGAGCGGACTGAAGGCCATCATGCCCAGACCCTGGTCGCGAACCAGGGGAAACATCTCGCGTTCCAGACCCCGATTCAGCAGGTTGTAGTTGTTCTGGACGCAGACAAACCGGGCCGCCCCCATCCTCTCGGAATACCACAAGCCCTTGCACACCTGCCAGGCCTGGTAGTTGCTGCAACCGACGTAACGAACCTTGCCGCTGGTGACCAGTTCATCGAGCACACCCAGCGTCTCCTCCATCGGAGTGACAGGATCGAAACGATGAAGAAAGTAGAGATCGATATAGTCGGTCCCCAATCGCGATAGCGAGCGTTCAACCTCTCGCAGGATGTTCTCCCGTGAACATCCCCCGGCCTCCTTCTCGGGTCCACCCTCGGCACCCACCTTGCTCGTGATCACCAACTGGTCACGGCGAGTCTTCAGCACACGACCGAGAATCTCCTCGGAACTGCCGTGCGCGTCGTCAGCGTCCGTTCTCAACTGGTACTTGTTGGCACAATCGATGAAGTTGATGCCCGAGTCGATGGCGTGCTCGATCAGCCGTACCGCCTCACTGTCAGACGACTGCCCGCGAAACCCCAGGCCCAGCGCCATCCGGGAGACCTCCAGGTCACTCGAACCGATCCTGACGAATTGCATTGACGAGTCCCTTGTTGAATTCCACTCGAACCGCCCCCCCAGGTTATGGCGAGGCTTTCCTGGTCAACTTTGCCTTCAGCTCTTTTTCCTTCATGCCGGCCAGTTCGATCTTAGGATCATGTGTCAGATTCCGAACCCGATACTGCACCGTCTGTGGCGGCCCACTGTGAATCTGAAATGCGATTTTCCCGGACAATTCACCGTCGGGATCCTCAAACGCAACACACAGCTTGCCATTGATGGCCGTCCAGATGCGATGACCGACCGCGAGAATCTCGTACCGGTTCCACTGGCCGGGCTTGACCGCCTTTGAACCCCGCTCGTTCCAGTCCAGCTTGCCGCGACCGTGTTCGTGGTACAGCTTGCCCCACACGCCTTGCCCCACATCGGCCTGGTAACCCACCGCCTGGCCGGTGGCATTCGCCTTCTTCGAGCGAAACTGGATCCCCGCATTGCGATCATCCGGTGCGAGTTTCACATCGACGGAGAGATAGAAGTTCCTTACCACGACGTTTGACCAGATGAACTCGTTCCTGGGCACGTTGGCCGGCGAATGCCCGACAATCGCGGCATCCTTGACCGACCAGTACTTTGCCTGCGCGGTCGACCATCCCTTGAGGTTCTTGCCATTGAAGAACCCGCTCGCCTTCCGCGGGACCGGATTCCCGCCGCTTGGTTGTGGTGTCTTGCGGTGCTCGGGATGAGCCGCACGCACGAACCGTGGACATGCTGCCGTACAACACACAACGAGAACCACACCGACAGTCAGTCGAAAAATACTCACGAGGTCTCCATTCATCGAGTGCGGCTCCACCCTGTGGACACCTGGGAACGCGTCATGGTGCCACATCATGCCCTACGGTCTTGAGTGCAGCGATCGCCGCGTCGAGATCCGCCTCTTTCACAAGCACGAGATCGGCATCGAACGTTGAAACGACAAACACGCTGATGTCGGCCGCAGCCAATGTGCCAGTCAGCGAGGCAATCACGCCAACCATTGAAAACTCCAGGGGGCCAATCACCCGCAAACAACGCCAGCCGGACTCGTGGTTGATGTGATCGGGCACCGCATCCTGCGAACACACGATGGACAATTCTTCAGGAGTCCGGGTAACAGAAACGATCTCACCGACGGCCCAACCGGGAACATCCTGCTCCGGAGCGAGACGACAAACGGCAAACATCCCGGGTGTGAGCTTCAATTCGAACAGACGACTCGCCATCTCTCGCCTCGCAAAACCGGTACATCGACCGATCGGCTGTGGTGGATACTTCGAAAACCGGTCGTCTCGCTGAGACAAGCGGCACAGCAAAAATGCCGATCCTGCCCCCGACACCACCTCACGCACATGTAAGCACGAGCAACACAAGGACTCCATCAATACCGATCTTGTTCTGCCGAGGCCCGGACACGGACGGTCCCATCCTGCTGGAACTCAACATGGATCACGCTCGGGTGACAACACACCGGACAATCCTCAACGTATTTCTGAATCGTCCCGGCGGTCGGATCAATCGGCACAACAATGTCTTCACCACAACTGTCACACAGGTAGCTCTCCTCTTCGTTCATGACGACGACAATAACAACCCGGGGACCTCTTGTAACACGACACGGGTCGCACAATAAACCAACCGGATCACCACCACGAAGCTGGATCACTTCTTTTTTCGTGTCACCAACCAGTACCTGCATTCCAATTGTTGATCCCATTGTCCTTTCCCCATTTCTCAGGTTTCAGAGAGCACTCAACCAGTTAGAATGGCCGACATTGAAAGAATCGCTCGCGTAGCCCCCCTGGATGCCCAGGTGGCCAGTCTCATGATCACCATCACCGGAAAACCCCAGGCTTTCTGCGATGGCGTCTCGCGGCGATCGTTGCTCACAGTCGGTGGACTGGCACTTGGCGGCCTGGATCTTCCCACGCTGCTGAGGGCCGAAGCGGTCTCGACCGCACCACGGCGACACAAGTCGGTGATCATGGTCTTTTTGCCCGGTGGGCCATCGCACCAGGACATCTGGGACCTCAAGCCCGACGCCCCGCGTGAGATCCGGGGCGAGTTTCAGCCCATCCAAACCGCGATCCCCGGCTTTCACCTGTGTGAACACCTGCCACGATTGGCCAGCCAGATGGAACGCTTCGCCATCATCCGTTCACTGGTGGGTGCAAAGAACGAACACGCCTCAGAGATTTGCTTCAGTGGATTCGGATACAAGGACTCCCTGGAGAGAAATCAACCGTCACTCGGAGCCGCCGCATCGAAACTCCTCGGGCCGGTCGACCCCGCCATTCCACCGTTTGTGAGCCTGTGTCACAACACGCCCAACCGCTGGAAGGATCCTGGGCGTTCCGGATTCCTCGGCCCGGCCCACCGGCCATTCCGACCGATTGGCGAAGACCGCCAGAACATGGCTTTGAACGGCCTGACACTCACCAGGCTCCAAAGTCGAAAGAGGCTGCGAGACACGTTTGACCGCTTCCGTCGTGGTCTCGACGCAGCCGGCGTCATGGATAGCATCGACCACTATTCCCAGCAGGCACTGGAAGTGCTGACATCCGGGCGTTTACTTGAAGCCCTGGACATTGAACGAGAAGATCCTCGTGTGCGCCAACGGTATGGACACGGCTCACTGGACGCCGTCGACGACGGGGCGCCCCTGCACAACGAGGACTTTCTGACAGCTCGCCGCCTCGTCCAGGCCGGTGCCCGTTGTGTGACCATCTCCTTTGGTCGCTGGGACACACACTCCTGCCGCAAGGCCGGTGATCTCGCCTACAAGAACAACTTCGCTCAGCTGCGTGATTATCTCCCGCGGCTGGAGCACTGCCTGCTGGCACTGATGGACGACCTCCGCGAACGCGGGCTCGAACAGGATGTGTCGGTGGTTGTTTGGGGAGAGATGGGCCGCACACCTCGCATCAACGCCAATGGTGGCCGTGATCATTGGCCCCAGGTTGCCGGTTGCATCCTGGCCGGGGGTGGCATGCAGATGGGCCAGGTGATCGGTTCGACCAACCGCTTTGCCGAAGTGGCCCAGGACCGACCGATTCACTACCAGCAGGTCCTGGCCACGCTCTACCGACAACTCGGACTCGACGTCCGCCACATCAAGCTGCCGGATTTCAGCGGACGACCACAGTACCTGGTCGAACACCGCGATGTGATCCCTGAGTTGATCTAGCCGGCAACCATCGCGACTGCTGGCCACAGGTGGTGTCGTCTTGTGCACACGGCCCGGAACAGTGGTGGATTGCATCCACTTGATGAAACCGGACCGAAGCCGCTGGCCGATGACTGGCGGGACTGGGGCCCAGCATCCTCGCCAGCGAATCGACGCAGGGAACCTTGAGCTTGTCCAGATGATCGACCATCGGTTGATCAAACCGTCTCCCGGTGTCGATGAACTGCTGGACCACGTATCCGCCATAGGAAAGCACGAACAGGATCTTGCCGCCGGTCTGCTCTCCGAATCGCTTGACCTTGTCGATGACGGCATTACGACAGAGACGCGTGTGCCACGAACAACTCTGGCATCATGCAGCGACAAGAACACGAACCAGCAGTGAAGTGTCTCACCGTGACCAGTGCGTCTCTTCCTGTTCGGGTTCCTCTTCCGCATCCAGCGACGCCAATTCCTCGGGTGTAAAAAACCGGGCAGCCAGGATCCGAACAGGAACTATCAAGGCGATCACGATTGGGAAAAGGATCGCAATCTTGCTGGTCTTGACGATCCACAACACGACAAGACAAACCATCTGCAACAGGGTGAATGCGTGAATCCGACTCCGTGAGACACGGCGGATGTAGTGCGTCGAGGGATACAGGTTCGGATCCTTCAGCCACAGGCTCAGGCGCTCGAAAAACTGATTGCCACTCATTGACACAACCCCCATGAACAAGAACAGCCCGTAAAGAACTGCCATGGGAATCTTCGAGAGCAGCGGCAACAGGAAAAGCGACATTCCCAACAGCAAGTGAATCGACAAGCCGGTCACGCGGTTTTCTCGAACGTGGATCACCTGTTCATGCTTCTCGTTCCCGGCCCCCACCACCTCCTCCATCGTCGCCAGACTGCGAAGGTGGTTCAACGATCGCACCGTTGCAGCCACCAGCCACGGCAGACCGAACAGCGAACAGATCCCTATCAAGACGCCAACAAGCCCAAGGTCGAGATGATATGCGGTGCCCTTCTGAAGACGGTGATCCGGGCTGTTGATGATTCGGGCCGTGATGTTCTGGTCCAGGTAAACCAGGACTGTCACCAACAACGCCGGCCCAATTGCCGCGAAACGAACCCACAGTGGAATCGCAAGCAAATCGATGGCCCAGGACCGGGTGACTGTTGGACCGAATTCCGCAGGCGCTTTCAACGCGTCGAGTGGGACCGACTGCACTCGAATGGCCACCATGGCCACCACCGTCATGGCCAGCATGGCAATTGCCGGACCAAAATCGGCCAAAAACTCTCGTATCCGTGGCAGCAGGAAACTGCTTCGACGGAACCGTGAAAGTGTCATCGCGATGTAAAAGGTTCCAAGCGCCAACACCAACGAAAGCAGTGCTGCCGAAAACTCTCCGGGCGTGTCCGTATCAGGCCCCATGTTCGCGAAGACGCGGACCAACTTCTCGATCGCTTCGTAGATAAAGATGATCGAAATCAACGCCGCAAATATCTCATCGGTGAACCTCGTAAAAAAACGCATCAAGCAACTGGCGTCGGTCACCGACAGGATCACCAGAAACACTGCCGACCACAGCCCCACCCAGGCGTAAGTCGGAAGAAACGCGATTTCCAGCTGATCACACAAGCGAAAAAGAACCGCAGTGAAGATCAGCAACGGTCCGGTTCCACCCAGGATAATCAGCGGTTGCCCGGAGAACATCGAGTAAACGATGCCACAGATGGCCGAGGCGAGAATCATCTCGACAGCACCAATCTGGTTGCCAGTCTCGACGGCCATCAAGCCTCCAAACGTCACCGCCGGAGCCAGGCACGCAAAAAACAGAAACATCGTCGAACCGAGACACTTCGGGTGCAAACCGTCTCGAAAGTCGCTGCCGTAATGTGCCCATCGCCGTTTGACGTCCAAAACCAGCCCACCGGCCAGTTTGCCCGTATGGGCCAAGCCTTCCGAGTCCGTTGTTGGGCGAACCGGCTCGGCAGAAACTCTGTCAATAAAACGATCCAATGCCATCAGCAACTCTTCAGCCGCTCCTGCCTCGCCAGCGTCAAAACGGAATTCCTCGTCCGAGAACAAACGAGCGATGTAGGCCAGCGAATCCAGATGCTGTGACGCCGCTCCGGCCGGACCGACCAGGAGGAAAAGGAACCGGGTAGGAATCCCGTCGGGTGCGCCCAGGTTGATTGGCCTGGCCAGGCGAACGAACTGGATTGCCTGTTGCTCCAGACCCTCGAGGTAGGCGTGGGGAACCCCACAGGCGTGCCCGATCGGCGTGGGTGCCACCTGCTCACGTTCCAGCAGGTTCGCCACAACCTCCGTCTCAAGTGATTCCGGGACAACGCCGTCGGCTACCATCCGCTGGACGGTCAAACGGACCGCAGCAGCAAAATCGGAGGCGTCCAGATCTAGAACCAGGTGACCTTGTTCAATCGCTGTGCGAATACTCTGCATAAGGGATCACATCGATAAACCAGGAGGCAGTTAGAAGGAGGTATACTGACGCCCCTTATCGCCAAGCAACACCGTTCAGCACCTCGTCCACCAGTCCCCGTTCGTCGGGACATCCCGTTTTCGACCAACGGATCAGGTGATGATTTTGTGTACAACCTCTCCATCCACGTCAGTCAAACGAAAATCTCTTCCACCAAAACGGTACGTCAACCGAGTGTGATCCAGCCCCAACAGGTGCAAGATCGTCGCATGCAGATCGTGAATATGCACCTTGTCCTCGGCCGCGAAATAGCCGTAGTCGTCAGTGGCCCCATGAACGTGCCCCCCCCTGACTCCGCCACCAGCCATCCACATGGTGAAACCGCTGGGATTGTGATCCCGTCCGTTGTTGACCGGCTTGTCCTTCTCTTCAGCGGTTGGTGTCCGCCCAAATTCTCCACCCCACAAGACCAGCGTGTCATCAAGTAAACCCCGCTGCTTCAAGTCTTTCAGCAGTCCGGCAATTGGGCGATCGACTTCCAGGGCATTCTGTGGGTGCCTCTGCAACAGATTCCCATGCTGGTCCCAGTGCCCCGATCCATTCTGATGAGTGACCTGGACCATCCGGACCCCTCGTTCGATGAACCGTCTTGCCAGCAAACACTGGTGCCCGAAATCCCGAGTTGATTTCTCGTCGACCCCATACAGCCTTCTCGTGGCCGGGGTTTCTTCCGACGTGTCCTGCACCTCTGGAGCCGAAACCTGCATTCGAAAGGCCAATTCCAGCGACTGAATTCTCGCCTCAAGGTTTGAGTCGCCTTCCGCGCCACGTCGGTGACGCCGATTCAGGTCCTGGACAAAATCCAACTGCAATCGCTGTCGTGACGATGACATCCGTGGCCGAATATGCTCGAACTTCGCCTGTCCCACCTCGCTTCCGGCCCGTCCCAATGGTGTGCCCTGGTGGATCGCCGGCAGGAACGCCGCCCCGTAATTGTTCACGCCACCGTGGAACATCGTCGGAGAGATCGTGACAAAGGCCGGAAGATTCTGGTTCTCCGTCCCCAGGCCGTAGGACAACCAGGAACCGAGGCTGGGACGAATGAATGTGTCGCTACCGGTGTGCATCTTGAGGGTGGCTCCGCCGTGTGCGGGATTCGTTCCGTGCAAGGACCGAATCACGCAGAGATCGTCGGCACAGCCGGCAATGTGAGGAAACAATTCACTGACATCGAGACCCGACTGTCCATGGCGACGGAATGCCCAGGGCGAAGCAAACAACGTGTTGTTGCTTTCACCGATCGAATGAAACAGCAACCGCGGACGGTCGATCGGAAGTGGCTTTCCGTGATCCTTCTGCAATTGTGGCTTCGGATCAAAGGTGTCCACTTGCGATGGCCCCCCCTTCATGAACAGGAAGATCATCCGCTTGGCACGCGGCCGCAATTGCGACACTGGACCGCCCTCGGGCCGATCCCCGATCGACGCGTCTGCCAAAATCGACGAGAGCGCCAAACTGCCAAACCCGATGTTGCAGCGACGCAACATCAGTCGGCGAGAGATTCCAGTCCCATTCATCGCGCAAACCCCGTGTGCTTCAGTCCAGGTAGACAAATTCGTTGGACACCATCAATGCCTGACAGAAGGCCTGCCACGCGATGGCCAGCCGAGTTTCCCGAGACAGTTCCGGTGACAATCTTTGTTCAAATCGCCTCAGGAACTCGCTGGCGCGCCTCACCTCGACTTTCCCTGGAATTCGTCCGTAGGCGGATTCGTACGATAAGCCGATGCGTTCAACCTCGGTCAGAGACGAGTCTTGCAGCATGCGAACGGCCATCGCCTGGCTGCATCGAGCCACCAGTTCGCTGTTCATCATCAACAGCAACTGCGGAGGAACCGTCGTGGTAGCACGTCGCCCTGACACCAGGCTGGGACTGGGGAATTCAAAAGTTTGGAACAGCGAATACACCTTGTTGCGAATCACCGGCTGGTAAATCGAACGACGTGAATTCGTGTAATTGACCAGATGACGACCAGTCTTGGCATCGTTGACGTACTGCCGCGGCTTGAGAGTCAACAGCGTTCCGTACATCTCCGAATCCATGAGTCCAGACACGGCCAATAACGAATCTCGAATCTCTTCGGCTGCCAGTCGACGACGAGGAAATCCAGCCGCCGCACACAAAGAAGCCGGCAATGTGTGGCCGGACTCATCGTCCACCATCTGTTCCCTTTGGGCCGCACTCCGATACGCACGAGAAAGAAGGATCAATCGACTCAAACGTTTGATCGACCACTCCATTCGAACCAATTCCGAAGCCAACCAGTCCAACAGTTTCGCGTCCACTGGTTTTGCACCAAGTTCCCCAAAATTGTCGGGAGTCTGGACCAACCCGACACCAAAATGCCA
>CAZYAZ010000006.1:118694-120877 GCA_964646205.1 uncultured Planctomycetaceae bacterium | reverse complement strand
GCCAAGAAACCTGCGGCCAAGAAGAAGGCCGACAAGAAGTAGTTTCCTGAAATTGGCGGCGTTCTGATCACGAGGTCGGCGACAAAACTGATGCTTCACCAGGGTTTGGCGGTGGACTATAATCAGCGAATCGCCGGAAACGACCAGCCCCGCCTTCACTCTCCCGCCCCCACCATCCGCTCTCCGAGACTCACCCGGATGGCTCGCCTCGTCACCCATCGAAAATCGCTTGCCATTTCCCAGTGCCTGTGCGCCGGGATCCTGGCCACAATGGTCGCCGGTTGTCGCGAGGCGGAGATCACTTCGTACAAGGTCCCCAAGCCCGAAAAGGTCTACGCGGACAACCACGAAGAGGGTCCCGACGGGATGCTGGCCGCGATGATTCCTCGCGAATCGAAACGGCAGGCGTGGTTCTTCAAGGTCTCGGGCTTGAAAGAGCCCGTCGACGGACAACGTGAGGCGTTTCGCAACTTCCTGTCATCTGTCCAGTTCGACAAGGACACTGATGAACCCCGGTGGACATTGCCCGAGGATTGGCAACAGCCTGGTGGCACGTCCTCGACCGGCATGCGATACGCCACGTTGATCCTGGGCAACGAAAAGGATTCCCTGGAACTGAGCGTGACGCGTCTGCCACTGCCGATGGGCGACTTCGATGCCTACCTGTTGCAGAACGTCAATCGCTGGAGAAAGCAACTCCGGCTCAACGAACTCAAGGCCTCGGAGTTGACCGCACAGACCGAGTCGATCGACGTTGGCGACAGCCGGGCGATCCTCGTCAAGGCAATGGTCGGCCACCTCAAGAGCAGTGGCCCGATGATGGGTCCATTCGCCGGCGGAGCGGGCAAAACTCGTCCACCGGCACCCGGCCCACCGCAGGGAGGAGGAGGAGGAGGTAGACCTCGACTGAAGTACACCGCCCCCGATGGCTGGAAACCGGGACAACTCGAGGTCAGCCGTGGTGGCATCACCATCCAACGGCAGGCCGCGTTCGAATTCGGTTCCGGAAACGAGTCGGGGGAGGTCACCGTGACGGCGATGCCGACCAGCCCCCGGTTCCTGCTACTCAACGTCAACCGCTGGCGGAAACAGGTGGCACTGGAGGCTGTCGACACCGACAGTCTCAATGACCTCTTCGAATCCATCTCGTTGGGCAAGATCGATGGTCGGTACCTGGAACTGGTTGGCCCCCGCGACACGATCCTGGGAACGATCGTCCAGACGGGTGGCATGACCTGGTTCTTCAAGCTCGCAGCTCCCAATCGGCTCGCCGATCGCAGCCGCGCAAAATTCAAGTCGTTTGTCGGATCCTCGCGATTCGATGCGAGCGGAGACCCCGATGGAGAATAAGACTCACGTGACCGACAACCCGGATCCTGCCGGCGAGACACTCTCTGACGCCGCGGCGACTTCGTCGCTGAAACCGGCGGTCGTGGCGATTCTCCGACCGATTGCCTCGTTGAAAATCTCCGTCGCCCTGTTCGCGATGGCCGTTTTCCTGGTGCTGGCCGGAACCCTCGCCCAGGTACACATGGACATCTGGGAAGTCGTCCGCGATTACTTCAGGACCCCGGTTGCCTGGATCGAATGGCGGGTCTTCTTCCCGAAATCGTTCTTCATGGGCACTTTCCTGGAGGGCATGACGGACATCGAGAAGGGACGCGGATTCCCATTCCCCGGCGGATGGCTGATCGGCGGGGCGATGACCGTGAACCTGCTGGCTGCTCATGCGATCCGCTTCAAGGTCCAGGCCAGCGGCAATCGTCTCGCCGCCGGGCTGGGCGTGATCGCGGCCGGTTCGGCGTTGACCGTCGCCGTGATCATGTGGGGTTCCATGCAGAGTGGCCGTGAGAACCAGCTGCTGCAGGACTGGCCCTCCCTGAGAATTCTCTGGCAACTGGCCCAGGGCCTTTTTGCTGGAGGAGTCCTGCTGGCTGGATGCATCATGGTCTTTCGACGCCGCGCCGGCGTGGTGCTGCTGCACCTGGGCGTATTGTTGATGATGTACAACGAGTTGCTTGTCGGCGTCTCGGCGATCGAGGGCCAGATGAGCATTCGCGAGGGAGACACGGTCGATTACGAACACGACATCCGGGCCATCGAATTGGCCGTCATCGACACCTCGCCCACCGACCACAACCGGGTCACCGTCGTGCCCCTGACAGAGGAAGGGGTCGGCACCC
>CAZYAZ010000006.1:75499-118594 GCA_964646205.1 uncultured Planctomycetaceae bacterium | reverse complement strand
CACAACCGCCGGAGCCCGGAGAACCGTTTTGCCGGGGCCGGACGGTTCATCGAAATCGATGAAGCACGGGCCGGGACCGGAACCGACACCGGTGGCGAGGTCGATATCGCCACGATCGAAGCCGTGCTGAAAACCGACCAGAAAAAAATCGGCCGCTATCTCTTCAGCCAGCACCTCAAGCCCCAGTCGATCGAGGTGGACGGCAAAACCTACGAGGTGACGCTCCGTTTCAAGCGGACCTACGTGCCCTATTCACTGCACCTGACCGATGTCCGCTTTGACAAGTACATCGGCACCCAAACCGCCAGCAATTATTCGTCGGATGTCCGCCTGCTGGCCTTCGACGGCTCGGTCGACCGCAAGGTGCATATCTGGATGAACAATCCATTGCGGTTCGCCGGCAAGACCTTCTACCAGTCGTCGGTCAACCAGGGCGACGACGGGGTCGAACAGACCGGACTGCAGGTGGTGACCAACACCGGCTGGATGATTCCCTACGTCGCCTGCATGGTGGTTGGAATCGGGATGTTCTACCAGTTCACCCTCGCGGTGATTCGCTTCCAGAAGCGACGTCACCGTGGAGTGATCTCGCCACCGGCAACCGACACACCTCTCAAGGCACCCGCAGTGGCCGAACTGGCTTCCGCAAAAATTGCCCCGGTGCAAAATATCGATCGGCCCGAAGGCGACCGCCTCAGCGGTGATCATCCTGCTGAGAAATGGTACCTGCAGGCTCAATACCTCGTTCCACTGGCATTCCTCAATCTCCCACTCCTGATAATCCTGCTGGCGAGTCGTGCTCCCGATGCCGGTCCGGACTTGCCCGACATCCACGCATTCGGACGCTTGCCGGTCGTCTTCGAGGGCCGGATCAAGCCCTTCGACACGTTGGCCCGCAATAGCCTCCGAGTCATCTCGGGCCGCAACACCTACCGTGACGAGAACAACACGGCCCAACCGGCCATCCGATGGCTGCTCGACGAAATCACTCAATCGAGCGATGCCGGTCAGCACAAGGTCTTTCGCATCGAGAGCCTCGATGTGCTCGCCGTACTCAAGCTCGAACGTCGCCCGGGATTCCGCTACGCCTTCAGTGAATTCCAGGATCACGTTCAACCTCCACCAGGGTCGACCAGCGAATATCGCACCCAGCTCAACAAGGCCATGGAAACGCCTGCCGAGCAGATGACGCAGTACCAGAGAAAACTGCGCGAGTTGCACAACAAGCTCCAGCACTACTTCGCCCTCCGTGCCGCTCACGCCCTTCTCGAACCTGGTACCGACACCTCGCTGGAAAAGA
Organism: uncultured Planctomycetaceae bacterium; assembly: GCA_964646205.1. Lineage (GTDB taxonomy): Bacteria > Planctomycetota > Planctomycetia > Planctomycetales > Planctomycetaceae > UBA8437. Next base: position 117,294 of record CAZYAZ010000006.1, on the reverse strand, counting down.
TTTCCAGCATCCTGAGGCTACGGGCATTGACCAACGAGGCCGCCAACCTGCCCCTGGGAGTGCCATCCGACGAGCACGAATGGCAAACCCTGGCGATGGAGTCTCTGCGGGCCTGGGCTCGCACGGCGGCCACCGAGTGGAAGGTGGATTCACCCGGGGCACTGGCGGGCGAACTGGTCCGGCGTTTCGGGGCCAAGCGGGACCGTCAATTCGAAGCAATTGTCGAGGACAATGCTGTCAACACGATCGTGACCCAGGCCCAGCGGCAGGGCCTCCCGGGAACCGCAACCGAATTGCGAGTGACAATCAGACGGCAGATGGCCCAGTTGACCGACCAGGAACGGGACCGACTGATAGACCGAATCCGTCAGCAGGAACTCGACCGGCTGACCCAACAAGTCTCCAGCGTGCTGGTGCCCATAGTCGGCGCCAAGGGACTCTCGACACCGACGCCTGAAGGCTACCGGCGACTGTCGGCAATATTGGCCGCCTGGGAAACCGGTGAGAATGGCAGTTTTGACGCCGAGGTCCAGGCACTGGGCAAGGCGTATGCCGCGCAACCACCCAAGGACTACCAGGGGTGGCGGGCTAGTTTTGAACACCACTTCAACAGTTTCGAGCCATTCTATCTCTCGATTATCTTCTACATCGTCGTGTTCCTGCTGGTGGCACTCGGTTGGGTCGGGCCCAGTTGGTTCAACCGTGCGGCGCAGTGGTTGGTCTACCTGACCTTCGCATTGCACACCTACGGGCTGGTCTCTCGCATCATCATTTCCGGACGTCCTCCGGTCACCAATCTCTACTCGTCGGCCATCTTTATCGGCTGGGCGGCGGTGCTGGCCGGGATCATTATTGAACGCGTCCACCGGATGGGCATTGGAAACGTGATCGCCTCGGCCGCGGGATTCGCCACGCTGCTCGTCGCCCAGCACCTGGCCGGCGACGGCGACACCTTCACCGTCCTGGTCGCCGTCCTGGACACCCAGTTCTGGCTGGCCACGCACGTGGTCTGTATCACCGAGGGCTACACCAGCACCTACGTGGCGGGACTGCTGGGGATCATCTACATCCTGCGGGGCGTCTGCACGCCATCACTCACAGATTCCGTCGGCAAGAACCTGGCCCGCGCCATTTACGGAACCACCTGTGCGGCGATGTTCTTCAGTTTTGTCGGCACGGTTTTGGGAGGATTGTGGGCCGACGACAGCTGGGGCCGGTTCTGGGGCTGGGACCCCAAGGAGAATGGGGCATTGATCATCGTGCTCTGGAACGCACTGGTGCTGCACGCGCGCTGGGATGGCATGATCAAGGATCGCGGCCTGGCGGTGCTGGCGGTGCTGGGCAATATCACCGTCAGCTGGAGCTGGTTCGGCGTGAACGAACTCGGCGTGGGGCTACACAGCTACGGGTTCACCGAGGGCGTGATGCTGACCCTGGGATTGTTCTGTGGCACCCAGTTGCTGATCGCCGCGGCCGGGTGCATTCCCCGGCGGCTCTGGTGGAGCCAGATCGCAGCCGCCAACAAGGCGGCCGGTGACACCGACAAGACGCCGACCGTCTAGGTCCGGTACTTCTTCCGCTTGGCTTTTCGTGCCTTGGCACTGGCGGGGCGGCGACCGTGGTTGGCCTTCTTCAGCTTGCGAGTCGTCTTGGCCATAACTGGAAATCCATGAGTCAGCCGGTTGGAGAGTGACCGGGACAACACACGCCCCGGGGAGAACGTCCCATTGTAGGAAACACCCTCGGGTGGAGGAAAGGCTGAGGACTACTTCGACCGGACACGGCTCATGTACTTCAGGAACACCCTGTCCAGTTCAGCCCAGTCTTCGCCGAAAGCCGCCTCGAATTCGGCCTGCCTTTTTGCAGGAGAATCCCACTTCAACACCGGCTTGGCCGAAACGGTTTTCAGGTAGCTGGCGTACTGCTTGCGACGCGTCCGCAACAGGAAATAGTTCAAAGCCCAGGCCTCGGCGTAGGCATCGGCCGCCGAATCACTCTCGCGAAAACGGCGATCACTGCCCACCAGCGATTGCAACGATCCCCGCCCACGTCGGCTTTGGACAAAATCGGCGAACCGGGCCAACCGCGCCCGGTTGACCCTGCCAACTGTCCGCCAGCCCGAGCGGCTCTTCAAGTCGGGCGTCTCAAAGAACACCGCCATTCCCTCGACCAACCACAGCGGATTGTCCGACAGCCGACGGTTCAACCCGCTGTTGTAGGCAATCTGGTGGGCTGCCTCGTGAACCACCGTGGCGATCGCCTGGGGGGCCGTCGACAAACGCCGCCGGATTTCAACCGATGTCGCGGCTGGCGGTTGACCGGGAACCCGAGCAATGTCGTAGAGCACGATGTGATTGGAGAGAATCGAGTAATACCCGGTCGTGGTGGTGGGATCAAAACTCGCACCCCTGCGAACAAACTTCGAAAACTGCTCCCTGTCCTTGAGCACGATGGCCACCAACGGGAACTCGGGATCCGCAAGCTTCACTCCCCGGCCCTTCCAGAACGCCAGGAAGGCTGTTCGCAGCCGCTCGAAAAGTTGTCCCGTCCAGCGGGCAAATCGTGGGTCGGCCGACGAGACAATCGTGTAGTGCCGGGTGTGGGTCACGTGGAAACCCGGGGCCACCGACCTGTCGAGTTCCGCAGCCAACCGCTTGCCCATTTCCTTGGACGTCTCGGAACGAAACGGCGTTTTGGTGGTCACGCGTTTCTGCAAAACCTCCGATGGCACCGTCCACAATCTCCCGTCCCGCTCCTGGACCAGCAACCCGCCGTCCACGGCCTTGACGACGACACGGCCGGAGATCGTCCGCGGGGAACCCTCCTCATCGAAGGTGATCTGCTCGAGTACCGTCTCCGGCGGGGCCAGGCCACACACCACCAGCGACAGGCCGATCACCAGCACGCGTGGTATCTTGGAGAGACTCGTTCGCATCAACACACTCCCAACCGGGTTGTCAAAGTCTAGCACGAGTTCCGTCGTCGAGATGCTCCACATTCGGTCGCCAACTCCTTACGATCCTCCCCCATGAGTTCTTCGCACTCCTCACCCACTGATCAAACCGGAAATCGGCTCGCCGGCGAAACCAGCCCGTACCTGCTGCAACACGTGCACAACCCGGTCAACTGGTATCCCTGGGGCTCCGCGGCCCTGGAACAGGCCCACGAACTGGACCGACCCATCTTTCTCTCGGTCGGCTACAGTGCCTGCCACTGGTGTCACGTGATGGAACGCGAGAGTTTTGAGGACGAGGGCATTGCCGGGTTGCTCAACGAGTCGTTTGTTGCCATCAAGGTGGACCGCGAGGAGCGACCCGATATCGACCAGGTCTACATGAACGCGGTCATGCTGTTGACCCGGAGGGGCGGCTGGCCGATGTCGGTCTTCATGACACCCGACGGACGCCCGTTCTTCGGGGGCACCTACTGGCCACCGGCGGCATCGATGGGAATGCCCGGATTCTCCGACATCCTCCGCCACGTGTCGGAGGCCTGGAACACGCGGCGAGAGGAACTGGAACAGGCGGCCGACGAACTGGCCGACGCCGTGAGACGGGTTGGTGGAGGAACGCAGGAACCGGGGCAGGGTGAGACACTGGACACGGGCGTGCTGGACCGTGTCCGGCATCAACTGTTGTCCGCCGGTGATCGGCGGCACGGCGGCTTCGGCAACGCTCCCAAGTTTCCCCATCCCATGGACATCCGACTGCTACTACGCTGCCACCGAAGATTCAACGACACGGACTGCCTGGACCTCGCACGGCTGACACTCGATCGCATGGCCGGCGGCGGGATGTACGATCAACTCGGAGGCGGTTTTCACCGGTATGCGACCGACGCCGCTTGGCTGGTGCCCCACTTCGAGAAAATGCTCTACGACAATGCACTGTTGGTTCCGGCCTACCTCGAGGGTTTCCAGGCAACCGGCCAACAACGCTACGTCGATGTCGTCCGTGAAACACTCGACTGGGTGCTCCGTGAAATGACCTCCCCCGATGGCGGCTTCTACGCCACGCAGGACGCCGACAGCGAGGGCGAGGAGGGCAAATTTTTCGTGTGGAGCCAACAGGAAGTGAAAGCGACACTGGCGGCGAACCGGGGCGAGGCCGCCTCGGAGGCATTTTGTTACTGCTACGACGTCACGGACGAAGGCAACTGGGAAGGCACCAACATCCTGAACAGGCCCAAGCCCCACGACCAGGCTGCCACCGCTCTCCAACTCGATCCGCAAGAACTGGCCAACACCCTCGATGAATGCCGCGAGACTCTCCTGGACACGAGGGCCGCGAGAGTGGCACCGGACCGGGACGACAAGGTGCTGGTCGCCTGGAACGGGATGATGATCACCGCGATGGCTTCCGCCGCACGAGCACTCGGCGAACCCCGTTACCGGCAGGCGGCCGAAGCGGCGGCACGGGACATCTGGAAGAACATCCGCGACGACGATGGCCGAGTGGGACATTCGACCAAGGATGGCCAGCCTCGCTTCCCCTCCTTCCTGGACGACGTCACCTGCCTGCTCGATGGGCTCTGTGAACTCGCCCGGGACGAGACAGGTGACGAGTTTTCCGGGTGGGCGGTCCAACTGGCCGAACTGCTTCTGTCGAGATTTGGTGACCCGACGGCAGATCCGCCCAACGTCCCAGGTGGGTTCTTTTTCACGGCCGACGACTCCGAGAAACTGATCGCTCGCTACAAGCACACCAGCGACAACGCCACACCGTCGGGCAACGGGATGGCCGCCACGGCCCTTCTGAAACTGGCCCAACTCACCGGAGAGGAACGTTGGCGGGCTGCCGCCATCGACTGCCTGGAACTGATGTCTTCGCAAATGACCCGTGAACCCCTTGCCAGTGGCCAGGCCCTGCTGTCACTCGACGACTGGCTCGGTCCTGCTGATCCGCCCACCCTCTAGAGGCACCGCCCCGAACCGGGACCCGGCTTCCACTTTCTCCTACCGATCAACACGCATGCCCCAGTCGCTCTCGGAATTTGCCGAATGGCTCGATGGACAGGACCACTCCTGGCCGGTGCCTCCCCCGGTCCAGCCGGTCAAGGCCACGCCGTTCACCAAGCCGCTCGACGGGATCGCGGCGGTGACCTGGAGCGTCTACGGGACATTGCTGCGGATCAGCGACGGATGCCTGCACCTGGATCACCCGGTGCAGTTGAGAATGCAGGTGGCGATGGAAAAGACCATCAAGACGTTCAACATGTGGCAAAGCATGAGCCGCAAGGCCGGGGCGCCCTGGGAGTATCTCTACGACCAGTACCGTGACTGTCTCGCGATGAAGGAAATGGCCGGTACCGGTCGCACCGGCGACTACCCCCAGGTGAATGCGGCCGACCTCTGGCAAACCCTGGTCGAGAGACTGGTGCAAAACGAATACGAGATCGATGAAGCGTTTTATGGAGACATCGAGCAATTCGCCGAAAAGGTCGCCTTTTTCTTCCACCAGGGACTGCAGGGAGTCGCGGCAGCCGAAGGCGCAACCGATGTCCTCACCACGATCGCCGGATCAAGTTGCTGCCAGACACTGCTGGCCGATGCGCAGCCGTTCACGCTGGTCCAAATGTTGCGGGTCCTCGGCCACGACGGTACACTACCGCCTCTCGGGGAGTTGCTCGATGCCAACGCCATGACACTTTCATGCCAGGTCGGCCTTCGCAAGCCCTCCGCCTCCCTTTACCGCAACTGCCTGCACCGATTGGCCGAAACTGGAATCGAGCCCGGCGAGGTGCTCCATGTCGGAAGCCGGCTGCAAAATGACCTCGCCATCGCCAAACAACTTGGAATGAAAACCGCGCTGTATGCCGGGGACACATCAAGCTTCGAAGCAAGCAAGGACGACATCCGTGACCCCAAGCTGCGACCCGATCGACTCTTGACTGACCTCAGACAGGTCCTCACCGTGCTCGGTATCGATTAGCCCCCTCTTCCCAAGACAACCGATCGCCAAAACACTATGCCCCCTCCTTCACTCTTCCCGCTCGATTCGCTCGATTTCGACAACCCCGAGTTTGATCTCGACGAGATCCGCAAGGTGAATCCGCAACGGCACGAGATGGAACAGTTGACCGCCGTGCTGACGGTCAACCAGGAGTCACAAAGCCTGGCGGGATACAAGGACCTCAGTGACGACGAATTCTGGATCACCGGACACATGCCCGGTTTCCCCCTGATGCCCGGGGTGGTCATGTGTGAATGTGCCGCCCAACTCGCGGGTTTCTACGCCCGGAAGTACAACGTGCTGGGCGGCGACTACGTGGGGTTCGGGGGCATGAATGACGTGAAGTTCCGCTACCCCGTCTTCCCGGGCGATCGGCTGGTGCTGATGGCGATGGTGACCAAGGTCCGACCGCATCGACGCGCCGAGTTTGATTTCCAGGGATTCGTCAGTGACCGGATGGTCTTCTGTGGCTCCATGTTCGGTGTGCCCATCGACCGCGACCAAAAGATCGACTGAGACCAGGTGCCTGGAGTCTGAAGACTTCGGGGGAGTATCCCGATGAGACCAGCTCCGACCGAGGACCTCACTCCCTGGTTCCTCACGCTGGACGACCTTGGCGATTCACTCGATTGGGCCGAGTTCTTCGGCAACTCCCAACCCGTCGAACTCGACATCGGCTGTGGCCGGGGCCTGTTCCTGTTCAACTCCGCCCTGGCCCATCCCGAAACCAACTACTGCGGAATCGAGATCGACTATCGCGAGGGACGACGGACGGCACGCCGACTGAAGAAACGGACAATGGCCAACGCCAGGGTCCTCGGCGGCGATGCCAACCTCGCCCTCGAAAAACTCATCGCCCCCAACTCGGTCACCGCGGTTCACGTGTACTTCCCCGATCCGTGGTGGAAACGCAAGCACCGGCGGCGACGCATCTTCACCGACGTGTTTCTCGACCTGGTCACCAACGTCCTTGTCGAGGGCGGCGAACTGCACTCCTGGTCCGACGTCGGTGAGTACTTTCAGACAATCCGCTCCTTGATCGACCACCATGGAGACTTCCAGGAACTGGCACTGCCAGATCTCACCGTGCCACAGCACGATATGGACTATCTCACCAGCTATGAGCGAAAGGGACGGCGAAAGGGATCCGACATCCACCGGGGACGATGGCGGTTTGCTCCCAGTTGAACCTGCAACACCGTGGCCGACTTGCCACCGGTATGACCTGCGGGTCAAACTGGAGACTTCTGGCAAACTGCAGTGATTGACAGCCCCAAAGAGAAACTAGAGCCATGGGATTCCAAGCCACCGGCAAATCGTTCTGGCACGTCGTGTTGTCTGTTCTGGCCGCGTTGGTCGCCAGCGGAATTGGCCTCCCACACGCACCGGCTCTCGCCCAGGACGCCAAGCAAGCCTTCGTCGACGAAAAATCGGCGGGGACCGACTTCACATTGCAGGGTGAGTACGTCGGCTGGGTATTGACCGGATCCCAGTCCTATCGAGCTGTCGGCTTGCAGGTGATTGCCCTGGGCGGCGGAACATTCGAAGCGGTCGAATACGCTGGCGGCCTGCCAGGAGCTGGAGCCAGGGGCAAAGCCCGTCTGAGGATTCCCGGCAGGCGTCGTGGCAATTCGGCCCGATTTCTCCACGGTCCCCTCCAGATCGACGTGGCCAACGACACCGCGGTCTTTTTCCTGAAATCCTACGACGGTGTGATCGCCGAATTGAAACGGGTTCACCGTGTCAGCACGACGATGGGAGCCCGACCACCCGCGGGTGCTGTGAAGCTGTTCAGCGGCCGCGCCACCGAACTTCTCAAGGCCGCCAAGGTGACCGAGTCCGGCCTGTTGATGGAAGGCACCGAGACCCGCGACAATTACACCAGTTTTCAGCTTCACCTCGAATTCCGCCTCCCATTCATGCCGTATGCACGAGGCCAGGGGCGGGCCAACAGTGGAGTGTACCTGCAGAGTCGTTACGAGGTGCAGATCCTGGATTCGTTCGGCCTGGCCGGAAAATCCAACGAATGCGGTGGCCTGTACCGGTACCTCGAACCGGCAACAAACATGTGCCTTCCTCCCCTGAGTTGGCAGACTTACGACATCGAACTGACCGCAGCCGCTTTTGACAAGATGGGCAAAAAAACAAGCAACGCCCGGCTGACAGTGAGACACAACGGGGTGCTGGTCCACGATGACATCAAGGTCGAGCAGAAGACGGGTGCTGGAAAACCCGAGGGGGCAGTGCCGCTGCCAACCAAATTGCAGAACCATGGCAACCCGGTTCGCTTCCGCAACATCTGGCTGGTCGACCGGTCAACCAAGCCCGTGGCGCCAGCACGGCAATAGAAATTCTCTCGTTCGCGTTGGCTCGGACAACGCAACGACAGACGGATCGACGGCTGGAAAAAACGGCAATCTTCTGCCCGGGGTCGATTGGTCCAAACCCGTGTTGACCCTCGTGGGAACCGCGCCTAGATTACGCGCGCACGAGCGTTCGCTCGATCCGGACTCCCGGAGTACACCCCTTGTCCTGGTTGTTGTCAAAACTCCGGGACCTCTTACCTGGAACATCCCGCATGGTTCCCACGTGTCGTCTTTCCCAGGCCACGCTCCGCCAGTTGCTTCTTGGCCATCATCTGACCCCAGGTGACCGTGTCCTGGATGCCACCGCAGACGGAGAGTTCGTCGAGATTTTTGAGTTTCTCGGTCTGAATGTTGATGATCCCGACGAGATTTTTGGATCACACCATCCGGGCCGTCCCAGGTTCGTGCTGGCACGCCCCGAGGGCCGATCAACCTTCGAGTTGTCACGAACCGTTGCCGGGTGGCTCAGCCTGTTGAGTCCGGGAGGCACACTGGTTGTGATCGATGCCCCCAACCCCGATTTGATCTCGAACTTCCCCGGGGTCTCTCGAACGTGGATGTCCGATGGCAGCACGTTCACGTCTCTGACGATCTCGTCACAAATCAGAACCGCGGCCGAGTGGCAAGAATTCTCTCATCCCGCTGCCCTGCCCCCAATCGTGCCGGCCGCGTAACCCGCCGTACCAATCGGGTGGGTCCCGGAACGGACCATGTCTCGTCCGGAATCCTTCAGATCCGGTAAAGCGTTGTCCTCTCCTTGACCGTCGATGACGTGGTGGCAATTGAGTCGCCCACCATTGGGTGGATAGAATTTTCTGTGGTGATCCCCGTCCCGTCGATTCCGGATTCTTCAGCGGTCAACACGCATGAACTGGTTGATGCTATGCCGGATGATCGGCCTGCTCGGAGCACTCGTCGGGGGATCGATGATCTTCAGCCTGCCGTGGGCGTTCCCGTTTTGCGGTGAGGTCTCGACTTTCGAGAGCGATGGCTTCTACGGGTTGCTGGCAGCCATCGGCTGCAGCCTGGCCATCGGCGGCACCCTGTTCTGGATTGGCCGCAATGCGCGGGATGACTCGATGCTTCACAAGGAAGCCCTGGCCATCGTCGGGCTGGGCTGGCTTCTGGCCGGGATCCTCGGAGCACTCCCCTTTTTGTTCTCCGGCACGCAAACCACGACCCGGGGACCGGGTGATTCAGGAAATCTGATTCGTGTTGTCGGTGTCTCCGACGCGCTGTTCGAATCGATCTCGGGTTTCACAACCACCGGGGCCAGCGTGCTGACCCACCTCGAGAGCGACAACGATCCCACCACTCCCCGCGTCCCACGCTGCATTCTGTTTTGGCGCAGTTTCACACACTGGCTCGGAGGCATGGGAATCATCGTGCTGTTCGTCGCCATCCTGCGTCGGCTGGGAGGGGCGGGAAAAGCACTGCTGCGAGGAGAAGTCCCCGGCCCGATGTCCGAAACAGTCCGGCCCCGGGTCCAGCAGGCCGCGATGGTGATGTGGGCGATCTACGTCGCGATCAGCGTGCTGTTGACGATCCTGCTGACCATCGAGGGCATGAGTATCTTCGACGCGTTGTGTCACACCTTTGGCACCATGGCCACCGGAGGATTCAGCACCCACAACGAAAGCATCGGCTATTTTGCCAGTGGCTGGATCCACTGGACGATCATTCTGTTCATGATCCTGGCAGGCACCAACTTCTCGCTGTATCACCTGGCACTTTCGCGACGGCAACTCTGGAGAACCTTTAGCCGCGACACCGAATTTCGGGTCTACCTGGGACTGCTGGCCTCGGCGACTCTCGTTCTGTCCGCATCAGTCTATTTCAACACACAAGACACGTCGCTTTACGACTCGGTCCGCGCGGCCACATTCCAGGTCACCTCGATCATGACCACCACGGGATTTGCCACCGCCGACTTCGACAAGTGGAGCGATTCGTCACGAGGAGTGATGCTGGTGCTGATGTTCGTCGGGGGCTGTGCCGGATCGACAGGGGGTGGACTGAAAGTCGTCCGATTCATTCTCTTTGCCAAGATTGTCCGACTGGAAATCGAACAGGCATTTCGGCCCAACGTCGTGCGTCCTCTCCGGCTGTCCGGCGTCGCGATCGACAAAGCTCAACGGCACCAGGTTGTGGTCTACTTCTGCCTGGTGCTGCTGATCTTCCTGGCCAGTTGGATGTTGCTGCTGGTGATACAACCGGGAACGCCCTGGCAGGACCACCAGTCGGACCGGTTGATTGACACTGCCAGTGCGGTCGCCGCCACGCTCAACAACATCGGTCCCGGACTGGGCGCATTTGGACCAACCAACAACTACGCCTTCCTGACATCCCAGTCAAAGATCCTGCTCTCGATCCTGATGCTGCTCGGCCGACTCGAATTGTTCGCCATCCTCGTGCTCTTCGTACCGTCGTTCTGGCGATCCCGGTGACCGGCTGTTGTTTGAAATCACCGACAACACCACGCCCAACCTCGTATGACTCGCATCCGGGGTCCGTCTTGACGATGGTCACCCGGCCCGCATAAGGTGCCCGCCAGCTTGTCAGCTCAATCCAACGCAAGGACGCGACGGATGCGGATATTTTTTTCAGTCGGTGAACCCAGCGGAGATGAACACGCCGCCGGATTGATCGGTGAACTGCGGACCCGGTGTCCCGATCTTGTTGCCACCGGTTTCGGCGGGCCGCTGATGCAGCCGTTGTTTGAAGAATCCGGCGGCGAATTGGTCTATCCGCTGACCGACCTGGCCGTGATGGGATTTGCAAAAGTCGTCCCGATGCTCGGCCGCTTCTACCGACTGGTCAAACAAGCCGAGGCGATCTTTCAGACCGATCCCCCCGACGCTGTCGTCCTGGTCGACTTCCCCGGATTCAACTGGTGGATTGCCCGCAAGGCCCGGGCCGCGGGAATCCCGGTCTTTTATTACCTGCCGCCGCAATTGTGGGCCTGGGCTCCATGGCGAATCAAAAAGGTCCGGCGGTTCGTCGATCACGTCCTGTGTGGCCTGCCGTTTGAATACGACTGGTACACCAGCCGGGGGGTATCGGCAGAGTACGTCGGACATCCGTTTTTTGACGAAGTGGCCAATCACACCCTGGACACCGAATTCCTGGCCACATACCAGAACACCCCTGGACCGACGGTGGCACTGTTGCCCGGATCGCGAACCCAGGAAGTCAGTTTCAACTGGCCCTTGCTCCAACAGGTGGTCGATCGACTGGCCCGACAACACCCATCGGCACGCTTCCTGGTCGCCAACTACAAGTCGGAGCACAGGCGGCACTGCGAGGCACGATTTCTGATGAACCAGCGGGCAATGGGAGAATCCGGACGGGTCGAATTCCACGTCGGCAGGACGTCAGAGATCATCGAGGCAGCCGACTGCTGCCTGATGGTCTCCGGATCGGTCAGCCTCGAACTGCTCGCCCGGCAGACACCCGCGGTGGCGGTTTATCGCGGAACACGGCTCTCGGAGTTCATCGCCCGGAGACTGGTCACCTGCGGTTACATCTCGTTGCCCAACCTGTTGATGGGTGACGAGCTGATGCCCGAGTTCCCATTCTCGGGACGTTTCGAACCGTGGATCGACCCGGTCGTGAACATCCTCGATGGCTGGCTTGCCGACCCGAGCTCGCGCCAGGAGATGGTCGACCGGATGACATCGTTGACCGAATCGATCGGGGCGACGGGTGCCAACGGCCGAACCGCCGAAGCGATCCTGAACCGGCTGCCGCAACGACAACTGGCCCGGGCCGCCTGAGCAAACACGTGGCCGCGTTGGTCTCTCCCGGTTCTCGCAGCTAGAATCGGTCCACCCAGACCAATTGTCGCACGCCAGGAATAGCAACCATGTCCACCGACACGATCCGCATCGGCATTGTCGGAGCCGGAGCAAACACCCGCCTTCGACATGTGCCCGGGTTTCGCGCCAACGAGGGAGTCGAGTTGACCGGAGTGGTCAATCGCTCGCGCGAGTCGTCAGAACGTGCGGCAGCAGAATTCGAAATTCCTCGAGTCTACGACACGTGGCAGGACCTGGTCGCCGACGACGACATCGACGCCGTGATGATCGGAACCTGGCCCAACATGCACTGCGAGGTCACCTGCGCGGCACTCAACTCCGGCAAGCACGTGATGACAGAAGCTCGCATGGCCCGCACCGTGGCAGAAGCCCGTTTGATGCTGGCGGCCTCCGAGGCACACCCTGAACTGGTCACCCAGATCGTCCCCAGCCCGTTCGCCTTTTTCTGTACCGATTACGTCCGCGGACTGATCGACGACGGATTCCTGGGCGACTTGCGCGAAATGGTGGTGATCGGGGCCGATGACCAGTTCCAGGATGTCGAGAAACCGTTGCACTGGCGGCAGGACCGCGAGATCAGCGGGTTCAATGTCCTGGCCATGGGAATCCTGCACGAAGCCGCGCTGAGATGGACGCCGGACCCGACACGAGTCTTCGCACAGATGGAGACTTTCGGCCCCAACCGACCCGACGGGCCGGCAACAATATCCGACAGCGTGCAGGCGGTGACCGAGATTTCCGGAGGAGCACGGGGCTTGTACCACCTCAGTGGCATCGCCCTGTTCGGTCCCGGCTATCACCTGCACCTCTACGGCAGCCACGGCACGATCAAGGTGGATCTCGGCAAGGGGACCCTGTTGATCGGACAGGTCGGTGACGACGCGCTGCATGAACCCGAGATCCCGTCAGAATTGCAGGGGGGCTGGCGTGTCGAGGACGAGTTCATCGGGGCGATTCGCGGAACCGAGACGATCCGGCTGACGGACTTCAACACCGGTGTGAAGTACATGGAATTCACCGAGGCCGTGGCTCTCAGCGCCGGGTCGGGACAACCGGTCGACCTGCCACTGGCCGACTAGTCGTCAAACAACCCGACCCTCAAGGCCTCGGCAGCCAGGGCGTGGGCGCGTTCGTTGGGATGGGCATCGTAGCGATTGACCGTCAGGCCCTCGGCCGAGTGAGCCTCGAGCGTCTCGTGCAAATCGAGTACACGGACGCCGCTGTCCCGTCCCCACTCGGACCACTGGGCGTGCACATCGCGGAACGGATAATCCGGACCCAGGTTGTGCAGGAACGGGAACACGACCACATCGAGCCGAGCCCCGTGGGTACGGCACAGGCTGTTGACCTGGTCCAGCTTCCGCCGCATCTTCTGCCACGGCTCGCCGTCGTAGTACTCGCGGACAAACTGGTAGTAGTCATGGAAATCCGACACGGTGAACTGTCGCAGGCGAAAGTACATCAGGTTGAAGAAGTAGGTGTGCTTCCACAGAAAGAAGTGGGGAGCGTGCTGCTGCAGATCGACATAGTAGGTCTTGTGTCGTGGATGAAACGTCTCGATATCATTCAGGCAAACGACGTACACGACCCGGTCGACAGGGATTTTTTGAGTGAACAGTTCCTCGAGCAATCTCTCGGCCCAGTGCAGGTCGACACCGGCATTGGACAGATTCGTGATGGTGTAACGGCCTGGATCTTCGGCAGCCAGCGAGGTGGCCAATCGGTTGCTGAATCGATCGGCGATCCGCTTCACACCATGTCCAAACGTAAAACTGTCGCCAACGAACACCACGTGCTGGTCATCACCGGTTCCACGAACCACCGGCAGGTCGTGGTCGTCCCGGTAGAGAATCCCCCGGCCGGCCCCCAGTTCCAGGGACCGTTCGTGCGGCTTGACGTGCATCGCAAACCACTTCTTCGAGACGTTGGTCATGCTGAAGCTGTCGGTCGTGTCGTAAACCAGTGCGAAATACAGTTCCACCCCGGTCAGGCCGACCAGCACGATCCAGAGCGACAGTGATGCGTGAATCCATTTTTTGCGTCCGTCCGAAGCACCCCGCCTCAATCGAACCAGGACCACCACGGACACAGCCACAGCCGCCAACCAGGCCAGCATGCCGTAAAAATAACCGTCGGGCAGAAACAGGATCGACTTCAACAACGGATCACATCCCTATCGAACACAATCAGGATTCGTCCCAAGCTAGCTCGAACCGCCGCCGACCGACAAGACACGCTCCGACAAGCAACGCCAACGACACACCGCTGAGTACTGCCCCAACGATCACCGACGTCGGCCGGTAAACCCAGGTGACCTCGTGCGACCCCGGCGGCACGTCCACCCCACGATACATCCCCTCGACCCTCACCGATTCCACCGCTTCTCCATCCACCCGCACGCTCCAGCCCGGATACGCCAGGTCCGTCAACACCAGCCGCCCGCCTCGGGTCGATTCGACGGTGGCCGTGACCTGATTGGCGGTGTAACCGGTGATCTCGGCCGAGAGACCATCCGCGGCTTTCAGCCACGACAGTCGGCCGCGGGAACCGTCCAGCCTGTACAGGAAAAAGTTCAATCGTTGATCACCACCCTGGTAGGCCACCTGCAGAAATGGATCGCTGGCAAAACTCTCGATCAACGTCACCGGCCAGTCGGCCGTGTCGAGTGGCCGACGGGTCAACAGGTGAGTCACACCGGCCCGCTGCAGCCAGGCGACCTGTTCGGACGTGGCCCGGACTCCAAAGGGCAATTCGCCCGGCATCGCCAGCGACTCGTCAAAATACTCGGCCGGCCCCAGTCCCAGGTAAACCGGCGTCGAGGCAACTCGCAACAGGGTGGGCAGGTTCTGGTAGTCACAGAACAGTCGCACCGGACCATCCAGTCGCTGCAGCCGCGCGGCCACGGGGCTGTGCTCCAGCCGGTTGATCAACGGGGTTTCCAACAGTACCGCGTAGGTCTGCTTGCGACCAACCTCCCACAAGTCCCACGTCAACAATGGAAAGACCACGACTGCCAGCAAGACTCCCAGGCCACCGCGACGCGCCAGGACGGGGCGGGTCATCAGCCACTGCCAGGCCAAACCAGCCAACATCGCCGCCGCCAACGCGGTGACGATCCCGTACCGACCCGGACCGGTAAAAAATCCGAAACCCGGCAGGTGACGTGTCACCGGCAAATGCCACGCGGGCGTGTACAGCAACGCCAACGATCCCAGTACCAGCCAGATCACGAACCGCGAATCACTGCGACGGCCGACGCACCAGCCAACCAGTCCCACGACCAGCAGGCCCACCGTCGGCAGGCCAAAGTAGAGGTGCGCCTCGACCTGGTTTGTCTCGGCCGGACCCGCGTCGTATTGCGACACCCGATCCACCCCGGACTCGTACCATCGCCACGGTGTCACCACCTGGCTCCAGTAAGCGAACGGCATGTGTCCGTAACCGGGGTCGTACTTGCGTCCGGTGACATTCTCGCGCTGGCTGCTCTGTTTCAACTCCCATGTCGGCAGCAACTGCACCGCTGCCAATCCGAACGCCAGGCCCATCCCCACGACCGAAGCCACCAGCAACCGCCGTCTCGCCGACACCGACCATTCGGGCAATCCACGTCCAGCCCACCACAACCTCGATGGAATATAGAAGACCAGGACCAACTGGGTCACAAAAGCCAGGTGGAAGTGGCCTGCCAACATCTGCAGGGCAAGCACCAGGGACAACAACAGCAGGTCCTTGCAGCGTGGCCGCGCCAGGAACCGCTCGGTCACCCACAACACCGCCGGCAACCAGGTGCCCCCCAGGATCGCCCATTCCAGCACAATTCGTGGTGGAAACCAGCCATAAACATAAACCAGCCCCACGAGCCAACCGGACACGTCACCCAGGCCCATCTGCCGGGCGTATCGCCAGGTGAAGACGAAGGCCAGGACGTAGTGCACCAACTGCACCGTGTTGTATGCCGCGTTGACGCTCAGTACCGCATACAACAGGTGGAACGGATAGAAGAGGCCTGTCTGGCTCTCGCCGACTACCGGATATCCGTGTCCCACCCGGTTGTTCCAAAGCGGCAACTCGCCACGAACCACGTGCTCGGCCAGGTACGCCTTCTGGGGAAAGAAGTAGGTGTAGATGTCGCCGCCCAGCAGGCCGCCACCGCTGTAGAGCGACCACCAGAAGACCAACGACAACCCCAGGCCGACCACCGTCGCCACCAACCAGCTACGCCACGAGACCCCGGCGGCCGACGGATTGCCGGAGAGACCGCCTGTCGGTGAAGCTGTCGTGAAATCGGTCACGGTATGAGAAACCAGGGATCGGGTTTGGTGTGTCAACGGACCAGGTAAACGGGACTCGACCAGGCCATGTGCCCATCCTCCTGAACCACGTGCACATACAAGGGGTTGTCCCCCGCATGGAGTTGTTCCGGCCGCAAGCGGAATGTGAACGTCATGTCCTGAGTCCCCCCGGCCGGTGGCAACCGGTAGACACTCAACCGCTGACCCAGCCCACCCAGGTCCCAACGTCGACCGCGAGAACCCAGCCGCGACAGGTCCACTCGAAAACGTCGATGAGGTGTCTCGACAATCATCACGCCCTCGCGTGGTTTCGTCAGCGTTGTGACGACTCCCGCCACGCCACCGGTTGTGATCGACTCCCAGGCGAGTTCGCTTTTCCCAGTCCGTCGGCAGGTTTTTTCGGTGTTGTGGAAGTTGATCGGCGTGAAATCGGTAATGGCATTGTTCGGGACCGAGACCCCTCCATCCCAGACAACCTGCCGTCCCCGTCCACGGACTGTCGCACCCTGCCACAACAGCTTGACCCGATCGTCCAGGTCGCTCGACCCAAATGGCCGTCTCACCCCGATCACCTCCATCCCGTTGCGGAATTCGACCCGCTCGATGGCCGCGGTTCCGTGCACGGCGACCTGGAAGACCGGTGCGGATTCATCACGATCACACTCGATCACTGATCCCATTGGGAATCCATCATCGGTTGTCACGTCCAGCCCGATGCGGGCCCCCGTCGTCCCGTAGACACGACGTTGAGCATACGCTTCCCAGACACTCTCACGATCCAACCTCTCGGCCAGGACACAGGTCAATCCGCCATAACTGCCAAAAGTACTCGCGCCGGGCCAACTGGCCCCGGGACGCCCCTTGTGCCCATCAGAATTGGCCACGATCGCCACCCGGTAGCCGAGCCCAAAGGCGTCCTCGAGCATCCACTCGAAAGTGCCCCACGCCGAATGCACTTCCACGGCCCGCTCGAGTCCCTCACGGTGTCGTTGGAGGTCGGCGTAGCGTCCTCCAACATGTGCAATCAGCATCGGGTCGGGCTGAGTTCCCTCGAGACGATCAAAGAGTTCCTCGACCGAGTCAGCCGTCGGCTGGCTCGACTGGCTCTCCTCGACCAACGCACGACTGCTGCGAAATATCTCGCCCCCTTCCTCGCGGTAGACAACGTTCCGGTCTCCCCCCAGTCCCGTATTCCCGCTCCACTCCCAACCGGGAAACGTCACGAATCGCCCCGGTCGGTTCATCTCGGCGGTCGTCCGCTGCAGGTGGTCCCAGAAGTCATCCGTGATCTGAAAATCGTTGCCCTGGTGCGAGGCAATGTCGAGAAAAGCGAGGTCCCGGGCAAACCGGAAATACTCCTCGACCGTTCCCGTCCCAATCGTCTCCTCGCTCTGGCCGTGCAGGTCAGCCCAGAAACGGCCAAAGGGATCACCCTCACGGACCATCACCGGGTTGGACTCGGCCTCCAGGCCGGTCTCGTCATCTCGCACCGCGACCACGAAACAACCCGGCTCGGAAAATCCGGGGTGATCCATCCGTCTCGATCGACCCACCGGGTTGCCCCAGCAGTCCTCGAGCCGCCAACGAATGGAAAATCGTCGTCCGGGAACGACCAACGAGGGAGCCACGGCAACCAGCCGGACCGGATCTCCGGCAACGACACGAAACTCGGGCTGGGTCTCCAGGGGCCGGTAGACGTAGGTCGCGTACCGGTCCACCAGCACTCTCAGTTCGAGAGTTCTCTCGGCAAATGTCTGGACCCGCCAGCCCGGACCGCCGCCGGAGGTGTCACCGAGCGTGAGCGTGATCGTCTCACCCTGTCTCAAGTACCCCTGTAGAACCTTCAGGTGAAGCGTCTTGCCCCAGGGACGAACGTTGTCCTTCACGTCCCACCGCAGTGCCAGGTGGGCTCCGTTGGAAGCAACCGCGGTGGTGTAGTTCGCCGCGGACGGATCCTCAAATTGTGGCGTGCCACAATCGGTGGCGTACCGCATCACCACCTTCAGTGAACCGGTGTCATCGATGCCGGCCTGTCCGGCCGTGTAGGTCAGACGGCACGTCTGCCAACTGCCGGCCGGGACCTTGCCCCTCAGGCTACAACGGACGCGACCAAGATCTTCTCGGGATTCGCTCATGGGGCTGCCGGAAGAGCAGGGGGCGGGGAACGGCGGCGGAGCACGATGTAGTAGAGCGTGCCGTCGTCATCGGTGACCAGTCGCAGCACGTCCCAGGACCCGGCGTCAGCCTTCAACTCGGGCACGTCGTCCACCGATGTGATCGTGCTGTAGGGGTGTTGGACATCAATCACGATGTAGTAGTCCTGCCCGGCGACCGGTTTGGTCAACTCGATGTCACTGTGCCGCGCGTAGTCGCTGTAGTCATAGGAACGGGCGTGATGGGTGAATCGAGGATGAACGAAATCGGTCGAAAACACGCGTGCGGTTGGTGGAACCAGCGGCTCCACCTGGGCAAACAACTCGGCACGCCGCCCGGTGGTGAACAACGTGAGACCGTGATGGTCGGAATGGGAATCCCAGAAGGCCAGTCCCAGTGGACCGGCGCTGAAGAACAGGCCACAGGCCGCCGACGCGGACACCACAAACCACCCCCCCCACGAAGCCCATTCCGGACCACGTTCACACAATCGACCCAGTCCGCCGGCAGCGGACCAGTACAGGATCGGGATCAGCGGAGCATGAAAATGATGGAAAGGAACAACCGGCTGACCGGGAGACTCGCCAGCCGAAAACTCCAACAGGCACAACATCGCAAAGACCGGTGCGCCCACCAGCAATCGACCGCGCCCGGCCAGTGGCAGCAATCCCGCCGGCAGCAACAACGCCACCGCATAAAACACCGTCCGGGCACTGAACCACTTGGACAACAACAAGCCCGGCCGATCAATGGATGTCTGAACAATCTCGCCGGGAGTTCCTCCCAGTTCACCGAAGTACTGGGCGTAATGCGGCACATCACCGCGGAACGAGGGAATCACCCACAGCAACACCAGCAGCAACCAGGCCCCACTGCCCACGGCAATGGCGATTGCCCAGGTCAACTGGCCAGCAGTTTGCCCGGCGGTTCCCCGGCGTCGCCACGCTCTCGACGCCCAGAATACTGCCAGGGGCGCGACCACCAGGCAGTAATCCTCCTTGGACAGCAGTACCAGGAACAACAGCAACACGGCCGCTTTTGACCGGCCTGACTCCCAGCGTTCGATGGCCCACAACAACAACGGAACGCCCAGGCTGATCGGGCGAAATGTCTTGCCATCAATCGCAATATCCAGGAAGTGCACCGGAAAGGCGAGCAGATAGGCCACCGCCAGTGCCAGCGCCAACGTGTCGGAGCCCGTTTCCTTCCGGGTCAGCCGCAGAATGGCCAACGCCCCGGCCGCCAGCCCGACCGATTCGCAAAGTTCCAGCATCTGGTGCGACGGCCACAGCCAGTGCAATGGACTGAGCAACAGGTGCGCCACCTGGGGATGCTCACCCAAAAACAGGCGTCCGTCATCCAGGTAACTGCGAAAACCCTTGCCATGCCACACGTTCCA
The DNA here is from genome assembly GCA_964646205.1 of uncultured Planctomycetaceae bacterium. Taxonomy (GTDB): domain Bacteria; phylum Planctomycetota; class Planctomycetia; order Planctomycetales; family Planctomycetaceae; genus UBA8437. The sequence goes on along the minus strand of CAZYAZ010000006.1, from coordinate 97,314 downwards.
CAGGTGCTCCTCGTACATGGCCGAGTCACCATGTGGAATCAGCAGGTTGTTGTAGCGAGCCCAGTTGATCGCGGTGGCACACACTCCGTAGACCGCCACCGCCCCCAGCGCCAACAACCAGGTACGGCGGCACGGAGACGAGGACCGTTCGAGACGATTGGTATCAACCGGCCAGGTGGTCACCAGCCAGGCCGACAGCCAACCGGCCAACGCCATCGCCTCGACCAGTGACACCGTGCGAATGGACAGTTCCTGAAACCACTCCAGCCCGGTCAGGACTCCCACCACTCGAATCAATTCCCAGGCCCCGGGCAACCACCACCAGGACCAGCCACGGAGAGCCCAGCCGGTGGCCTCGGCCCGGATGCCCCGACCGGTTCGTCGACAGGTCACCAGGGATCCAACCAGGATGAGAACTGCCGAAACCGACGAAAGGCCGGCGAACAGGACCAGGTACCCCACATCCCGTCGTACCACTCCCGACTCGGCATCGACCACGCCGCCCAGCCAACCGACAACCTCACTCCACGTGTGGGTACTGAACCATTGCGAGGCGAGCGTACGGTCGCCAAGGACTGACTGCAAAAACATCGCCTGCAGGGCCACGCCGATAACGACGACCAACCACGGCAACGGCGAATAGCGACGTGATCGCGTCGCGGGCATGGCGAATTTGTACTGAAGAAGGGAGGGAGGAGAGACGATGCGTCGGGGTGGCGGATAGTAGGGGTTGGCGTCCGATGAGACCATGCGGGTTTGGAGGCCGCCGGAACTCCTCCAATACTTACGTCACCAGGAGGCACTGTGGTTGAGCCGACCGGGTGTGCGATGGGAATTCCAGCTATAATTTGACCAATGCAGCATCCCTACGGCGACATTCCCGAGTTGACCAATCTCGAGATCGGACGTGGTATCGTTCGGATTCCCGTCGAGCAGGACGTTCCGTTCACCCCACGGGTCCGCGCACTGGTCGACACGCCCGAATTTCAACGACTCAGACAAATCACCCAGCTGGGCCTGGTCTCGAGAGTCTACCCCGGAGCAACCCACACCCGGTTCGAACACGCCCTGGGCGTCTTCCACAACGCGCTGCGGTACGTCTGGCAACTGGGACGAGATGCCAGGTTCTGTGAAATTGTCGACCGTCATACCGCCGAGGTGCTGCTGGCCTCCGCGCTGCTGCACGATCTGGGACACTGGCCGTATTGTCACCCGATCGAGGACATGAAACTTCCCGGTCTGCCGCCCCATGAGACGTTCGCGGCCGAGTTTCTTGGCCAGGACAGCCCTCTGGCAGTCGTCCTGCAACGCGACTGGAACATTCACCCACACGAGATTCTCGATGTGCTGGTGGCTCGCACCGATACCCCCGCCATGCGACTGGTCCGGTCGATCCTCTCGGGACCCATCGACATCGACAAGATGGACTACCTGGGTCGAGACAGCCTGCACTGCGGGGTCCCTTACGGTCGCCATTTCGACCGCAATCGCCTGATGACTTCCCTGGTCACCAACGCCGCCGGCGACGGGCTGGCGATATCGACCAAGGGGCGGACTGCCGCCGAACTGATGGTCTTTGCGCGGTACGTGATGTTCAGCGAGGTCTACTGGCACCACGCCGTCCGCAGCGCCACCAGCATGTTCGCCAGGGCTTTCTTCCACCTGCACGGCAAACTGGACCTGGAGACGTTCTTTCGCAAGAGCGAAACCGAAACAATCGACGAGCTGCGACTCCGCGCTGGCGATGGCCCATGCCGCGATTTGCTCGAAGGCGTCTTCGGCACCCAGAGAGAACTCTACAAGCGAGTCGCGGAATTCAGCTTCTACGAGGCCCCCGACCTCTTCCAACGGCTGGCCCGCAAACCCTACGACTGGCTGGTCCAACTCAGCGAGGTGCTCTCCGAAGAGGTCTCCGGCGTGCTGGGGACTCCCGTTTCACCAACCCAGTTGCTCGTCGATGCACCGCCTCCTCACCGTGAAGTCGAATTCGATGTCGAAATCTACTCGCCCAAGACCGATTCCTACCGCTTGCTGCGCGACGCTTCGCCAGTGATAGACGCCCTGGCGCGGACCCAGTTTGACGATTATGTCAAACGCGTCCGGCTGTTCGCACACCCGGACCTGGCTCGATCTTTGGCCGATAACGAACGTTTCAACGAGTGCCTGGAACGGGCACTGGATCGGGTCGAGTCCAACAATTCCGGTGATGGTGTGTAGCTGGCACGGCCGCCAGACGTCTGCTATCCTGCGCTGTTCGCCGAGACCGCCAGTGCGGAACCCGGAAGGCCCGACCATGAGCACCGCCACACTAGGATCCAGTCAGCAAGCGATCCCCGGCGCCGAGACACGCGCCGAACGGACCGTGATCGCCCGTTGGCCGTCGATCGCTTCGACCGGAATCGGGCGTGCGATTGGATCGCTGCTCGAATCGGCACCCAGTGTTCGTCTGCCCGGTCTCAACTTCAACCTCGCACTGGCACCCGCGCTCCTGCTCGCACCAATCGGAGCCGCCAGCTACCTGGGACTGAAAATCACCGGACGACGGTACACCGTCACCAGCAAGCGAGTGTTGATCCAGGGATCATTGACCAAGAAGCTGCTGGCCGAGGTGCCACTGGAGAATATTGGCGAGGTGGCCGTTGCTCCCTACCGGGACGGCCAGGAATTCTTCCAGGCGGCCGATGTCGTGCTGCAATCCGCATCGGGCGACGAACTGATGCGAATCGAGGCGGTGACACAACCGGGCGTGTTTCGACAGAACATCCTCGAGAGCCGTGACGCACTCGTCCAGGTCCAGGAAGCACTGGCCACGATTGAGGCACGCAACGACGGCTAGAGCAGTGCCGTTCGCGCCGCCAGTTGTCACTCAATCCTCGATACCCAGCCGATAGCGCATCTGTTCAAATTGCTCGGCGAAGGTGTCTGTAGAACTGTGGACGTGCTCGGCTTCGGTGATGAACTTGATGTCCTCGCAACACATCACATCGTGTCCAGCAAACACCCGCTCGAAGGCCTCGAGATCCTGACCATAAAGAGTCAGAATCTTGTGCTCGTCGAATTGCACTTCCATCGGGATTCGCGGGTTCAACACCGCCACACCCGTGCAACCATCGTCAATCAACATCTCCTCAAAGTCGTAGAGCACGCTCTTGAGGATCGGCAGTTCAATTCCCTCACGATAATGGTCGTCGTGGCCCTCGCCTCGAGTGTGATGGCTCGTCTCCAATACCACGTCAACCTCGGCACCCAGCGGATCCATCAGGTCGACAAACAGATCCAGGATCTGCTCCCGTGACGCCGAAGCCATCAGTACCGGAATGGCGATCCCCGTCTCCGTGTCGGTGTATGTGTCGTGACGGTAGCCCGTCCGCGGCACCACCTGCAGATCGTAAGACGGCCGGACTGCGTCGGTCAGCACGAAATTGCCATAACGGGCAATCTTCAAATGCGTTTCCAACTGATCATCGGAAAGATCCGAGAAACTGCTCGCGGGATGTTCCGGAGCTGATTCACGTGTCTTGGCGGAAATAAATTTTTTCAGGAAGTCCATCGGTCCCTGCTCCTCAGCAGGCCCGGACGACCAATGGTCGACCGGAACAAGATAGGAACTCATGATCGAACGCCCTGCCTGGCTCCTCGATTGCCCTGTATGGCACCACACCAAAACCTAGCACGCAATTTGCGGTGAGGCTTGATCTCAAGGCCTCACTCGAGCAATAAATCTCGCAAAAACGATCCCTTTCTACAAATTCCACTCAATTGCCCATGTAAGAAATACAAATTCCTCGTCGATCAACATCATGTCTCCAACAACGACAATTCGAAACAAAACCTCGTAACTTATTGAAAACACGAGGTTTGCGTAATTTGAACACTGCTGGTCAAAAAAAATTACGGCCTGGGTGGCACGCGTACTGCAATGGTTTGGTGTCGAGTGAGAGAGACGCCGGCTGTGAGAGGCCGGTTCCCACCGGCCCTTGGAGAGGGGCCTTTATCCCACCTCAGCTTCATATCACCACATCACACCTGGACGGGCCGAGAGGACGTGTGAGAAGCGTCCTTTCGGTTTGTTCTTTTAAGTGGTTGCCCCGGCGCTTGGCTCAGCACGCGTTACGTCTCTAAACTGTCCCCGGGTCACAACCGCCACCCGACGGCAGATTGCAGTTGGCTGAACCAAAGCGAGAAGAACTCAACGTCAAGTCGAAACGCGGCATCCTGGTTCGTGTCTTGGACCGGAGCCAGCGAAGCGACCGCGAGGGCGCGTTGGAAGAGATCCGTGGCCTGGCGACCACGGCGGGCGTGCAGGTTGTCCACGAGATGATCCAGGTTCGACCGAAGCCTCACCCGGCCACCTGCCTGGGCAGTGGTAAGGTCGAGGAACTGCTCGAACTGGTTGAGGCCTACGAGGCGGAGTTGATTGTCTTTGACAACAACCTGACTCCGGCCCAGAGCCGCAACCTGGAGGAGTCGCTGCAGACGATCATCGTGGACCGCAGCGAGGTGATCCTGGACATCTTTGCCACTCGTGCCCAGACCTACGAAGCGAAGCTCCAGGTCGAGTTGGCCCAGTTGCTCTACTTCCGCCCGCGGCTGAAGCGACTCTGGACTCACCTGGAACGGATCGAGGGTGGCATCGGAACGGGTCGTGGACCGGGCGAACGTCAGATCGAGACCGACCGACGACTGATCGACCGACGTGTCTCGGAATTGCGTCGTCGATTGAAGGATGTCGAGAGCCGTCGTCGTCGCGAAGTCTCGCGTCGTGCCGACCACATGACCGTCTCCCTGGTCGGCTACACGAATGCCGGCAAGAGCACCCTGATGAGGTCACTGGCCGGCGCTGACGTGCTGATTGCCGACAAGCTATTCGCCACGCTGGACACGCGGACGCGTCGTTGGGAGATCGCCGGCTGGGGTGAGGTGCTTTTGAGCGACACGGTGGGTTTCGTGCGAGACTTGCCCCACCACCTGGTCGCCTCGTTCCGCTCGACGCTCGAAGAAACCCGCCACGCCGACTTGTTACTGCATGTCGCCGATTCTGGTCACCCGCAGGTGACCGACCAGATCGCGACTGTCAACAGCGTCCTGTCCGACGTCGGAGCCGACCAATTGCCCCAGTTGCTGGTGCTCAACAAGGTCGACACGGTCGAGGACCGGACCGACATCGACATCCTGCGTGCCAAGACCGAGCACTGCGTGGTGGTCAGTGCCACCGACGACCTGGGACTCGATCGGCTCACCGCGGCCGTCTGCGACATGCTCGGTGAAGGAGAAGTGGAGGCGGAGATCACCACCGGAATTGGAAACGGTCGCCTGCTGGCATTTCTCAACGAGCACGGCCGGATGACCGGCAGCGAGTACAACGAGCACACGATGCGGCTGATCTACCGCATCCCACGCCGGTTCGTTGAACAGATCACCGGCGACGACACCACCGTGACGTTGCTGTAGTTCTTTTTCCAACGGCACGTCGAACCACTATCATGAGCACCATGTCCGAACAGTGTTACCTGGGCGTGGACCTCGGAGCCGAGAGTGGCCGCGTTGTGGCCGGACTCTTCGACGGCCACTCGGTCCGTCTCGAAGAACTCCACCGTTTCCCCAACGGTCCGGTCAATGTCGGCGGCACGCTGAGATGGAATGTGCTGGGACTCTGGCAGGGAATCCAGCAGGGCCTGGCCGCCGCCGCCGCCAGGTTTGGCGACGAGGTCCGGAGCATCGGAGTCGACACCTGGGGAGTCGATTACGTCCTGCTGTCGGCCCAGGACGAGTTGCTTGGTCTCCCGTGGCACTACCGCGATGGACGCACCACGGGGATGCTGGCGACGGCCTGCGAGCAGGTTCCTCGCGAGGAGATTTTCGCGGCGACCGGCCTGCAGTTCATGGAACTGAACACGCTCTACCAGTTGCTGGCGATGAAACGCGATCACCCCGAACTGCTCGACGAGGCCCGGCGACTGCTGTTGATCCCCGACTACTTCCACTGGCTGTTGTGTGGCAGCCGCGTGGTCGAATTCACCAACGCCACCACCACCCAGTGCTTTGACCCCGCAAGAAACGACTGGGCGACAGAATTGCTGGGCCGATTGGGGTTGCCCGGGGAGATCTTCCCCGAGGTGGTGCCACCGGGAACCTCGCTGGGGCGATTGCGAAGCGATGTCGCCGCCGCTGCAGGACTCGACCGGATCAACGTGATCGCCCCGGCCACCCACGACACCGGTTCCGCTGTCGCCGCGGTCCCGACCGATCGCACCGGGTCCGCCTCGTGGACATACATCAGTTCCGGCACCTGGTCGTTGATGGGCGCCGAGGTGAACGGTGCGGTGACCGGTCCCAGCACACTGGCCGTCAACGCCACCAATGAGGGTGGCATCGACGGAACCTTCCGGTTACTCAAGAACATCATGGGACTGTGGCTTGTCCAGGAGTGCCGCCGTGCATTCGCCCGCGATGGACGTGACGTTGATTACGGCACGTTGACCCGCCAGGCGACCGACGCACCCGCGTTTGTCTCGCTGGTCAATCCCGACGACCCCTCCTTCCTCAAGCCTCCCTGCATGCCGACGGCGATTCGTGACTTTTGCCGTCGCACCGGACAACCCGAACCGGCCAGCGACGGCGCGATGATCCGCTGCGCACTGGAGAGCCTGGCGCTGAAATACCGCGACGTGCTCGAACAGATCGAATCGCTGACCGGCGAGACGAGCGAGGTGATCCACGTCGTGGGCGGTGGATCCCAAAATGGACTGCTCAACCAGTTCACCGCCGACGCCTGTGGGCGTCCGGTGATTGCCGGGCCGGTCGAGGCCACCGTGCTGGGCAACGTGCTGGTCCAGGCCCGTGCCGACGGGGCCCTGGATTCACTGGGGGACATCCGCGAGGTCGTCGCCAACTCCACCCAGCCCGACACTTTCACCCCCAACAACCCGTCCGCGTGGGACAAGGCTCGCGAACGCTTCGCCGGACTCACCGATTGACCCCCCGCACCCACTTTCATCACCAGAAAGCAAGACACCACGATGGGACTCTTCGACCGCCTCAAGCAGGGACTCCAGAAAACCAAGGACCTGCTCCGCTCGGACATCCGCGACCTGTTCCGCGACGGACAGATCCTGGACGACGAACAACTCCGGCAACTCGAGGGGAAACTGTTGAAGACCGACATGGGAGTCGTCGCCTCCACGGCCGTCATTGACCAACTCCGGGAGGAACACGGTGGTCGCACGGTCGACGTCGAGGCCATCTTCGAAACGGTCAAGGACACGCTCAAGGACCAGTTGGCCGGAGCGGGCGACGAGCAACCCGACTGGGACAACACGGACCCCCTCGCTCCACTCGCGCTCGCAGACGAGGGGCTCAGCGTGATACTCGTTGCCGGGGTCAACGGCGTCGGCAAGACCACCTCGATCGCCAAGCTCGCTCACCTGTTGATTGCATCGGGACGCCGACTGGTCCTGGTCGCCGGAGACACCTTCCGTGCAGCCGCGGTGGAACAGTTGACGATGTGGAGCGAGAGGCTGGGATGCGAGATCGTCACCGGGGCACCCGGCAGTGACCCGGCAAGTGTCGCCTACAACGGTTGCGAACGCGCCATCGAAACCGGAGCGGACTGCCTGGTGGTCGACACCGCCGGCCGACTGCAGACCGATCGCAACCTGATGCAGGAACTGGAGAAAATCCACCGCGTGATTGCCAACAAGGTGCCCGGGGCACCGCACGAGAGCCTGCTGGTTCTCGATGCCACCACGGGACAAAACGGCATCAGCCAGGCCAGGAACTTCACCAAAATCGTCGACTGCTCCGGGATCGTACTGGCCAAACTCGACGGCACGGCACGCGGTGGAATCGTTGTGCCCATCCGGCAGCAGATGGATCTGCCGGTCAAGTACGTCGGGGTCGGCGAGGGCGTCGAGGATCTCGAACCATTCGATGCCGACTGGTTTGTCGAAGCACTGTTCGAAACCGGGGAATGACCCGGGCAGGTCCACGTCGGACGGTGATCACATGGGAGCGATCCGCCTGGTGCCAACGTCGACCCCGGATTGAATTGACGCGTCGAAACTCGCCTTGATGAGTTCCGCCTTGATCCCCGCGGCAGCCGGATCCTCCCACAGGTTGTCGAATTCCCAGGGATCGGTCTCGAGGTCAAACAATTCGCCGATCTCATGACCATGGTAGACCGACAGCTTGTGCCGGCGGTCCCGGTACATCGTGCCGTAGGTTCCCGCCGTGGGCCCGTCGTCGGAACTGTCTGTTGCCGCATCGGTCGGCTTTGGGGTGTCGGGAGACCCCGTTCCGATGAATGCCGGGTCGAGCGCGTCGTAGTACTCACTGCGAACAAAATCACGGTGGTGATCGGGTGAGACCCGCCCGGACAACAACGGCCACAGGCTGCGGCCCTGGAGTTCGTCCAGTCCCCCGCCGCCGGCGACATCGACGATCGTCGCCGACTTGTCGAGCAGTTCAACCAGCGCGTCACTCTTGACGCCGGCCTGCACATGGCCGGGCCAGCGAAAGATGAGTGGAACGCGTACCAGCCCCTCGTAGAACCGGCACCCCTTGTACAACAACCCGTGGTCACCCAGTGACTCACCATGGTCACTGGTGAATATCACCAGCGTGTCGTCGCGTTGACCGGTCGCGTCCAGGCAGTCCAGCAACCGGCCCAGTTGATCGTCGACCTGGGCAATCATCGCGTAGTACAACGCCTGGACACGTTGCCCGTCGAAGGTGTCCGGGTGAGCCGACAGTGTCTGGAAGTCGATCTCGGCCAACCTGGCCTGTGCGGCCAGGTCGCTGTCGCGAAAATACGGACCCGGCATCCGGTCGCGATCAAATCGATCGGCGTAGGATCGAGGCGGGATGAACGGGGGATGGGGATCGTAAACGTTGACACTGAGCATCCAGGGTCCTGACCGATCCTGCGTGACAAACTCGATCGCCCGATCGGTCGCCCACGCCGTCTGGTGCAACCCCGGAGGAACCCGCTCGTCGCGGTGACGCAGTTCGTCCAGGTCCTCACCCTGCCCACGAACCCACTCGGCGTAATCATGCCCCTGGGGCCAATCGTCGCGTGGAGCGTGAGAGAATCGCCAGTACCGGTACCCGTCCTCCTCCAGGCGAGGCTCGGTCCGATGACCGGCACTCTGCAGGTGGAATTTTCCGATCAACCCGCAGTCGTAGCCCGCATCTGCCAATCGCTTGGAGACCAGGCGAGGATGCCCCGGATAGTTCTCGTTTCCGTTTCGACAATTGCGGGCACGGCTGGGGTACAACCCGGTCAGAAAACTCGCCCGGCTCGGTGTACAAATCGGGCTCTGGCAGTAGCAACAGGTCAGGGCGGTGCCCTCGGCGACCAGCGAATCCATCGTCGGCGTGACCACGTGCGGATTGCCCAGTGCTGCGATCGTATCGAACCGCTGCTGGTCGGTGCAGTACCAGAGAATATTGGGAGGTGAGGTCACCACGAAAACCCGTGTGTCACTACCAGGGAGCCTCGAGCAGGTCCACGATGCGTCGGGCCATGCGATCGACCAACTCCTGGGACGCTGTGGCCATTGACTGCCCTGTCTCGGGAGAGAATCTCGCATCGGTCAACAGCGTGACCGCTGGACTGTCGTCAGCCACAACCTGCCGCGCCAGCACCTGCTGGGTCCGTGTGTCGGTCCATGTCACTTCCACGGCCAACTGCAGTTGCAGCGTCCGAGGATCATCGTCTCGCGTCTCACCCGTCACGTCCTTGTACGAGGCCAGCACGCGTCCGGTGAGCCGCGAATCAGCCGTCGCTCCCGGAACGATCTGGTACGGCAAACGCCTCTGGATCTCCTTGTGCACCGCCTCGGTCAACCGCAAGCCCAGCCCGCGGCGATCGTCCTCGCAGGCGAACACCGGCACGGCGATGGAGCGGACCTGCTCTCGATGCAATGGTCCGACCACGTAACCGCAACCACTCGCGACGACAGCCAGCAACACCGTCAGCAACCGCGGCCGAAAGACAACGACGGCGACCAGCGACGGCGACGTTGAGCGAGTCGAAAGAAGCCGGTGAAAAAACATGTGATCCCGTTGATCCCCGGTGCGCCCCAACAGCCCTCTTGCCCACTCGCAAGAACAGCTCAATTCGAAGGGATCACACGCGGTGTTGGCTGAGATGGTGATTCCAGATCTGGTTGGGGGGGCAGGGGACCAGGTGCTGAAGTCGGTTTGTTTGAATCGGGTGACCCGGGGGTGGATCGGTCGGGGAATTCGGCGGAAAGGTCGGTGGGTTCGACAGCCGCGGGACTGGCGTCCGCAACAGGCAGGGGATTGCCCGCAGCACGCACCTCCGTGGCCATCCAACGGCCATTGGCATATTGCGGCCCCAGGGCAATCAACTCTTTCCGTGCACGTTGTGCATGGGTGGTCCCGGCAAACCGGGCCAAGATCCTGTTCAGGTGCACGGCCATCGCCTTGGGCAGATTCTTCTTCCTGTAGAATTCGACCCGCTGCCATTCGCGATCAGCCCGGGCCGTCTCGATATCGGCCAATTCAGACTGCAGTCGCTGCTTCTCGGCAATGTCGGGAAACAACCCCAGGGTGCTTTTCTTCAACTGGGCCGCCTCGTCAAGCGGGGTCTCGTCATAATGCGAACCCTGGTAACCCATCAATCGGACATGAGATCCAATCAGGAACGCCGGTTCGAGATAGGGACTGTTGGGGTAGAGCTTGCGGAGGTTGGTCAGGATGCGGTCGGCCTCTCGCGAGTTTCCCTGCTCCAGGTGGCTCGCCGCCGCCAGCATCAATGCGTCATCCGCCAGGTGCCCGGTGGGATCATTCAGCCAGACTGTCTTCAGTGCCTGCAAGGCACGGCCCCGGGTGTCGAAGACCGGCTGGGTGTTGTCGGTGAGATTGGGAACCACCGGCAACCGGGCCAACCAGCCCTGGGGAGTTCCCCGAGTTGGCTTGGGTGCTGGAACGGTGGCCCCGGCCGGTCGAATCTTAGCGGCCGCCTCGAAGCTCTGCGTGTCCAACCAGTAGCGAGCAATTTCAAAGAGTCGTTCACTGCAGCGATCGATGTGTCGGGTCGATGGAAAATCGGTCAGCAGTTCGGTGTAACTGTCCTGTGCCGGCGCGTATTTCTTCAGTTGGAACCGGGTCTCAGCAAGGAGAAATATGGCGTCCTCTCGAAACGCCGCCCGGGGATCAACCAGGTTCGGGTTGAGTTCATCTCCGAGACGACGATCCTTGTCGAGTTTCTTCAGAAACGTCTTGCGGGTGTGTTTCGAAAAATCGATGTACCTGGCCGGCCCCTGGCCTTTCAAATCGCTCAGCAACGCCTCGGCCTCCACGTGTCGGCCGGCCTCGGACAGCTTCGTGGCTTGTTCAAATCGCAACCGCTCGGCAATCGTCGGGCCGCTGTCGGCATCCGGATGACGATCCGTGTCGACCGTCGTGGCGTCTTTGAGTGTCGCAAGGGAACCACTCAACGACGACTTGAGTGTGTCGAGGCCGCCGACCTGGATCGAACGACATCCCACGGATATTCCCAGCAGGCAAGCCGCAACCAGAACCGCAGCGCGGCCGACTATGGATTTCATGGTCATCCCTGACAAGATGGCAGACCGTTGCGGGGCGGCCGGTTGAAGTGACTCGAATCGGGCTCAGAGGGGTAGAAAACGGAGCATCTTGGGGCGTCGCTCCAGGACGTGGCAGATCGCTGGCGTCACCACGCGACGCATCTCCTGGTACCGTTCCATCGGCAACTCGGAAAACTCGTCACTGGGATCCGCCAACCGCGTCAACACTGTCGCGGCCTCGATACTGATCGTGGGGGAATTGAACTCCGGTCTCTGGCAGTGTGAACAGATCAGGCCTCCCGAAGAGACCCAAAAGGCAAAATGTCGCGGGGATTGTGGATCAGAATTCACCAGGGTGTCGCACGACACGCAGCGATCCAGGGCCGGCATCTGGCCGATTTCTCGCAGCAGGATCATCTCGAATCGCAACAGCACCGGACGCACGTCGACGTCCTCGGCAAGCCGCTGCAAAGCGAGTGTGGCCTGGTCATACAACTCCGGATGAGGGTCGTAGTCTTCTGTCAGTCCCGAAAGTAATTCGGCAATGTAGTAGCCGGCATAGAGTGTGTGAAGATTGCGGCCAGGCGGCCGGAATCGGGAGATCAGCTTGGCTTCTGTGAGGAGATCGAGGGCGTTGGTCGACTTGCGCAGGAACACTATCTGACACGTCGCGAGCAGGTCAAGAGCAGCCTCGAAGGGTCCCTTGAGCCGGCGTCCACCCTTGGCCAACGCCGCAATTTTGCCGAAATCGCGAGAAAACAGCGTCACCACCCGACTGGTTTCACTGAAGTCCGCCACGCGGATGATCATCGCTTCGGTCTTTTCCATGAACGACTCCGGGGACAGATCTAGCACAATCAGCCGTTCGCGGGAATCCGTGCTACACTTCCACCGGGCCGCAGCACTCGCTGGACTTCCGTTGATGACCAACCCGACCACCACCCGTTCTGCCGTGTCGCTGTCCGTGTCAAAACGAGACCGGATCCTGGCACAGGTGGCCAGTTGGACAGTCCAGCAGGGGGTGGCTGTCGACGTGATGGCCGAGACGATTCGTCGGGCTGTCATCCTCGCGCTGCTGGAAGCCCGATGCCCCGGGCTCCCCCATCCCGAATTCGCCGGAACCGCACGACTCCCCCACGACATCGCCAAGACACTCAACCAGTGCTACGGCGAGACCGAAACGGGACTGTTGGCCCAGGGCTTGCTGGAATGGGAAGTCCGCGACGCATCATCGGGTGATCACGAAATCCCCCTCGCCGAGACCGGGCTTCCGCTGGTTTTGGCTCGAACAACAACGGCACGCCGCAACCGCGGTGCCTATTTCACGCCCCGCCCACTGGTCACAAAACTGGTCACCGCTGCACTGGCGCCCTGGAGAAACAATCCGGGACAGCTCCGGCAGCTCAAGATTCTCGACCCCTCCTGTGGGGACGGCCGGTTCCTGGTCGAGGTGGCTCGCCAGGTTTGGCTGGAACTTGAACCTCCCGGACACCCCGACCCGGCTCTCCGTCGAGAGGTGATCGGCAACTGCCTGTTCGGGATCGACCTCGACCCGCTGGCCGTGTGCCAGGCCCGCACCGCTCTCTGGCAGGCCGCCGCACTTCCGGAAGATCCACCGGCAACACTGACATCTCACCTGATCACCGCCGATGGCCTGCTCGACCCCTCCCCCGGAAATACCGCGGGGTTTGACCTGGTGATCGGCAACCCCCCCTTCGGATCGTTTTCCGGTCGCCAGGCGTTGTCGATCGACCGCGAACTCAGAGCCCGTTATCTCCAGCAATGGGGTGGAAGCGGTTGGGACACGCTGCATGGAATGTTCGTCCAACGAGGCCTGGAGCTGGCCGAGCACACCCTCGCGCTGGTTCTCCCCACCCAGATCACTCACCTGGAAGGTTACGCTGACCTGAGAACGTCGATCAGCAACGCGATGTCGTTGCACGAGATCAATGACCATGGTGAATCGGTCTTCGAGGGCGAAGCCGTGACACCGGTGGTGACCATGATTGCCCGTCGTGACCGCGCCGGCCGTGCCAACTGGATCACGACACGACGTCCCGACTGGGTCGACCGGTTGCGAGAACGGGGCGAGAGCCTGGGTCGACTCGTCGGTGATCCGGGAGTGCACACCGGAAACTGTGCGCGACAACTGGTGGTGGAAAACCCGCGCGAGAGGGGTCGCTACGTCGACGTGCTCGAGGGCAGGCAAGTGCATCGCTGGCGGTGTGATCCACCAATCAAGAAATTGCGATTGGACTACCTGCCAAATGACGACGAGTACTTTTCGATCCGTCCACTGGAGACCTACCAGCGGGCACCATTCGTGATCCGCCAGACGGCACGCCATCCGATCGTCGGCCCCAAAAACACCACCGAGTACTTCCGCAACTCGTTGCTGGCTCTCTACGAACCCGACAACGGTTACGACATCCACTACGTCGTCGGACTCCTCAATTCGCGGCTGTTCCGATTCCTCTACACCACCGCGGTCCGGGAATCGGCCCAGTCGTCGTTTCCCCAGGTCAAGGTCCGCTCACTCCGTGATCTACCAGTCATCTGGCCGGATCAAGACGACCCGGTGCAGTGGGAGGCCTACGAGGTGATAGTTTCCACTGTGAAAACATTGCTCGACTTGTGCGACGAGCCCGAGGAGACCCGGCAAACAGAAGGGGAGAAGTCCCTTCGCATCGACCGACTCGAACGTCGCATCGAGGACTGCATCCTGGTGATCTACGACCTTGGCGAGGACGCTCGGGACGACGTGTTCTCATCCGAGTGAAAGACCCGGGAACCGATCGGGGAATTCCGCGTTAACGCACAGGACCCATCCGACGGATCGGACGGGTCCTGAGACGCTCCGGCTCCGGATCAACTCGGTCGAGCCGATCCGGTCGAGTAACCTGGGTAGCGTGATCCGGCCTAGAAGACGTCCAGCTTGAAGTGATTGCCTCGATGGTAAGGCCGCTTCATCTGGTAAAAGTTGTGCCAGCCGTCACGCATGACCGGGATCCGCCAGGTCGGCGAATACCGGTAGTACAGGTGATTGAAGCTGCCCTGGGGCCGCTGGAAGTTGTGCGGATAATAGACGTAGGGATAGTAGTAGAACCGTTTCCAGTCGGTCGGTTGTCCACCTCCCGCGGCTTCGGCAGGTGTGGAACTCAGCGAAGTGGCCAGTGCCACGACTGTGGCAACAAGCACGGCTGTCAGGATTGATCCTTGACGCATTGTCTCACTCTCCAAGTGACGCAGGTGCGCGCCTCACCGAGGCGTTCCCTTGCTGTATCGTCAGCCCAAAGACCGATACAACAGGAAACTTCGTCACAATCGTCGAAACCGGACCACGACCTGGCAGAGGGGGTTGCCGGTTCCAACAGGTCAAGATAGGCTTCCGCCGTCGAAAAAAAGGCACCGAAGATGCAATTTCGTCCCCGGAAATATCTGCCAGCAGGCGTCCAGTATTGGACCCGCCGGGATACCTCACCGTTCGCTCCGAATCCCCGTTCGTTCGGATACATGGTGTTGCTGTTGTCAGCGATCGGCACGGCCCACGCAGCTGACAAGAAGACAACGCCCACGCCCCCCACACCGATTTCAGTCTCCGGGGTCAAACCTCATGTCGAATGGCTCGCCGATCCGGCACGCCGCGGTCGCTCGGGAGAATCGGCACGGGAATCGGCCAACTACCTTCGCGACCACTTCCGTCGGCTGAAACTGAGACCGCTGTTTGGTGACAGCTACTTCCAGCCCTTGCCTGGACGGACGGACGAGAACAAAAAAGCACCTCGCACGATTGGTCAAAACGTCGGGGCCGTTCTGCCCGGTCGCAAGTCCGATGAAATTGTGATTCTCAGTGCGCACTACGATCACCTGGGTGTCAGCAAGAATTCGGTCTACCCCGGTGCTGACGACAACGCGAGTGGAGTGGCGTTGATGCTGGAAATCGCCCGTCACCTGGCCAACCGCAAGACACCTCCGGATCGCACCATCGCGTTCGTCGGCTTCGATCTCGAGGAACGACTCCTCTGGGGGTCACGGTGGTTCGCCGCGAACCCTCCCTGGCCACTGGAACGAGTGAAACTGTTCATCACCGCCGACATGGTCGGTCGGTCACTGGGCAATCTGCCGCTTCCCACCGTTTTTTGCCTGGGCAGCGAACACGCTCCACAACTCCGCACTGTGCTCGACCGGGTGGGCTCACCGCGTGGACTGGAAGTGGCCCGGCTTGGTGCCGACCTGATCGGAACCCGCAGTGACTACGGCCCCTTTCGTGACCGCAAGGTGCCGTTCCTGTTCTTCTCGACCGGCGAACACCCCGACTACCACACACCCCGCGACACGCCCGAAAAGGTCGACTTCCCCAAGCTGGCCCGCATCACCAACCTCGTGCTCGCGATACTGACAGAGGTGGCCGACGGGCGAGCCGACCCGGAATGGGTCGACAAGGTCCAACTCGGCCTCGACGAACCCAGGGCGTTGCACCGGATCACGTCCTTGATGATGGAGGAGGAACGCCTGAAGGGACTGACCGACCTCCAGAAACTGCTGGTCAGCACCACCCGCAACAAGTGTCGCCAGATCCTCGACGCCGGCAAGATCACCGCCGATGACCGCAAGTGGCTGGTTCGTGCCAGTGCTTTGCTACTCTTCTCGGTCTTCTGAGTGACCCGGCTCATTCCTGCGGGTCATACGATCCAGTAGCAACACGACGACAAAACCGGCCGACAACAGGACCACCGGCAGCATTCCACCTTCCAGGTCCCGATTGCCAAACGGCCACAGCACCCGCAGCGAACCGCACATCGCACCACACAACACCGCCAGGGTCATCTCTCGAAAACTGGCCAACAGCCATCGCAGCAGCTTGCTGAAACCAATCAGCCCGACCAGGCACCCGCCCGCAAACACCGCGAGCACCAGCAGCGTTTCCGAGGTCGCCTGCCCATGGACCACATCGGAGATGAGTCCGATGATCCGGTCGTACTGTCCCAGCACCTTCAGCAGGAAAGCGCCACTGACCCCTGGCAGGATCATCGCGCAAATGGAGATCGCCCCACTGAAGAACACGAACCACTTGCTTCCAACCGGCTCAACCGTGTCCGAGGGAACGCCGACCACCAGGAAGGTCACGACGATAGCCGCCACCATCCCGGCAACTCGAAGTCCGTTCCAGTTGCCGATTGACCGGGTGACCACCAGGCACGATCCCGCCACCAAACCGAAGAATACCGCGTTGACCTCCGACGGATGGTCCTGCAGCAACACCTTCATCACCGACGCCAGGGCCAGGATCCCCGCGGCGATGCCCACGCCCAGCGTCAACAGGAATCCCAGGTCAATCCGGCCAGCCGCCTCGCGCCAACGACGCCGAAACACCAGCCCCGCCAGGGTGTTGTCACACCGGCTGATGGCCGTCACCAGTCGATCGTAGATTCCCAGGACCATCGCCACGGTGCCGCCGGACACACCGGGAATCGTGTCGGCAATACCCATCAACAGACCGGCGGCCAACTGTCCCACTTTCGCTCTGAACAATGACGGACGCGGGTTCATCAACGGTCCCGAGATAGACGCGACGGGCTTGCCCGACCGGAGGCGACGCCCGAGAATAGAACCACGGTGCACGGCCTGAGCGGGCGTGCATGGTAATGGCAGCGCCGCCGGGCGCGAAGAGGAGCGAAAGGGAGGAACAGGTCATCAAGGGTCCCGGAATCAGGCTCGATCTAGACGTGCGACGCGTCTGGCGCTGTCCCAAGTGCCAGCGAGTCCTGAAGACGGCCGGGCACATCACCAGCCGCCGTTGCCCCATCGATGGTGGGTTCATGCAACTCGACGACAGTGCCCAGCGAGCTGCCAGGCGATTCAGCTTTCCACCCATCACGATCGACCAGGTTGACGAAGTGGACATGGTCGACGGCGAACAACCAGCCACTGAACAACCAATCGACGAGGATGGTCGACCCCGGAAACAGTCTCGGAAACAAAAACGTCGACAACGACGGAATCCTGATGATGACCACGAGGACCTGAACGACTCCGAGTCAACTTCCGACCAAAAGGACGGGTCGCCCGAGGCACCATCGCCGGATGACGAGCCGGAAACGGACACAGAAGACCAGCCGAGCCGGGAAACGTGAGCCGGACACGGCCGGGTAATGGATTGGCAGTCGAGGCGGCGGACATCGAGATCCGTGGCGCCCGCGAACACAATCTCCGCAATGTCAGCCTCACGCTGCCGCGCAACCAGCTGATCGTGATGACCGGCGTGAGCGGATCGGGGAAAAGTTCCCTGGCATTTGACACGCTTTACGCGGAGGGCCAACGACGTTACGTCGAAAGCCTCTCGAGCTACGCACGCCAGTTCCTCGGGCAACTGCCCAAGCCGGATGTCGACCGGGTCAGCGGATTGGCCCCGTCAATCTCGATCCAGCAAAAGTCGGCTAGCCGGAACCCGCGGAGCACCGTGGGAACCATCACCGAGATCCAGGACTATCTCCGTGTCCTGTTCGCCCGGGTCGGTCGGCCAGGTTGTGCCCGTTGCGGCCGCAAGATCCAGGCCCAGACGACCGAGCAGATCGTCGAGTCGATTGGCGGACTGCCGACGGGAACTCGGTTCAGCATCCTGGCCCCGTTGATTCAACAGCAAAAGGGCGAGTACCGCGACCTGTTCGACGACCTGTTGAAACAGGGATTTGTCCGGGCTCGCGTCGATGGCGAAATCGTCTCGTTGACCGAAAACCTCGGACTCGACCGCCAGATGCGGCACACCATCGAACTGGTCATCGACCGACTGTCGGCGGGCCGGGGAGGTCGCTCACGATTGGCAGAAGCAGTTCAGACCGCATTGAGACTTGGGGCGGGAACGCTGCTGCTGGCCGTCGCAACCGACAGCGGAACCGTTCCCGGTCAAGATTCTCCCGCGACCAGCACATCAACCGACAAGCTCTACAGCTCTCTCTACGCCTGCTCGGATTGTGGTATCAGCTACGAGCCTCCCACCCCACAACTGTTCAGCTTCAACAGCCCTATGGGCATGTGTCTGGATTGCAACGGACTCGGCCGGCGGCACGAATTTCTTCCGGACCAGCTGGTCACTCAACCGGGCAAGTCCCTGTGGACCGGTGCCATCGGATTACTGGGGGCTGTCAGGCGCATCGGCCGCTGGCGGAGACACATTTACCAGGGTGCCGCAGCGGCCATCGAGACCGATCTCGGACTCGAACCCGATTCGGTATTGAAAACGCCCTGGAAAAACCTCTGCGACGAGTCTCGACGGCTGATCCTTCACGGAACCAGCGATCGTCACATCACATTCTCCTGGCGCTACCGGGGCGGGGTCTGGAAGCACGGCGGCACGTTTGCCGGCGTGATCCCCAAGCTGCTCGAGTCGTACCACAAGACAAACAATCCCATGCGACGGAGGCAATTGGAGAAGGCGATGCAGTTCGCCGACTGCTCGACCTGCCACGGAACACGGCTCAACCAGCAAGCTCAGGCCGTCACGATCACCACGGCCGACAACCATTTCGGTCGGACAACCGCCCGTCGACGTCGCAGCCTGCCGGAAGTCTGTGGGCTGTCGATCGGCGAGGCGGCTGCGTTCTTCGAGGACATCGAACTCGACACGACCGGACAACTGATCGCGGTCGATGTGCTCAAGGAAATCCGAGCCCGGCTTGGCTTCCTCCTCCGCTGTGGACTCGACTATCTCGCCCTGGACCGATCCGCCCCGACACTCTCCGGCGGCGAAACCCAGAGAATCCGCCTGGCCGGACAAATCGGCAGCGGACTGGTCGGTGTCGTCTACGTCCTGGATGAACCCTCGATCGGGCTCCATCCACGCGACAATCAATTGCTGCTGGAGAGCCTTGCCGATCTGCGGGACCAGGGCAACACCGTGATCGTGGTCGAGCACGACGAGGAAACGATACGAGCGGCCGACCACATTGTCGATTTCGGACCCGGGCCGGGAATTCGTGGTGGCCGCGTGGTGGCCGAGGGATCGGTACGAGAAGTCGAGACGAACCGGCACAGCGTGACGGGACGGTACCTCAGCGGAGTCGATTCGATCCCGGTCCCGCAACAGCGACGGGCCATCGGCAAGGATCGCCTGACGGTCAAGGCCGCACGACACAACAATCTCCGCGGCATCAATGTCCCGATCCCACTGAATGCCTTCGTCTGTATCACCGGGGTCAGCGGATCGGGCAAGAGTTCACTGGCCAACGACATCCTCTGGCAAGTGCTCAACCGTGAACTCAACTCCGGCAAGGGCGAGCCTGGTTCGCATCGCGGGGTGTCCGGACTCGAGCATCTCGATCGGGCCATCAACATCGACCAGGCGCCCATCGGCCGCACGCCACGCTCCAATCCCGCCACGTACGTCAAGCTGCTCGACGGCATTCGTGATCTCTACAGTAAGCTGCCCGAGGCACGGGCACGCGGCTACAAGCCGGGTCGATTCAGCTTCAACGTCAAGGGCGGCCGGTGTGAAGCGTGCGAGGGTTACGGGGCGACCCGGCTCGAGATGGACTTCCTGGCCGACATCTGGGTCACGTGCCCGGTCTGCGAGGGCCGACGATTTCACCACGAGACGCTGGAAGTCAGGTTCCGGACGAAGAACATCGCCGAAGTTCTCGAGATGGACGTGCAGGAAGCTCTCGAACATTTTCGCAATCACCCGAAGGTGTCGCGTTTGCTCGGCACGCTCCGCGAAGTGGGACTCGATTATCTCAAGCTCGGGCAACCCTCCCCGACCCTCTCCGGAGGCGAGGCTCAGCGCATCAAGCTGGCCCGAGAACTGGGCAAGCGATCGACCGGAAACACCATCTACCTGCTCGACGAACCCACCACCGGCCTGCACTTCGCCGACATCAGCAAGCTGCTGGACGTGTTGCACGGTTTCGTCGACGAAGGAAACACGGTGCTGGTGGTCGAGCACAATCTCGACGTTGTCAAAACCGCTGACTGGGTGATCGACCTGGGTCCCGAGGGCGGAGCCGGTGGTGGACGGGTCGTGGCAGCCGGGCCGCCCGAGACCATTGCTGCCTGCCCGGAGTCCCACACGGGACAGGCACTCGCCCCGTTGCTTTCCGCGACCAACGGCCGCTCCCGACAACACGGCAAAGGCACGGCTCCACGAAAGGCGACAACGCGACCCCGGCGAAAACCATCGACAGAAATCGTGGTTCGTGGTGCCGCCCAGCACAACCTCAAGAGCGTCAACCTGAAGGTGCCCCGTAACCAGTTCAGCGTCTTTTGCGGACCCAGCGGCAGCGGCAAGTCGTCACTGGCGATGGACACGTTGTACGCCGAGGGACAACGCCGCTACGTCGAAAGCCTCTCGGCCTACGCGCGACAGTTCCTCGGCCAGATGCCCAAGCCGCGAGTCGAGCAGGTCCAGGGGCTTTCGCCGGCGATCGCCATTGAACAAAAGAACACCGGGACCACGCCCCGGTCGACCGTCGGAACGGTGACCGAGATTTACGACTACCTGCGAGTGCTGTTCACCCGGCTGGGTACCCGCGTCTGTCCAGCATGTGAGATCCCCATCAGCCGGCAGACGACCGACGAGGTGATTGCCCGGGTTCGTGACCTGCCTGCCGGTGAGCGTGTCCTGATCCTCGCTCCCCAGGAAGTCCGTGTCGGGCAGGACTACCAGGGATTGTGGCGATCACTTCAGGAGGACGGTTTCCGACGAGTCCGCATCGACGGGACGACCTGCCGGATCGAGGAGGTCCCCGAGATTGACCGCAAGCGACGGCACACCGTCGAGGTTGTCGTCGACCGGATCACGCCCGGGAAAACGTCGCGGACCCGGGTGGCCGACAGTGTCGAAATGGCCCTGGGGCTGGGCCGGGGCGAGATGAGAATCGCCACCGAGAATCCCGACCGCGAGGAACCCGACTGGGTCGTCGAACCATTCAGCCTGCATGCGGCGTGCGAGAATTGCGGGATCAGCTTCGAGGAATTGACTCCCAATCACTTTTCCTTCAACAGTTCACTGGGCTGGTGCATCGGGTGCGAGGGCCTGGGAATCGAGCAGGGCACCAACCTGGCCGCCCTGATCGCCGACGACTCCAAGACAATCGACCAGGGTGCGATCGCCGCCTGGCCCGACCCGACCACCGTGCCACTGTTCAGCAAAGTGCTCGACGGACTGGACCATGAATTCGGCCTGCCACGGGATGTCGCATTCTCGAAACTGCCTTCGGCCACCCGCCGGCTGGTGCTCTACGGTAGCGGCGAACGATGGTTCCCGGT
>CAZYAZ010000006.1:5547-75399 GCA_964646205.1 uncultured Planctomycetaceae bacterium | reverse complement strand
AACAACCTCGACAATGTCCGGCTCCGGATTCCACTGGGGACACTGACCTGCATCACCGGGGTCAGCGGGTCGGGAAAAAGTTCACTCATCGAGGACACTCTCGCCCGGGCCGTGACCCGACAATTGCACCGCACCGGCGATCCTCCGGGACCATTCGATGCCCTGCGAGGCGTCGAACAGCTCAACAAGGTGATCGCCGTCGACCAGCAGCCCCTGGGGAACACGCCCAAGTCCAATCCCGGAACCTATACGGGCGTTTTTGATGAGATCCGCGAGTTGTTCACGCGGTTGCCGGAGGCCAAGGTGCGGGGCTACCGGCCCGGGCGGTTCAGTTTCAACCGGGCCGGGGGTCGATGTGAATCGTGCGAGGGAAACGGGCAGAAATGCATCGAGATGCACTTCCTTCCGGACGTTTGGGTCGAGTGCGACGAGTGTCACGGTCGACGGTACAACACCGAGACGCTCGCGGTGACCTACCACGGCCACACGATCGCCGACGTGCTCGATATGCCCATCGGCGATGCACTGGCGCTGTTCGAAAATATCCCGCGGATCCGGGCTCCGCTGGCCACCCTGTGTGCCATCGGACTGGATTATCTCACGCTCGGACAACCCGCTCCCACGCTGTCCGGTGGCGAGGCCCAGCGAGTGAAATTGGCCGCCGAATTGGCACGACCACAGACCGGACGCACGCTCTACCTGCTCGATGAACCCACCACCGGATTGCACTTCGACGACATCGACAAGCTGCTGAAAGTGCTCCAGAGCCTTGTCGAAGCGGGAAACACGGTCGTCGTGATCGAACACAACCTCGACGTGGTCAAGACGGCCGACTGGATCGTGGACCTGGGCCCGGAGGCCGGGGCCGGCGGTGGTCGGATCGTGGCGGAAGGAACTCCCGAGGACGTGGTCAAACAGGCCCGCGCGGCGAAACGGCGCGGGAAACATGGAGCACGTTCATGGACCGGTGAATTGTTGGCCCCCGTGCTGAAATCTGGCCAGAGAGCAACCCGGGACATTTTCAACGTGAAAGCCGTCACCGAAAAACGCGACGGGGATCTCGACTTCCGCAAGATCGGTCGCGACACGCGGATGCCCTGGGAACAGGACGGACGACGCTGGCACACCAGTGATCGCATCGCACACAACGGTCAACCGGCGCGCTGGAATGGAACGGTTCTTGCCAGAATCCTCGACCGGCTTGAAGACTCCAACGACTTTCTCCCCCCCGATTTCAACCACCGCAGCGTCGTCGAGATCACCGGACCGGTGAAAAAAGATGGCTGGTTCTTCCATGCCCTGACTGGAGACCAGTGGCTGGTGACATTGAAGTTCCGGGTCCGCCGCAACACCTTCCGCCAGGATGAACTCGCACCCCAACTGAATCTCAGGCCACTGGACGACATTGACGAACTGCCGATCTATGGTCGGGGCTCGCGAGTGCGGGTCAAGAACATCAAGGGACCCTGGCAGGAAGTGACACTCAAGGTGCACTGGCTCAGCGAAATTGATACTCCCGAATTCGAAGCGTTCCTGGCCACCGCCCGCGGTGCGTTCCTGGAACAAACCACTCGCTCCCAGCAAAACCCGGGTGACCTGCAACCGTGGAAAGTGCTGGGACGGAAGTGGCACCAGCTGAGAAAAGGGTTTCCGGTCGGCAAGCGGGTGGGTTGGCCCGAGGAACTGGTCGACTTGTTGGCCGACCAACTGCAGGCCGTGGGATCGGATGTCGTCGTCGACTGGACCGGTCGCAACTCGGTGTCGTTCCGGTTGACCCGCGGGGGTCCGGTGTGGGCCCAACTGTGGACCAAGCGGATTCAGTCGGTCGAACTGTTCCTGCTCGGACCACCCGGCACGATCCCCCTGGGACGCGTGGCCGGGCTGGGTCACACTCGTGAGATCACCGGTTACAAGGGTGGTCGTGAAGCGGTCAAGATCTCGTTCAATTCGCTCAAGCAGGCACGCCACGCCGACATCGAACGACTCTTGAGAGACCACCGCGCCGGTTGCGAATCCTCGTGAAACCGACCGGGCAGTAACCAGCAGCTACGCCAACCAGCGACAGGCATCCTTGGCAAAGTAGGTCAGGATCATGTCCGCCCCGGCTCGCTTGATCGCCAGGAGGCTCTCAAGCGCCACACCCTGCTCGTCGATCCAGCCGGCCTCGGCAGCGGCCTTGACCATCGCAAACTCGCCGCTGACGTTGTAGGCCGCCAACGGAACACCCGGATGGGCCTCCTTGACGCGGCGAATGATATCCAGGTACGCCAGGGCCGGCTTGACCATCAACAGGTCTGCACCCTCGGCCACATCCAGGGCCGCCTCCCGCAACGCCTCGCCCGCATTGGCCGGATCCATCTGGTAGGTGCGACGGTCCCCGAACTGGGGAGCACTCTCAACAGCGTCGCGAAACGGGCCGTAAAAGGCCGAAGCGTATTTGACGGCGTAGCTGAGAATCGGCAGGTTCGAGAAACCCGCCGCATCGAGTCCACCCCGGATCGCACCAACCATCCCGTCCATCATTCCCGAGGGAGCCACCATGTCGGCACCGGCACGGGCATGGGCGACAGCCTGGGCCGCCAGGATCTCGAGCGTCGCATCGTTGTCGACATCCAGCGGTCCGTGGCGGTCGTTGACGATCCCGCAGTGACCGTGATCGGTGAACTCGCAGAAACACACGTCGGTGATCACCAGCAGATCGCTGCCGCCCGCCTTGATCGCGCGAACCGCCTCGGCCACGATCCCGTGATCATCACAGGCGTCGCTGCCCACCGCGTCCTTTTCGGCCGGAATCCCAAACAGGATCACCGCCGGGATTCCCAGTGCCGCAATCTCGGACACCTCGTCGGCCAACAAGTCGATCGTCAACTGGCTGTGACCGGGCATCGAGGCGATGGGGACCCTCTGGTTCTCTCCATGACGCACGAATAGCGGCAGGATAAAATCAGAAGGAGACAACCGTGTCTCGCGCACCATCTCTCGCAGCCGCGGGTGCGTCCGCAGGCGACGCATCCTGAGATTGGGAAAAGCTGCCGACTGGGCAGTGGTGCTGGTTGGCACGGGAACCGTTGAAGCCATTATTTTTGCCGTCGTCAGAGTGAACCGATCGATCACGGACGGTCATCCGCAACACACTCCGTTGTACCCCCCCGCTGGAAGCCGTTTCAAGCTTTGTCTTTGCCAGTCACCAAACGGCTGATCTGCCGGAATTCGTCGGTACCGGCCACCTCGCACCACTCGAACAACACGCTCTCGGTCGTCAGCACAACGACACCCGAATCAGCGAGTCGCCCCAGGGCAGTTTTCCAGTCCAACTTGTGGCGACTGGCGACCGCGTCGGCCGGCACAAAAACACGGAAACCCTGGGCCGCCAGGTCCAGCGCCGTCTGCAGAACACAGACATGGGCCTCGATGCCGCAGACCACCACCTGGTCGCGTTGTTCCTGCCCCTCATCCGCCGGACCCCAGTCCAGGCACTCGGCACAACTGAACCGCAACTTCTCGGGAATCTCGTCCAGTAACTCCGAGAGCACCTGTGTCGTCGGCCCGAGGCCCGCGGGGTACTGCTCGGTCGCCGCAACGGGAACATCAAGCAACTGCGCACCACGAACCAGGCGACGACAGTTTTCGACCAGGCTCTCGGCGACCGGGATATGGTCCAACAGTTTCTGTTGCACGTCGACCACGACCAGCCGGCTGGCAGTCTTCGACAGCAACTGGTTGCTACGCGGCGGCCGTGTCTCCGGGTCATTCATGACCGCACACTCTGACCACTGGACCGGCGTGCGTCAAACTGCCACACCACTTCACAGTCGCACCTGAGCACGACACTCTTCTGACATACGACCCGGTCGACGACCCCGAATCGTTTCGGTGGCCCCGAGTGTGACGTCCAATCGTTGCGACCTGTCGACAACTTCGATAGTAATGACATGACCCTGTAACACACTCAACACGAGCCATACCGATGCATCGCCCCTTCAGGATCCCCCTGGTCGCCGTTGTGGTCCTCACGATCTGCCTGATCGCCTCGGCGCAGGACAAGAAAAATGACAAGAAATCTCCAATGACCACTGCCCAAAGACAGGCCCTGCTCAAAACTTTCAACGAGGAATTCGTCACGATCACTCCGGGCAAAGGCCAATTCCCGGCGACATTCGTGATGGGCAGCGACAAGGGTGCCGCCAGCGAGAAGCCGGCCCGGACGGTCCGGCTCACCAACGGATTCTCGATTGCCAAATACGAGGTGCCCCAGAACCTCTGGGAAGCGGTCATGGGGAAAAACCCCAGCAAGTGGACCGGTCCGAGAAATTCTGTCGAGATGCTCAGTTGGCAGGAAGCGGTGGCGTTTTGTGCACGAGCGACTGCGATGATGCGGAGCATGAAAATGATCGGGGCGAACGAGGAAATCCGCCTGCCGACCGAGGCCGAATGGGAGTACTGCTGCCGCGCGGGAACAACCACCGACTACAGCTTCGGACAGGATGCCCGTGGCAAGAGCGACACTGGCAACAAGGCATCCCTGCTGGATCCCTTCGGTTGGCACACCGGCAATGCCGCCGGAAATGACCCACCCGTTGGAGCCCTCAAGCCCAACCCCTGGGGCCTCTATGACATGCATGGCTACCTGTGGGAATTCGTCGCCGACGCCTGGCATCCCGACTACACGGGTGCCCCCAAGGACAGCGGGGCCTGGGACGGATCGAAAAAATACTCGTCCCGGGTGATTCGCAGCGGTTCCTGGCGAGACCGGTACTCGTCTTTGAAAAGTATCACACGACTACCGCTTCCCGATCACGTCAAGAGTGACGCCATCGGGCTTCGTTGCGTCAAGGCCTCGACCGGCAACGAAAAGAAGACATCGAATTAACCCGTCACCGGGCCATTGATCCCGCTCGACTGGAGCCTGCTGCTGTGAACGATACAACACCGACACCACCTGAAGAGGCAGCCGACGACACCGCCGTCGAGGTGCCATCTGCGGAATCGTCCGGTTCCGAGCGGAAAAGACCGGCACTGAAACCAACCGGTGGCGATTCGGCCCGAGCGATTCCGTCGCGAACCAAGCCGGTGACAACACCGTCGGAGGGTGAACCCTCGATCGAGGAGAAGTTGGCCGACGTGGCGGCCGCTGCCGCAGCGGAGACCGAAACCGCGGACTCACCGCCGGTGGCACAAAAGGAGGCTGCTCCAGCCGTCGAACTGCCTCCCGAGGATGACCTCGATGCCGCACTCGAAGCCGAAATCGAAGCCGCGCTGGCCAGCGACGACGCCAAGCTGCTGGACCTGGCCGCCCAGGCTGTCGCCAGCGTCGATGGCGACGACTCGGGTGAAACCGGCGAACGGATCGAGGCGGAGGAGGATCTCGAGGAGGGCACGCGGCTGAAAGGGACCATCCAGGCCATCGACCCGGACAACGTGTTCGTCGACATCGGGATGAGATCCACCGGCATTGTTCCCCGCCGACAGTGGGACAAGAGCGACCCGGAAGTGGGCCAGGTGATCGACGTGGCCTTCGAACGGTACGACGCCGATGAGGGCCTGATCCAACTCAATCTGCCACGAGGACGGCGACGTGTCGGAGGCGACTGGAACGCGGTGACAGTCGGCATGAAGTGCGACTGCGTCGTCAAGAAGGCCAACAAGGGTGGGCTCGAAGTCGAGGTGGGAGCACTGCGAGGCTTTTTGCCGGCCGGACAAGTCGACCGTGCCTATGTCGAGGACCTGGAACCGTTTGTCGGCCAGAAACTCTCCGTGCAGGTGATGGAAGTCGATTCCAGAAAACGCAACCTTGTGGTCAGCCGCAGGGCACTGCTCGAAGAAGAACAGAAAGACGCTGCAGCCGAACTGTGGCAACAACTCAACGTCGGAGACATTCGCAACGGCACCGTCAAGACACTCAAGGACTACGGTGCCTTTGTTGACCTCGGCGGACTCGACGGCTTTCTGCACATCGGAGAAATCAGCTGGTCACGGTTGAATCATCCCGATCAGGTGCTGACCCAGGGACAGGCGGTCGAGGTCAAGATCCTGGGCATCGACACCGAACGCAGCCGGATTAGCCTGGGAATGAAACAGTTGTCTGGTGACCCCTGGCTGGAAGCCGTCGACATGTTCGCCGTCGGCAAGCACGTCAGCGGCACTGTCACCCGGATCATGGACTTCGGCGCCTTCGTGGAACTGGCACCCGGAATCGAGGGGCTGGTGCATATCAGCGAACTCGAGCACACCCGGGTGCGCCGCGTCAGTGATGTGCTCAGCGAGGAACAGTCCATTGACGTCCAGATCCTCGAGGTCGACGTCGATCGCCAACGAATCTCGCTGTCGATGAAAGCGTTGAAGGATCGGCCGATCGGGGACGCCGCAGGCGATGCATCCGAGGAGGATCTGCCACCTGTCGAGAGGATCGAACGATCGGCTCTGAAGGGCGGTACCGGTGACGGGGGCAACCTCTTCGGTGACCCCGGCGACTTCTAGAGCGGGCTCAGATCAGCAGCGACTCGAGCAGCATCCGCATTTTCCTCAACTCCAGCGCGCGGTCGAGGTCGCCGTACTGTTCGGGAAAGAAATCGACCGACAGCGTCCGATCGTAATCCTCGCGACGCAACTGACTGATCAAACGACTGTAATCCACCTCACCCAGTCCAACCTGGACCTGGATCTCGTCGGTGGTCGTGTCTCTCAGGTACACGTGGTAGACGTAGGGGAACACCTGGTCGTACGACTCGCCCTGGTGCGGGCCGCAAATGTAGTACGAGGGGTCCAGTGAGAGACCCACGCCGTTGACGGCCTGGCAGAGTTCAACCGCGGTGTGAGCGTCCTCGGTCAGGTGTCCCGTCCTGGTACGGATCGACAATTGCAGACCGGCCGCGGTGCTGATCTGCAACAACTCCTGCAAACGCTCGATCTCGGCGTTGAAGGGGGTCCCCAGTGGAGTCGAGGGGATCGTGATCTGCGCGACCCGCATCAGCTTCGCCAACCGGGCAATCTCGCGAAATGTCTCAACATCGATGGGCTGCTCAAAACAAAACGCGACCGGCGTCAACCGCGATGCAGCGCGGTAACGGCTGACAAACCCGTCGATGTCGGCAACCACATCTGAAGGTTTCAGGTGGTCGCCGTTTTCGTCAAACCAGAATTCGATCCGGGTGTAACCGTAATCAGCCAGCAAATTGCAGGCTTCCAGGAACGGCAAATCACCCAAACAACGGGAAGTCACGGAAACGTACACGTGAAACGCTCTCTATTCCATGCAACATCAATGCGACAGTCGCCAAACCGGAGCGCGGTAATCTAGTTCGATCACAAGGATGCCGCAAGATCGATGAGTTGGTGAAACTGTTTGGGTCCGACCGATTCTCCGCATTCTGTGGCCTCGGGGAGCCTTTGTTGCCGATAAGAGTTTCACGGCGTCCGGCGCATGGATGGCGTAACCAGACAACACCCAGTTCACTGCAACCGGTCGAAAGACCGGGGGGGTACCCGACGATGACGACACGAATGACCCTGAGCCTGGCCACCTGCCTGGCCGTTTCACTGGCCGTCGGCTGCCAGAATCCTCGAGGAATCGTGCGAGGCCAGGCTCCGAATGAAGCCCGGTTTGCTCCGACCAGTCATGCCGTGATGCACGACGGCGAACACGAACCACGAGGTGCCTTCCACGGCGGGCACTATCACACCTTCGAGTACAAGACACCCGAAAACCTGAGCTACCCGGCCGCCAATCAGCCACCGGCCGTCGTGCAGTACCCCTACTACACGCTACGTGGACCCACAGATTTCTTCCAGAAATAATGTGGTCCGGGGGTTCTTTCCCTGCGATCGGGGCGGATTCGGTGCAGCGGGGCAGGCGTCTAGCCTGCACCCGCGGTAAACCGGAACGGCTCGGAGGTCACTTCGTATCCCGGCCGGATCGCCACGTTGATCAACAACCCCAGCGCGATCGCCGTCGCCACCAGGCTCGATCCGCCGTAACTCACCAGGGGCAAGGTCATCCCGGTGATCGGCATCAACCCGACGGTCATGCCGGTGTTGATGATCGCCTGCGTCGCCAGCAGCGTGACGATTCCCGTGGCCAACAGCCGCCCGAATGGTTCACGTGTCGCACAGGCGATCGAGAGCCCCTTGATGATCAACACACCGTAGATGACCAGCGTGACCAGGCTGCCGATCAACCCAAACCGCTCACCGATCAGGCAGAAGACGAAATCGGTCCTCGCCGCGGGCAGATGATAAGCAGCCGGGTCATCGATCGGCATCCCCGCCAACTCGCTACCCCACGTTCCACCCAGCGACAGCATTCGCTTCGACTGGTACAGGTGGTAGCCATCGCCTCGGGGCACCGGTCCGTTTTCGTCCTGGGTCATCAACGAGACCACCCGGGACTTTTGTTCCGCGTTCATCCCCAGCCACAGGACCGGGGTCACCGCCACACCCAGCATCCCGATCAGCACCAGGTGCCGCACCCGCGCCCCGGCAGCCAGAAGCATCGCAAACAGCATCGGTAGAAACAGCAATGCGGTCCCCAGATCAGGCTCCTTGAGTACCAGGACCAACGGGATCAGGGTCAGTAGAAACGGAGTGAACAGGCCCAGGATCCGCCGGAAATTGCGGCGGTACATCAGGTAATGGGCCATCGCCAGGATGAACGTCAGCTTCGCAAGTTCCGAGGGCTGCATATCGAAGACCCCCAGGGGAATCCACCGCCGCGCTCCGTGATGAGCCGGCATCAGGAACACCAGCAACAACAGCAACACGGTCGATCCGAACAGAACGTAACTGACAGGTCGCAACGATCGATACGGCACCCAGGCCGCCACGACCAGTGCCGGGACCGCCAGACCGATCCAGATCAATTGGCGGGAGAAGAGGGATCCCGATCCGGCCAGTTGATCTCCACGCGAGATCCCCGCCAGGCCCAGCGCAACCAGCAACGAAGCCGCAACGACCACGCTCCAGGGCACACGTTTCAGACCCTCGCCCAGTTGCACCGGGAAACTCTCCTGTTTGACCACCACTTCGGCGACAGACTACTGTCAAGCGACGAGGTTGTAGTCGATTCCGCCACCAGAAAGGAACCGCAGGTGGACACCCGCTTGCCCGGACCCCGAACGCTCGTCGGACCCCTGCTCCTGTTGGCCGCAGTGGCCGGCCTGTGGGGTGGACTGGTTCGACAACCTCTCTGGCACACCGATCTCTGGGGCCACCTCGCCTACGGGCGGTGGATGGTCGAACACGATGGCCAGACGCCTGCGAACGAACCATTTCTGCCGCACGCCACCGATGAACCCCTGGTCGATACGGCGCGATGGAGCCAATTGATCGGATTCCGGATCATGTCGGTCGGCGGCGGCGAGGCCCTGCAACTGCTGTACGCCACGCTGGTGACCGGCTGCGCGATACTGGCGGTCATGCCCGTCCTGGTGTCGCGACGCAGGCGACGGATTCCAGCAGCGGTTTGCGGGGCCGCCATCTTCCTGGCCGTTGGCTGGCAACAGCTTCAGATCATCCGTCCACAGTTGGCCGGACTGGCCTGCTTCACACTGTTATTGGCGTTGATGCACGATCCTCGGCCCTCTCGCCGGCGAGTGATCCTGGTCGGAATCGTGCTGGGACTCTGGGCCAACCTGCACGGGTCATTCGTGATCGGCTGGTTCCTTTTGGTCCTGCACGTGGCCGGACGCGCCATCGACTGCCGCCACAGGACCGGAGGGTGGCGCTCGTGGCAATCCGACCGACAGCTGGCCCACCGGTTCCGCCAGGCGATTGTCGGACTGCTAATACCGCTTGTGGCCACCCCCTACGGTGTCACGTTGCCCTGGTCGGCGTGGCGGATCGGTCAACACCCGAATCTCGCCGACATTGTCGAGTGGCAACCGCTGGCCTGGGAACAATCCCAGGCCCGAGCGATGCTGGCGGCCGTGATCCTGATCCTGGCCCTGGCTCTCGCCTCCAGGCGACGGATCCGGACACCGGCCTGGATGATGCTCGCCACGACAGGTGTAGCCACACTGATGTGTTCACGGTTGATCAACTGGTGGGCACCAGTGGCAGGATTGATTGTCGCACTGCAGGCCAGCGGCCTGGATCGCCAGGTCACTGACGCACCGACATGCACCACCAAACAAAAAAGAAAACTGGTCGGATGTGGCCTGGTCGTGGCAACAATCGCGATCATCTCGTCCCCGGCTGCCAGGGGATTGTTGACCCACCGTGATACGCTCCTGGCCCGGCGGCCGTTGGTCTCTGCAGCCACACCCGTCGAGGCGGCCGCATGGCTGGTCGCACATCCTCCCCGGGGAATGGTCCTGGCTGCCTACGAGTGGGGCGATTTCCTGATCTGGCAGGGGCCACCACGAATCCAACTGCTGGTCGCTTCTCACACCCACCTGATCCCCCAGGGCGTGTGGCGAGACTATATCGAGGTGATCGGGGTGGGCCACGATTGGCCTCAACGACTCGAACGCCAACAGGTCCGCACCCTGGTACTCGACAAGCAGCGGCAGGCCGGCCTGATCACCGCGCTGACCGACCACCCGCTCTGGAACAGAAACTACTCGGACGATCTCGCCGAGGTCTGGTCACGGAAACAGTAGCTGAAAGCTCCCAGCAGAGTTCCACGCGGTACCTCGTGGCACAGCGAACACTGCCGGGCGGAACGCAGGGCACCCATCATCCTCATCCGTTCGCCCTGGCTGCGAATCACCAGGGTCTTGCCATCATGCAGTTCTCGCAATGCGATCGTCTCAAAGCCGTCCAGTGATCGACGTTTCGACCCGGCCAATTCGTCCATCCGCGGCAGGTTCTCCGACAGGTACACTGTCGGCTTGGCAGTCTTCAGCAGGCTCACCAGTTCGATTCTCTCCAGCCGCCATCCCGATCCTTCACCCTCCGCATTGACCTCGAACTTCCTGGTGGGCGATTCGAACTGGTCAAGACCGTGAGGACGAAAGCCGGTCACGTGCTCGACATCTCGAACCCACCCGTAGGTCCGTGGATTGGCAAAGTCCAGCAGCAGGGCCTCGTGCAGAGTCGTCAATGGCCGTCGTGGTCCGGTGCCTGGTCGTAGCGGCAACCACAGTTCGGATTTTTCACCGGTTGAATCAGCATCCCCGGGCTGCAAGACAACCGGTTGAGGCCATTTTCGGAGTTTGTCAATCCGGGCACCGGCAATGTCCGGTCCCAGCATCCGTCCAAAACCGAAACCTTCACTGGTGATGAAGTTCAGGACCTGGGTCGCATGAACCATCTCCAGTGACGCACGGCGGCGGGTGTACCCTCCAAACGTGTTTTCCTGCAACCGGTCCATCCTCTTCTCGGCACGCAGCAAGACCTTCTCGCTGGACTCCGTCAGCTTGGGTGAGGCAAGCACCTGTTGGTCTGTCGGCTGCAGTCGGTCGGTCAACGATTCAAAAGGATACTCGCGACGAGCCTGTTCGGCTCGAATCACTCCGCGCCCGCCCGCGGCTGCGATGATCACGACCACCAGCATCGAGGCAACCACGACAAACCGTTTTGGGGGCCATCGGAGTCGGTGTGACAACAGCGTCAGCGCCAGGAGAACCAGCGTCTGTACCAACAGGAACCAGCTCATCAGGACAACCGAGATCACCAGAAGCAGTGGAAAGACCGCACCGGCCGCGGCACCGCCAATCGTAAACCGGGGCCGGGGTCCATCCTGTTGTCCCCGTCGCCGCTGCAACCGTACGTACAACCCAAACACACACACCTGGATGATCAGCGACACGACCATCAGGGCAATGAAACGACCCGTGTATCGCTCGGCCCAGTTGTTCATCAGGTCATTCATAATGCACCAGTCTCCCGGGACAATCTGCCCCGCTCGACCCGAGGAGTGAAGACCGGCCGGCAGTCAACCAGCCTGCCACCATGGTAACACCCGGCCGTGACGCGACAATCATCCAATCGCATCGCTCATCGTCTCGCGAAAGCCAGTCTCGTCGCCGTCGTCCACCGCCCGGGCCGCACGTTCCAGGCACTCGACAAGCCGGTTCGAAACCGGCACCGCCGTCCCTGGCTCGGGAACCCGGGGAACCAGCCTCGCCACGATCGCCGCAGCCAGCGAATCGATGCCGTCACCATTGAGCGCCGAAACCGCCAGTGTCCCACCAGGCAACATGCCGTCGGTCGCATCTCCCAGGTCACACTTGTTGGCCACGATCAACCCCTCGCCCATGGCACCGATGGACCGGCTGGTCGATTCATCCACCGGAATCGACCCATCAACGACCAGCAACACCAAATCGGCCGCAGCGATTTCCCGGCGAGTGTGCTCGATCCCAACCGCCTCGATCTCATCTTCGGTTTCTCTCAAGCCCGCCGTGTCGACCAGCCGGACCGGCCAACCGTCGATCGCTGTGTGTCCAACAACCGCATCACGCGTGGTTCCCGGCTCGTCCCAGACAATCGCTCGACCAAATCCCAGCAGCGCATTCAGCAGGCTCGACTTGCCAACGTTGGTGGATCCGGCCAGCACCACCGTCGGTGGACCGGCCAACCATCGTCCCAGCCCGGACCATTCCAGCAAACCGTTCACCAACCCGGCAAGCTCATCCCGGGACTCCCAATCCGTTGATTCGATCTGCCGAAGCGACCGCAACAGGATTCCCGATTGTTGATCGAGCAGGATCGAAGCCAGCCGCCAGGTCGTTGCTGCCGCCAGCGCCTCGGTCACCTCGATCTCCACCCGATGGATCGGCTCGCCACGTCGACCCCCGGTCAACTCGATCCAGTCGCACTTCCTCGCTCCGGATTCGACAAGGTCGCCGAGAATCCGTGCCACCGCCACCGTGCCGCCATGACAGTGCACTTCGACCCGATTGTCACCGGTCCGGCACACCACGACCTGTTCCGATGGCAACCCGCTCTCGCGTTCGCCCCAGTGTCCAAAACAGATCCGACCAATCTCCTGGTCCGCCAGGTCAAGGCCGTTGGCCGCAACGAAAAGCCGACCCCAGTCCATCGCATCGGTCGGCCCCTCCACCAGGACGGTGGCGATCGCTCCACGGCCCTGCGGCGTCAACACCGCCACACGGGTGGTGTTCACGGCGAGTCTCCCTGGGCAGCGGTCCGTGCCACCTCGGCAAGACCGCACAGACCCAGGTGCGGAACGAATCGGGCTTCGGTGAGTTCCGTGGCCAACAGCGGCCCACCTCCACCGGTCAGAAACAGGTCCACCGGTCCACCACCAACCGAACTGGACATCACGCGAACCAACTCGCGAACGGCTCCCAGTTGACCGAAGAACAACCCGCTCTTGATCGCCGTCGTGGTGTCCTGGCCAACCACCGGTGGCGGACCAACTCCGAGTTGCTCGAGCGTGACCAGCGGCAGCAACGCGGTGTAGCGATGCAACGACCGGGCCAACAATCCAAATCCAGGCAGAATGGCTCCACCACGGAAGGCGCCCGTGGCATCGACCATGTCCACGGTCGTGGCCGTTCCCGAATCAACAATGATCGCCGGACGCTGTGCGGCTGTCAGTCGCCTGGTCGCGACGGCATTGAGTAGTCGATCGATTCCGGCCTGACCCGGATGTTCCAGTTGCACGTCGAGGTCCAGGCAACCCGAATCGGTAAGAACTCTCGGGGTGGGCCATTCCGACGGCCAGCCTTCAACCACCACGTCACGAACAGGCGGATTTGAACCGGCCACGATGCCACGCGGTACGGACGAATCCGATTCGCCCAACCAGCCACGGATCTCCTGCCACGGCATGGGACCATCGGGTGCTGCCGCCAGCGAATCGACCAGCTGGGGCAATCCATCGACAATTGACGCCAGGTCGAACATCCCGAACTTGACCCGGCTGTTGCCCACGTCGACGGCCAGCAACCTGGAAGTGACGGGTCCGTCGTTCACGCGCCCGGTGCCTCCATGCGATCGATCAGGGCGGCCACGAACTGCGAGGTGTCCAGATCGCCGCCCAGATCGCGGGTCAGGCAACCATCGTTCAAGGCGAGGTTGTATGCACACTTGATCCGGTCACCGGCCTCACGACATGCCGGATTCTCACGAGTGTCGGCGATGTGATTGAGCATCATGACCGACGACATCGTCACCGCCAGTGGATTGGCAATACCCTGGCCGGCAATATCCGGAGCCGATCCGTGAACCGCCTCGAACACCGCCAGGTCCTCGCCGATATTTGCTCCGGGAACCACACCCAGTCCGCCAACCAGGCCCGCGCACAGGTCACTGACAACATCTCCGTAGAGGTTCTCCAGCAACAGCACGTCAAACTGCGACGGGTCCTGGACCAACTTCATGCAACCCGCGTCGATGATCACTTCCTCGAACTCGATGTTCGGATACTCCTCCTGGTGCACCTGTCGTGCACAACGGAGGAACAGCCCGTCGGTGAGTTTCATGATGTTGGCCTTGTGGAAGACCGTGATCTTTTTCCTCTTGCGGCGAGTGGCGAAACGGAAACTCCAGCGGGCGATCCGGTCGCAGGCCGTTTCGGTTGCCACCTTCATGCTCATCACCACGTCAGGTGTCACCTGGTTCTCGACCCCGCTGTAAAGCCCCTCGGTGTTCTCGCGGACAATCACCAGGTCAACATCATCGAAACGGGTCGAAACACCCGTCAGGTTGCGAACCGGCCGCACCGCGGCGAAGAGGTTGAGTCGCTGCCGGAGTTGGACGTTGACCGACGTGAATCCGTCGCCCACCGGAGTCGTACAGGGACCCTTCAGGGCCACGCCACAATGCCGGATGGCATCCACGGTCGATTCGGGCAAGACCTCCTGGCCCTGCTCCAACGCCGCCAGGCCCGCATGGTGCACCTGGAAAACCAGCGGAGCACCGGCGGCCTCGAGAATCCGGCAGGCGGCATCGGTGACTTCCGGCCCGATCCCGTCTCCGGGTATCAACACGACTTCAAACGGGTTCATCGGCGGATCCCCTCAATTACCGGGAATCTCCAGCACCTCGATAATGCGCTCATGAACGACCCGTCCACCACTGGTAACCAGCGTGCCGACAGCCACCTCGTCATCAGATTCGACATCGATCTGACCATCTCGACACACGTGCAACAGGAAATTGGCCACGTTGTTGGCATACATCAGGCTGGCATGAGCCGGCACACTGCGAGGAATATCCAACGGGCCGAGGATAGTCACCCCGTGATCGGAAGTGAAGTTCTGCCCCGGCCTGGTCAACTCGCAGTTTCCACCCCGTTCAGCCGCAAGGTCAACGATGACCGAACCCGACTTCATTGCCGAGACCATCTCGGAGGTCAGCAGCGTCGGAGCCGGGCGACCTGGAATCAGGGCCGTGGTGATCACGGCATCCATCTGGGCCAGGTGAGCAGTCATGGCCTGTTGTTGCCGGGCAGCCTGGTCCTCGCTTTGTTCACGAGCATATCCACCGGCGTCCTCGGCATCGGTCGTCGTATCAATCAACTCCAGGAACTCCGCACCCAGGCTTTCCACCTGTTCCTTGACCACCGGGCGGATGTCGTAACCCCAGACCAGGGCTCCCAGCCGACGCGCCGTGGCGATCGCCTGCAACCCGGCCACACCAGCACCCAACACGAGCACCTTGGCCGGATGCAGTGTCCCGGCAGCCGTGGTCAGGTACGGCATGATCCCCGGCATCGCCATCGACGCCAGCAACACCGCCTGGTACCCCGAGAGGGTGCTCATTGAACTGAGGACATCCATCGACTGTGCCCGGGCAATCCGGGGAACCATGTCGAGTGAAAATGCCGAGACGCCCTGGTTGGCCAGTCGCAAGACCAGGTCTTTCTCGATCATCGGGTTGAGCGTGGCGACCAGCACCGCTCCTGCGGGAATCTGGTCCACCGTTTCGGCGTCCGGTGGATTCACGCTCAGGACAATCTCGGCGCCGGAGAACAACGCGGCCCGGTCCCCGACAATCTCAGCTCCCGATTCCCTGAACTCCGTGTCGGTGATTCCCGATCCGACCCCGGCACCCGATTCGACCTGGACCGACAGCCCGGCGCGGTCCATCCGCTTGACCGTTCGTGGCGTCGCCGCCACACGCGTCTCACCAGCGGCCAGTTCCCTGGGCACCACGACCTTCATTGTGTCCCTGCCTGCTTCCTGCCTTTACAGCGAGAGGGTCTCGACGAGTTGCTCGGCCACCTGTTTGCCGTCGCCAAAGAGCATCGCGCAGTTGGGTGCCACGAACAACTCGTTGGAAATCCCCGCAAACCCCGGACTCATACTTCTCTTGATCACGATCACCTGCGCGGCCTGGTCGACGTCGAGAATCGGCATCCCGTAGATCGGGCTGCCCTCGGCCGTGCGAGCCGCCGGATTGCAGATGTCATTGGCTCCCATCACCAGCGCCACGTCCGCCTCGGCAAATTCCGGGTTGATCTCGTCCATCTCAACCAGGTCGTCGTAGGGCACGTTGGCGTCGGCCAACAGCACGTTCATGTGTCCGGGCATTCGTCCGGCAACCGGGTGGATCGCGTACTTGACGCTGATCCCGCGTTCCTTGAGGACATCGGCCATTTCCCGGATGGCGAAATGAGCTCCCGCGGCGGCCATACCGTAGCCGGGCACCACGATCACCCGACGGGCATCGAAGAGCCGTTCAGCGGCCTCGACGGCCGAAATCGACTGAGGGTCACCCTGCAACTCGTCACCGCCAGTTGCAACAGCTGTCCCGCCTCCCACGGCACCAAACAACACGTTGGTCAGCGAACGATTCATCGCGCGGCACATCAGCAACGAGAGCAGCAGGCCCGAGGAACCATCCAGCGCGCCGGCAATGATCAAGACCTTGTTGCTCAGCACGAAACCAGTGGCCGCGGCCGCCAGTCCCGAGTACGCATTGAGCATCGCGATGACCACCGGCATGTCCGCACCACCAATCGGCAACACGAACATCACACCAAACAACAGTGCCATGGCGGCCAGGACGAAGAAGAACACCGGGTCGAGCTTGGCCATGACCAACCCGGCAATCAGGCCCAGCATCACCACCAACCACAACACGTTGACCACGTTCTGGCCCGGGTAGGTTAATGGCTTGCTACTCACCAGGCCGCGCAATTTGCCAAAGGCCACCATGCTGCCGGTGAACGTCAACGCACCCAGCATGATCTCCAGGCCCGCCACGCCAACGTGGAATGCGTTAAAATCCGCCGCCGTGGCCCCCTCCGACGGACTGATCACGTGGCGGATCACCTCACAGATTCCTACCAATCCACTCGCAGCGCCACCGAGCCCATTGACGATCGCGATCCGTTCGGGCATCGCCGTCATCGGCATGAATACAGCCATCAACAGCCCGATCACCCCTCCGGCAACCATGCCCACCGCGATCCATTCCCACTTGACGATCAGACCATGCTGCATCGTCCCGAGAATTGCCAGCACCATGCCAACGGCGGCCAGCATGTTGCCCCGGCGGGCCGTCTCGGCCGAGCTCAGGTCACGGATTCCAACAATGAACAGCACCGCCGCGGCCAGGTACAGCCACTCGGTCGTCATCGGCACCAATTCGGCAATCACGTGCACCGTCTACCGACTCCCCTTGCGGAACTTGGCCAACATCCGGTCAGTGATTGCAAAGCCACCGACCACGTTGCACATGGCGCAACCGACTGCCACGCCTCCCAGCACGTTGCAGATCACCGGTTCGGCCAGTCCAGCTGCGACCAGCGACCCGACCAGGGAAATGCCCGAAATGGCATTGGTTCCCGACATCAGGGGGGTGTGCAACAGTGGCGGCACTCGCGTGATCAACTGGTGACCGAGAAACGAGGCCAGCACAAAAATGTACAGCAGGATCAGCAGCTCCGATCCGTCCACGCCGTGAGCACTCGCGACCCGATTGGTGGTCTCGTCAGCCAGCAGTTGACCTCCTCCCAGCAACGAGAGACCCAACGCGGCGACAGGCAACCGGACCACCCAAATCCCTCGCATCAAAGCACTCCACGGAAAAGGCAACCAACAGGACAATAATGCAACAGGGGCAATCAGGACAAGACCCCTCGGTCGTTGGGTAGAGCAACGATCCCAATCCGGTAGGATGCGAGGACGTCTTTTCCGTGGACATTCCTCGATCAATCAATCAATCGACAGGGATTCGACTCTCTTGGACTGCAAGACAACCCATCCCGCCCTGGCCCTCGATCGGACGACCGTCGCGTTCGATCCAGAGCACGTCGTGCTGGACCAGGTTGACCTGGAAATCGCCACCGGCGAGTTCGTGGGACTGGTCGGCCCCTCGGGTTGTGGAAAATCGACGGTACTGAGACTCCTGGCCGGATTGCTCGAACCAAACTCCGGCACCGTCCACCGTTCCGGGACACAACGGATCGCCCTGGTGTTCCAGGAACCCAACCTGTTGCCGTGGCGGACGGTCGAAGAGAACATCCGGCTGCCGTTGGAACTGGCGGGCATGGACGCAACCGAGACCCGCCGGAGAGTCGACGAGAGTCTCGAATTGATTGGATTCACCGTAGCCGATGCGTCAAAACGACCACGTGAGCTATCGGGAGGGATGCGGATGAGGGTGTCGCTGGCACGGGCGCTGGTCACCCGTCCCGACGTGTTGCTTCTCGATGAACCTTTCGCCGCCCTGGACGACCTGCTCCGCGAACAACTCAACGAGGAACTGCTCGCCATCCACGCGGCCCGCAACACCACGGCCGTCTTTGTCACCCACAACGTCTCCGAGGCGGTCTTCCTCTCGGACCGCGTGGTGGTGATGCCACCGGGAACCGGCCGGGAATTCATCGATGTCCCGGTCGAATTCCCCCGACCACGAACCGCCTCATTGCGAGCCGATGCCACCTTTGCCCGGCTGGCAGGCGAAGTGTCCACTCGCCTGCGACAGGCGAGCGGGGAGGTGGAGCGATGAACCGGAGCTGGCGGGATGTCGCATCAAGAGGAGGACCCCCGTTGGGGCTGCTGCTGGTCGTGCTGGCCGGATGGCAGCTCGCCTCGTGGTGGTTCGAATGGCCGGAATTCCTGATGCCGGCCCCGACAGATGTCGGTGCGGCCATTGCCAATGACGGTGACCGGCTGCTGGCCGCCACCCTGAGGACCGGCCTGGCAGCCCTGGCCGGGTTCGGAACCAGCCTGGTCGTCGGTGTCCTCATCGCCATCATTTTCTCCCAGTCGCGACTGGTGCGATCGAGCTGCTACCCGTACGCGATCTTTCTGCAGACAGTGCCAATCATTGCCATCGCGCCGCTGATCATCACCTGGTTTGGGACCGGGTTCCCCAGCGTCGTCCTGGTGACGGTCATCATCAGCCTGTTTCCCATCATCGCCTCGACCACCTCAGGACTACTGGTCATCGACGAGGATCTTCTGGAACTCTTTCGGCTCTACCGGGCGACCCGCTGGCAGGTTCTGAGAAAACTCAGGCTGCCCCACGCGATCCCCTATCTTGTCACCGGAGCACGCACGAGTAGCGGCATGGCCGTGATCGGTGCGATTGTCGGCGAGTTTTTCGTGGGGCACACCACCACGCACTACGGCCTGGGACACCTCGTACTCATCACCTCGCAACACCTCAAGACGGCCAACTTGTTCGCCGCGGTGATCGCCTCGGCTGTACTGGGAATCGCACTGTTCGGCACGGTGACCTGGGTGGGATCGACCTTGCTTGCTCGCTGGGACACGACCGGAGACTGACGCGGTGCTCGACTGAAGACACCCGGTTCCGCCGATGCCGTGGCTTCAGCCACGTGGCCTCTCCGCGTGACAATCAGTCATTCAACCACGACAATGACCAGGCCCCGACACCCGAGGACCCTTGGTCATGCCTTCACCTTCCACCAGATGTCTTCTGGTCCTGGCCGCGCTGTGCCTGGGTTGCGGCAGCAGCGAGCCACCGCCGCGAAGCGACGTGGCAGCAGACTCCGCGGATGGAATCGTCCGCCCGCCGACGGCGGTGTCGTTGCAGTTGAACTGGTTTCCCGAAGCCGAGCACGGCGGCTTCTTCGCCGCCGACGTCCACGGCTTCTA
Organism: uncultured Planctomycetaceae bacterium; assembly: GCA_964646205.1. Classification (GTDB taxonomy): domain Bacteria; phylum Planctomycetota; class Planctomycetia; order Planctomycetales; family Planctomycetaceae; genus UBA8437. The sequence goes on along the minus strand of CAZYAZ010000006.1, from coordinate 55,417 downwards.
CGACGACTCGAAACTCGATGTCGAGATTCGCCCCGGGGGACCCGGGACACAGGTCGTGACCCAGGTGGCCACCGGGCGAGTCCTGTTCGGGATCACCAATGCCGATCGCGTGCTGGTGGGCCAGGCGGCGGGGGCCGAAACGGTTGCCGTGATGGCAGCGATGCAGGTCAGCCCTCGTTGCGTGATCGTCCACGAGAACTCGGGCATCCGAGCGCTGAAAGACCTTGGCCAGGTCGGGACACTGGCCGTCAGCAGTACCGCCACCTGGTCGCTGTTCCTGCAAAAGACGGTCGACCTGAAGGGTGTCCAACTGGTGCCCTACACCGGCAACGTCTCTCAATTCCTGCTCAACGACGACTTTGCCCAACAGGGTTACTCGATCAGCGAACCCTTCGTGGCCCGACTGCAGATGGCCCAGCCCCGGGTGCTGATGGTCTCGGATCTCGGGTTCAATCCCTACACCAGCGTGTTGATCACCACGCCCGAGGTCATCCGCACTCGGCCCGAACTGGTCGCCGAAATGGTCAAGGCCTCCGTCTCCGGATGGCTGAAATACCTGGACGATCCCAGCCAGACCAACCAGGCGATTTCGGACCGGAACGAAGACATGGGTTTGCCGATTTTGGCCTTTGGTGCCCGCGAGTTGAAAACGTTGTGCGTGACCCCGGAAACACCACGAACGAAACTGGGCCGGATGACTGCGGAACGCTGGAAGACGCTGCTTGGACAACTGGTCGACGTCGAAGCGATTGAAGACGGCAAGGTGGATGTCTCGAAAGTGTTCACCAACCGATTCCTGGATGAACCGTGATTGCCCGGGGCAAGCCAATCCGTCTTGCCATCGCTGACCCCCACCGGGAAAATGGAGACAATGGGCCAGGGAGAGTCGCTGCGACATGTCAGTCACAACCACCAACAACACGCACGACGGTCCCGCTGGTGACGGCAGCAGTTTCTGGACCGACGAGGATCGCGAGTCTGTCGGCGGGTTGGTCGAGACAGTCCGCCTGGTCGAACAGCACGCGTTCGAGACCGGAAACCGGGCTCTGATCGGCGATGCCCACCATCTGCTCAGCGGTCTGGTTCAGCTCTACGACCTGTTGACCGCGTTCCGCAACAGTCCTGACGGACGGATCAAGGGGCCCCAGGGTGTCGCCAAGAAACTGGGGCTGACGCGAAATGGTGTCTACTGCCGCCTGGAAATGGTCGGACTCGACCCCGAGGACCTCAGGAATCCGGCCGGTAACGTCCTCGAACTGGTCGCCGCCAGTCGCATCCTTGGCCCCCTGGCCCAGCGACTCCAACAGACCGCCGACGCGATCTAGTCAGCCTGCTCGCCCGATGGCGTCGACGGGGATTCGTCGTCGGCCGTCCAGATGGTCAGACCGGCCAGTGAACGGTCACCTGGACCGGGCGTTCGGCCCAGCAACCACCCCAGTCCAAACAACAGCGGATTGGCCACGACGCCAACCCAGAACGTGTCCAGCACACGCTCGTGCAATCGTGGAAACCAGTCGGCCCCCACGCCACTGCTCAATCCCACCCACGCGGTGACCAGGACCACCGAGACGGAGGTTGCCACGGCGGTGGACCGTCCGGTGGCTCGTCGTGTCAACAGCCCCAGCAGGAACAGGCCCAGCAACCCACCACCGAAAATACTCAGCAGCTTCGTCTGCACATCCTCCACACCCTCGGCGGTTCGCAAAGCGTGGATCAACAGCCCGCTGCCAATCATCACCGCGCCGGTGGCCAGGCTCACCCCGCGTCCCACTCGCCCGTAGTGATGCTCGTCGGCATCGTTGCGCCACAACCTCCGGTAGAAGTCATTGGTGACGGTGGCGGCGATGGCATTGATGCTGCTGTCGAGAGTCGACATCGCGGCGGCGATCAGGCCAACGATCACGAAACCCGCCACCCCGGGAGGGACCTTGGTGATGATGAAGTGCGAAAAAATCTGTTCCGGTTCCAGGCTGGCGACAACCGGATCCAGTTGGAATTGGTAAAAGACAAAAAGGGCTGTCCCCACGAACAGGAAATAAACCCAAACGGGAAACGTCAACAGTCCGCCAATCCACAGAGCTCGATTCGCCTCCCGGCGACTGCTGGCGGCCATGTACCGTTGCACCGTGGTTTGATCCGTGCCCAGTATCTGCATGAACACGATCAACTTGGTCAACATGGTGGCGCCCATCGTGTGGCCGGCAACGTCTCCGGCCGACACCCCAAAGCTCAACTTGTCGTGTTGACGGGCCGTGGCGATCAGGCCGGAGAGTCCATCGGGGATCCCATCCACCAGGATCGGCAAGCAGATCAACCCGCCACCGATCAGCGCCACTCCCTGGAGGACATCAGTCCAGATCACCGCTCGCAAGCCACCCAGGACCGTGTACCCGGCCACGACGACGCCAAAGACAATGATCACGACATCGAGAATCCAGTCCTCGCGACGACCGATCATCAACTGGAGAGACTCGGACGCCACGAACAGGATCAGCCCCATCCGTGCCAGGTGAAACAGGATGAAGGCTCCCCCGGCGTAAAGGCGGGCCCAGAGTCCGAAGCGACGTTCCAGGTACTCGTAGGCCGACTGCAGACCACCGGCCCGATAGAACGGAATAAACAGCAGCCACGCCACCGGGAGGGCCAGCACGTACATGGCGTTGGCGGGAAGATGCCTCCAGTTGGACTGGTAGGCCGCTGCCGGCAACGCCAGGAAGGTCATCGAGCTGACGATGGTGGCCATCAGCGAGAAACCGACCGCCCACCCGGGCAGGGACCGGTCGGCCAGAAAATACCCCCCGGCAGTACGGCTCCGCCGCGAACACAACACCCCGATCGCAGCGATCAGGACCATTCCCAGCCCAATCACGACGACGTCGGGGATGCGGAGTGTCGCAGGCACGTCACCGGCGTGCCACGGCACGCCTCCTGGAGAACTGGTGACCTATTTCTTTTTGCTCGCTTCAATTCCCAGCAGGTGCACCTCGAAGACCAGCACCGAGTTCGGACCGATGTCCTGTCCGGCGCCCCGGGTGCCATATCCAAGTTCCGAGGGAATCACCAACCGGTAGACCGAACCAACATTCATCAGCTGCAACGCTTCGGTCCAACCCTTGATCACACGGTTGGCGGCAAACTTGACCGTCTGGTCCGCCTTGGCCGGCACCTTGCCCTTGAAAGATTCGTCGAAGACCGACCCGTCGATCAACTTGCCCCGGTAATGCACCTCGACCGTATCGGTCGCCTTGGGCCGAACTCCCTTGCCAGCACGGAGCACGGAGTACTGCAGGCCGCTCTTGGTCGTCTTGACGCCCGTCTTCTTGGCATTGGCAGCCAAAAACGCGACACCAGCCTTCTTGTTTTTCTCGGCGGCGGCCTTGCTCTTGGCAGCCGACTGGGCCTGCATCTCCTTCTGGAATTCCGCCAGAGCCGCCTGGAGTTGTTGGTCGGTCAGGGCGGGTTTCTTACCGGAAAGAGTGTCAGAGATTCCGGCGGCCAGCAGCTTGGGATCAATCTCCAGTCCCTGTCGCTTGAGAGCCTGCCCGATCTGAAGCCCGATCGCGTAGCTCGCCTTGTCTCGATTGGTCTTCAGAACCGGCCCGGTCGCGGCCTTCTTCGCTTTGGCGTTCTGCCCATACGCAGCCGGTACGATTGCCGACAACACGACCGCGAACCCAAGAATCAATGAAAGAGTCAGTTGTCGCATGCCTGTGTACTCCGACCGGGTTGGATACGCGATCCGCGGCATGCCCGGTCGGCATGAACGGTCGCTCGATTGAGCCTGCCACCGCACCGAAAAACCGGCTGTCCGGTAATTCGCCATGACTGGTGGAAACCGATGCTAGCCTACCCCCTCGGCATCACGCTCGCCAGCCCGCGACTCGTACCACCACAGGGCTCCAAAAACCACGACCATCACGACCGCCGCCCACTGGTAGCCAGTCCAACCACCCCAGAGCTTCGCCTCGGGACGCACCCACTCGGTAACAAACCGAAAAACCGAGTAGGACACCAGGTAGAGCTTGAACAGGTGTCCGGCCAGCAATCCGTCGCGACGCAATCCCCACAGGACAACGGCACATCCCAGGTGGAACAACGACTCGTAGATCTGGGTCGGATGCCGCAAAACGCCGTCACCGAAATCGACGCCCCACGGCAAACCGGTCACCACCCCGTAGCAGCAGCCGTTGGAGAAACAGGCCAGCCGCCCGATCGCGACCGCCACGGGAATCGCCACCGCGAAACTGTCGCCGGTGCCGATCTTGACTCCGCTGTACCACTTGCCGGCTTCGACTCCAAAGTAGCCTCCGGCCAATCCCAGCATGATCGTCTTGCCATCGGAAAACAGCGCGCGGCCACTGAACACCGCCGGCCAATCACCCTCGACGAAATACGAGAGCACGAAGGGCAACTTAGCCGCCAGGAAGGCACCGGTGAATCCTCCCAGTCCGATCAGCAACCGCTGACGCAACGAGAGCCCCAGCCGGACCTGTCGTCCTCCGGACAGCCAGCCCGCGATGGCCACGGCGGCCAGCATGATCGCCGCGTAAATGATTCGACCTGTCACGGTCAACTTTCGGACGAGTCAACGGTCAGTTCGGTCAACCGGTCCAGGGTCGGCAACGGCACGTGGCCCTCGCGGTAGAGCACGTTGTAGGCACAGAAGGGAATCACGTGGCCGGAAGGCAGCACGTGGTGGATGCAGCACTTCATCACGCGCCGCACGTCGAAATTGTAGGCGTCCAGGAATGACGTGATCGTGATACGAAACACGTCGGACGGATCGAGTTTCTCGGAGAGACCTCGCTGGAGAAATTCCAGGGCCAACGGTTCCATGACACTGCCGGGTCCAGACGGCGTGATCGGTTGACCGGCCAGGAGCGGGAGTTCCGGCACGGGAAGTTCCTCTGCCGACCCCGGAACCGAACAGCCCTCGGGACCGCAATAGCCCAGTCGCCCAAGATACGTCTCGATCAACTGGCGGGCCCGCGGACGGTTGAAAGTGATCCCATTGGCCAACAGGTCGCTGTGCTCCCGCGCATCGATGATCCGCATCAACGGCATCACCTGGCCACCCGAGCGATAGGCATAGGTGAGAGTGTGGCAGTTGGGGTGAGCACACGGCAGCGGCATGAAATCATCGGTCACGAACAGCCCGTCCGTCTGCTCCTCGATCAGCTTGACCACCTCGGGAAACGTCACCCGTCCCTCGATGGTCTCGGGCAAAACGTGCCGCCCGCTGTAGGTGGCCGGTTGCAAGCTGACACCGGTGATCCACGACCGGTCCAGGCCAAACTCGATGATCGCCCCCAGTTCGTCCTCGTTGACGCCCCCCTGGATGGTCGTGACCAACGTGGTCCGCAGTCCCGCCTCGCCCAGGGCCTCGACCGCGGCCTGCTTTGTCGCCGCCAACGGTTCCCCACGCAACGACTCGTAGGTCGACTCGCGGAAACCGTCAAACTGCAGGTAGATCTCCAGGCGATCACGATAACGAGACACCGCATCGAGAAACTCTCCGTCGCGGGCAAATCGCACCCCGTTGGTGTTGATCATCACGATGTCGATCGGCTGGCCGCACGCGTAATCGAGAATCTCAAGGAAATCGGGATGAATCGTCGGTTCACCTCCCGAGAGTTGCAGCACCTCGGGACGCCCCTCGACCTCAACCAGCCGGTCGATCGAGGCGATGGTCTCCTCGAGCGAGAGATGCTGACCGCCGGGACCGCTCGCGGCGTAGCACATTGGACACTCGAGATTGCAGGAGCCGGTGATCTCGACCAGGCCCACGCAGGTGTGCTGTTCGTGCTCGGTGCACAACCCGCACTCGTGAGGACAACCCGCCCCGGTCGCCGTGACGCCCACCTGCCGGGGCACCTTGCCGGGAACACTGAACTCGAGTCGATCAAAACTGTTCACGTCTCCGCAGACAAAATCCTCGCGAGACCCATGGGTCGGACAGTGCTTGCGGAAGTAAACCCGGCCATCTCGCTCGATGATCTTTGCCGGCACCAACCCCAGGCACTCCGGACACAGACTCTGGGTCATCCCGAGGAACGTGTGATCACGCAACGGCATCGACATGGCTGGGTTCGCAGGGTCCTAAATACGGAAAATCATCGCACAGCCGACAAAGAAGGCAGCTCCCGCGGCGACGACGACCAGGATCGCGCAACCGATTCCGGTCAAAGCTTTCGTCCAGCCACCACCTTCAGACGACGAAGACACCGCCCACTGCGGATCAACCGAATCCAGTGGGTTGCCACAGTTGATACAAACTGTCGAGCTCAGTGGGGTATCAGCACCGCAGTGCAAGCACGAGATGGTCATCTCACCGCCACCGGGAGAGGCCCCAGTATTCGGATCTTGAGACATCGAATCCTCTGCTTCTCGTACTTCTGACCAACGTTGCGGGTCGATTGTGCGATTGCCCAATCAGGAAAAACAAGTGCAGAACTGCTCCAAACCTCCACGGGAGTTCCCAAGTCCACCGGCCGATCGGGCAACCTGATGGGCCGCTGGCGGCAGTTGCAAACAGCAGGTTGAACTCGTAGAACAGGGTTTCGTGTCCGACCGACAGCCCGGTTCTGGACCGTCCCTCTCCCCAATTTGTGTTTCACCCATGCCCACCGCACTGATCACTCCCGAAGCCCTTTTCGAGCAGCCCGGTCCCCACGTCGATCGTCTGCTGGAGGCTGGTTTCGAGGTCCGCTACCCCGCAGATTCCACGTTCACACGTGGCCGAACGCCGGCAGAAACGATCGCCGGACTCGAGGGTATCGATGCGATCTTGGCCGGTGGTGAGAAATTGACATCCGAGGTCCTCGAGGGCTGCCCGGGACTGCGGGTGATTGCCCGCTGCGGTGTCGGGTTTGACCGCGTCGATATCCCGGCGGCCACCCGGCTGGGCCGCGTGGTCACGATCACTCCAACGGCCAACCACGCCGCGGTGGCCGAGCAGGCGTTGGCACTGCTCTTTGGCGTCTCCAAGCGGGTCGCCCTACACGACAAACTGGTCCGATCCGGTGGCTGGAGCACCGAGCCGATGCGGCCGATCCGTGGGCAGACAATGGGTGTCTTCGGCCTGGGACGCATTGGCCGCAGCATGGCCGTGCGGTGTGCCTCGCTGGGTATGACGGTGATCGCAACCGAGAAGTACCCCGACGAATCCTTCTGCACCGAGCAGGGAATCGAGCTGGTCGACTTCGACACCCTGTTGTCACGAAGCGATGCCATCAGCATCCACTGCCCGCTCAACGACGAAACCCGCGGCCTGTTTGATGCGACGGTGCTGTCGAACATGAAGTCCGGAAGCGTGATCATCAATACGGCACGGGGTGGAATCATCGTCGAGAGCGCTCTGTACGAGGCATTGCAGAACGGGCCACTGGCCGCTGCCGGGCTGGATGTCTTTGAGCAGGAACCCGCCTCGTCGGACAACCCCCTGTTCCAGTTGGACAATATCGTGGTCAGCCCGCACCTGGCAGGAGCCGACACAACCAGTATCCAGGACATGGCCAACGAAGCGGCCGACTGTATTGCCACGTTGTACGAGGGCAATTGGCCCGGCCCAGCGGTCGTCAATTCCGACGTCCAGGCCTCGTGGTCCTGGTAACACTTCGCCTTTTCTCCAGTCCGTAAAACGCCGAGTCACCCGTCATGACGGAAACCGCCTCGCTGATTGTCGATCTTCACACCATCCGCTGTGGTGGTTGCAAGGTCCACGTCGAAGATCCCCTGGTTGTGAGCTGCACTTTCTGTGGAGCCACCTTTGACCGAGTCGTTTCCAACCACGTCGGATTGGCCAAGCGACTGATGGGCCAACGAGCCGATTCGGGGACCGACGAGGCCGCCGAGGAAGCCACCGCCGAGACGACAGCCACCGAGGAACTCGTCGCGGTGCCACGCAGCGTCCTGTCCGATTTGGCCAGTGCCCTGGGTAAAATCGATGGTGCCGGGGCGGCCACAGCCGCGGCAACGAAGCTGGCCGAGTCGGCTCCGGTCGTCGACGCCGGCAGTTCGGCCCAGGCGGCCGTCGAAGCCGCATCGGCGGCTCGGGAGGCCGGGTCTCTTGGTTGATTTCATCAATCCGGTCAAGCGAGCTCTCGAAGAGGGGCAAGTCGCCTGGGGCGTCGCTCTTCCCGATTGTTCTGACATTCTCGCCAAACTCTCGGTCGACACCGGTCCCGAGTTTCTCTGGATCGATCTTGAGCACCGTGCCTACGGGCCGAACGAGGTTCGCTGGGTTCCAATCATCTGCCGCCAGGCCGATGTCTCGCCCATGATCCGGGTGCCGGGCCTCGATTCCAACTGGATCAAGAAAGCGCTCGACATTGGCGCCAGCACCATCATGGTGCCCCAGATCGACACGGCCGAACAAGCGAAGCTGGCCGTCGAGTACTGCAAGTACCCACCCGAGGGATCTCGCGGGGTCTCGCCGCTATGGCCGATGATGATGAACGTCGACTGGAGCGATTATCTCCCGGTCGCCAATTCGGAAACAGCCGTAATCGTCCAGATCGAATCTCCCGAGGGCCTGGAAAACGTCGACGAGATCGCAGCCGTCGAGGGTGTCGATATTGTCTTCGCCGGCCCGCAGGACATCGCCGCCTCGATGGGTGTGATCGGACAACCACGGCACCCTGACGTGGTCAAGATCCTCGATGGATTCCCCGAACGGGTGGCCCAATTCGGTAAACCGGCCGGAATCACCGACGTTGGCTTCGACCACGTTGCTCGGTGGAGAGACGTTGGCTACCGGTTTATCAACATCGGCACCATTGCCCACCTGGGCCTCGACGGTGCCACCGACGCATTCGAACGACTGCGGAGTGGGCAGGGCGGCTAACCAAGCGTTTCGTCCGCCAAGTCACCTCCGGTCATCTCGACCCACGTCGACCCGTTCGCTAGGATGCCGCCCGCCATGGACGCCAGCCGCATCCGCAATTTCTCGATCGTCGCACACATCGACCACGGCAAGAGCACACTGGCCGACCAGTTGCTGTTGCAGACTGGCGCCATCACTCGCCGCGAATTCCGTGATCAGGTCCTCGACGACCTGGACATCGAGCGAGACCGGGGAATCACCGTCAAGGCCCGCTCCGTGGCGCTGACTCACGAATTTGATGGGCAACAGTTCGAGTTGAATCTCATCGATACCCCCGGCCACGTTGACTTCCATTACGAGGTCTCACGGAGCCTGGCCGCCTGCGAGGGAGCACTGCTGCTGGTGGACGCCTTCCAGGGAGTCCAGGCCCAGACCGTCGCCAACGCCTACGCCGCCCTGGAAGCGAACCTGGAAATCATCCCGGTGGTCAACAAGATCGATCTCCCCGTGACGCGGATCGACGAGGTCTTGTCCGAAATCGAGACCATGCTGGGTCTCGACCCCGAAGATGCCCTACTGGTCAGTGCCAAGGCCGGAATCGGAATCGACGAAGTCTTCGAGGCGATTCGAGAACGGGTGCCACCGCCGAAGGGACAACCCGACAAGCCGCTCAGGGCCCTCGTCTTCGACAGCAAATACGACAGCTACCGCGGGGTCATCATTTATCTCCGGGTGATGGAGGGCACCATCAGTAAGGGGGACATGGTCCAGTTCATGCGCAACGGAGGCCAACACGAGGTGCTTGAACTGGGACAGTTCCTGCCCGAGATGACACAGTGCGATCAACTGGCGCCCGGACAGGTGGGGTACCTGGTCACTCGGATCAAGGAACTGGGCGGAGTGGGTGTCGGAGAAACTGTCACCGGAGCCGCCACACCGGCCCAGGACCCCTTGCCGGGGTACCAGGAACCGCAACAGATGGTCTATTGCGGCATGTACCCCACGCAGGCGACCGATTTCGAGACGCTGCGAGAGGAACTCCAGAAGCTGAGCCTCAACGATTCGAGTTTCACGTTCCAGCCCGAGACAAGCGAGGCCCTGGGATTCGGATTCCGTTGCGGTTTCCTGGGCATGCTCCACATGGAGATCATCCAGCAACGTCTCGAGGGAGAAGCGGGAATCGAGCTGGTCCAGACTGCGCCCAACGTCACCTACCAGGTGTTGCGACGGGACGGCGAGATCGTCCGGGTCGACAACCCTCAGGAACTGCCCGACGGAGGAGTCATCGAGGAACTGAGGGAACCGATTGCCCGCGCGAACTTCATCCTGCCAGCCGAAAACATCGGCACGATCATGACCCTCTGTGAAGACCGTCGCGGGAACTACAAGAACACCGAGTACCTCGGCCCACAACGGGCCCAGGTGATCTACGAACTGCCGTTGGCCGAAATCGTCTATGACCTGCACGACAAGTTGAAGAGTGCCACCCGCGGCTACGGTACACTCGACTACGACACCATCGGTTTTCGCGACGCCGACCTGGTTCGGCTCGACATTCTCGTCAAGGAACGCCGTGTCGATGCGCTCTCGACCATCGTCCACCGCTCGCAGGCCGAACGTCGTGGCCGGTCACTGGTGAAACGCCTCAAGCAGGAAATCGCCAAGCACCAGTTTGAAATCCCACTGCAGGCAGCGATTGGCACACGGGTGATCGCCCGGGAAACGATCCCGGCAATGAGAAAAAACGTGACTGCGAAATGTTACGGGGGAGACATCACCCGCAAGAGAAAACTGTGGGCCAACCAGCGAGCCGGCAAGAAACGCATGAAGCAGTTTGGCGAGGTCGAGATCCCTCAAAAGGCATTTCTCTCGGTCCTGGATTCCAGCGGAGACCACTAGATGCCACGCCGCGGCAGCGCGATCCGGGGTCTGGTGGAACTGATCGCCTGCACGGCCATTTCGGTGTCCCTGCTGAAAGGGTTTCTCGTTGAGGGTTTCCTGATCTCGACCGGATCGATGGCCCCTCACCTGCTCGGATTCCACAAGCAAGTCGTTTGCCCCGGCTGTGGTTTCCACTTCGCCCGCGGCACCGATATCGACGGTCCCGCGACGCGGCCCCGCGTGGCCACCTGCATCAATTGCGGACGGACAGGTATCGACGTCTCCACCGTACCGCGTAACGAGGGCGACCAGTTGCTGGTGCACAAGTTGCCCTGGCTCTTCTCGGATGTCGGCCGCTGGGAACCCATGGTGTTCCGACGGCCCGACCAGGCCACCACCGCCTTTGTCAAACGGGCGGTTGGACTGCCGGGCGAATCGATCCAGATCATCGGCGGCAACATCTACGCCAACGGTCGACTCTGCCGGAAGACACTCAAGCAACAACGCGGGTTGGCCATCGCTGTCTACGACGACCGGTACCGACCAGACAGCGGCCCCAGGCGGTGGACGCCCGGTCCGGGATGGTCCGAGCACGCCAACGGCTTTCACTTTGCGGCAATGGCCGACTCGACCAGTTGGTTGACCTATCACCACCACGACATCCAGTCGGGCGGCGCGATCCGTGACCGCTACGGTTACAACCCACGGGAACCAAGATCAAGAACCCGCACGGTCGGAGAGGTGCTGGTGACACTCGAGACACTCTCCAGCGGGACCCCGGCCCGCCTGACCATCACACTGGACAACGGCCAACACCGCGTGTCCTGGTCCCGGGATCCCGCCAGCCGGACGCAGTGGCTGGAGATCAATGGACGCCAACTGAAATCCACCTCGCTGAAAACCGTCGAACCGGGCACTCGCCAGAAATTCGAATTGTCCACCATCGATCGGACTTTGCGAGCCGCGATCGACGGACGATTGGTACTCCCGCCAGTCGCACTCTCGGAATCACCACGTCGCGACGAAAATTTTTCGGGAGACCTGTTGAAACTGGGTGCCTCGGCCGGGGATCTCGAAATCCACAACGTCCGCATCGACCGCGACGTGTACTACCGCGGCACCAAGGGACAACACGCCACCACCTCGGCCTGGCAACTTGGCTTGGACGAGTATTTCATGCTCGGAGACAACAGCCCCGTCTCGCTGGACAGCCGGTCGTGGCGTCATCCGGCCGTACCACGAAGACTGGTGATCGGGCGGCCCCTGCTGGTCCATCTGCCCTCCACGCAGTGGCAGGTCCCATTCAACGACAAGCCCCGACACATCCGCATTCCCGACCTCGGACGCATCCGGTATATTCGCTGATTGCGACAGCCGCCCGCACACTTTTTTTGGCTTCGAAACAGCCTCCGCATACCCTCGCCGATGACTCAACCTGACACACCACCGACCACGGGCAGCGCCTCGGACCTGTTGACCGGGAACGAGCCGGAACGCCGCGGTGGATGGCGCGAGACGATCGAGTCTTTTGCGATCGCCTTCATCCTGGCTTTCGTCTTCAAGACCTTCGAAGCCGAGGCCTTCGTGATTCCCACCGGATCAATGGCCCCGACGCTTTATGGTCGGCACAAGGATATCGATTGCGAGGCTTGTGGACACAATTATGCGGTGGGAGCCAGCGAGGAACTGCAGAACGACTGGTACGAGCCCACCTCCCGCATCACGTCGTCGTACTGCCCCAACTGTCGAAACGAGAACGACATCAAGGATCTGCCAGTCTTCAAGGGCGACCGGATCCTGGTCAACAAGTTCCCCTTTGAATTCGGACAACCGAAACGCTGGGATGTGACCGTCTTCAAGTTCCCCGAACAACCCAACGTCAATTACATCAAGCGGATGGTCGGATTGCCGAACGAGACAATCGTGATCCGACAGGGAAACCTCTACGTGGAGACCTCCGATGGGGGACGGCAAATCCTGAGAAAGACCGATCCGCTCAAGCAGGACACGCTGCAATTGCCGGTCTTTGACAATGACCACCCCGAGACCAGGTTGCACGCACTGGGATGGCCCAGCCGCTGGGCGGCCGTCGACAACAACCCCGACGATCCCCGCGCCGTATCCGGCTGGATCGAATCGAAAACTGGATCGACAACAGGATGGAAAGTCTCTGATGATTCCCGGTCGTTCTCACTCACCACCTCGGACCAGTTGAAGTGGCTGCGGTACCGTCACTTTGTACCCACGCCCGAGCGTTGGAAGGACAACGAGCCGCTCGATTTCCGTCCGCGTCCGCAATTGATCACCGACTTCTGCGGTTACAACACCTACGAAGGTGGGCACATGCCTGGCAGGGACCAGGACTGTTACTGGGTCGGCGACCTGACATTCGGATGCGAGGTCACTGTCGGGGAGGTTCAGGCGACGGGAAGACTGCTGCTGGAACTGGTTGAAGGTCGCCGCCGGTTTCGGGCGGATTTTGACCTGGCTACCGGAACCGTTCGCGTGACTTCGAAGATCGACCTGAATCGGAACGAGGACGAGGACGAGGAACTCGGGCGATCCGAGGGAATCCAGCTCAAAAACGGACGGCACACACTCCGGTTTGCCAACGTTGACGATCGACTCTGTATCTGGATCGACGGCCAGTTGGTCGACCTGGGACCGCGCGCCTCGTACCGGCAGGATCCCACCGATTTTCCGGGCCCCGGTGCCGGTGACCTTTCTCCGGTTGGCATCGCCGCCCGGGGAGCCCAGGTGACTGTCTCACACCTCGCGATTTTTCGCGATATCTACTACCGCAGCGAGATGGTTCGCCATGCCGATACACAGGCGGTGAACCCGTCCCCTCGAACTGAAAGCTCGGATGAAACCGGGCTGATCGACGCCCTGTCGGACCCGCGCAGTTGGCACGAACTCTACAGCAGTTCGGCCGCCGAGGCGGTGTTTGAACTCGGTCCGGACGAATTCCTGATGCTGGGTGACAACTCGCCCAAGAGCAAGGACGGACGGCTGTGGGGAAACGGACGCAAAGCCGCCAGGCGACACGCGGTGCCGCGGTCGGCACTGGTCGGAAAGGCCTTCTACATTTACTGGCCGCACGGCCAGCCATTCCTCAACAACGGCCATGGCTATCCCGACGACAAGGATTCTCTGATGAGACGCCTGCCCATTTTCAACCGCTGGTTCTACCACGCCACGATCGAAAATGATCAACCAATAATTTCCGACTACCCCCAGTTCCGGGTACCGTTCTATCCACAATTCCGACGCATGAAACGAATCCGTTAGCCGATCACCGATCGGTCTCGGGTCACGGAGGACCCAGGCGATGCCACTTTTGGACTGTCGAGGTCTTGTCAAGGATTACCCCGGCAAGCGGGCCGTGGATGGCGTCGATTTTGTCGTCGAGCGCGGAGAAATCGTTGGCTTGCTGGGACCCAACGGGGCCGGCAAAACCACCTCTTTCCGAATGACCTGCGGACTGGTCGCTCCCACCAAGGGCCAGGTCTTTCTGGATGGCACCGATGTCACCAACTGGCCGTTGTATCGACGCGCCCGGCACGGCCTGGGATACCTGCCACAGGACGACAGTGTTTTCGGCAAGCTGACGGTTGCCCAGAACATCCAGGTCGTGCTGGAATTCCTCGGCGTGAAACGGGCCGAACGAAAAAGACGCATCGGAGAACTGCTGGCACAGTTCGGGATCGAAAACCACCACTCCCAGATCGCCTCAACGCTCTCCGGCGGAGAGCGGCGACGGCTCGAGATCGCTCGATGCCTCGCCAGTCGACCCAGCCTGATCCTGCTGGATGAACCCTTTGCCGGAATCGATCCCGTCACGATCAACAACATCCAGGAGATCATCGCGGGTCTCCGTGAACAGGGCATCTCGATCCTGCTGACCGACCATCGCGAGAAGGAGACGCTCGGGGTGACCGACCGGGCCTACGTCGTCTACCAGGGCAAGGTGCTCGTCAGTGGAACACCCAAAGAGGTGCTCGCCAACAAGCAAGCCCAGGACGTTTACTTCGGGCGACAGGACACGGCCAGGGCGGCGTGATCGTTGACACGGACTGGGACGATCAAAGCCAGAAAGAGAGCGTGTCGAGCACAACGAAGACGATCCCCATGAAGATCATGATCGTCAGGAACATCCGCCCGGCACGCGTGAGGATTTTCGAGGGGAGTTCGTAACGACTGGCGCTGTAGACCAGGCTGATCACGATCGCCAGCGGCAACAGGTACCAGGTGCTGTGTGCATCCACTGTCGTCTCTCCCCAAACTACCTTCGGTCGACCGAATCTTCCTCGACCGTTTCCTCCTCGTCTCCATAACCATACGCCGGCCCCTCAAACGCATCCCAGATTGCCAACAGGTTCAGCAACCCGGCAATCCATGTGATCACCTCCGCCAACGCGTAGCGGCGGCCGAGGCGGCCATGGATTTCTTCCAGCGCCTTGTCCTCCAACGGCGACTGGAACCAGTCCATGAGAGTTCTCTCAACAGTCCCCTCGATCTCGCCGATCCGTGGTCCGTCTTCGACGTCGCAGTGGACGTAACGGAGAGAATTCGAGAACTGCCGAGCCGGCGTCGTGTCCTCCTCGCGGAGCATCGTGGGTGTGATCTCGCCGTGTGCAAATACACGAGGACTGACGGTTGGTTGACCCGCAATCGTCAACTTGATCGGCTTGCCATCCTCGGTGTTCCCCTCGAAACTCCCCGTGAATAAACCGTCTTCTCGCTGCCACCTGATTCTCCCGGTGACATTGATGATCGGTTCGTTGGGAAAGTCATCCCCGGCTTCAGGTGCAAACGAATCGGGATCCGGCCTGTACCGGAACCGGCCGGTGAACGGCAGGTCCAGGTCGCTGTCGACATCGCTGCCCTTGATCGTATCAAGCCTCAGTCGACGCTCGATGTCAAAACCATCCAACGGCGGTGCCGTGTACCGCAGCGCCTGGAACCGTGCCGGCAGTGCCGGCAAACCGACGAGAACCTGTGCAAGGTAACCGAATGTCCGGTGACCGCCCGGCTCCCATCTCCAGTACACCACCTTCCATTCACCAAGTGTCATCCCCGTGAGAAACATCCCCAGGACGCAGGTGAAGTAGATCACGGCCTTGAAGCGGCGTCGCTGGTAGACATGCCCGAAACCCGGGATCAGAAAAGCCAGCACCGCGGCCAGCCACTTGTTCTTCAGGTCAACCTTCGGTGTAGTCATCAATCGTGGAACACCGCAACCTGGAAATTCACATCCCGCGGGAGAGGCTATTGTAGGTCGCTCCAGAAAACGCGACCAGCCTAACCCGTCTCCGGACACCCACCAGTCGATCCAGCCCCGTCTTCAAACTGTCCTCAAAATGGCCAGGCCCAGGGAACAAGCATCACGATAACAATCCAGACAACCAGGCTCAGCAGGCCACCAAACCTCAGATAGTCCAGGAAACGGTACCCACCGGGTCCATACACCATCAGGTTGGTCTGGTAGCCAATCGGAGAGGCCAGGCTCGAGGCCGCGGCCAATGCGACGGCGAGCACAAAAGGCAATCCGCTGACTTGCACCACGTCGGCGGTTGCCGTCGCAATCGGGAACATCAGCACTGCAGCCGCCTTGGCAGTGATCACGTTGGTCAACACCATGGTCAAACCGGCCACCACCGCCAGCATGGCCTGGGGATGTGCGACAATCGTATCGCCGGCCACGGAAAACAAGGTGTCACCCATCTCGAACAACACCGTCGCCACCCGTTGAGCCGCGTGACTCACTCGCATCGCCTCGCCGATTCCCAGACCCGCTCCAATCGCCAACACGACGCTTCCATCAATGGCCCCGCGGGCCTCCGATCCCCTCAGGCAACCGGTCACCAGCATCACAAACGACGCAACCAGGGCCGCCTCGAGCATGCCCGTCCACTCAAACGCCACAACCACGACCATCGCCAGCATCACGGCCCGAGCCATCCACGCCAGGTGGTGCCGCGGTGGAGTGAAATCATCGACAGCACTGACCAGGTAAAAATCGCGGCTGTTGCGTTGTCGCTCAAGAAAACTCGGGTGAGCTTCCAGCAACAGGGTGTCTCCAGGCCTCAGGCGAATGTCGCCGATCTTGCTGTCGATTCGCTCGCCGTGCCGTGCGACGGCGATCACCGCCGCAGCATAGCGGCTGCGGAATCGCCCTCCACGAATCGTGCGGTGCACCAGTGGACAACTCTCAGAGACCACCGCTTCGACCAGCCGACGTTGTGAACGGGGGCCATCGAGTTGAAACACCTGGTCGGTGGCTGGCTCGAGACCAGATATTTTCTGTAGATCGACGACCGATTCCACGACACCAACAAACACCAATCGATCATCCGCCTCGAGAATCTCACCCGAGGCCACCGCGGGCAACACTCGACCCGAACGATCGATTTCCACCAGGTACATCCCCGGCAGATGTCTCAGGCCAGCCGACTCGATCGACTTTCCGACCAGCGGGCTATCCGGAGTGACCAGCATCTCGACGGTGTATTCACGAGGATTTGATGCCGTGTCGATCGCGGGCCGACGATCGGGCAACCACCACTTGGACACCAGCACGATGTACAGCAGTCCGACCAACGCGACAGGAACACCCACCCAGGCGATCTCGAACATTCCCAGCCCATTTCCCGCACCACGGAGATCAACCCGGTCCGAATCGATCATCAATCCGTTGACGATCAGAGTGGTGCTGGTGCCGACCAGGGTGCACAGGCCACCCAGGATCGCGGCATAACTCAGGGGCAACAGCAGCCGGGAAACCGCCACCTGGTGCTTGCGGGCCCAGTCGCTGACCACCGGCATCGCCATGGCCACCACCGGGGTGTTGTTCAGGAACGCACTGGCAAAAGACACCGGCAGCAACAGCCGGGCCTGCACCATCGGCAGGCTACCGGGCTGACCAAGCAACGACCGACCCAGCACACCCAGGCCACCGGTCTGCTTCATTCCCTCGGCCACCACGAACAGCACCGCCACCGTCAACAGGCCCTCGTTGGCGAATCCCGACAACGCCACCGACGTCTCGGGAAAAACTCCCAACACCATCAAGAGCACCAACCCGCCCAACAGGATCAGGTCGGGCGAGGTTTTCAGAACAGCCAGTGACACGATCACACCGGCAACGACCAACAACGTGCAACTGGCCGGATCAATGCCCATCGTCACGATCTCGAGTCGTTCCGGATGCCACCACGCTAGCCACGATCTGCTCGTGGAGCAGCCCATTGCTGACAACCACCCCAGCATTTTTCTGTAGGGTCCGACCCTGAGAAAAATCGAGCGGGGCACCGAACGTGTCGGACACGGTCCCGCCCGATTCGGTCACCACCAGCGACCCCGCCGCGTGGTCCCAGATCTTCTCCTGGTAACTCGCGTCGACGGGCAATCTCAGGTAGATCTCAGCTCCACCGTCAGCCACCGTCGCGTACTTGGCCTGGCTGTCCATCCGGACGGATTCTGCCTGCAGGCCCAGTGATTCGGCAATCACTTTTGAACGGTCGTGCGCACTGTGTCCCGATTCCACCGATTCACACAGGCGTGCCCGGGTGACGTCGGTGCAATCGCTAACAGACACGGGTCGTGAATCACCGGGTTCGGAGGCCGGGGAGACACGTGTCCCGGCACCTCGGATCGCAGAGTACACCAGCCCACCGTCATCGACGACACCCAGCCCGGGACAACCGAGCACAGCCACCTCGACCCGACCAGAAACGATCAGTGCCAGGGCGACAGCGTACTGGCCTCCCCGAAGAAACCCCTTTGTTCCATCGATTGGATCGAGCGTCCAGAAACGGTCGCACGGTGCTCCGCCACCCCGATCGATCCAGTCGCAGACGGCGTCGCCGCCAGCGGTGACACCCTGGGCGGCCAACACCCGGGTGACACGATCGAGAAACTCGGCCTGCTCGGGTTGCCGCAATTCCGCGGCATCTTCCTCACCAACCACCGGATCATCGGGAAAACTGTCCGCCAACGACCGGCAGACCAGCGCCTGGCTGCCAAAATCAGCGATCGTGACCGGGCTGCGGTCGGACTTTTCCAGGACGCCGGGGTCAACACCGGCCTGGACCACCCGACAAAGCCCCATGGCTTCACGAACCGCTTTCTCGGCTGCGAGTAATTCATTCTCCATGGCGCGGCGGAGTATAACGGATTGGACGGATTCCGGAAGAGGTTCGCCCCCGGTGACGAACCGACCCGGCTACCGTTTGTCCACGATGCCCAGGCGGATCTCGTCCGAGTTGGCCTTCAACTCCGGGGCGTACATCGCACTGCCACGCGTCGGCAAGGCGCTGAATCGACCGGGAATCTCGGCACGCATTCGGTACGAAATGCTGTGCTTTCCACGGGCAAGCGTCCTGAAGAAAAACGCCACCCGGTCGTCCCTCAACTGACGATACACAGACGGATACCCACCCGTGTAACCGCTCTGGCGATCCACCGGCTCGAGACCCGCTGCCTTCGGATCCTCGAACACCAGGTACTCGTAGTCGTTCTTGCTCTCGATCTCCAGTTCAATCTCCACCAGGTCTCCACTGGTCAACTTGCCCAGGTCGGCCACCTCCTGACGGTCGTAAACCAGCCTGGACTGTTTCAGCGCCTGGCCCCTGCCGCCGGGGATGTCCGCGGTGGCACCCTGGCGACGAACCAGCCGGTAGTACTTCCGCTGCACCTTGATCTCCAGGCCAGCCTTCGTGATGAAGTCCTCGGTCGTGAAGTAGGACAACCACGTGTTGAAATACACCGGCCCCTTTCCACGACGGCGAACTTCGATCGTGTGTTTCCCACCGGTCACGGCGGCACCCTCGACGACCACGGCGTTGTCGAAGCTGAAGAGGTTCTCGGCATTGACCTTCACCGACTTGGCCACCTTGCCATCGATCACCACGTCGATGGTCACGTCGGGAACCGATTCGCCACTGCGGTTGAGAAACTCGCCCAACGACTCGATACACAACGCCGTGTCACGGGTGCTGTTCCAGTAGGTCGCGTGCCGCCGATTGTTGACCAGGTACTTGGCCAACCGCGACGCACGAACACCCCTGGGATCGGTCAGGGACAACAGCTTCAGGTAGATCGCGTTCGCCTCGATCTCGTTCCCGTACCACCTCCACCACATGGACTCATTCGGCAGGTGCAACCATGCGGTCTGGTTCTCGTCGTCCTGCTGCAGGAACTGGTCGATGTTGCGGACAACCATCGCGAGTCGTTCCTGTTGACCACTGGCATGAAAGGCCAGTCCGATCAGTCCCTTGGCATAAACGCTCAAACCGATCCGGTCGCGATACAGGAAATCTCCCATTGCCTCGTCGAGTGAATCGGCATCCACCAGCACGCGGTAGACCAGCGCGTCGAGGTTGCCGGCCCGCAACTTGTAGGGCTTGGTCTTGGTGGCCGCGTTCTTCAGCTTCCGCACCTCCCGGGCCTGGTGTCTCTTCAACCACGCAACCCCTTTCTCATGAACCCCCGGTGCCAGGGCCGCTCCGTTGGCCCGTGCCAGGGTGAGTCCGTGAACAACAGTGGCGGTGGTGTGTGCGCTGGAACTCTCGCCGGGTCCGGAGAACCAGCCCCAGCCTCCGTCGGAGAGTTGCATCTCCGAGAGAGCCTTGACGCCCTCCTTGACCAGCCGAGACACCTCGGCATTGTCGAACACCGGATTCCGCTTGAACCGTTTCCATCTCCTGGCCCTTTCGCCCGCCTCGCCCAGTTCACCGGCATTGAGGTTGGTGCGTTTCTTGCGGACCGCTTCCAGGTCGATCTTCATTTTTTTCAACAGGTTGTGAGTGACCAGCGTGGGCAGAAAGCGATTGAGCGTCTGCTCGGTGCAGCCGTACTCGTAATCGACGAGGTAGGGCAGAGCGTCCACGAGTGCTCCAGCCAGGGTCGGCGAGTAACGGATTTCCAGCCGCGAGCGATCGGGTCGACGGGCATCGGGAACGGTCAGTTCGAACCGTGTCGACTTGCGGTCGCCACGCAGGACTCCGGTCGTGGACTCGGTCTTCTGCATCCCGTGAACGAGAACCGGGAAACGCAATTCCATGGCGTCGCTCTCGACATCGGTCAAAGCCGCCATCCTCACGGTCGCTTCGCCCGGAGCAATCACCTTCACCCGCCAATCGACGCGGACCTCTCCATCGGCGGGCAGGTGGACTTTCTTCTCCAGCGGACCCAACGCTGCCAGCGTGCCTCCCTCGAGTGCCAATCGGACCACGGCCATCTTGTCGTCGGCCAGGTGGTTGTGGACGTTGGCCGAGACAACCACCTCGTCGGTCTCGGTGAAGAACCTCGGGGCCTGCAGGCGAACCAGAACATTCTTGGTCGTCAACACGCTGGCGGTACCCTCACCAACGTTGGTCCCGTGCCCCATGGCCCATGCCCGAACCGTCCAGGTCGTCAGGTTCTCGGGCATATCGAGCTTGAGTTGCGCGTGCCCGTCCTTGTCGGTGGTCACCGACCCAACCCACAGCGCGGTGTCTGCGAATTCCGTACGAACCGTCGGGGCGACCGTCGTTTCGGTTCCACCACTCTTGTCCGCAGCAGATTCGGCAAAAAACATTTCTGACCCTTTTGCCGACTTGGGCGCAGCCGCCATGGCCCTCGGCAATCCTCCGCCACCGCCACCGAACATTCTTCTTCCCCGAGTCTCCTGTTGCGCGACGAGATTCCCAAAGACCCCCAGCCGTGACATGGACATCTCGCCCGGCTTCACCAGGTTGCCGTTGGAACGGGTGAGGTTGGAGATTGTCCGGGGGTAGTGCGAACGTCGGAAGTTCCAGAAATACTTCCGGATCCCGGCGACATTGCTGCCCCCCGAGATGTACTCGACGCTCTTGTCGTACATCGTCAGGACCAGCGAACCGGAAAACGGTTTGCCGGCAGCGTCGGTCAGAGACACGTCGAGCGTGGCGGGAGCACCCGGGAGGTACTCCTTGGCCGAGGGCTTGACCGCCACATTGATCACTCGTTTCTCGGGAGGTACGAACAACTGTCGGACCTTGGAGTGCAGCTTGCCATCCGAGACTGTCATCACCTCGACAAAGATGTTCGGTCGGTCGCCGGGACCGATCGGCACCTCGATCTCGGCGCTCTTGCCCTTGATCCGAACAACCTGGGGCTTCGGATACACCCCGCCCTCGGGCCGCACAAACACCAGCACGGTGCTACCGCGGCGATTGGTGTTGAGCATCAGCTTGGCCACCTGGCCGGGCTTGTACTCGCGGCGATTGGCGGTCAGTTCCAGGTCATCGAAGCGGAAGTCATTGCCGTCAAACTCCGGGCCGCGGACCAAAAACACCTGCGCACCCTCGATACGACGATCCTCACCGTCCTGGATTTCACAGGAAATTCGATACTGACCTGCATCGGTCGCCTTCAATGTCAGGGCGGCACCGCCCTTGGCATCGGTGACGGCGTCCCATCTTCGGACCCGCTTCTCTTCGGGACGGCCCTGTTTGTCGTAACTGATCCGGTACAGCACGAATCGGCCCTTGCCCGAAACGGGCCGGCCGTCCAGCGTGCGGGCCCGGACATGGGCCTGGATTGTCTCCCCGGTCCGGTAGTAACCCCGGTCGACCCAGGTCACAACGCGGAATGGACGCCGGGCGGCCATCACCGATCCGGTGCCAACGATCGTCCGACGCGACGCGTCCACCACCTCGGCGGTGATCCGGTACCGGTGATCCGAATCCGGGTGGAATCGCTTGGCCACCGACGTGTCAATCTTCAGTTCCACCGTCCCGTCCTCACCGATCTCAACCTCGTTCTCCACGATCAGTTCCGGAGGATGATGCGGCCGGCCAAACCACGGCGGTGACGGTCTCACGCAACCCCAGCCCCCGAAACCGGGATACCAGCGGTACGAGTCTGCAAACCATCCGTACCCCGACCCGTAGAGCCAGTCCCAGCGACCGACCGGGAACCAGTGATCGTTGTGAATCTCGCGCTGCACGCGGTACTTGACCGTCGCACGACTGACCGGACCACCAAAGAAATACTTGGCAACAATCTTCGCCTTGATCGTCTTGCCCAGCGACACCGGTCGTTCGGGCGCCTCGACGGTCACCTCGTACTCCGGCTTCTTGTATTCCTCGACCCGAAATGATCCGCCACCGCCAACCACCCGCCTGTTGAGGCCGGGCATCACCAGGTCGGATTTCTTGGTGTTGATGCGAATGCTGTACTGGCCCAGGTTGGCCGACTCGGGCAAATCGAGTGCGCCATCGAACCCTCCCCAGGCGTCGGTCGTGAACTGGCGTTCCATGACTTCCTGGTTTCGGGGATCGGTGACTCGAACCGTCACTTTTTTCCCCGCGTACAGGCTCTGTTCGTCCTTGTCGTAACGCGCCTGGCGAATCCAGAACTTGAACCGAACCGGTTGACCCGGTCGATACACCGGACGATCGGTGATCACGTACACGCGAGTCGTGTCGAACACCCTGGAAGTTCGGCGGCCGAACCAGGCCGAACGAAAACCGAGGTACGCGTGTCGGCCTTCAGCCGTCCGGGCGACCACCAGCCAGCGAAACCGTTTCCTGGAATCGTCGGTCGGAGGAACCAGTTGACCCTGCTTGTCTGTGACGCGGGAAAACTCGTCGACGTTGATCTCGACCTTCCTCCCCTTCTGAACACGACGCTGTTCGAATCCAAAGAACTCGACCCTGGCTCCCGGGATGGGTGCACCGGTCACCGCATCGGCAACGAAATACAAATCGCCACCGCCGATCCGCTTGTGTGCCAGCGCCGTGTCGCTGATCCAGACCAGGATGTGGCTGGTATTGCCATCGGTCATCCGGGCAGTCAGCAGGTAGGCACCCGCCTGTTTGAGCGGAGTCTCGAGTGTGACCAGGCGGTCAAGATGTTCGGGCCGGGGTTTGAGTTTCCGCGTCCACGTGGCGACCTTCTCACCGATGTATTTCTGCTGATTTTGCTGCACCAGCCGAAAACCAATGTTCTCGACATTGAACTGGTTGTAGTCAAACTTCAGCGGCTTCCGCTTGATGTAGGCCTTCACATCAGCCAGCAACTGGTCGACTCGCACCCGGGACGCCTCGAGTTGAACCTCGTTTCCGTTCCGGAAACGGAAGTCGAGCGTGGTCGCGGTACCGGCAGGCGCGACCGCGGCCCGTTCGAACTGTCCCCAGCGACCGACGATCTGATCGAGCCGCTTGCGACGGTACACGTTGTTTCCCGCTCCGAACTTCTCGATCGCATCACGCCAGGCCGTGGCCGCTCGCGGATACTGCTGGCGGTTTTCGAAGATGCCGGCCAGGAGGTCGGCCGCAGACGAAGAATGGGTGCCACGGCCCGCGGCGGCAGCCTGGGTCAACAACACGATGTGGTTGTGATCGGGCGGGAGAGAGAATCGCTGCACCCCGGTCGCCAACCTCGCGATGGTCTCGGTCTCGGCCAGGGACCTGACCGACCAGGGCCCGGCGGCGGGCTCGTCATCATCGTCGTCCTCGCGCGGCTGAATTCCGGCCTGCTGCATGGTCTGGACACCAAATTGGCCCCAAAGAAAACGGCCACGGCTGAGCAGGATTTCGGCCCGCAGTCCCGCATCGACACGAACGGCCTGCGAGAGAGCCCACCGCCATCGCTGTCCGTCGGTCGTTGCCGCTTTGAACGTCTCGGGATCGTCATGAAACAGCGGACGCCCTTTGCGATCGACCGCCGCGCCCCGGGAACTGCCTCCAGAGCCACGCCCAAAATATCCAAACCCGCTCTGTTCCAGGTCGATGAGTTTTGTGGTGTCAGTCAAGTTGGCCAGTCTCCACGACTGCCCCCCGTTCCGACCCTGCATCAGGATCCGAGCCAGCTCGACGTGGAACCGGCCTCGTTCCTGCTGGCTATTCTTGCCGGTTTCGGCAGCCACCAGGGGGATAGCCCGTTCCATCCAACCCAGTGCGATGGAGCGGTCTCTTTGCATCGAGTTGGCAATACGGCCACTGACACGACCACGCGAACTGCCACGCTGAAACTCCCCAGCAACAACCCGGCCAAAGTGCTGGCCATTGGCCATCGTCTGGGCAGCGGCCAGCAGAAATCTCCAGTTCCGCCCGTGGATCTCGACCGCCTTGTTCCGCAGGGCGTCAACCTCCGGGATCCGGTTCAACCGGCCCAGGCAACTGATGGCCTGCTTCAGGTCTCCACCAACCTGTGTCGGCGACGTCCCTGGCTGAAGAACCAATTGACGATAAATCTCCAGCGACTCGCGAAAATTGCCCGCTTTGAACAATTGCTGGGCACGCGTCCGCTGGCCCACCTCATCCCGCGCCTGGTTGGCGGTCTCCGAATGTGCCGGAAGTCCCAGGGAGAGACTGGCGAAGCACGCGAGGAAGCACAGTGGGGCCAATCCGCCGAAGACCAAAACGAACCGAGGACGTACCGATTGCATCACGTTGAAATCTCCAGGCCCGGACAACTCGCCCACCTTTGGACGCGGTCACCTGCATCCAAGTTCCCGACAACAGCCTGGAATGACAAGTCCGATGTCGGCGTCAAAAAAAGAAACCGCGAGCCGATCTCCACGCAGGAGACCGACTCGCGGAAACATGGTCGCGTCACGAAACGACCGTTTGGTCAGGGCAGGTGTTGAAGGGCCCTGTTTGCCAACAAGCCGGAAACGATGAAACCCGGCCGTCGGTGTCTGGTTAGTCCTTACAGGTCTCGCAGTCTCTTGGCTTGGAACAACTCGATTTGATCTTCAACGGAATCGTCACTTTCACCGGCACCTTTCGGGTCACCGTCCTCGGAATGCAACGGGTCACCTGGTACTCGACCTGGCGAGGAACCTTCTTGGGACGAGTGACGTAGCGGGTGTAGCAGACCTTGCGAGGAGCACAGTAGGGAATGCAGCGGGTCTTTGTCTCGGTCCGGTGCCCGTGAACCGTGTACGGCACACGCCGAGTCTTTTCTTCTCGGACGACCTTGCAGACGGTGTAGGGCACCTTCTTCTCGTGAGTCTTCTTTTTCCACTCGCAAACCGTGTAAGGCACCTTCCGTGTCCGACACTCGCGGACGACCTTGCAGACGGTGTAGGGCACCTTCTTGGTCTTCCGTTCGCGGATCACCTTGCAGACGGTGTAGGGCACACGTTTCTTGACACAATACGGCTCGCGACGACACACCGTGTAGGGCACCCGCTTGTGCTTGATCTCGGTGACATGGGTTGTGCAAGAGACCTTCTTCTTAACCCGCTTGGGAACCCAGACCCGCTTGCTGACCATGCGCGGAGCACACGCCACCTGGGCGGGCTTCTCACAACCGGGTCGCGGCGGGCCGCTGCACTTGGGCACGACCGGCGTCCGGCAACGCACCTTCACCGTCTTCCATTCGCCCCCATCGACCTCGACTTCCTTGGCCAGGGTCACCGGCCGACAGACCTTCCAGGTCACGTCCTTGTAGTGCGTCTCACGAACCGTCTTGTAGTGAGTCTCGGTGACCTCGCGGTACTTCGTCTCGTGCACCTTGCGGCACACCGTGTAACTGACCTCGCGGATCTTCTCAACAGGCACGTGCCGACAGACCGTGTAGGATTCTTCCCGGTACTTCGTCTTGTGCACCGCGTAGCGGTGGACGCACTTGACCGTCTTGTACTTCGTCTCGGGCACCTTGCGGCAGACCGTGTACTTCTCGGTCCGGTACTTTGTTTCGCACGTCGGAATCTTGACGGTGTAGTTCTCGTGCCGGTACTTCGTCTCGTTGATGGTTCGCGTGCACTGCAGCGGAATCCGCTCGCAGACCGTGTCAAAAACCGTTTTGTAGACAGTGAATTCCTTCGGTTCCCAGACCGTTTCCTTCATCGTCCGGTATTCGGTCTTACAGCGAACCTTGGCCGTGCAGTACTCGTCACTGGCCCGACAGGCCTTCGTCGGACACGCACGATAACTGGCAGCCCCACAATATCCCGCCTCGACCGAACGCCCGGCACCAATCACCAACGTGCTGCCCAGCACGAGCAACACCACGTGGCGTCCTCGCAAGAAACAGCGGCGGATATGCGTTCCCGGGGTCATTGGCAATGCAAAAAGCAGGCACGAAGAGACCAGTACAATCCCGCCAATCGGCGAAACCGTCCTTTCTTTTCTCGACATGATTGCCGCTAGAATCCAGAAAACCTTGAAGATCATCCCAAACCACCCAGATTGACACCCCTTTTGAGGCACGGGGATCGGCAGCGGTGGAAGCCAGTTTGCAGGGTTCCTGCTAGGATGGGCCGCCTCACACACACCGCTCTACGGGGATGCGGCGATGAAATTTGCCATCTGCCAGGAATTGTTCGAAGACTGGGACTGGGACCGTCAGTGCGAGTTGATCGCCGAGATCGGGTACACGGGAATCGAGGCGGCACCATTCACGCTGGCTTCCTCGATTTACGAACTCGAACCCGAACGTCGGATCCAATTGCGTCAGCAGGCCGAAGCGCATGGACTGACAATCATCGGACTGCACTGGTTGCTGGCCAAGACCGAGGGCCTGTACCTGACCTCGCCCGACGCCTCGGTCCGCGCGGCAACCCGCGATTACGTGATCGCACTCGGAGATGCGTGTGCCGACCTCGGTGGCGACCTGATGGTCTTTGGCTCACCGGCCCAGAGAAATCTCCTGGACGGTGTCTCGCGTGAAGAGGCAATGGGCCACGCGGCCGACGTGTTTGCCGGCGCATTGCCACGGCTGGCCGAGCGAGGCGTCAGCCTGTGCATGGAACCACTCACGACCAATGAAACCGATTTCATCCGGACGTGTGCCGAGGCGGTCGAGTTGATCGAGCGGGTCGAGTCGTCCACGGGAGTCGAGAACTTCCTGCTCCACCAGGACGTCAAGGCGATGGTCGGCCAGGAAACCGACCCCGTACCCGAACTGGTCCATCGTCACGCCGACCGGCTGGGCCACTTCCACGTCAACGACACCAACCTGCTGGGTCCGGGAATGGGCGAAACTGACTTTGTCCCGATCCTTGGTGCGCTCGAGGAGATCGAGTACGACGGCTGGGTCTCTGTCGAGGTGTTTGACTACAAGCCCGGTGCCGAACACATCGCCAGGACCAGCTACGAGAATCTGCAGCAGGCCCTGGCAGCCAGCCGCGAGGACGGGAACTCCTGACCCGCAGATCCCGGGCTCATTCGAGCGTCCCCCCGGTCAACACCGAACATCACTGGTCATCACTGGCCGTCGCCGGCAGCAGTTCGTCCAGTGCCTGCTGGGCCGCCATCTGCTCGGCCTCCTTCTTGCTGGGCCCCCACGCCGAGGGAAACGTTTCGTCGACGATCCGCGCGGCCACTTCAAAGCACTTGGCATGATCGGGCCCCTGCTCATCCAGCAACAGGTAGTCGGGAGTTTCTCCGTATCGTTTCTGGGCCAATTGCTGCAGCAGGTGCTTGTAGTTGCGAGACTCGGTGGCGGCCGCGAGTTCGATCCGTTCCACCAGGCAGCGTTCGATGAACTCCCGAACCACGTCGTAGCCGGCATCGAGATAGATTCCGGCGATGAGTGCTTCGGTGGCGGCGGCGAGTATCGACGACGGAATGATGCGAGATTCGCCGGCACCCCGTACAAGCCCCTTGCCAAGATTCAGAAACTGCTCGAGTCCCAACTCGGCACAGACCTCGGCGCAGGTCGTCCGGCTGACCACGGCCGACTTGATCCGGGTCATTTCACCCTCGGATCGTTCGGGAAACGTGCGGAACAGGTAATCGGAAACGACCAGTCCCAGCACCGCGTCTCCGAGAAACTCGAGTCGCTCGTTGCTCTCCAGCCGGGTGGGTGCGGTGGAGGAATGAGTCAGGCACTGGCGAAGAATCTCGAGATCATCAAAGCGGACACCGGTGGCCTGCTGGCACCCCGCCAGCCGATCCTCCCACGTCATCCCCTCATTCTCAAACACCACGTGCGTGACACCTCACCACTTTTCTCGCTCACCCTGGCTGGTCAACCCGCCCAACTGCGGTTGGCAAACTATGTTGGTCCCCGACGAAAGTCAACGAGTGTCCAACACGTCTGGAGAGCCGCGACGTAAGCACTTACACTGGTAGACAGAGTTGGACATCCAAAGACAACTTGACGACACGCTCCGGGACAACCGTCGCGGAGTAACCCGTCACGGTGCCAAGAGGATTATCACGATGAAATTGCTCCGCAGTAGTACTCCCTGGTTGTTCTCATTGGTCTGTGGTGTCGCGCTGGTAGCAGCCGTTGGCTACGGACAACGGTCTGACGGAAACAAGCCGGCTGTCGCCGCCAACGTCACGGCACTCTCGAGCATCTTTCGGGACGTGTCCAAGGATGTTCTTCCCTCGGTGGTCTCGTTGCACGTCAAGCAGAAAGCTCCTGCCCGGGCGAATCGCGAGGACATCGACAAGTTCTTTGAACAGAATCCTGAGATACCTGAGCGATTCCGCGAGTTCTTTCGAGGACCCGGCGGACAGGGCGGACCCACACCCCGCGGGGCCCAGGGCACGGGATCGGGATCGATCATCGATCGCAGTGGAATCATCCTCACCAATTACCATGTTGTGAAGGACGCCGAGGAGGTGATCGTCCGGCTGCATGATGGCCGCGAGTTCACTGCCACTGACTTCAAGGGAGACCCACGCACCGACGTGGCGATCGTGCGGATCGAGGGCGCCGGCCCACTGCAGGCCCTGCCACTGGGCGACAGCGATCCGGTACAGGTGGGTGACTGGGTCCTGGCCTTCGGCAGTCCCTTCGGGCTCGAACTCACCGTGACCGCCGGCATCATCAGTGCCAAGGGACGAGGTCCGGGAATTGCCGAGCGAGAGGATTTCCTGCAGACCGATGCCGCGATCAATCCTGGCAACAGTGGGGGACCCCTGGTCGACATGAATGGTCGCATGATCGGCATGAACACGGCTATCGCCACCAGCACCCGCAGCTCGGCCGGCATCGGCTTTGCCGTACCGGTCAACATGGTCCGTTGGGTCAGCCGCCAGTTGATCGACGATGGACGGGTGAAACGAGCCTGGCTGGGAGTGGGTGTACGACCAATCGACGCCCGGCTGGCCCGGCAATTCGATATCAAGATCGGCTCGGGAGCCATTGTCGGCCAGGTCATGCCGGAGTCACCGGCCGCCAAGGCTGGACTCACGCCGCAGGACATCATCCAGACGTTCGACGGTCAATCGGTCAACGGGCCGAGAAAACTGCAGTCGATCGTCGAACGCCTCGAGGTCGGGAAATCCTATCCCGTGAAACTCCTCCGCGCTGGAAAGACACAGTCGATCAAGGTGACGGTGGCCGAAATGCCCGAGTCCCCTCGACTGCGTCCTCGTCGACGGGAACAACCTCGAGAGTAACCAGAACCACGGCGAACTCTCCGGGGAAAGACTGCCGCCGGTGGCCTCAATTCTGCGCGACCGGCGGCAAGGCCAGGGTGGGCAATCCCGTGATGTATGCGACGAGTCGTTGATCCGCATCCGGGATTGCTTCGCGAATCTTTTCGCCCAGCAGACCCACGAACGGACGTTTGCCCAGCTTGCCCAGGTAACCTCGCAACACCTCCGGACCCCGCGGATGCCCGTGCCGTAAAAAATGCACCCAGGCCCAGGCCTGCTCGTAATCCACCCGTTGCATGTCGGCGACATGTTCCAGTTGTTCCAGGCGATCGAGATCCGGCCGCCAACCATTGGCAATCGCAGCGGCCAATCGATCGGCGTACTCGGTATTGATCCCGCCCGGCTTGGGGCCCACGACTTCAAAGTACTCGGCCAACCCCTCGTCCAGCCACAACGGCACCCGCTTGAGCGACGAGTGGAGGATCCCATGAGTGAACTCATGGCGGAGATCCTCCTGGATTCGATCCCCCCAGAAAGTGTAGACGGCCAGCCGCTTGGGAGTCCCCAGGAAATAGGCCCGTCGATTGGGCAACTCGGGATAGGAACTGGAGATAAACGACTCGTACTCGCGTCGACTCGCAAACACGTGTACCACCACGTCCCGCGATGGTTCTGGCAATGAGAGTCCCTCGACAATCTCGCGTTCGAGCCGCTCCAGGTCGGCAATCAGCCAATGGTCCTTTCTGAGCGGCACATCACTGAGCAGGGTGAACCGCTCGGAACGGACCGAGTGCCGCACGGGGGCTTCGGCAGCCGGTGGTGACTTCGCCAGGCATCCGGTCGTCAACAGGGACGCCGCCAACAACCAGACCGCCGCTCGCAACCCATTTGATCCCGTCCGGGTGCTGGAGGACTTGCCCGTCCAGGTCGGCAGCAACAGCAGGGGCCGCTCGGGATTGTCCGGATCGACCAGCAACTGGTCACTACCGATGTCATCGACAGACACTCCAGCCCGGGAAATTCGCCCCAGCAACAGGTCAATGTCTCGCTCGATCAACGAGCGATCCGACCAATCGGTCAACGGCACCGCCTGCTCGGGCACGGGCACGGCCAACACGCCATGGCAATCCGTTTCGACAAACAGCCATGGACGGGCGACCGGCAGGCCGCGCCGCCACAGTGCGTGGCCCAGTTCCCAGGCCTCGCGAGCCGACTCGCCCTCGACCGAGCGATCGAACCGCAGCACACGTGTCATCACCGCACCACTCCCGGTGGCCAGCGGCACGCTGGTTCCCTCGGGAGCCGGTACGGCTGCAAACCGATCCCGGAGATGTTCCAGTTGCCGTCGACCAAGAAATGCGAGACCGCGACACGCGGCCCGGTCGGAATCGGCAATCAACAAGCGACGGTTGCCGCGTGACCAGTGCCGGTCCAGCCGACGCCATGTGCTCTCGCGATGACGACAAAACAGGGGCCGCCAGGCGGCCGCCCAGTTCCGCCGTTGGCGGCCGTTGTTCTCAACTTGTTCACTCGCCCCGAGGTATCTCTCAAGAAACAACCAACGCTCAGACGGCGTCACGCTCGAACCCAATGACGCGGCAAGCCGGGCCAGCGCATCCAACCGCCTGGCTGTCGTGGGTTTCCGGCTGACAACCGGATACAGGTCGATCAACAGCAGTCGCGGCGGAGCCCCTTCGCACTGTTGCACCAGAAAATTGCCCGTGTGCAGGTCGCGATGCCAGAGACCCCCATCATGCAGCCGGGCAATGATCTCGGCCGCCTGGCCAACCATCTGCCGCCGCTCGACGGGGCTCAAACCCGATTCCAGGTCTCCCAGCAGTTCATCCAGCGGCCTGCTGTCCTTGACCCCGACGGTCAGCAGCCAGCTGTCCCGGTTGTGTCCCGGACCCAGCGGTCCACCCACCGCGACCACCTCGGCCAGGGGGATTCCCAGGTCAGCCACCGCGAGCATCGATTTGTATTCACGTCGAGCCGTCGCACCACGGATTCGGCGACGCCACCGGGCCTTCCAGTCCGCGGCACGGTACCGCTTGATGTAGACGGTCGTGTCGGACCCGGCTCCGGGAACTGCCAGTCGATACACCGTTCGATGCCGACCGGTCTTGACCACCTCGAGACGCCCCTCCTCCTGCCAGCGGTCCAACGGCAACGCCCCGGGATCCCCCGACAGGGCCGCTTCGAACAACTCTTCGTTCATCGACGGCTTGACGTCCCAGGCGAATCCCGGACCACCGGTTCGCTGGAGTCTGCCGGGACGATTCGAGTCGCTGGTGAGAGACATCGTTGAAGGACAGGGTGCCGGGAACGGGAAATGAGAAATCAGTTGCGTCGGGTCGCATCCGGAAGGTTTGCTCCACTTCGCGGAATCAGTCCGCGGGGAAACAATTGCCTGGGGACCACGTCGAGGTGGTCACTGGAATCGTCTTCGGAGGTCGCTGCGGGTCGCTCGGACCGCACGTCACCCGAACGGGTCTCGGGCAACAGGTCGCCGTGGCCATGGTCCCTCATCGCTGCCAGCAATTCGGGGTGTTCCTCCCAGTCATCCAGGTGCCAATCACGAACGTCCACGTACGGATCGACCAGGGACACACCGATCTTGGGAATCAGCAGAAACTGCTTGCCGGTGCGGACCAGGTGGTAATGGTGGGCCGAGAAGACCAGGCCACCACCCAGTGCCATACCAAAAAGGAGCGTCGTGAGTCGGCGCATGCTGAGAGAAATTGATGAAAAGGAGGGACGGAACCGACCGGCCAAGGGCCGCGGATAGTCCCAGAAAGACCACGACCGGGCAAGACGGGTTCAGTCCGACCGAGATCCGTCAATCGGGCCCAGGTGAGCACCCTCGAGTCGACCACTTCCCCTGAGAAACGCCTCGCAATCCATCGAACGACGACCTTCCGGCTGCAACCGCAGCACCCGCACGGTGCCATCCCCACACCCGACCACCAGGCCCTCGATTCCCTCGCCAACCACAACCTCACCGGGGCTCACTCCAGGACACGCCGGGCCCGTTTCCACCTCCTGGATGATCAACCGACGTGGCTCTTGATCATCGGAGTGCAAGAACGTGAATGGATTGGGCCAGGGCAACATCGCCCGGATGTGCCGGTCGATCGCCACCACGTCGACCGACCAGTCAATCTCGGCATCCGACTTCGTCAACCGAGGAGCACGGGTGGCCTGCGCGTCATCCTGCTTCAGCCGCGTCGTGGTTCCCGCGTCCAGTTCGTCGATCACGACCAGCGACACACCGACGGCGAGTTCAGCCAGCCGGTCGTGCAATTCTCCTGTCGTCTCACCGGGCCCGATGTCGGCCTGGACCATCCCCAGCACCGGTCCGGTGTCGACAGCCGGTTCAATCTGGAACACGCTGACCCCGGTCCGGGTGTCACCCGAGAGGATCGCGTGGTGGATCGGTGTGGCACCACGGTGACGCGGCAACAACGACGCGTGCAGATTGATAGTTCCGAGCCGAGGCACCTCGATCAACTCCGGACGCAGGATCTGGCCGTAGGCGGCCACGACGGCCAGGTCCGGCGACAGTGCCGAAATCGTGGCGATCGATTCGGGATCGTTCACCTTCCGTGGCTGCATCACCGGGATGTCTCGCTCGCCACAGGTCACCTTGAGCGACTCGAGCGGATGGCGGTGATCATGTTGGCCGGCACCGCTGCGATCCGGCTGGGTGACCAGCCCGACAACCTGGTGAGGGCCGTCCAGCAACGCGGTGAACGTGGGACAGGCAAACTCGCCGGTTCCCATCAGAAGTAGCTTCAACGCCACCTCAACCTCCGAGTCCGTCTCGTTCCAGGTTCTTGAGTTGTTCGGTCAACTCCTCGTCGGACACACCCGCGCCGGTCGATTGGTCGTGTCGAAACACCGTCACGAATTCATCGATCTGTGGCTGTATCGCCTGCAGGTCGGTGTCGGCCATCCGATCGAAGAACATCACACCATCCAGGTGATCGGTCTCGTGCTGCACCACGCGGGCTGGCAGTTCGTCGAGATCCATGGCGAAACCCTGGCCATCCAGGTCGTAGGCCTCCACCGTGATTGTCTCGAACCGCTTCACCTGGCCATAGAGTTGGGGCACGCTCAGGCATCCCTCCTCGCCCTCGACCAACCCGGACTGGTTGGAGATTTCCGGGTTGAGAAACACGTGTTCCTGGTCCGACAGGTCGGAATCACCACTGACGTTGATGATGAAGAAGCGGAAGGGCAACGCGACCTGGTTGGCTGCCAACCCAATCCCCTTGGCCTCGTACATCAACTCGAACATCTCGCGGACCACCCGGCGCAACGATTCGCTGATGCTCTGGATCGGTTGCGATTTCCAGCGGAGCGATGGGTGAGGGTAATGGACGATCTGCATGGTGCAGAAAATTATAGGTGGGCTCCCCGAGGTGAGCGAGCGCAGGGGACAAACGGGAACACTCACCGCGGCGGTTTCCCTCTGTCCTGAATCGCACCCAAACACCTCTTGACGCTCAATCCCGCACGTCCTATCGTCCCGCCGCTCTCACGGCTCTCACACTCGTGTCTTCACTCCCGCAGACTCCCCCCCCTGATCGGTCCGTCCCCGACGGTTGCCGACCGGAACCACACCGTCTCAAGCACATTTCCCGTCACGATTACCAGACACTCTCGACACATTCCATCGCTTCGGACTGTTCGGAAAGGATGCCCCCCGATGAAACGGACTGCGAGTCTACTGCTGGGCCTGGCCCTGATCGGCACAATGACCGGCTGCTACTGCATGCCCTATTACGGGGCCGGCGGAACCGGCTTCCCCCTGGGATGCCCCCCCGGCCAGCCCACGCAAATGATGCCGACACCGGCACCGGTACCGGCCACCGGGTTCAACACCATGCCAGGCGTCCCGGTGGCAACACCGGTCACCGTCCTGCCAACCCCGGTTGCCACCACACCGGTGGTCATCGAGTCACTGCCCACCTTCCGCTAGGCGGCGGGTGAAGCGATCCCGAAGCGACAGCCCGGGGACGGGTTTCCCGCACTAGCGGCGCGCCCGTCCCCAATGGCTCATTCGCCGGCCACGCTGGTCTTCCCCGCCGACGGGAACGACTTGGGCACCGACACGGTCACCTTGCCGGTGGCCGACCATTCGGCTCCACGCGAGACGATCGTCTGGAAACCGACGCACTTCATCGAGTAGTCGGCATGGCCCATCACGGTGGTGAAAACCTTTCCCTTGCCGTAGGGAATCCACCAGACCATTGGCTCGTGTGTCCCGGTACCCCGTTTGGCCTTGGCCGAGAATGCCGTCGCCAGGATGTGCATGTTCAGGGCCGGACCACGTTGGCCGTGATACAACTCATCCCTGAAGTGCATCCACTCGGCCGGAATTCCAGCCATCACCGGATGTCGGCGATCCCGTACGACGACCGAAAACGCGTGCTGCGGACCATGGCTGGCTCCTGGACCCTGCCCCTTGACCGTCCGGACCACTTTGCCCGCACCATTGACTGTGACCCGCGCGCCGTAGCCGGCACCTCGCCAGCCCAGGCCGATCATCTTGTTCCATTCACCCCAACCGGGAAACGCGTTGTTGGCCGCGTGGACAATCACAAGTCCCCCACCCCCGGCGATGTATTTCTCCAGTGACGTCTGCACCGGCTTGGGCCACAACTGACCGTTGTAATTCGACAACACCACGTCGGCGGCTGCAAAATTCGGACGGAACTTGGCCCAGTCGGCATCTTTGCCGTTGCGGCCCGGCGAGGTGGCCACCGTGACGGTGAACCGTCCTGACTTCTCGAGGAACGACTTCAATACCGGGGTGGTCGACTTCCAGTTGTGGTTGTTCTGACCATCGACGATCAGCAACTTCAGTTTCTCGGCGGCAGACGCATCGGTCACCATCAGGGTCACGACGGCGAGCAGGGCCAGTGTCAATTTTCTCATGGTGTCTCTCCTGGTGCCAGGTGATCAGGGACTCGTTTTAGCAGCAACTGTGTCGTGGTGGGTACCAAGTGCCGGCAAGGCTTCCTCGAGAACGCCACGAGCCCGTGGCCAGAGCAACAGGCCCTCGATGACCATCCAGACCTGTAAGCCGAGCGTGGCCAGGCCGATGGTGAACAGCAAGTGGGTGTTCGACCAGGCCCAGGGCTCACGGCCGGTGGCCATCGCCAGGATCGGAAGAGCCCAGCCCGTGCCGGAATTGAACAACTGCCAGCACAGGGCCCATGCGGGCATGGCCAGCATGATCAACATCGGAATCAACGCGAACCAGATGTTGATGTTGCGTCGCCAGAGATAGAACACGATCACCATCAAGGCCAGCCCGGCCAGCAACTGATTGGTGGCCCCGAACAGTGGCCAAAGGATCAGGCCACCGGTCCCCATGGGTTTCCCCGGTGCGGGGATCGTCGCCATCGCGGCGCCCAGGACGACGGCAACAGCAGTGGCGGTGTACTTGTTCGTCAGCGGCGCGATCCGCAACGTGGATCCGAGTTCCTGGATGACGTATCGCTGCAGCCGCGTCGCGGTGTCCAGCGTGGTGGCGGCAAAACTGGCGACCAGCACGGCGATGATTCCCACGGCAAGTTCCCTGGCGATGCCCAGGGAACTGACAAAGTTGGCCCCCCCATCAACGAAGGCTCCCACCTTCTGGGACAAGCCGAACTTGGCCCAGTCTCCCGAGGCGTCGTACTTGGTTTGCCAGGCCGCCAGCCCCGTCAGCGTGTCTCCACCGTTCTCGACACCCATCCCCACACCCGCACAACAGGCCAGGATGACAATCACCGCCAGGCCACCCTCGAGCAGCATCGAGCCGTACCCCACAAACTGGGCGTCTGTTTCACAGGTCAACTGCTTGCTGCTGGTGCCGCTGCTGACCAGGCAATGGAAACCGCTGATCGCCCCGCAGGCGATGGTGATGAACAGAAACGGCCAGATCGGTGGAGCACCCACCGGGGCGGTGGCCGCCACCGCCGGAGCACTGGCGACCAGATCGACCTGGCCGGTGACAGACGCCACGACCAGGCCCAGGCCCAGCAATCCCAGCGCCACGATCAACTGGTGGCTGTTGATGTAATCGCGTGGCTGCAACAGGGTCCAGACGGGGAGAACCGAGGCCACGAAGCAGTAACCCATCAGGATGACTGTCCAGGTGATGATCGGGTTGGACACGTCCAGCCCGACCGCGTCAAACGTGAACTTGAAGTGATAGACGCCGACGTAGATTCCCGCGTAGAGCAAGGCCAGGGCAACCAGCGATGGCAGCAACAGGCCACCACGCTTGCGGTAGACCCAAAATCCGATAGCCACCGCGATCGGAATCTCAATCCAGACCGAGATCACCGATTCGGGGTAGGACTTGAAGATCGACGCAATGACCAGGCCGAAGATGGCCAACACGATCGTCAACGCAAAGAACAGTATCAACAAGAACAACAGCCGCGCCCGCTTGTTGATCAACCGTCCGGCCACCTCCCCGACAGTCTGTCCACGGTTGCGGAGCGATACCACCAGCGCACCGAAATCGTGCACGGCACCGAAGAAAATTGACCCGACCAGGACCCACACCAATGCCGGCAACCAACCCCAGAAGACAGCAATGGCCGGTCCGACAATCGGGCCGGTGCCGGCAATACTCGTGAAGTGATGCCCGAAAATCACTTCCTTCTTTGTCGGCACGAAATCCACGTCATCCCGCAACTCGTGGCTGGGCACAACCGCATCGGCGTCGAGCTTGAAAATCTTCCGCGACAACCAGCGGCCGTAGGTGTGGTAGGCCACCAGGTAGCCAACAAACGCCCCGACAGCGATCAACAGCGTCAGCATCGTGACGGGTCCCTGAGAATTCAAACCGGGCTGATGAAATCGGAGTCGAGTGCCGATCGCGGTGGAAGGCTTTTTGCAGTTCGCCCAGACGGACGACCCATTTGGTCAATTCTACGAATTGGCCCGCCACATGTGCGTTCCACTCAAGTTAGCCAGCCTCGCCACCTCTGGCAACAAGCTGCGACCAACACGATGAACAACCGGTACCGCCGTCACAGACGGTACATCCGGGCAGAGCCTCGGACACGTGAGCGGAATTTGATGGTTCGAGACTCGGCACACGGTGGTCAATTCGACGATGAGCGTTACACGGCATCGCGTGTTGATGCCGGTAAACAGAATCGTAAGTTGCCAAACGACAAACTAAAAATATCTCCATGCGTCGCCCCGGACTCGTTGAGGCTCCACAAGGCCACCTCGAAGCCGGAACCAGGACGGTCGCGAAGGAGAAGGAGTTCACCGATGCTTGTTCTGTCGAGACAACGCGACGAGAGCATCATTATCGCGGACAATATCAAGATCACGATCGTTGATATCCGTGGCGACAAGGTCCGATTGGGAATCGATGCTCCCAAAGAGATCCCCGTTCATCGCCAGGAAGTCTTCGACGCGATCCAGCGCGAGAATGACCAAGAGAACGTGGCAGCCGCTCCGGCACCTCCCGAAGAGCCAGTAACTCAGGAGTAACTGTCGGCGGCACGACACCGCACGCAGAACGGGGCCTCCCGGGCCCCGCTGCGGCGAGCGTCAAGTCACCAATCAACGTGGGTTGTTGGAACCCGAGACAGCTGGATAGAATCGGAGATTGCTGATGCGTTTGTTCCACTCTCCGGGGTGGAACGGCGTTCGCGCAACTCGATCCATCCTGCCTCCTCGACCAACACAATGCTCCGCACGTCCCCCCTTGTCACGATCGCATTCCTGCTGAGCCTCGGCTTGGCCGGTACGACGGCCGGTGAGGAAACCGGGTCGGTCAGTGTGAGCCCGACACGCGTGCTGCTGGATGGTCCCGACGCGGTGCACCAACTGCTGGTCACCTCGCTGTCGGACACCGGGATCCAGGCCGATCTGACCCGGCAAGCCACCTTCCGTTCAAAATCCCCAAAGATCCTGGAAGTTTCTCCCACCGGAGTGGTCCACGGCGTGAGCGATGGACGCGGATCGGTCGAAATCCGGTTCAACGATCAACTCCACCTGGTCACTGTCGACGTTCGCCGGGCCCAGGTTCCACGGACCTACAATTTCGAACGCGACATCGTGCCGTTGATGAGCCGTTTCTCATGCAACACGTCCGGCTGCCACGGCAAGGCCGAGGGTCAGAACGGTTTCAAGCTGTCGGTGTTCGGGTTCGACCCAATGGCCGATTACGTGGCGTTGACTCGAGAAGGACGCGGACGCCGCGTCGTGCCCACGCTGCCGGCGTCCAGCCTGCTGCTGACCAAGGCCTCCGGTGGTGTCCCACATGGTGGTGGCATCCGCATCCGCCGCAGTTCCGGCGACTACCGGACGCTGTACGAGTGGATTGCCCAGGGCATGCCTTTTGGTGAACCAAGCGACCCGAAAGTCACCTCGATCAAGCTCACTCCCGGTGAACGCCAGGTCGAGATGAAGAGCGGCCACCAGTTGCGTGTCGTGGCCACGTTTTCCGATGGCCGCACAGCCGACGTGACCGGGCACGCCAAGTTCCAGTCGAACAACGAGGGCCTGGGCACTGTCGACGAATTCGGATTGGTGACTATCGGCGAGGCCCCGGGCGAGGTGGCCGTGATGGCCAACTACATGGGAGCCGTCGGGATCTTCCAGGCGATGATCCCCAGCAAAAACCAAATCGCCAACTACCCGAGGCTTCCCGAAGCCAACTTCATCGACACCCACGTCCACGCCAAGCTCAAGAAACTTCACATCCTGCCCTCGGCCGGAACCGATGACGCCACATTCCTCCGTCGTGCCAGTCTCGACATCATCGGCCGACTGCCGACCGCCGAGGAGTCTCGGAAGTTTCTCGAGGACAAGACTCCGAGTCGTCGAGCCAAGCTCGTCGACAAGCTGTTGCAGCGACCCGAATACGCCGACTTCTGGGCGTTGAAGTGGTCGGACCTGCTGCGGGTGGACCGCTTGAAACTCGGCCATGAACAGGCATACGACTACTACCGCTGGATCCGTGACCGCTTCGCAGCCAATACGCCGTTTGATCAATTCACGCGACAGTTGCTGACGGCCAACGGGCCACTGCGCGAGAATCCCCAGGCAATCTTCTACAAGTCAATCGGCAAGGCCGGCGACCGCGCCTCCGTCGTTTCGCAGGTGTTCCTCGGCATGCGGATCGAGTGTGCTCAGTGTCACCACCACCCCTACGACCGCTGGGGGCAGACCGATTACTGGGGCATGCAGGCGTTCTTTACCCAGGTCGGCTTCAAGCCGGGTCCCACCGGAGAATCGATCCGGGCCAGTGGCAATCCCACCACGAAACACCCACGAACGGGCGACCTGATCTACGCTCATGCCCTGGAAGCGGGGATGCCCGACGCTCATCCCGAGGGTGATCGTCGACAGGTTTTGGCCGAGTGGATGACCGGGCCCAAGAATCGCTTCTTCGCCCGCAATATCGCCAATCGCACCTGGGCACACCTCCTGGGCCGTGGACTGGTCGAACCAATCGACGACGTCCGGCTGACCAACCCGCCGTCCAATCCCGAATTGCTCGACGCGCTCGCCGACCATCTCGTCGCGAGCAAGTTCAACCTCCACGCGCTCATCCGCACCATCACCGCGTCCAACGCTTACCAGCGAACGACCGAGTCGAACGAGACGAACCGGCAGGACGAGCAGAACTACTCGCGATTCCTGATGAAGCGGCTCGACGCCGAGGTGTTGCTGGATGCCATCACCGACACGACCGGTGTCCCCGAAAAATTTCAGGGCACACCGGCCGGCTTCCGGGCCGTCCAGCTCTGGGACAGCCAGGTCCCTCATTACTTCCTCAAGCTCTTCGGTCGCCCCTACCGCGTCAGCGCCTGTGCGTGTGAACGGGCCACCGAACCGACCGTCGGCCAGATTCTTCACGTGATGAATTCACCACGAATCCAGAAAAAGATTGCTCATGCCGGTGGACGAATTGCAAAATTGGTCCGCGAATCGACCGATGATGATTATGTGGTCGAGGAACTGTACCTGACGTTCTTCAACCGTTTTCCCGAAACATCCGAGCGAAAAGTGGCACTGGCTCACTTCCGGCAATCGACCGCGGAAAAACGCAGCCGAACCCAGGCTGCCGAGGACCTGGCCTGGAGCATGCTCAATTCGCTCGAGTTCCTGTTCAACCACTAGGCAAACATTGGCCCTGACAGGGGTTTCACGACTTCAGCCATATTCGACTCAACAGCCCGCCACCGTCTAGAATGGATGTTGGCTACAGTTGGTCAAAGAGGAGTGATGATGAGCGGTAAGAAAAGATCCTTCTGCGACGGATTCTCCCGACGGGACATGCTCTCCATAGGCGGAGCGAGTCTCTTTGGCACCACCTACTCATTGACGTCGATCCTGGAGGGCCAGGCCAAGGAAGCCGTCCCGGGCAACGACACGTCGCTGATCGTCCTGTTCCTTGCCGGCGGGTTGAGCACGATCGACACCTGGGACATGAAACCGAATGCTCCCAAGGAGTTCCGCGGCCCCTTCAACCCGATTGCCACCAACGTGTCCGGCGTTCAGATCTGTGAACACCTGCCGAAACTGGCCGGCCAGATGGACAAGTTCGCGGTCGTTCGGTCCTTCGGACACCGCAGCTCCGGACACGGAGTGGCCGATCACTACATGCTGACCGGCTACCATCCCTCGGCCGGTTTCAACTCGGGCCTGAAACCCAACAACCAGAAACCCGCCCATGGCTCGGTGATCGCCCACGAACTGGGCGCCCGTGGCCCGGTGCCGCCCTATGTTTGCGTTCCCACGATGCACAACAGTGGTGGCTCGAGTTATCTCGGATCCACCGCGGCACCGTTCGTCGTCGAGTCGGATCCGGCATTGCCCAACTTCGCCGTCCCCGACCTGGCGCCGCCCCTGGCAATCGATGCCAAGCGATTCGGTTCCCGCCGGAACCTCCTGGCCACCGTCGACCGATTCCAGAAACGAGGCGAGGTCCGCTTCAACACGCAGGCCCGAACTGTCAACTCGTTCAAGCAGCAAGCCTTCGAGTTGATGACGTCCAAGGAAACCAAGACGGCCTTCGACATCCACAGCGAGTCGGACAAGTTGCGAGACAAATACGGCCGCAACACGCTGGGACAAAGTTGCCTGATGGCACGACGGCTGGTCGAGGCCGGTGTTCGTTGCGTGCTGATCAATCACAGCAACTGGGACACTCACTACAACAACTTCCACGTCCTGGAGAACGACCTGCTGCACCTGCTTGACGGCGGCATGGCCACGCTGCTCGAGGATCTCTATGACCGCGGTATGCTCGATTCGACCATGCTGCTGGTGACCGGCGAGTTCGGACGGACACCCCGAGTCAACAACCTCGTGGGCCGCGATCACTGGGGTCCCAGTTCAGCCATCGCCATGGCCGGCGGAGGAATCAATGGTGGCACGATCGTGGGCGCCTCGAACGAACGAGCCGAACGCCCGGCCACCAAGCCGTACCGGCCCGCCGATCTCTCGGCCACGATCTTCCACAGCCTGGGGATCAACCCGAAGAAGGAATTCCTGACCCCCGAGGGTCGGCCAATCCCGATCGTCCCCAGCGATGGCGAGGTCATCGAAGAGCTATTCGCCTGAGCCGGCCGGAGCTTCCCCGGGATGCTCTGAAAACTGGCCATGGCCATTCTCGGAGTCCACACATGTTCGCGTCATCCCGCACTGTCGTCCTGGTGTCAGCTGCCTTGCTGACCCTGCTGGCGTCAGCCTCGGCGTCCTCACCGGGCACCAGCTACATTTTCCCCGCCGGGGCCCAGCGTGGCACGACGGTGAAGGTGATCGTCGGTGGACAATACCTGTACGAATCCTGTCCCTGGGAAATGTCCGGACCCGGGATCACAGTCTCGAAGACTCTCAAGCTGGCCGAGAGACAGATCTGGTTCGAGGGTCCCCGGATCCCGATGCCCGCCTCGCAGGCCGGCGAGAGCTACCCCAAGGATCAACTGGGCACCGTCACTGTCGCCAAGACCGCCAGGCCGGGGCACCGCTACTACCAGGCCCGGACCTCCGAGGGCATCACCTCCGGCAGACGATTCGTGATCGGTCACCTGCCGGAAATCGTCGAACAGGAGATCGACGGACGACCGATTCCCACGCCGGTCAAGCTGCCCGTCACGATCAACGGACGGATCTTTCCTCGCGAGGACGTCGACATCTGGACCTTCGACGGGAAGAAGGGACACAGCTACGTCTGCGAGGTCAACGCCGCGCGGATCGGTTCACCACTCGACTCCCGGCTGGAAGTCATCGGTCCCGACGGACTCCGGGTTGCCGAGAACACAGACCACTTCGGGAACGATTCGTACCTGAGATTCACGGCGGCGGCCGATGGCACCTACCGGGTTCGCATCCACGATCTCAAGTTCCTCGGGCTGCAGCCCTACGTTTACCGGCTGACAATCACCGACGGCCCCTGGGTCGAGCAGACCTACCCACTGGGAATCCAGCGAGGAACCAGGACGTCGGTACAGCTGCTCGGGCAACAACTGCCCGTCGAACCAGTCACCGTCGATGCGGCCGCCGACGCCGTTGGCACAATTGGTCATTCGCTGTCGGTCCCCGCGGGAGAGACCAACGTCTTTGCCCTGGCCGTCAGTGACCACCCCAACGTGCTGGAAACCGACAAGAACAACACGCCCGAGACAGCCCAGGCGGTCACGCTGCCGGCAGTACTCAACGGGCGGATCGAGTCCGTGGGCGACACCGACCACTTCGTGTTCCAGGCCAAGAAGGATGACTCGCTGGTGATGGACCTGCAGGCCGCTCGCCTCGGTTCGTTGCTCGATGCCCGGGTCTCGGTACTCGATGCCACCGGCAAACGGGTGGGTGGAGGTGATGAGAGCAAGGGATCCTCGGACCCGAAGTTCACCTTCAAGGCTCCCGCTGACGGCAAGTTCACCGTTGTCGTCTCTGAACAGGAACCCGGCCGGGGGGGCGCGCGATTCGCCTACCGGCTGGAGATCGCACCTCCGGTGAAGGCCAAGCCCGGCTTCCAGCTGAAGCTGCCCGGTGACGCGATCAGCGTCCCACGGAACGGCGAGGCGAAGTTCAAGATCAACGTCGTGCGGACCGGCGGGTTCAACGAGGAGATCGCCCTGGCCGTGGAGAACCTGCCGGCGGGAGTGACCGTCACCGGTGGCGACAAGATTCCCAAGGCGAAGAACGTCGTGGAGATGAAGCTGAAGGCAACCAAGGATGCCAGGGTCACCGTCGGATCCGCCCGGATCACCGGCAAGGGCAAGGCGGGTGATGTCGAGATCACGTCCCGGGCCATCCTGGCGGCAGCCACGATCCACGACACCGTCCGTGACACGGTGCGAGTCGCCGTGGCGGTGCCGGTCCCATTCAAGTTCACCGGAGTCTTCGAGAGCAAGTTCGGTCCACAGGGAACAACCTTCTATCGTCGCTACACGATCGTTCGCAATGACTACAAGGGCCAGTTGACCGCCACGATGGCGGAC
This sequence comes from uncultured Planctomycetaceae bacterium, assembly GCA_964646205.1. Taxonomy (GTDB): domain Bacteria; phylum Planctomycetota; class Planctomycetia; order Planctomycetales; family Planctomycetaceae; genus UBA8437. The sequence goes on along the minus strand of CAZYAZ010000006.1, from coordinate 10,919 downwards.
GTCCAGATCCGCCACTTGCAGGGCATCTCGTGCACGCCCCTGCCGGTGCCCAACGACTCCGACCAGTTCGACTTCCAGATCCAGTTGCCACCCTGGCTCGAAGCTGGCCGCACCAGTCGCACACAGATGTTACTGGTCGGGATCGTCACCGATGCCGATGGCACCAGGCACAAGGTCTCCTACACATCCAACAAGGAGAGCGACCAGACGGTCGTGCTGGCCACGTCGGGACTGGTGGGGGTCAACACGGCGGTGACATCGATCATCTCGACTCCCGGCGGTGTCGTGGAGTTGCCGTTCACCGTCTCCCGCGGAACCGGTGCCGGTGGATCCGGAACTGTCGAACTGATACTGCCGGCTCACATCCAGGGCGTCTCGGCCACCCCGGTCAAGCTCGCACCTGGCCAGGCCAGCGGCAAGCTGGTCATTCGCTTCGCCAAGTCCGGAGCAGGACCCTTCAACCAGTCGTTGAAGGTCCGGGCCCGTATCACCGACTCCCGCGGGAATGACATGATCGGCGAAACCAAGGTCGAGGTTGTCACCGAGTGACCGATCACAATTCCTTCCAAAGTCACCCACACATGTTCGCGTCATCCCGCACTGTCGTCCTGGTGTCAGCTGCCTTGCTGACCCTGCTGGCGTCAGCCTCGGCGTCCTCACCGGGCACCAGCTACATTTTCCCCGCCGGGGCCCAGCGTGGCACGACGGTGAAGGTGATCGTCGGTGGACAATACCTGTACGAATCCTGTCCCTGGGAAATGTCCGGACCCGGGATCACAGTCTCGAAGACTCTCAAGCTGGCCGAGAGACAGATCTGGTTCGAGGGTCCCCGGATCCCGATGCCCGCCTCGCAGGCCGGCGAGAGCTACCCCAAGGATCAACTGGGCACCGTCACTGTCGCCAAGACCGCCAGGCCGGGGCACCGCTACTACCAGGCCCGGACCTCCGAGGGCATCACCTCCGGCAGACGATTCGTGATCGGTCACCTGCCGGAAATCGTCGAACAGGAGATCGACGGACGACCGATTCCCACGCCGGTCAAGCTGCCCGTCACGATCAACGGACGGATCTTTCCTCGCGAGGACGTCGACATCTGGACCTTCGACGGGAAGAAGGGACACAGCTACGTCTGCGAGGTCAACGCCGCGCGGATCGGTTCACCACTCGACTCCCGGCTGGAAGTCATCGGTCCCGACGGACTCCGGGTTGCCGAGAACACAGACCACTTCGGGAACGATTCGTACCTGAGATTCACGGCGGCGGCCGATGGCACCTACCGGGTTCGCATCCACGATCTCAAGTTCCTCGGGCTGCAGCCCTACGTTTACCGGCTGACAATCACCGACGGCCCCTGGGTCGAGCAGACCTACCCACTGGGAATCCAGCGAGGAACCAGGACGTCGGTACAGCTGCTCGGGCAACAACTGCCCGTCGAACCAGTCACCGTCGATGCGGCCGCCGACGCCGTTGGCACAATTGGTCATTCGCTGTCGGTCCCCGCGGGAGAGACCAACGTCTTTGCCCTGGCCGTCAGTGACCACCCCAACGTGCTGGAAACCGACAAGAACAACACGCCCGAGACAGCCCAGGCGGTCACGCTGCCGGCAGTACTCAACGGGCGGATCGAGTCCGTGGGCGACACCGACCACTTCGTGTTCCAGGCCAAGAAGGATGACTCGCTGGTGATGGACCTGCAGGCCGCTCGCCTCGGTTCGTTGCTCGATGCCCGGGTCTCGGTACTCGATGCCACCGGCAAACGGGTGGGTGGAGGTGATGAGAGCAAGGGATCCTCGGACCCGAAGTTCACCTTCAAGGCTCCCGCTGACGGCAAGTTCACCGTTGTCGTCTCTGAACAGGAACCCGGCCGGGGGGGCGCGCGATTCGCCTACCGGCTGGAGATCGCACCTCCGGTGAAGGCCAAGCCCGGCTTCCAGCTGAAGCTGCCCGGTGACGCGATCAGCGTCCCACGGAACGGCGAGGCGAAGTTCAAGATCAACGTCGTGCGGACCGGCGGGTTCAACGAGGAGATCGCCCTGGCCGTGGAGAACCTGCCGGCGGGAGTGACCGTCACCGGTGGCGACAAGATTCCCAAGGCGAAGAACGTCGTGGAGATGAAGCTGAAGGCAACCAAGGATGCCAGGGTCACCGTCGGATCCGCCCGGATCACCGGCAAGGGCAAGGCGGGTGATGTCGAGATCACGTCCCGGGCCATCCTGGCGGCAGCCACGATCCACGACACCGTCCGTGACACGGTGCGAGTCGCCGTGGCGGTGCCGGTCCCATTCAAGTTCACCGGAGTCTTCGAGAGCAAGTTCGGTCCACAGGGAACAACCTTCTATCGTCGCTACACGATCGTTCGCAATGACTACAAGGGCCAGTTGACCGCCACGATGGCGGACGTCCAGATCCGCCACTTGCAGGGCATCTCGTGCACGCCCCTGCCGGTGCCCAACGACTCCGACCAGTTCGACTTCCAGATCCAGTTGCCACCCTGGCTCGAAGCTGGCCGCACCAGTCGCACACAGATGTTACTGGTCGGGATCGTCACCGATGCCGATGGCACCAGGCACAAGGTCTCCTACACATCCAACAAGGAGAGCGACCAGACGGTCGTGCTGGCCACGTCGGGACTGGTGGGGGTCAACACGGCGGTGACATCGATCATCTCGACTCCCGGCGGTGTCGTGGAGTTGCCGTTCACCGTCTCCCGCGGAACCGGTGCCGGTGGATCCGGAACTGTCGAACTGATACTGCCGGCTCACATCCAGGGCGTCTCGGCCACCCCGGTCAAGCTCGCACCCGGCCAGGCCACTGGCAAGCTGGTCATTCGCTTCGCCAAGTCCGGAGCCGGACCCTTCAACCAGTCGCTGAAGGTCCGGGTCCGCATCCCCGACTCCCGCGGGAATGACATGGTCGGGGAGACCACGTTCGAGGTCGTGGTCAACTAACGGAGTTCCAGTTGCTCGGGAGTCGGCAGGTCCTCGATGTCTCGGATATTGAAGACTTCCAGGAACCGCTTGGTTGTTCGGTAGGTGATGTCACGACGCGGGTTGTTGCCTCGCTCGATCACCACCAGCTGGCGTCGCAGCAACTGACGCAACATCCCACCGGCGTTCTTGCGACCGTGCTTCTCGATGTCCTGCCGTGAAATCGGCTGACGGTAGGCCACCAGCGCCAACACCTCGAGCTGTTCCTGGGAGAGCTTCACCTCCTTGGGGCCCAGGCCAAAGACGCGGTTTCTCACCGGTTCGTACTCCTCCCGCAACTGCAACCGGTATCCGCCTTCGACCAGGCGGATCTCGTAGGGCCGGGCTTCGTTGCCATACAGTCCGTTGAGACCCTCGATCTCCTCGTCGACCTGGGAGGTTCCGGTTTCGGAGCCCACCAGGGACGCCAGCTTCTTGGCCGTCAGGGGTTTGCCGCCAACAAAGAGTGCTGCCTCAATCACCTGGCGAGCAGTCACACGGGGAGCCTCGGGTTCCTCGACGTTTTGCGGATCGAGAGTGGTTTCCGTCTCGGATTCCTCAACCGGGCCAGGCCAGGCCGCCACTTCGATCCCTGGCCCGATCTCCTCCTCGACAGCCTCGTTCGCCTCCAGTGCCTGCCGGTAGGCCGACTCGAGATCATCATCGAGCCAATCCGGTTCGGGACTCTCGTGGCCGCCGGCCGGGAGATCGGCATCCAATCCGGGATGAGCCGGGTCGATCCGGAAATCAGGGGACTCGTCAATTTCGTCCGGCACGGTTGATCCAACACGAGGGCTACAGGGAACCAGCTGCGGGAGTATAGGAACCGTCTCGCACCTGCGAGTAGTCGAATTCCTTGGAATTCGCCGTCGGGACGAAGACCGTCGGCCATTCCGGACAATTCGATCGCCGGCCACAGTTCACCGGAACCGGGAAACTCGCATCACGCCAACCACATGTGATACGATCGATCCGACGCTTGACGGTCAAGACTCTTCTCAACCCGTTGCCGGATACGCAATTATCATGAAACAGACGACCCTCACGCTGCTCGTGCTGGCAGCCAGCGCATGGACAACTCAAGCGGTTCAAGCCGAGAACTGGCCCGGGTGGCGAGGTCCTCGAGGCGACGGTTCCAGCAGCAGCCAGACGGTCCCCATTTCCTGGGACGCCACAACGGGAAAGAATCTCCTGTGGAAGACACCCCTGGTGGCTGAAGGCCATTCGTCACCGATCATCCATGGCAACCGGGCCTACATCGTCGGTTGCATCAAGGCCAAGAAACAGCGAACACTTCTCGCCCTCGACGCCCACACCGGCAAGGTGATCTGGGAACGGGTCGTGCTGTCGGCACCACTGGAATCCAAGCACAGCCTCAACAGCTACGCCTCCGGCACACCGGTCACCGATGGCAAGACGATTTACGTCTCGTTCCTGGAAGTCGGGCCCTCAAAAATTCCGGCTCCCAACGTTGGCAACAAGCGGCTGATCACACCCGGACGCATGATTGTCGCCGCCTACAACGCCGCTGGAAAAAAACTCTGGGCGGTCAAGCCCGGGGACTTTGTCAGCGCACACGGGTTTTGCAGCAGCCCGGTGATCTTTGAGAACCTGTTGATCGTCAATGGTGATCACGACGGCAAAAGCTACATGCTGGCGTTGGACCGCGCTACCGGGAAAACGGTCTGGAAGACCGATCGCAAGTACGGCATCCGCAGCTATGTCACCCCGTTGATCCGAAACATTGACGGCCGCACCCAGATGGTCGTTTCCGGCAGCCAGCACATCACGAGTCTCGACCCGCGAACCGGCAAGTCGCACTGGATCATCGAGGGTCCGACCGAGCAGTTCGTCGCGTCGATGGTCTACGACGGCAACCTGTTCTTCATGGCCTGTGGTTACCCGACCTACCACGTGATGGGCATCAACCCGCGTGGCACCGGCGACGTCACCAAGTCACACATCACGTGGCACTCGCGGGGTGCCAAGTGCTATGTCCCCAGCCCGGTTGTCGTCAACAAGTACCTGCTGGTCGCCGATGACCGGGGGACCGGCAACTGCTTTGACGCCAAGACCGGTGACCGCCTGTGGCAGAACCGACTTGGTCGTCACTACAGCGGTTCGCTGGTAACCGCCCGGGGCCTGGCATTTTTCGTTGCAGACGATGGAATCACCAAGGCCATCAAGCCAGGGCCCAAGCTCCAGGTGGTCGCCGAGAACAAGCTGGGTGAGTTCACCTACGCCTCTCCGGCCATCGCCCACGACCGCTTCTACATCCGCGGTGAAAAACACCTGTTCTGTCTTGGAACCGAGACGGCGGCCGGCAAGTGAACCGTTGCCTGGTAACAACCCTGGCCCTACTGGCACCCGTCGTCGGCCTGGCCGACGACGAGCCGGGGGGAGTCC
>CAZYAZ010000006.1:0-5537 GCA_964646205.1 uncultured Planctomycetaceae bacterium | reverse complement strand
CCCCCCCCGCCGCGGTGGCCCCCGCCCCCCCGCCCCCCCCGGGGCCCCGGGGGGCCCCCCCCCCCCCCCCGAGCCGGGGGGAGTCCAGAAAAAACGCGCCGGGAACATCCCGGCCGAACAGGTCGAGTTCTTCGAGCGCGAGGTGCGACCGCTGTTGGTCAAGCACTGCTTCGAATGCCATTCGGCCAAGTCCAAGCCTCTGCAAGGAGGCCTGCGACTGGACACCCGGGCAGCCACCCGACGGGGAGGCGAATCGGGTGCCGCGGTGGTGCCCGGCAAGCCCGACGACAGCCTGCTGATCGCCGCGGTGCGGCGAGACGGCATCGAGATGCCTCCCAAGCGGAAACTGCAGCAACGCGAAATCCGGATTCTCGAGCGATGGGTCGCCCTGGGAGCTCCTGACCCCCGGGTCGGAGGACCGTCGATTTCCGCCGTGGCACCCTCCAGCCCCCAGGCACGGGCCTGGTGGGCATTCCGACCATTCACGACCACCGTGCCCCAGCCGACCAACGACGACTGGTCACGCAATCGTATCGACCGCTTTGTCCTCTCCCGGCTCCAGCAAGCCCGGCTGACCCCTTCACCCAGGGCCGATCGCCGATCTTTGATCCGCCGGCTCAGTTTCGATCTCACCGGCCTGGGACCCACACCCGAACAGGTTGATCGCTTTGTCGCCGACGACTCACCCGGAGCCTACCAGCGCCTGATCAACCACCTGTTGGCCTCCCCGGCCTACGGAGAACACTGGGGCCGTTTCTGGCTGGACAAGGCTCGCTACGCCGATGCATTGCCGGGTTTTGAAAGTAGCACCGCCGGCCCGTGGCGGTACCGAGACTGGGTCATTGATGCCTTGAACGCCGACACGGGTTACGACGACTTCGTCTCGCGGCAACTGGCCACCGACCTGATGGCAGAAACCGGGCCCGACGACCTCGCCGCACTGGGTTTCTTCGGACTCAGCCCCTCCTACTGGAAAGAACTCAAGCTCGACATCAGCCTGGTCCGCGAGACCGTGGCCAAGGAACTCGAGGAGCGAGTCGATGTTTTTGGCCGCACGTTCCTGGGACTGACCCTGGCCTGCTCAAGATGCCATGACCACAAGTTTGACCCGATTTCCAACCACGACTACTACGCGATCGGCGGAGTGCTGATGAGCAGTCGGCCGGTTGATCGACCACTGGCAAGCGATGACGTCTGGTTGCCGATCCGCGAAGCCCGCGAACAGGTCCGCACTCTCACCGTCAGCCTGGCCAAGATGAAGGAACAGTTGCCCAAAACCGCGGCGAACAAAAAGCGGTTCAAGGAAATCGAGGCGAAAATTGCCTCGACCAGAAAATCGGCAGCGTTCGCGTCGAACACGGTCATGGTCCGAGCGGTCGAGGAAGCAAGTATTCACGTCGTTCCGGATGGCCCGGCGAGGAACCGGATCGAATTCAGACGAGGCCAACCGCGCGACCTGCATGTCCACATCCGCGGCAACCCGATGAGAAAAGGCCCCGTGGTGCCCCGCCGGTTTCTCGAGGTGCTGACCGCCGGAAAACTCAAACCGTTCCAGCACGGCAGCGGACGACTCGAACTCGCCAGGGCACTCTTTGACGACGGCCACCCGCTTGTCGCCAGGGTCATCGTCAATCGCATCTGGGAACAACACTTCGGCTACGGCCTGGTGCGAACGCCCAGCAACTTCGGCACACAGGGACAACGGCCGTCGCACCCGGCACTGCTCGACGATCTCGCCAGCCGTTTCGTAGCACACGACTGGTCACTGAAATGGTTGCACCGCGAGATTCTCAGTTCAGCCACATTTCAACAGTCCAGTCGCAACCGGCCCGACGGTGTCGCGCACGACCCTGGCAATCGGCTGTTGTGGCATTTCAGTCCGAGACGACTCGCGATCGAACCGTGGCGAGACGCGATGCTGCAGGTCACCGGTTCGCTCGATCAACGCCTGGGCGGACCATCCGGCGACCTGGGCAACCTCAAAAATTCGCGACGAACTCTTTACGGGAAAATCGACCGCAAGACGCTCAACGTCATCCTGAAAATGCACGACTTCCCCGATCCCGGCACACACAGCCCCCGCCGAGAGCCAACAACCACGCCCGTGCAGCAATTGTTCGCCATGAACAGTCCGTTCCTGTTCCAGCAGGCCGACCGGCTGGCCGGACAGATCCGAACCAATCGTGGTCAGCCGACACGATCCACGATTCACAACGCCTACCGGGTGCTCTTCCAGCGTTCACCAACCGACGATGAATTGTCGATTGGTGAAACATTCCTCGAGACTGGCCAATCGACCGATGTGAAGAAAAGCGATGCGCGGTGGTCTCAGTACCTCCACGCCTTGCTGGCCAGCAACGAGTTTCTCTTTGTCGACTGAACGACGCCACCGGTGGCCAATACGATGACCCCCAACCACCCACAGCCAATGAACACTCCCTCCCCCCTCAATCCACTGTCGCGCCGCGCCATGATCGGTCGACTTGGCGGCAGCCTCGGTGCCGTGGGAGTTGCCTCGGCACTCACGGCCGATCAATCACCGTCGCACTACGGTGGTCGAGCCAAGCGGGTGATCCAGTTGTTCATGAACGGCGGCCCCTACCAGGGCGACCTGTTCGATCCCAAGCCGGCACTGAAAAAGTTCCAGGGACAACGTCCCCAGGGAGCGACCCTGCGGACCGAGCGGATCACCGGCGGGCTGTTGCCCTCGATTCGCAAGTTTGCCCCGCGAGGCAATAGTGGGGTGATCGTCAGCGATCTTCTGCCGGAAATCTCACGCGTCATCGACGACATCTGTGTGCTCAAAGGGTGCTACTCGGACAACCCCAATCACAATCCGGCCATGTTCCTGATGAACTGTGGCGCCCTGACCTCGGCCGTACCCAGCGTGGGCAGTTGGGTGAGTTACGGGCTGGGGTCCGAGAACCGCAACCTGCCCGCCTTTGTCGTGTTGGCCACCGGCTACCCCGTCGAAGCGCCCCTGACCTGGACCAGCGCCTTTTTGCCCAACCATCACCAGGGCACTCATATCAATCACACCAACCTGGCCCCCGAGAAGATCATTCCCTTCCTCCGCAACGCTCGCTACGACCGGAAGGTGCAACGACGTCAGCTCGACCTGCTCGGACAACTCAACCAGAAACACCTGGAAAACCGCGGCGGTGGCGATCGGTTGGCGTCTCGAATCGAATCGATGGAGACCGCCTTCCGGATGCAGTTCGAGGCGACCGACGCCTTTGACCTGGGCCAGGAAACCAAGCAGACCCGCGAAACCTATGGTCCCGGAAAATTCGCAAATGGGTGTTTGCTGGCTCGCCGGTTGTGCGAAAGGGGTGTTCGTTATGTCCAGTTGTACTACGACGGTGGCCAGCCCTGGGACACCCACAACAACCACAACGAACGGATGGTCACCCTGACGCGCAACGTCGACCGTCCGATCGCTTCAATGTTGCGGGATCTGAAACAGCGAGGACTGCTCGAGGACACGCTGGTGGTGTGGGGCGGCGAATTTGGCCGGACCCCGGTCTCGGAAAACGGCAACGGCCGAGACCACAACCATCATGGTTTCACGATGTGGATGGCCGGAGGAGGCGTCCGTGGTGGAATGGCCTATGGCGAAACCGACGACTTCGGTTTCAAGGCCGTCACCGACACGATGCACGTCCACGATGTCCATGCCACGATGCTGCACCTGCTGGGCATCGACCACACCCAGTTGACTTACCGCTACGCCGGCCGCGACTTCCGCCTGACGGATGTCTACGGACGGGTGGTCAACGAGATCCTGGTCTAGACACTCTCGTGGTGGTGGCAGGTCGATCTTTCTTTGCAACCGGCGTTAGAATCGACCCCATGAGAGGCTTGCCGCTTTTGCTGATGATCGCCACCGCGACAACGGGCCTGCGCGCCGAAGCGACCGAACCCAATGATGCCGCGCGGAATCTCCTCGGCAAACACTGCTTCTCCTGCCACGGACCCGACAAGCAGCAGGGCGGACTGAGACTCGACCAGAGACGGTCTTTACTCGCCGGAGGAGACTCGGGCGAACCGGCCATTCGGCCGGGAAAACCTGTTGCCAGCGAATTGATTCGACGAATCACCAGCCGCGACGCCGAAGTGATGATGCCTCCCAAGGGGCCGCGACTGGGTTCCAGGGCGGTCGGCATGATATCGGAGTGGATCCGACGAGGTGCCGTGATGCCCAGGGACGCCAACACACGGACATCGCACTGGTCGTTCCAGCCGCTGAAGCCGGTTCGCCTGCCGACACTCTCCAGGGCGGCCGCAGCCCGCGCCCGATCACCCATCGACCGTTTTATTATCTCGCAGCTGGCCGCCAGCCAACTGCAACTGTCGGCTCCAACCGATCGCCGTCGATTGCTGCGGCGTGCCTCACTGGTCCTGACCGGACTGCCACCGTCCCCCAAACAGGCCCAGCACTTCCAGGCCGATCTCGAGCCCGGGGCCTGGGAACGAGCCGTGGACCGACTGCTGGCCAGCCCCCGCTACGGGGAACGCTGGGCCAGTCACTGGCTGGACCTTGTCCGTTTTGCCGAGACAACCGGCTACGAAACCAACTCGCGGATCGGCAACGCCTGGTATTACCGCGATTACGTCATCCAGGCTTTCAATGACGACATGCCCTACGACCGTTTTGTCTTCGATCAACTCGCCGGAGACACAACCCGACACGACGCCGCCACGGGGTTCCTGGTTGCCGGCCCCCGTGACACGGTCAAGAGTCCCGACGAACGATTGACCCGGCAGCAACGACAGGACGAATTGGACGAGGTGATCTCGGCCACCGGATCGGTGTTCCTGGGACTCACGATCGGCTGCGCAAGATGTCACAGTCACAAGTTCGATCCGATCCCACAACAGGACTACTACGCCGTGCAGGCCGTGTTCGCCGGTCTTCGCTACGGCGACCGCCGGATCCACGGGGACCAGAACGATCGGTGGCAGGCTCGTTTGCCAGCTGTCCAGGATCGACTCCGAGAAATCGGCACCCTTCGTGAGAAACTGCGAAAGACGTTCCAGCTCCGCAAGGCGATCGACTTCCGACAGACAACCGAATCCTTTGATGCAGTCACCACTGTCGCGCTGCGCCTGGCGATTCACGCCACCAACGACGGTGGATCGCCAAAACTGGACGACCTGGAAGCCTGGACACCCGCGGGGGACCGTGGCCCATCCCGGAATGTCGCCCTGGCCAAACTCGGTGCGGTCGCCGACTCCTCCAGTTTTGCCATGGCCAATCAATCACGCCTGGCAGAAAACCTGATCGACGGTGCCCGCAAGCTCAACTTCTTCTGGCAGGCCGGACAACCAGGTCCCGCCTCGGTGACAATCACCTTTGCCAATCCTCAAACCATCCATCGCGTCATCCTGAAACCGACGGGATCCTCGGTACCGGTTGACTACGACCTCCAGGTCCCCGATGGACCGGACACCTGGCGGACAATCGCTCACTCCCGCGATCGGACCCTTCACCCGGATGATCGGCGTGCTGCCAAGACGATCCGGATACAGGGTGT
>CAZYAZ010000005.1:108852-123528 GCA_964646205.1 uncultured Planctomycetaceae bacterium | reverse complement strand
AACTCTGTGACGACACCTTGACGGCTTTTGAACCCGAGGCCGCCGGTCACCTCGTTGAAGGAATGGCATTTCACGAGTTTTATCTCGCCGCCGGCCCCGACAAAACGACTCGGCAATCCACAATCAGTTCGCCTCACGTCCGCCGAATCGCCCCTGTGGCAGTCGTCAGCTACATCCGGCTCCTCCAGGTGACCACGCCCGAGGGGCACACTTCCACCACCACGGTGGAAGAAACCCGGGTCTGGGAGGAAAAGGAGTCCGGCTGGCAACACGTCCATTTTCACCGATCACCAGCAGGTTGCTACGCTCCCTGACACCTCCAGCAGGCCCCCATGTCCACCGACGTCGTGTTCTTGTCCGACGACCTGATGTTTGTCCCTCGCGTGACCGCTCAAACCGAGGCGGGCGGCTGGACCATCCGCCACGCTGGCACCCCATCTACAGCGCATTCTTTGATCGAATCCGATTCGCCTCGCCTCCTCATTATTGACCTGGAAACAACCGGTCTGGAATTCGCCACATTCATCGCAAACCTCTCTGAAACTGCTTCTCCTCCCACGCTCGCCTTCGGACCGCACGTCCACCACCAACGGCTCGAATCAGCACGGAACGCTGGTTGCGACCTTGTTGTCTCTCGTGGCCGCCTGTCGGCAGAATTGCCGACCCTATTGTCCGATTTCCTTAACTGCGAAAACCATCGTTCTTGATACGAACACTTGGCCGATTGTCTATGCTTCGTTTTCTCACACTCAGCATCGCCCTCTCATTTTCGTTGATCACAGCCTCTCCCTGTGATGGCCAGGTTGGCGGAGTCCGAATTGATTCAAAAGGCATTCTTCATCTCGTAAACACTTCCTCGTCGAGGAACGAACTTTCACCCGCACCCCCCGAAATCGCCAGGCGACACAACTCGCGGCATCTATCCCTCAAACGACTCGAAGCCACGATCGCCGAGCACAAACGCGCCGCTCGGCCACTTCCGAACGAGGTTCGTTATCTCGCCGGCCTGCAACGAATCGACGAGGTCGTATTGCTTCCGAGTGAGAACGACGCGATCCTGATCGGCCCTGCAGCCGGCTGGACTCAATTGCCGAGTGGCGACGTTGCCGACCCAGAGACTCGGCGCCCCCTTCTGGAACTCGACGATCTCGCAATTGCCCTCCGTTTTTCCATCTCCTCCAACCCAACGTCCTCGTTTGTTGGCTGCTCTATCGATCCAACCGAAGCCGGATTGAAGCGTTACGCCCGTTACCTAAAACAAATGAAAGGCCCTCTCGATTCCCAAAGATTTCCGACTTTGGTGAAAGGTATGCAACAAGCGATGGGCCTTCAGGGCGTGCGAATTTTCGGAGTACCCGACAACAGCCGGTTCGCCTGCAAATTGGTGGTCGCCGACTATTTTCTCAAACGCGTAGCTATGGGATTCGACCGACCGCCAATCAAGGGGTGGGTCAGCTACATGGACCTATTGTCCAAGGCCGGGAAGAAAGCCGTACGGCGACAACACCGTTTTTGGTTTGTCGCGACTCACAACAACATCTCCAGATCGTCGGATTATCGGATCTGGAATTTCAGAGGTCCCGGGCTGGCTGTCCGAACCGCCGCCACAACATCGAACGACTCCGGCACGTCCAACGCATCGCCAATCGCCACTCGCATGGCTCAACATCTCACCGACAATTTCCCACTGTTGGCCAAGCACGTTCCGGTATTCAGTGAACTCGAAAACCTGGCCCGCCTGGCTGTCGCGGCCGAAATCGTGGCAAACGCACCCATCACGGATACGCAAAACCGTTGGCGCAGCCGATTACTCACCAATCCGAAACTGTATTCGCCGGAAACGACCCGTGTCCCGCGGCATGTCCCCTCGCTGGCCGTCATCCGCAAGGCCCGCGGCCGAAACTGGATCCTGAGCATCAGCGGCGGAGTCAAACTCGACCCGCCACCAATCGCAACCGCCGATGCTACTACCATCAACCCGAGGTTGCGGATTCATCGTCGCCCAAAAAACTCCACCGGCTGGTGGTGGGACGACTAAACGCCAAAGGCTTCCGCCAGGCACTTGTGTCCGGAATTTCCGTCGCCGAGCCCCACAACGACACTAATGCGGATCTCGCTGGTGTTGATCATCTGGATATTGATCCCCGCGACGGCCAGTGCCCCAAACATTCTTTCGCCAACACCGGTGTGACTCCGCAACCCGATCCCTACGACCGAGAGCAAGGCGATATCTCGTTCGAAACTGATGTCAACATCCTCCCAGCCGTCCGAAACCTCTCGCACCAACAACAAGGCTGCATCGAGATCACGACGCGGAACGGTGAACGACAGGCTGGCCTGTCCGCCTGCTCCCCCGCCAACGCGGGAATCGTTTTGAACGATCATGTCGACCAAAATCCCACCTTCAGCGACGGCTGAAAACAACTTTGAAGCCACGCCAGCGGCGTTGGGAATCCCCCGGACCGTTATTCGTGACTGTTCATCATCCAGTTGCACCTCGCTAACAACAATGTCTTCCATACTCACCAGGCGGTCGACGACGTCTTGTTCCAGTTCCTCGCGTTCGGACAACTCGGCCCGTCGATCAGCCGACGGAAGTTCAATGCCCACGTCCAACCCTTCGGCTTTTTCCTCGTCCGTTTCGAAACCGTTATGGACCGCTGCCACAGCCTCCTCGCAGCGATCGCGATCTACCAGTACCGAAATTTTGATTTCACTTGTGCTGATCATGTGCAGATTGACGCCAACATCGGAAAGCGTCTGGAACATGTGTGCCGCCACGCCGGTATGAGACCGCATCCCCCGACCAACTGCAGACACCTTGCTGAGATATTGACCATGGTCAACTTCTCCACGCCCCAGGTCCGCAACCGCGGCAGACGCAGCGGCCAACGCTTCGTCACGATTTTGTTCAGGCACAGTGAACGACACCTCTGCCAGGCCATGTTGGCCAACGTCCTGAACGATCATGTCTACAGGAAGGGATTCCTCGGCCAACCGGCGAAACACCTCAGCCATTACGCCAGGACGATCGGGGACACCCACGAGCCCAATTCGTACTTCGTCCCGGACCAGGGCAACACCGGTGACGAGGGGGGTGTCCGCATCACTGTCCTCGGGAATAATTGCAATCAGAGTGCCGTCGCCGTCCGTCGCGGCGGACCGAACTCGCACCGGCACCCTGTATTTCTTGGCAAACTCAATGGACCGCGAGTGCATGACCCCTGCCCCGAGACTCGCCAACTCCAACATCTCGTCGTAAGAAATCCGGCGCAATAACCGAGCCGACTCCACGATCCTCGGATCGGTCGACAGCACTCCATCAACATCCGTATAGATTTGACATTCGTCCGCCTGCAAAACAGCCGCCAAAGCGGTCGCCGTCGTATCACTTCCTCCGCGACCCAACGTCGTGATATTCCGATCGTCGTCAATCCCCTGGAAACCCGCGGCGATGACAATTCGGCCGGCCTGTAACGTCTCACGCATTCGTCGGGTCGAGATATCGATGATTCGTGCCTGCGTGTGAGACGAGTCAGTGTGAATTCCGATCTGCGCGCCAGTCATGCTGATGGCTTCGGCACCCTCGGCAGCCACCGCCATCGCCATCAGGGCAACCGACTCTTGCTCACCGGTCGAGAGCAACATGTCCATCTCGCGGGCCGAGGGACTGTCCGTAATTTCCGCTGCCAGCCCCACCAACTCGTCCGTCTTTTTCCCTCGAGCACTGACAACCACGACCACCTGGTGGCCCTCCCGGTGTGCGGCCACAGCGCGTCGGGCCGCACCGCGGATACGCCCCGCATCGGCAACACTCGTCCCTCCAAATTTTTGAACGATCAAAGACATCGTCTGACCTGCCACGCGGCAAACTGAAATAACCCCGCAAATGGGATTGAGCGAGCATAACGGGTCCCGCCCCGTGTTGGCAGGTTGACAGATCCTGGCCCACGGTACCCGGGGCGGTCCGACAACTTCCGGCCGGACCGCCGTTTCCAAATGCCCGCTCCGGTTTCAGGCCGCTTTCCGTTTGAACGGAACCACCGCCGGCGATCCAACCGCCGCATCAAGCAGCGATTCGAAAATCTGCATGTCCAGGGCACTGGCAGTCGTATTTTCCGGATGCCATTGAACCCCCAGGCAGAACCAACGTTCGTCATCTGCCTCGATCGCTTCGATCACTCCGTCCGGAGTACGGGCAGAAACCAGGAACCCCTCGGCGGGATCGTCTATCGACATGTGATGCTGACTGTTGACCCGAATTTCTCCAGGGCCATAAATTGCATCAACTCTTGTGCCGGGCTCAATTTCCAGAACGTGCCTCAACGTCGATTCCACCGAGTCTCGGTGCAAGATCGATTTCGGAACGTCCTCGGGGACATGCCCGAACAGGCTGCCACCACACACGACGTTCAGTGTCTGCATTCCTGAACCAATGGCCAGCATTGGAATTCGCATGTCGACCGCCAGTTGACACAACCGGCGATCGAAATCCTCCCGTCGTTGAGGCATCGGTCGCGACGTTGGATGTGCCTGCAGGCCAAGTCGCGCTGGGTCCAGGTCATAGGTGCAACCAGACAGGACCAACCCGTCGAGTTTCTTCAGCAATTGTTTGAGGTCTTCATCCTCGGCCATTGGCGGAATCAACACGGGCAGACCACCACAAGCTGCAACACTGTCGTAGTAACCGGTGTTGAACCAACTCAAAGCCCCCGCATCTTGCTTGGCCGCACGAAAATCGCCATTAATTCCGATCCACGGTTTTCCACTCATCAATCAGGTTCCTTCCTGGTTCCGTGCACTTCCATGTGCACTGACACTCTTTTGCCACAACCGGCTTCCAGGGCCGGTTGCCCTTCTTCAACTCAAGGTCCGTCCTGGACCGCGAGAACTTGTGCCCGTCGTACCGACGACCGCACAACGACAATTGTGGAGAAATCCGGCAACCGGCCCATCGGGTCACAGCATGTGACATCCGATATTTCGACGGCGCATACCGTCGGGCGGTAACTGGCATTCCATTGCTCCTTGATTAGCGACGGCATCCTGCCGTCGGAGTCGGACGCATCCTTGCGAACGACATTGAGGCCGATGCTACAACGCTGGATCGGATTGTCAAGAACCCATTTCCGGTTTTTTGAAATCCGATTCTCCTCCGGCTTTCGGAAGGAACATCGCTCCCACGGAGGCCACAAACAGAAATGGAAGAAATGCCCACACGGCCAGTTGCGGCCGGTCAATATCCTGAAAATAAGTCGTGAACGGTGCCTCGATCAGTCCCCCAACGCCCCAGGCCAATCCCATGGTCATGGCTGAAGCAACTCCCGCACCACGAGGAAACAGTTGTTGAGCGTAGGACACCATCGTGGGGGTCGTCCCCCACAACACCAGGCCGGTGGGCACAAGCACGCCAATCAACAACCACGTGGGACAACCGTTCCAGCCCCAAACCGCCAAAAGGGGCAACCCCAACAATGGACACGCGACCATGAACCGTCGTTCCCAACCGGCCGGAAACAGCACGGCCATCAACGTCATACCCACGCTCGCGGAGACCAGGAACAAAGACTGAACCAATCCCACTGTCCTCTCGTCGAAACCGCGATCTGCAAGCGTGAAGGACATCACCTTACTCATCCCCATATTCGGAACCAGCCGACACGAGCACACCAGCAGGAGGGCCAACGCCAAACCCACTCGCCCATCAAACATCTCACTCAATCTGCGGGCCTTTCCAGCCTCCCCCGAACCGTCTCGCGGATCCGCCACCGTTTCGCCTCGGGTCGTCCCCCAATACAGGACCGGGATCAGAACCAGCAAGCCGGGCATGAGATACAACAATCCTTCAAGATCCCAACGTTGAACCACATAGCCACTCAGCAGCGGCCCCAGTGACAAACCCAACGATCCGCCCAGCATAAAAATGGACAACCCGCGTGTCCGATTTTCGGGCAAGAGTGTCCCGGCACGCACAGCCGCTTCCGGATGAAATGCCCCAACAGACACCCCACCAACGACAAACAAAGCACACAACAAACCCACGCGGCCCGCGGCCGCAACCCCGCCCACAGACGTCAGGCACACAACAGCAGCAACCGGTCCCGCAAACATCAACCAACGCAAACGCTTTCGTTCGCGGAGAAACCCAAACACTCCCTGAGCCAGAGACGTGGGCATCGAGTGAGCCAGCATCACCCCGACCAGGCTCAACCCGGCCAATCGACATTCCACCGTGATCCGGTCCCACAGCGGCGAGACCAACAGTGCGCTGGTATCGACGATGGTGTGAAGCAGTGCCAAGCAGACCAGGGGCAAGTAGCGCCGCATTCAGTCAGTCCGCCCAAACATCTCACGTTCCCCCAACTCTGTGTCCAACGGATAAATCGGGCGACGGACCTGCTGGTAATCAAAACAAGAAAAATCAGGGCGATGAATTCCGGGCGTGTCTGCGTCGAAAATTGTCTCCGCCAACGGTCCAACGTCCGCTCGAAAATGAACGGCACTCTTCACCACCAACAAACGTTTTTCACCTGGTTCGACACCGACAACTCGCACCATTTCCGCGTCAAGCAACTGCATGCGACGGCTTGCAACCACCACCTCGACACCGCCAATTTCGAGCACGGCCATCGGCCCCAGGTCGCCCGGACACCCGCGCCTCATGGGACCACGGAAGATGAATTGCCCATCGCCCAGACGCTTCACCTTCGCCTGGGCCACAATCGTTGCACCATGTAACGAATCCGTCTTTCCTCCGATTTCAAACTCAGCCTCGACACCCACCCCCAACTCGTGGGCCCGGCTCGCTGTTTCTGGATCGTACAAGACACCGACCACTCCACCTTGAAACTCGGCTGCGATCAAAGCTTCCAACGCAACCGTCCCATCACATGGCGCACCACCTCCGGGATTGTCAGAACCATCGGCCAGAATCACCAACCCGGAAGCCTGTCCACGGGAGTACTGCATGGCATCTTCCACCGTGGTCAACTGGGGCTGCAATGCGTCTCGCAAGGCCCACAACCGCGAAGCAAGTTCCTCGACCCGATCTTCAGCAAGTTCTTGATCGCCGTTTGTCGTGACCACTGCCGTCACGCCTGCGTCACGGATATCTGCAAATGGAAACCCCATAGCAATCGTCGCGGTCACAATGCCGGGCTCCGACTCCAAATCGTGCAGTTGCCCAATCAGGCTTTGCATCGGTTCACGCAACGTGCACTGCATGGGAGGCATAGTCATCAACGGCAACTGCCGGAATGCCTGGGTCGGTCGAACGTCCCCTTTGATAATCGCCTCGAGTACGCCAATCGCTTCGCGTCCACGTTCGTTCATGTCGACGTGCGGATAGGTGTCATACCCGATCAGACAATCCGATTCCGACGCCATTTGTTCGGTGATGTTCGCATGCAAGTCCAGCGTCACCACCACCGGCATCGCAGACCCCACGAGTTTCCGCACCTCCGCGATGATCGCTCCTTCTGCATCCTCATGGTCATCGGCAACCATTGCCCCGTGCAGATCCAGCACCACACCGTCAAACGGACTGGCAGCTTCAATTCGGCTCAACAACAGGTCCAGCATGTGGTCGAAGGCCACCTGCTGGACCGGTCCGGCTGGCTGTGCCCGAACGCTCAGCACCGGTTCGAGATCTATTCCTCGGACCAGAGATTCGTCCAGGTACCCGCCGTGAACCGTTCCTGTTCCCGTGTAAAGTTCTCGCAGCCGTTGGCCGCCGACCAATTCGTCTCCACAATCACTGTCTCTTTGAAAATCCGCCAGTGTTGTCGGAACCGTGGCAAACGTATTGGTCTCGTGTTGAATGCCACCACTCACAATTCTCATCACATCTTCTCCTACCAGACCACGTCTTCCCGAATTCTGCACAATCGCGCAAACGGCCCGTTTGCCGCGGCGAGGTCGGAATACTTCCCGGCTTCTACTACCCGTCCGCCCTCGAAAACCACGATGCGATCCACCGATGCAATGGTCGACAACCGATGAGCCACCACCAGGACCGTACGGCCCCGTGTTGCCTCTCCCAGGGCCTCCTTGATCCGCGACTCGGTTGCTTCATCCACGGCGCTTGTCGCTTCATCGAGAACCAGTACCGGAGCATCTTTGATCAACGCTCTTGCCAGTGCGATCCGTTGCTTCTGGCCACCCGACAACCGGATGCCGCGTTCCCCGACAACAGTTTCCAAACCATCCTGCATCGAAGAAACAAATTCCTCCACTCCCGAAACACGTACCGCTTCGTCCACTTGTTCGTCAGGCACATCCGGCCGGCCCAGCAACAAGTTTTCTCGAATCGTACCGGCTAGCAAAAACACATCCTGGGACACGAGCGCAACTTGTTCCCGCAACCACGACAACGGGACCTGCGACACATCCGTATTGCCGAGTTTGACTATCCCCGATTGTGGTTCGTAAAAACGAGTCAACAGGTGACAGGCTGTCGTCTTCCCGACTCCGGTCGCACCAACGATTGCCACGGTTTCTCCGGGAGCGATCTCGAATGAAACGTCCTGCAGAACCGGCGTACCGTTGGCGTAATGAAACGTGACGTCCTGGAATGAAACCGACCACTTCGGATTCTCGGGGATCGCCGCAGTCGGTGCATCGACGATCGTCGGCGGGGTGTCCAACAATTCAAACACCCGTTCAGCACTCGCCGAAGCTTTCTGCAGATTGTCAGTCAGATTGGCCAGACGCAAAAACGGCAAGATGATTTGCCCCAAGTACAGCAGGAACACAACCAGGTCGGCGACGTCAACTCGCAGTCCAGAGACGGCCGTCGGGTCGGTCGTGATCCAACCGCCCGCCCACACGATCAATACCAAACCGGCGCCGCTTGCCGCCTCAATCACACCCGCGGGAACCAGGGACCATCGGTTGGCGTGGATGATCCGGTCACGGTATTCCAGGCTCTCGGACTCCACGCGTGCCGCCATGGCCGCCTCAGCTCCGAATGACTGAATGATCGTCAATCCCCCCAGGTGATCCTGGATACGCCCACTGATTCCGGCAAAACGGCTCCGGACTCCGCGCCACATATTTCGAGACCGCCTGGCAATCACGTAGACCAGTACGGCGATCACCGGCAACGGTGCGAGTGCGACAATTGCCAGTTGCCAGTTGATGCAAAACAGCACAACACTCATGGCCACGGGAATCACGATGGCCAGCATCGACTCGGGAATCCCATGAGCGATGTAGTCCTCGATGGCAGCCACGTCCCCCATGGTCCTTGCCACGAGGTTTCCTGAATGCCGCCTACTCAAATACCCCGGCGACATCGTCTGCAGATGCCGGTAAACCGAGAGTGACAGTCGATGCAACACGCGGTACGCGGCAATATGAGAACTCAGCCCATACAAATACCGAACCACTCCTCGCAACAGATAAACCGCCGCGACGGCCGCACCCAGCATCCAGAAACTTCCGGCGGTACTTGGCTCGCGAAACCACAGCAACATCTGCCGGATCAGCAGTGGCGGAATGATACCCAGCGCCGTAAACGCCAGGCCGAAGCCCACCGAGAACAGCATCAACCGGCGATCGCCCTCGAGGGTCTTCCAAATCCGGGTAACAAATTGCACGACAGCCCGACTCCTTCCGGATGGAGTCTGTCAGATTGCTCTCCCAGCAGCAACGACATGACATCAGCCCATCGTCTCGTTGCATTCCCTCGACTCGACCTCCATGCTTTCAGACACCGCCCGACGACCCCGGACTGGCTGAACGTGACACCGCTCATCTACGACGCCGCCGACGAACACCAAACTCATCGTTTCGGACTCGCGCTGGGACGGGTGGCTTCGGCCGGTTTGACCGTTGCCCTCAACGGCCCCCTGGGAGCCGGGAAGACTCGCCTCGTCCGCGCCATCGTTGAAGGTTTGGATGGTGCTCCACGGGACGTGAGCAGCCCGACATTTGTCCTGCTGCAACATTATGCGGCGCGTTTGGATGTCTACCATGCCGACGCGTATCGGCTGAATTCGGAAATCGAGTTCCTCGACCTCGGGCCAGAGGAATGGCTGGCCGGTCCAGCAATCGTCCTTGTTGAATGGGGCGAACGGGTTGCCAATTCGTTGCCGAAAGACCGCATTGATCTCGAGATCACCGTCACCGGTGAATTTTCAAGACGTTTTGACCTTGCTGCCGGCGGCCCGCTCTCAGGCACCCTGCTGGACCACCTCCGCGGTCTCTAGGCAATGCCGCACGCCCGCCAGACCTCTTCGCCCCGTCAGTGGCTGTCGGTCGTTTCGACCTCGACCACCTCGGCTGCACACCAACGTGTGCAGCATCCGGTCAACTGAACCGCTCCACAGACAAACATCACGCTCAGCAACGCGGTCACGTAAACCAGTTTTTCTATGTATCCGTTCAGTTCCAATCCGAGGACCGCTTGCGAACCTGGTGAAATCTGTTGCCACACGATCACCATCACAAAACCGACCAGCATGATCCCCAGCCAGCCACCCTTCAGAAGGATCTGCCGCAACCGGATCCAGTCGACGGCGAACAGCCAGAACACCGTCCAGCACAACACCGGCAAAACCGGTGCGGTCAGAACGACGGACGCAATTGAAGAAACGATCTGCTGCAGGCCGAAAATAATCTGCCCCAGTGCCTCAACAATGCTATCCAGCGGGCCAGCATCTGCCATCACGAACATGTTGTCTGCTTTCTCGTCGAATTCACTTCAAAAGACGCGTCGCGGCCGACCACGCCCCGATTCCAGACACCTCAACTAGCACATCGGTCTTCGACCTGCCAGCCCCCCGGCACCCCTCAAACGTTTTCCAGTGACACGCCCAACCTTTCGGCCAATTCGCCGATCTGCCGCCAGGTTTCCTCCGGAACATCAACACCCTCGGCCGACCGTTGGTCCTGTCTTCTCAATTCAATCTCGCCCGGCATCAAAATCTCGTCGACTCCGGGAAGTTTTTGCGCCGACTTGATGTGCGCGACATATTTTGAAACGAGTGCCTGGTAATCCTCGAGTTCCGTGAAGGCGGACACGTCAACCAGGTACATCCAAACGCCATTGGTTCCTGGTGGCAGATCAGTACGGCAGATCCCGAATCCCGAAAGCATGCCCCCAAAGACATCAATCATCACGCTCAGGCCATATCCCTTGAATCCGAGATTGCCTCCCAGGGGAAGGATCGCTCCTCCGGGATCTGCGTAATAAGTCGACGGATCGGTTGTTGGCTGCCCCTCGGCATCGATCAACTGCCCTTCGGGTACCGGTACCCCCTTCTGAAACGCGACCCGAACCTTACCTTCGGCGGTCGCACTGGAGGTCATATCCAACACCATCGCGTCGTCTCCCCAGGGAGCAGCGATCGTAATTGGATTGGTTCCCATCCGCCCTTCCATAGCCCCGTAGGGAGCCACACCACCGCTCGCAGGACCATTCACCAACATCATGGCTGCGAATTTCTGGAAAGCCGCTTGTTGCGTATACGAACCCAGACGGCCCACGTGGTTGCAGTTTCGCATGAAGATCGTCGCCGTGCCGGCTTGTCGAGCCTTCTCCATGCCCAACTGCAAAGCCTGCGATGCTGTCACCTGGCCAAAATTGAAGTGACCATCGATGAGCAAATAAGCTGGACCTTCCTTGAGTATCTCATACGACTCCCCAGGCCGGATCACACCTTTTTCAATGTAATCCACATACTGCATCAGGCGCATCACGCCATGGCTGTCATGGCCTACCAGGTTTGCACCCTGCAATTCCCTCGCGACGACACTCGCCTCCTCGGCACTCGCGCCGGCCCCTTCAAGAACCCGCCTGGCAACCTCGCCTAACTGTTCCGCACGAAACGTCGGCATCTTCCCCTCGCCCTCGTCATGGAATAACAAACGGCCTCGATCACACATCCGGATCGCCGCCCACGAAGCCGAAAGGATACCACCTGTGCCGTGGACCGTCGAATGACCGGTTGATCACGGCAGCGACCGCGGGTACAGTCCCGCGAGAATGTCGTCCCTCGCCTACCGAGTCGAACTGGACCTTTTTTCGGGTCCGCTCGACCTGTTGCTCTATCTCGTTCGCCGAAACGAACTAGAAATCGTGAACCTCCAGGTCGCCCTGGTCGTCGGCCAGTTCCAGGACTACCTGGAAGTACTCAGCGAGATTGACCTCGATATCGTCGGAGATTTCATCGTCATGGCCAGCACCTTGACGGAAATCAAAAGCCGGATGGTGTTACCACAAGAGAAAGAAGACACCGAACCGGATTTCGAAGAAGATCCACGAAGTGACCTGATTCAACAATTGCTGGAATATCGCAAGTTCAAGGATGCGGCGCAACGACTTGAGGATCGCGCTGCCGAGTGGCAGGAACGCTATCCACGGCTCACCGACGATCGCCCCCGGACAGGCCGTGATGCCTCCCGAGACCGAATCAAAGAGGTGGAACTCTGGGATCTGGTCAGCGCACTCGGGCGAGTGCTCAAATTGCAAGACACGACCAAGCAATCCAGCATCCTGTATGACGACACGCCGATCGCTGTTTACACCGAACGAATCGGCGCACGTGTCCGCAGTGAAAACCAGGTGGCCTTCACGAGCCTGTTCGGAAATGAAACGCTGCGAAGCAAGGTCATTGGTATGTTCCTGGCCATTCTTGAACTGTTGAGACACCACGGATTCCGCGCCCAGCAGGAAGCCGAATACGGCGAAATCTGGATCCTGCCTCCCCTGGAACCAGTTCCCGAGCCACTGCCAGACCCGACCGGAACTACCGGAACCGCCCCGAGCGACAACGCCCCCACCGCCTCGGTCGAGCCAACCGACAACTGAGCGGAACACCCTCCGACCGCCAACGCTTCAATGCCCGATTTCCAACTCGTCAGTGACTTCAGCCCCTCCGGTGACCAACCACGGGCCATCGACTCGCTGGCCGACGGAATAACCGCAGGGCGTCGCGACCAGGTCCTGATGGGTGTCACCGGCTCGGGCAAAACTTTCACGATGGCCAACGTCATCGCCCGGCTCAATCGGCCCGCCCTGATCCTGTCACACAACAAGACACTTGCCGCCCAACTCTACAGCGAATTTCGCGAATTCTTTCCCAACAACGCCGTCTCGTACTTCGTGAGCTACTACGACTACTACCAGCCCGAAGCCTACATTCCCCAACGCGACATCTACATCGAAAAGGACGCCTCGATAAACGATGAAATCGACCGCTTGAGACTCCAAGCCACCAGCGCACTTGTCAGCCGACGCGACGTCGTTGTCGTCTCGAGTGTCAGTTGCATTTATGGTCTCGGTTCACCCAAGGACTATCTCGAAATGATGGTTCATCTCTCCGTGGGTGGAACGATCGATCGGGACCAGATGCTGCTGAAATTGGTCGACATCCAGTATGAACGAAACGACCTCGATCTCACCCGCGGGAAATTCCGGGTCCGAGGCGACGTCGTGGAATGCTGGCCGGCTTATGAAGAATTCGCATATCGCATCGAACTCTGGGGCGATGAAATCGAACGATTGTCATGGATTGACCCGCTCACCGGGGACGAATTGCACCGCGAAGACGACATGTACATCTACCCGGCCAAGCACTTTGTGCTTCCGCCCGAGCGCATCGATGCAGCGATCCAGGAGATCCAGGCTGAACTCGACTTGCGTCTCGAGGAACTCAAGACCGAGGGGAAGCTACTTGAGGCACAAAGGCTTTCGGCTCGAGCAAGATACGACCTCGAACTGATCGCGGAAACCGGATTTTGTCCGGGAATCGAAAATTACAGCCGCGCCCTGGAAGGCCGGCCCGCCGGAACTCCTCCACACACCCTCCTGGATTTTTTCCCTGACGATTACCTCCTATTTGTCGACGAATCGCATGTCACCATCCCGCAGGTCCGTGGCATGTTCGCTGGTGATCATTCTCGTAAGACCACCCTGGTGAACCATGGTTTTCGACTTCCGATGGCGCTCGACAATCGGCCTCTGCGATTTGACGAATTCGATTCTCGCCGAGGGCAATCCATTTTCGTCTCCGCAACTCCCGGTGACTGGGAACTCGAAAATACCGACGGTGAAATCGTGCAACAGGTCATCCGCCCCACCGGACTGGTTGATCCCACGCTGCACATCGTTCCGGCACGCGGCCAGGTCGTGCATCTCGTCCAGGAAATCCGGAAACGCGCCGAACGCAACGAACGTGTCCTCGTCACCACTCTCACCAAGCGTCTCTCCGAAGACCTCACCCGATACCTGAAAGAGGAGGGAATCCGAGCAGCTTGGATTCATTCCGAACTCGATGCCATCGAACGTGTGACCGTCCTGCGAGGTCTCCGCGAAAAAACCCATGACGTCGTCGTCGGCGTCAACTTGCTCCGTGAAGGACTCGATCTCCCCGAGGTTTCGCTGGTGGCAATTCTCGATGCCGACAAGGAGGGATTCCTCCGAAGCGCAACCAGCCTGATTCAGACAATTGGCCGATCGGCGAGACACGTCAACGCCGAAGTGATTCTCTACGCCGATGTCGTCACCAACAGCATGCAAACCGCGATCGACGAAACGACTCGACGAAGGGAAAAGCAACTCGCCTACAACCTCGAACACAACATCACTCCCGAGTCGATCCAGAAGGCCATCCGTCGGGGCATCGAGGAAGAAGTTCAGGCCCGCCAACTGGTCCGCAAAACCTCCGGAAC
>CAZYAZ010000005.1:90874-108752 GCA_964646205.1 uncultured Planctomycetaceae bacterium | reverse complement strand
CTCTCGTGGCACCACTCCATCGTGCGCGCCATCCCTTCGGAAAAGTCAACCAGCGGCTCGTAACCCAATTCGCGACGCGCTTTGCCGATATCAAAATCCAGATTCAAACCCAGGAACTTGATGCGAGCGCCGGACAACAACGGCGCCTCGTTTTTTCCCGCAAACTTCCACGTCGCCTCCATCAACTTGGCTAAGAACTTGGCCACTCCCAGCGGAACCGATTTTGTCGGCTCCTCCAAACCGGCTCCCTTGGCGATCGTGCCAATAAACTCACGCTTGGTGACCAGTCGGTCGTCGGTGATATTGAATACTTCGCCAATCACGTCGTCGCGACCAATGGCCAGCAGCACGGCATCGACAAGGTTGTCGACGTAAACATTGTTGAGCAATTGCTCACCGGACCCCAGGTACTTGAATCCCCCGGATCGAAGTCGCTCGACCAACCGCGGCAACACCGTACGGTCACGTCGTCCGTAAACAAAACCGGGACGGAGTACAACCAGTGGGAACTTCACCGGATCGCAATGCGACAAAGCCAGGTCTTCACTTTCCACCTTTGTCAGCGTGTATCCGTCAATTCCCACCCGACTTGGAGGTTCACTTTCATCTGTGCCGTGATGATCCCGTGCCTCGTAGACTCCCAATGAACTGATGTGGACAAATCGTTTCAGCATCCCGGTCCCACAGGACGCCTCAATCAACGTTTCCAGGCCCCGGACATTGACGTCCCGGTAACTGTCAACAGGCCCCCAGTCCCCAACCTTGGCCGCACAATGGACCACCACTGTCACTCCCTCGGCCGCCTTGCCAAGCGACTGCGAGTCCGTCATATCTCCAGCAACGACCTCGACCCCCAATTCGGAAAGCCACGACGCTGCGTCCGGGTTCCGGACCACCACGCGAGTTGGAATCCCCATCCCAATGACTCGTTCCGCCACGTGGCTACCGACAAGCCCCGTGGCTCCGGTAACCAACACTCGGTCTGCAACCGTCAACTCCATCCTTTACACCTCCACACAGTTACGGCCCATTTGTCACGCCGCCCGTGCCTGCACTAGTTTCAGTACGTCGTATCCACCAAGCGACTCCTCCAGCACGTCCACAACCGACTGTGCCGCATCCGGACGTGCCAGCCGCTGTATCGCATTGGCCAGTTGCCAACGCGATCGACTCGAACCTAGCAGGCCATCCATCTCTCCGACCAGCCCACCCCGAAAGCTGGCGACCCCGTTGGTCTCGAGCACCATCCTTGCCGCCCCCCGACACACAAACCATTCCGCATTGGCACGCTGATGATCGTCCGTAGCATGGGGATAGGGAACCAAGATCACCGCTCGACCTGCCGTAGAAATCTCAGCCAGCGTCGTCGCCCCCGCCCGGGCCACCACCAGGTCACTTTGTTGCAGCCAACGGGGCGGCATTTCAAGAAATTGTTGGACATCTGCTGACCAACCGGCCGCCCGGTACACCCGCCGCACTTCGGCTGGGTCATGATCGCCGCACTGATGCACAACCCGCCAACCGGCCGCATGCGCCCCCATTGCCCCCAACGCTTCCGGAACAATGCGATTCAATGATCGAGACCCCTGGCTTCCTCCCAAAACCAGCAGAACACGTTCTTGGCCACCCGATTCTCTTTCGCCGGAGTCCCTGGACAACCGCCGAATCGGGTTTCCCGTCCAACGGCATTCCACCGACGCCGGCAAAGCCGATTCTGTCTCTGCAAATGTGACGCACACCCGATCAGCCAACCGGCTCAAAACACGCGTCGCTCGCCCAGGAACAACGTTCTGTTCCAGAAGTGTCACCGGAACCCTCATCCTGGACGCCGCCAGCACCGCGGGAGCACTCGCAAAACCACCGAGGCCGACCACGGCCGCCGGAGAAAACGATTTGACGATCCTCCTTGCGGCCCGAAAAGCTTTCCAACCAGCAACGGTCGACCCAACAGGGCGACGACGCAGATCACTCATTGAAACCGATGGGACCTGGAAATAGTCAAAACCCCGGCTTTCCGACTCCCTCCGTTCCAGCTCGGTCCCCTGGCCGACAAATCCGATTCGTTCCACAACGCCAGCCAATGCCTCGGCCACCGCAATTCCCGGAAACAGATGGCCTCCTGTGCAACCACCGGAAAACAATATTGCCGACTTTTTCAACATCCTGGCCGGGTTCCTCGGAACAACAAATCCCTATCGAATCTTCAGGCTGGCCACCGCCACAACGGCCAACACAACCGAACCAATCCAGAACCGGACCACTATCTTCGTTTCGCTTTCACCGCGAAACAAAAGGTGGTTGTGCAACGGACTGCAGGCAATCAATCGTCGGCCCAACAATCGGAACGACGCCACCTGGAGAATCACGCTGATTGTTTCCACCACGAACACACCCCCGACAACCACCAGCAACACCTCCTGGTGCGTCACCAACGCGGCCAATCCCAACAATGCGCCAATCGGCAAGCTCCCGGTGTCGCCCATAAAGACCTGCGCCGGGTGGCAGTTGAACCACAAAAATCCAAGCATCGCGCCAACCAAAGCCCCCATGACAATTGTCATTTCGCCAGCCCCCTCGACGTAGGGGATACTCAGATAGTCAGCCAGAACCCGATGACCTGCCAGATAACACAAGGCGGCAAAAGCGGTCGACGCGACCACCATGCAGCCACTCGCCAGCCCATCCAGCCCGTCGGTCAAGTTGACCGCGTTTGAACTCCCAACGAGCACCAGCACACCCCAAGCCACGAAACCACCACCCAGCCACAAACCGGAATTCCCAATCGGCCAGATCAATTCCAATCCACGCGGCTCACCCAGCATCACCGCGTGCAAACCCCACGCCACACCACAGGCCACGGCCAACTGGATGCCCAGTTTCGTTCTAGCCTTCAACCCGTTGCGGTCCGTACTGAGCTTGATCCAGTCATCCAGCCCGCCAAGAACCCCAAATCCAATCGACACCAACAGTGCCAATTGAACGAACTGATTGCCAAGGTCACCCCACAACAACACTGACAGGACAATCGCCGACACGATGAACAACCCACCCATTGTCGGAGTGTCATTCTTGTTGGCTTGCAACTCATTGAGTCGAGCCGAATCACTGGCCACTCGTTCTCGGAACCGATTCCGCAACCACCGGATGGCCTTAGGCCCCAACAGCAGCGCCAGCAGAAAAGCGGTGACACTGGCCAGCGCCGTCCTGGCTGTCAAAAACACACGGCTGTCGCCGGAGGTGTGCGTTTCAACGCTCTCCAACAGCGGGCCGACACGTTGAAACAACCAGACCAGCATTAACACTCCACCCGGCAAAACTGTTCGACCACGCGTTCCATCCGTGCTCGTCGCGCTCCCTTGACCAGCACCGTATCGCCCTCTTGAAGCAATTCAGGCAGCGACTCCAAAAGTTGTTCGACCGAATCGGCCGACCAGGTCGCTTTCCGGGGCATCCCGGCTTCAATAGCCGCTGCAACGGTCGATTCAGCCCACCACCCTGCTGCCCACAACCGATCAATTCCTCCCGAGGAAGCCACCGCAGCTCCTACCTCTCCGTGGCAATTGGCTGCTTGATCACCGAGTTCGGCCATGTCGCCCAGAACCAAAACTCGCCGGCCCTTACCCCGCCATTCAGACAGCAGACGGCAGGCCGCCAACATCGACTCCGGGCTAGCGTTGTAACTGTCGTCAATCACGGTTCCGAGTGATGTCTTTTCCACACGACACCGTCCCGATGCCGTTCGAAACCCGGAAAGCGACTCTGAAGACACTCGATCGTCGATACCGCACCACCTCGCGACAGCCACAGCAGACAACGCCGCCGAAACGAAGTGTCGACCGGCAACCGAAAGACAAAACTCCTGCCCATCCACCTCGAATTCCAATTCACCCGTACGGTGTCTCACCTTCGTCGCCACCACGTCGCCCGCCGATTCAACACCAACACTCACCAGTTGGCTCTCATCCACGCTGCCGTCAAGCCGTCCCCGACACTCTTCCGGAACAACAACCAGTCCCCCCGGTCTGACCGACGTCAACAGTTCCAGCTTTTCTTTCACAACAGATTCAAATGAACCAAATCCGCCAAGGTGTGCTCGCCCCAACCCGGTCAGAACCGCCGCCGCCGGTTGCACGAGTTCAGACAGCGGGCCGATTTCCCCACGTCCCGAGGCAGCAACTTCGAAGACCCCTTGGGACTCCTCGTGACTCAACCCCAGCAGGCTCAACGGCACTCCCACGTGATTGTTGAAGTTTTCCGGGCTTTGATATGCCCTATCGACCGTAGACAGAATCTGGTGAATCATCTGCCGGGTCGTGGTCTTGGCAAAACTACCCGTCACCGCAATCCGGGTGGCCGGGCATCGATCCCGATTCCACGATGCGAGTTTCCAGAGGGCTCGGAACGCATCTTCCACCCGCACACACAACATGTCCGAACATCGCCCGCCCGCGGGCCCAACAATCGCGACCGCCGCCCCTCGCTTCGCCGCATCGGAGAGAAACTCGCCACCATGATGCCGAGTACCCGGCAACGCGATAAACAGATCGCCTGGTTCCACGCGCCTCGAATCGGTCACAACACGGCACACCCGCTCCGGCGCTTCCAACTCAGACCGCCCCACGACGGCCCCCGAGACGACGCCCAACAGTTCACCAAATTCAATGGGAATCATTTTGCGACGCCACCATCCACGTCGACCCCCAATCGGTTTGTGGCACCCGTTGCATGCAACGTGGCTCGAACGACCTCTCGATCGTCAAAACGCAGCCGTTTTCCACCGATTTCCTGGTAGGTTTCGTGCCCCTTGCCGGCCACGAGAATTCCATCGCCTCGTTCAGCTATCGCGACGGCTCTACCGATGGCCTGTTCACGGTCCTCGACAACTAGCGGATTCCCGCCCCCCCTGCTGACACCGTCTGCCACGGCTTCGAGAATTTTCCGAGGGTCCTCGGTCCGCGGGTTGTCATTGGTCACGATACAGACATCCGCCGTATTGGCGACCGCTTCGCCCAACAGCGGACGCTTCAGGCGGTCCCGGTCACCTCCCGCCCCGAACACGCAGATCAACCGACCATCCACAACACGACGCAGTGCCGCGAGACAACGGCGCAGAGCGTCCTCGGTGTGCGCGTAATCGACAAACACGTCAAAGGGTTGGTCACACGGAACCATTTCCAACCTTCCGGGGACCCACTCCAGTGCCTCGATTCCCGCGGAAATGGCTGATGAATCAATCCCCTGCTGAATCGCAACACACGCGGCCGCCAGGCAATTCAACACGTTGTGCCGCCCGACCAGGCGCGTGTTCAATTCGAATTGTCTCTCTGACTGGGATCCAGTCCCCCGACACGTCAACAAGAAACGTGTGCCCATCACGGACTCCGCAATCACTTCGCCAGTGACATCCGCATCCTGTTCAACGCCAAAGGAACGAATCTGATGCCCGTCCCGCTCACCGCCACGCCAGGCATCCACCAGTGAGACAATTCCCGGATCGTCGGCATTGAAGACAACGTTTCCGCCGGGAGGACACAGATCCAGAATTGCCGCCTTGGCAGCCGTGTAGTTCGCCAGGTCGCCGTGATAATCGAAATGATCCTGCGTCAGGTTCGTCAACACGACGGATTCGAGTGCAATGCCGGCGGCACGGTCTTGGTCCAGAGCGTGGCTCGACAATTCCAACGCAGCGTGCGTTGTCCCACGCGCGACCATTGCAGCCAACCACGACGCCAGTGCCTCCGGAGCAGGTGTCGTCAGGTCGGCACGCTGAGTGTGTCCACCGTCGTCGTATTCGATCGTCCCCAGCAAGCCACGTGGATGCCCGGCCGCTTTCCAGATGGACCGCAACATCCAGGCTGTCGTCGTTTTTCCGTTCGTCCCGGTCACACCCGTCAATTTCAGGCGACCCGCTGGGTCACCGGCCAGTGCCTGACACAACTTCGCGTAGCCGGCACGCACATCTGGAATTACGCACTGCGGAACCAGTGCCTTCGCCACGGGATGCGGAACCAGCAACGCCGCCACTCCGCGAGACAACGCTTCTTCAACGTACGCGAGCCCGTCCTGCCGGGTCCCGCGAACAGCGGCAAACAAGCCCCTGGGAACACAACGACCACTCTGATCCGTCGCCTCGCTTACCCGGATGTCCCCACACCCGACGAAGCTGGCCAAAGGGAACAACCGCCTCAGGCTGACGGTCACCGGTTGCCAGGCAGTTGGATCCCTCACTGCGCCGGGGCCTCCCTGCCCCTTCACCATTCACCGTTCTACCGGCGGGACATCACATTCCCAGCCACGCAAAACGTCTGATTTTCGTCGGGATTTTGTTGATATCCGGTAACCTGTCAACCCGGGAATTCCAGAGGCACTCCGGGCTTGGTTCGACTCGGTCCGACGCCAACGCTAATCTGGCTCCTTCCCAACAACGGAGCTCGGCCAATGGACACTGACGTTTCACGATACCCCGAAGTCACCGTTTCAGGGGCTCCACGAGAGCTCGGTCGCCAGATCGGTGACGCAGTGGGAGACCGGATTCGCGACTTCTGTGAAATCGCACTGGAACGAGTCAATAAGACTGCGGTTGTCAGTCGTTCCGAAGCGGAAGCCATTGCCGGCAGGTGCCTTGAATTCACAAGGAACTACAACAGTCCGTTGATCGACGAACTCGAAGGCACAGCCGAGGCGTCCGGTGTCCCCCTGATGGACTTGATGTTGTTACAGGTCCGCAACCAGCTGACCGCTGAAGAAGAAGCCGGTTGCACCTCGCTGGCTCTGCCAACGGGTGTTGTCGCACAGAACTGGGACAACGACCCAGAACTGGATCCCTTCACGATCGTCCTGACCCGCCACCCAACCGACCGACCGTCCCTCACCACCCTGACCCAAGCTGGCTTGATTGCCTACATCGGATTCAATGACCGCGGAATCGGCGCCTGCCTCAACACATTACCCGCGCCGACCCGAATCCACGGTGTCCCCCACTACTTCACACTGCGCGATCTTTACGAACAATCCAGCCTTGATGATGCGGTCGCGTCCATCACCCGTGCCACACGTGCCATTCCCGCCAACATCATTCTTGCAACGCCCCAGGGGCCGGCGGATCTCGAGGTCACCGTCGAAGACGTTCACGTCCTCCGTCCCGAAACCGGAACACGGTTAACCCACACCAACCACTGCCTGCACCCAGACCTGTTGCCGGTCAACGAACGGTTTCCAGAGTTGATTCAGTCCTACTCTCGCAAAGAACGGGTCGACACCCTCGTCGACGACGCGATGTCACACCCCGGCCCCGCGGGAACAGACCACCTTGAAACCATCAAGGCAGCCCTCCGAGACCATGACGGACATCCGCGGTCCATTTGCCGCCATCCCAACGACGATCCCGCCACCGGTTTCTGGACCACCGTTTTTTCGGTCATCATCGAGCCCGGAGAGCGTCGGATGCATGTCACACGCGGTACACCATGTGACCACCCTTATGAAACCTACACGATGACGAAACGGTAAATCGCGGCTCATCCACCATTCACTTTCGTCCGTTCAATTCTCGCCACCCCGCCATTGCGCCGTGCCGCCACCCCTCCTGGCAAGTCCAATGCCGTCCCCACAGTCACCGTGCGGGCCAGGTTTTGCCAGTGCGAGTAACTCATCGCTTGCCGCGGCCACCCCTGGCGAGACCAGATCTCCAACAACAACGCCCGAACCAATGGTTCCTGCAGCCGATTCAGCGAGTCGACGCACAAACGGACCACCGATTCGGATTGCTCCAGTACGCACCGTCCCCATTCTTCGTCGACCACTTCTCTGACAATTCCAACTGCCTCGGACGACAACCGCGACATCCGCAACAGTGCTTCTCGTACCTGTGGGTTGTATTCCCGCTCCAGCACGGGAAGCAATTCGTGACGAATCCGGTTGCGAGTCCAACGGGTCTCTGTGTTCGTGTGGTCGTCCCGCCAGGATTGGCCCACCGATCTCAACCAGTTCTCAACGTCTGCACGGCGGAGATCAAGGATTGGGCGAAGCAACTCCAGCCCATTCCCAAGCCTTTTTCTTTCTGACATCCCCGCCACTCCCTTCAATCCGGTGCCTCGGAGAAGGTTGTGGAGAACGGTTTCCACCTGGTCGTCGCGCGTGTGGGCTACCATGATCGCCCCGCACCCGTGGCGTTCTGCAGCGTCAATCAAAGCCGCATACCGACTCTCACGCGCGGAAGCCTCGGAATGATCACCCAGTAGATCAACGGTGGTGGCCTCGTATTCCAGGCCAAGCTGACCTGCCAACTCTCCCACCCATTCCAAATCGGCTTGTGACCCCGCACCACGAATCCCATGGTCGACATGGCCCACGACCAGTTTCACGTCGGGAATCCCGCCTTCTGCGGCAACCGCCCGCAACAAACCGACACTGTCCGCACCACCAGACACACCGACGAGTACCGCCGTGGCTTTGCAACCCGAGTTTCTCCACCAGGTCGCCACGTGACTCGCCACATCCCGGGAAGCGTCGGTCGGACTGTTCATGACGAACCAGGACCATTTCAATTAAGAACCCACTGGTCGGTCTCGGACGACCCAACCCAACCGTTTGACCACCGGGCGGGCTGTGATAGACTGACAATCACAACAATTTCAAACATGATAGCGGTCCGGTCAACGGCCGGAACCCATCAGGACACTACTGACTCATCGTTTCACACTGTTTCATTTGGACTCTCGAGATGACGGCATTCGTTGTTGCCTTTTCGAGCCTTCTGATTGCCGTCCTGGCGATCGCCATGTTGGCCGGCCGTGTCGTCCGGCTGGCGGCTCCGGTGCGTCCGAGCACCCTCGAAGTTTGGCGCCACCACCGTCCCTGTACGGCAGCCGCGTCTCAGTCCACCTTGCCTCCGGACTACTCACCGTTCCCTCCCACCCGATTCTCGGTTTCACTCAGCCGTGAATTGATTGCGGAACTGGAGTTTTCGCGGATTTGAGGCCCAATCTTGCGGGCTTTTGAACGAAACGATTGCAGTATTGCTCCTGCCGGGTTCCTCCTCGTCACCGGACCGATGAGGTAAACACCATGTACGTGGCAGAAGTTGCAAACACGATCGGCGTCGCGACTGTTGCTTTGGTCGTCGGTGCCCTGGCCGCTCTCTTTTTCGAACGCTCGCGGCGAGCCGCCGCCAATCAGCGACGCGAAGACATTATCCGCGACGCCGAACGCGAAGCCGAAACCGTCAGAAAATCAGCCGAATTAGCGGCTCGTGAAGAATTGCTCCAACTCCGATCCGATCTGGATTCCGAACACAACCAAATCCGCAACGAACAGCAGCAGCAAACAGCCGAACTGGAGCGTCGCGAATCCTCGCTCGGAGAACAACAAGAGGCATTCAAAAAACGTGAGCGGATGCTCGAAGGGACGCAAAAAACACTTTCTGACCGACAAAGAGCAATCGACAACCGAGAATCAGAACTTGATCGTCTGCTCCATGAAGAACAGGAACAACTCTACAAGATCAGCGGGATGGAACCCGACACGGCAAAAGACATGTTGCTCGACCGCCTTTCGCGGACACTCAAACAAGACACCGGAGCGTTGTTGATCAAGTTCGAGGCACAGTTGAAAGAGAAACAGGACGAGATGGCCCGCGAGATCGTCGGCATGGCCGCTCAACGGTGTGCTTCCACACACACATCAGAAATGACTGTGTCAACCGTCGACATCCCCAACGACGACATGAAGGGACGGATTATTGGACGTGAGGGCCGCAACATCCGAGCCTTCGAAAAAAGTACCGGTGTTGACGTGATTGTGGATGACACGCCGGGCGTCGTTGTCGTGAGCGCATTCGACAAGGTGAGACGTGAAACCGCACGTCTTGCATTGATCAAGTTGATCCAGGATGGACGGATCCACCCGACCCGAATCGACGAAGTGGTTGCAGAAACCGAAAAAGAAATGGATGACCACATCAAACGACTTGGCCGCGATGCGTGCCTGGAAATCGGTGTCGCGGATCTTCACGAACGACTCGTCCATCTCATGGGAAGACTCCACTTCCGAACCAGTTACAGTCAAAACGTCCTCAAGCACTCCCTGGAAGTCGGGGTCATCACCGGCCTCATCGCCGAACAACTTGGCCTCGATGTACACCTGGCACGTCGCTGTGGCTTTCTCCACGATATCGGAAAAGCCGCCGACCACGAGATGGAGGGCGGTCACCCAGCAGTTGGAGCCGAACTGCTCAAGAGATATGGCGAGGGCGAAGAGGTTGTCCATGCGGCCGCCGGACACCACGACGACATCCGGGTCGATTATATCTACACCGTCATTGTTGCCGCAGCGGACGCGGTATCCGCTTCCCGTCCGGGTGCTCGTCGCGAGTCACTTGAACGTTACGTCCGACGTCTCGAAGAACTCGAAGCGCTCGCCTGCGGTTTTCCCGGAGTCAGGCAGGCCTACGCCGTGCAAGCGGGTCGTGAAATCCGGATCATCGTGGACTCGGGACAAATCAATGACCGCGAGGCAGCGGCCTTGAGCAAGGAAGTTGCCAAAGCAATCGAGGAGACCATGACCTATCCGGGCGAAATCCGTGTCACGGTTCTTCGGGAAACGAAGGTGGTTGAGTACGCGCGATAGTCGCTACCAGCGCATCGCGGACCAACGGCCCCATCTTCGGACGAACGGGTTCGACGTCGACCCTCAAGCCCGCTTTCCGTAACGCCGTCGTGGCGGTTGGCCCCACCGAGCCGAGCAAGCACTCCGACACGGCCGACTTGAATTGGTCCGCAACCCCCATCCGTTCTGCCACAAGCAACACGTTGTGCAATTGATACGCGCTGGTGAACAACACCAGATCGAAATCCCCCGCAATCGTGTCTCCGATGGCTGTTTCAAGAGGCCCGGTGTCATCCGGAAGTTCCCAACGGTAAACGGGAACGCCAAAAACGCGGCCGTCGCGTTCGCCAATTGCCTCGTAAAAGGCCGTGTTGGGCACTCCGTATTCCTGGACGGCAACCGTCTTTTCCGAAACCGCGTCCAATCGGTCCAATTCATCAATCACTTCCACCCACGTGTTTGGTTCCGTCGCACGACCGTCGACCCGGGCTCCCCATCTCTTCAAAACCGCGGCCGGTTTTGGTCCCCGCACGACGACTGTGCACCGCTTCAGCAACGTCACCAATTCGTCGAGTGCGCAATCCGCCACAACCGCTTCGGCCAAACATTCGGCACCCACACCCGTCAAGAACACGGTGGTGTCAATCTCCCCATCTCGCAACGCTTCAACAAACATCAAAGCCGACGGGTTTTTCCCCAACGCGACTTCTTGCATCGAAGCCGCCACGGTCGGTCTGCCCCCGTTGCGCCGAATCAAAGCCGACATTTCCGACTGCCGACGGCTTTCAAAACTCAACACACCGGGCATCTCCGTTCCACTACTCACGCCGTTTTGCCTCTCTTCGGACTCAAACACTCCGTACCCAAACTACACAGTCCAAGTCGGCCACGGCAGGGCCTCGGCCGACTTGACCGTCAGACCAACACCGTTCTATCCTGCCCACCAACTCGCGAACAATCACCACATCTTCCAACTCCACGGCCGAGACGGACTCAATCATGCCTGACACATGGCCCACCGCCTCCATGGCTGAACTTATCACGATGTGCACCTCTCCGGTGCTGATTGGATTGGGAATCGTTCCTGTTCCCGGCCAGGAAGAAACCGTCGTGGATCTACCCATGGCCCGTCACTTCATCGATCTCCTGGCGTTGCTCGATGAAAAGACCGCCGATTCTCTTTCGGCGGAGGAGCAACAGGCCATCGATCAATCGCTTCATGAACTTCGGATGGCCTTCGTCCAGGTCCAACAGACTGTTGCCGAATCTGAGTCCGACACGCTTTCCGCTGATTCCACCACGGATCCGGCTGCGGCGGATGCTCCGAAAACGGAAACCGAAACTGACGCCGCAGCCAAACCTGAAACCGAACCGACGTCCGAAACCGACAGGGTGACCGACGGGGAATCGCCACCGGAATCCACGTCCGATGCGGCAGAGGGCGACTGATCGATGCCTTCTCATGGTTCGCGACATCTCGTGCTGCTGGGAACCGGAACGAGTGTCGGAATTCCGATGATCGGCTGTCACTGTGACGTGTGCGAATCCAGCGACATCCGCAACCATCGCACCCGGTGCGGAGTTGCCGTTGAGGCGCCCGAAGGGATTTTTCTGATTGACACTCCACCCGAATTACGCCTTCAACTCGTCCGTGAGAGGATTGATCTCGTCCACGCTGCGGTCTTCACTCACAACCATGCTGACCACTTGTTCGGACTCGACGACCTGAGAATCTTCGGGCAGTATCTCGACACCCCGGTTCCGCTTTATTGCGAATCTCCTGTTGAAGAGCAGATCCGCCGCGCCTACCACTATGCCTTTGAGCCTCACGCTCCCAACATGCATCGGGGTGCCACACCACGACTGCGTTTCGAACGGATTGGAACCGAACCATTTGACCTACTTGGGACCACCGTCCAACCAATTCGCCTGCATCATGGTCGCCTGCCGGTTCTTGGATTCCGGATCGGCGACGTCGCGTACTGTACCGATGTCAGCGAAATCCCCAATTCGAGTTGGCCGCTTCTCGAAGGACTCGATGTGCTCATCATTGATGCCCTTCGCGAAAAACCACATCCAACGCATTTTTCGGTCGATCAGAGTTTGGAAGTCATAGAACGTTTGAATCCCAAACAATCCTATCTGACGCACATCTCCCACTTCCTCGATCACCAACTGACGAATGAAATTCTTCCCGACACCGTCCAAATGGCCTGGGACGGCCTGAGAATTCCACTGGAAACGTCGTCGTGAGTTCCCCGCCCGCGCGGCCACGAAATGAACGTTTGGTTGTTCTGTACCTTCAATTGGCAGAAGCCGCATCCGGGCGCCAGGCGGTGGACACCTTCAACCGGCTGCTTCTGTTGGCCGGTCGCTCGGCGCACGTCTCCGGGTGGGCTGATGAAGCGGCCCTTTGTCGGCAACTTGTTCTCAGCACCAACCCGCACCACCTGATCGGAAACCATGCCAATTTCGGCGATGCCCTTGAATCAGCAGATTACGAGGCTTTCGACAGACAACTTCAGCGCAATTGTCCTCAGGAAAAGGCCGAACACCTGGCCACGGTGCAAAACATTGATACCGAGTCGCTGGAGTTCGAGCCCCCCCGACTCATCGCCAACGATATTTTGTCCCGTCTTGAGTCGGGTTTTCCTCCAGCATAACC
This sequence comes from uncultured Planctomycetaceae bacterium, assembly GCA_964646205.1. GTDB lineage: Bacteria > Planctomycetota > Planctomycetia > Planctomycetales > Planctomycetaceae > UBA8437. The sequence goes on along the minus strand of CAZYAZ010000005.1, from coordinate 95,482 downwards.
ATTCGGTCATCGCTGGTTGGCCCTCAACGTGGTCCAGGGATTGCAATCGAACGCAACCGGTCACCCACTCGCGCCGCCGTCGGGCTCATTGCCCCCAGGACGCCAGCCAGCGCTGACTTCAACGCAGGGCTTCGTTCGTCCTTGTGTGCATTTTGTGTTTCTTTGATCCGCATCGCACTCAACAACACTCCATGTTTTTGAATGTGAAAGGCGAGTTGGGCGGCCGCCCTTTCGCGAGGCCCCGTTTTCAAATCTGGCTGAAGGGCTGTCGTGGCCAAACGGTCTTGTGCCGACGTCGTAGGGATTGCGGCCAACGCGAAAATGGCGCCGTCGGCGAGGTCCGCGTTTTGAATCGCCGAGTGCAACCCAGTTTCTGCTGGTCTCAGGTCAAAAATGGCGGATCGTCGTCCGTCCCCCAGGTAACCCAACAAGTCGATCGCGGCCCGTGCCATTTCGCCACGTTCAGCGGCAGACAACGGGTCACTTCTCAAACCAGCCACAAACGGTTCCAGTCCCATCTTGAGTCCTTCCAGAGTCGCCGGGCGTTGGATGTAGGTGAGCAACGGGTCCCGTTCAATCATCCGTGTCACCGACCCAATCGTTGCCGAGTTCCCGACCACAATGATTGGCACCCAAGCTGTCCGTGCATCGGCCCGAAGGTTGGCGACCGTCTGCGACAGACTCCACTGGATCACGTTGGCATCCACCACAACGAGCTGGACGTCACCACGCGAAGCGGACTCACGGAATACATCCCGACCACTGGAAACGATGTGGGCCCGGTAACCGGCCTGATCGACCAGACCTGCCAATGCATTGACCTGCGCGGGTTTTGGTCCGGCGAGAATCGCCACTGGCTGGTCTGTTGTTTCCAGTGCCCGGCTGAGTATTTGAACGATTCGCGATGAACCACGAAATGGTTTCGTGGGATCCGTCTCTACTATGGCCATCGCTGCTGCGAATTGGACCCGCGGGTCCGGATAGTTAAGTGCTGACGCCAGCGTGGAACCCCGGCCTGATTGGGATTTCAAATCATTTCGATTCGCCAGGGTCCGCAACACCTCCAGCGCGGCGACTGCAGTGGTTGCATTCCCCGTTTTCAGTGAATTTCGCAAAGATTCACCCACCACCGATCCACCTGTCAAAATTGACGCGTCATATGCGGTTCCCGGTCCACGTGGCAGTGGCTCTGTCCACGGCGTTGAATTCCTGGCCCGCGTCAACAAACACGAGACCAGCAAGGCCTGCAATCGTTTATTTTCCGGCGACAATACCAGGGCTTGTTGAGCCAACCGGCAGCCCGCATGCAAGACCATGTCACTCGGATCTGCTTCGATCCGTTTGACCGACATGCCCGTTTCATCGAAATACCACGAGGTCACTTTTCCGGTCGGGCCAGCTATTGGGGGTTTTTCTCTGCCTGCGAGTCGGTCCCGAGCAGCCTGTTCTAACGACCGAAGTGCCATCTGCTGGCTCAAAGAACTCGCGTGCCGCCGATTCCCCATTGTCAATCGAGCTACGGCCTCTGCGGCCGACACCCGGACACCTGGAGGTTTATTCTTATCCACTGCGAAATACCACAAATGGACCGCAGTCTTTTCATTTCCCACACGACCCAAAACTTCCAGGACAATCGACTGCAAATTTGAATCGGGACTATCGAGCGCGGCCAACAACGGGGGAATCACTTCGGTTCCCAGCCGCGTCAGGGTGTAGGTGAGCAATTCCCTTGTCGGTTCGTCCTTTACGTCTCCAATCGTTTCGATCAAACGCGGGACAACCAGGGCGCCTCCCGACCTAAGTTGCAAAATCGCGGCATCCCGGACCGAAGGCGTCCCTCTGAGTTCTTCGATCAAGCTGTCTATCCGCTTGGCATCACCGGCGAACCGGGTGAAAGCCGCCGTCATCCGTTCCAGTAGAGTCGCCGATCCAGGCTGCAACGACTCAAGGTTCGCCATTCGCAAGAACACGGCCGGCCCATGTTTGTCTCGCATTGCCAACAACGCGACGTCGTCTGGATTGGCGGCCAACAATTTTTGAAGGTATTCACGGGCCAACCGCGGACGTGCCAAGTCGGTCATCAACACCACGGCGTCGAACAGGGCGTCCGGTGTTGTGGGTTCGCTCAAAAGCGGCGAAGCCGCCGCCGGTTCAGCCGGTGCAGCGGCCGCAGGCTCTTCCGGTGCAGCGTCCGCCGGTTGGGGCTGTGCCAACGCCGACTGATCCAACGACAACAAACCGACAACCACCATCATCACAAACATCGAAAACAAAAGATTCGAAGATGATTCGGCTCGATCTACTGGAATGAAGCAATCCCTGACCATGGCTCGCAACTCCGCCCAAAGGAACACGCACGATACGCGCTGCCAAAGAACTTCCCCGACACCGCAAAACGCCGCCTCTTGTTTTATCGGCCCACTGTTGGTCACTTCTGTTTCGGGGGACTCCCCTCCCTGTCCCAACCAACGTGGCTGAACCGTCGAGCGCCAGTCGTAACGAAGATAACGACAATGCGATCCCCCAAAACGTTACAACCCGCAGAACCGAAACCCACATTACCCCCGTCAAGCTACCACCTCTGCGAAAGGGGTCCTAGAATTGGCAACTCCTGGTCGCATGGCTTTGTCGACTCTCGCAACGTTCTCGAACCATAAGAAACAATGCCAACCCTTCCACTCCCTTTTGATCGTGATCGAATTCTCGAAATCGCTCGAGATTTCCCGACACCATTCTACATCTATGATGAGACCGCCATTCGGGCCAACGCCAGGCGATTGAACGCTGCTTTTGGCTGGTGCTCCAGCTTCCGCAACCACTTCGCCGTCAAGGCAACTCCAAATCCACACCTGCTGGAAATCCTCGCCCAGGAGGGGTTTGGCGCCGATTGTTCCAGCCTCCCGGAAATCCTGTTGGCACAGTCGGTCGGCATCGACGGTGAACAAATCATGTTCACTTCCAACGACACACCTGTCTCGGAATTCGTTTATGCGAAAAAGGCGGGAGCAGTTTTAAACCTCGATGACATTTCGCACATCCAGTCGGTTGAAAACCACGCCGGACTGCCTTCCCTGGTCAGCTTTCGCTACAACCCCGGTCCACTTCGTCAGGAGACGGGCAACGCGATCATTGGAAACCCCGAGGAAGCGAAATATGGATTGACGCGAGACCAGTTGTTCGACGGTTACCGTGAATTGAAGAGTCGCGGGGTCACGCGTTTCGGACTTCACACCATGGTTGTTTCCAACGAACTCAACTCGAACTCGTTCGTTGACACCGCCCGGATGCTGTTTTCACTCGCTGTGGAACTCTCAAATGCCCTGGACATCAAGTTCGAGTGGGTCAATCTCGGTGGGGGGATCGGGATTCCGTATCGTCCCGAGGAAACGTCGGTCGACCTCGAGGCCGTCGGCCAAGGGGTTGAAGCCGCCTACAACGAAATCGTCGTACCGGCTGGCCTGGATCCACTTGGCGTTTTGATGGAGAACGGTCGTGTGGTGACCGGTCCCTACGGATATCTGATCACCACGGCGATCCACCAAAAAAAGATTTACAAGGATTACGTTGGTGTCGATGCGTGTATGGCCAACCTGATGAGGCCGGGCATGTACGGCGCCTACCACCACATCACTGTCCTCGGCAAAGAACATTCGCCTCACAACACTGTCGTCGACGTTGTTGGCTCACTCTGCGAGAACAACGACAAGTTTGCCATCGACAGGGAACTCCCCGAGATCTCCCAGGGCGACCTGCTTGTCGTTCACGATTCCGGCGCCCACGGCCACGCCATGGGCTTCCAGTACAATGCCAAGCTCCGATCCGCCGAACTACTCCTCACCGCCGATGGTGGCATTCGATGTATCCGGAGAGCCGAGACCGCAGCAGACTATTTCGCCACGCTCGACCACGGCCCACTCGACGCTCTAGTCGAGTCCTCGTCGAACTGACCACAGGCCTGTGAGATCACTGGCATGGCCAAACTCTACTTCTACTACTCGTCGATGAATGCCGGAAAATCGACCACTCTCCTGCAATCCAGTTACAACTACCGTGAACGAGGAATGCAGACACTTGTCCTGACCCCCGAACTCGATGTTCGGTTCGGCGAGGGAACCGTTTCTTCACGAATCGGACTCACCGCCGAAGCCACAACGTTTTCGACCGTCGACAATCTGTTCACTATCGTCGAAACCGTCCTCGCAGAGCACCCCCTGCATTGCGTCCTGATCGACGAGGCCCAGTTCCTGGTCCGCGAGCAGGTCCAACAACTCGGCGATGTCGCTGACGACCACGACATTCCAGTCCTCTGTTACGGACTCCGCACCGACTTCCAGGGCAAGCTCTTTGAGGGCAGCCGTTACCTGCTTGCCTGGTCCGACAATCTGGCCGAGATCAAGACCATTTGTCACTGTGGCAGCAAGGCCACAATGGTCCTCCGCCTCGACGGACTTGGTCGCGTCATCAAACACGGTGCCCAGATCAAGATCGGGGGTAACGAGTCCTACCAGGCCGTGTGCCGCAAACATTTCAAACTCGGTATGGCAACCCGTGACGATCCCGAATTGCCTTTCGAAGCGCCTCACAATCCCACGTCCGACTGATTCACAG
>CAZYAZ010000005.1:83665-90774 GCA_964646205.1 uncultured Planctomycetaceae bacterium | reverse complement strand
GGCCCAGTCTGATCCCGGGGTACGTCGACTCCGACGGACGGGTTCACCCAGAGAAATTGCTCTCGTACGTCGATGCGTTGCACCGCGCGGCCGATGCGGAGGTCGCCGAAGCCCGGATCACTCAACTCCAGAGCCACTTGTCTCAGGTGGTGGCCACTCTCAACCGAACTCGGCAACAGTTGGCTCATCAAACCAAACGAGCCGCGGCGGCTGAAAACCTTGCTGAGACCCGGGGCAAGCAAGTCGACCGGATCACGAAACTGCACCGGACTAGCCAAGCCAATTTGGCCCGCACCGAGCAGACACTCCAAACAACGCACAATGCTCTCTTGGCACAGACGACCAGAACCAAAGCTCTGCAGGCCGACCAGGCCACACTCCGGAAGAAAGTGTCCGCACTGATCGTCTCCGTCCAAACATCGCAGTCCATGACGAAACGAGTCACCACCGAACTCGGCAGGTCCCAGGCATCGCTGGCCGCAGTGACCGCCGCACGGAATGCTGCTGCTAAAAACTTGGAACGCCAGTCAGCGGACAATCAGAAACTCAAAACGCAACTCGCCAACTCCAGCGGAATGCTCGCAGAGGCCAACAGATCACTCGCATCGGCAGTGGTTGAATTGACCAAGGCCAAAGCGGAACTCAAGGCATTCGCAGACAAAACGAAACCGGCCGCTGTGGAACCCGACTCCAAGCCAGCCAACAAACCTGAAGCTCCTCCGGTTCCAGAATCCGAACCGGATGATTCGTGAGACGGGCCGCCCCGTCACTCACTCCGCATTCTCGCGACGCCGCCCCAACAATTCGGCAATCTGGACCGCATTGGTCGCGGCTCCCTTGCGGAGATTGTCCGACACACACCAAAACGTCAGCCCGTTGGGATGAGACAGGTCTCGTCGAATCCTCCCTATAAAGACGTCATCCTTTCCATTGCAATCACTCGGCAGCGGATAACGTCCGGCGGGAGCGTCATCGACGACGGTAATCCCCGGGAACGCAGAAAACAGTTCCCGGGCCTCTTCGGGAGCAATCGGCCGTTCGGTCTCCACGGTGATGACCTCGCTGTGACAATTGGCCACTGGAATCCTCACGCAAGTCGCCGCAATCGGCAGGTCCGGCAGCCCCAGGATTTTGCGTGTCTCGTGGACCATTTTCATCTCTTCGCTCGTGTACCCCTCGGTTCGGACGCTACCAATTTGGGGGATTGCATTGAACGCGATCGGGTGTGCGAATTCCCGGTATTCGTAATCGGTGGAAGAAAGTGCCGCCCGTGTCCCTTCAATGAGATCCTCCGTCCCGTTGACTCCTGCTCCACTGGTCGCCTGGTAGGTGCTCACGACAACCCGGGTCAATGGTGATGCGTCCTGCAATGGCTTCAACGCAACGACCATCTGGGTCGTCGAGCAATTCGGGCTGGCGATGATACCCTCGGCCGCCTCGGCTGCCTCCGGGTTGATCTCCGGGACCACCAGTGCCACCTCAGGATTCATTCTCCAATAACCCGACTCGTCGATGACTGTCGCGCCCGCGGCTACGGCTGACGGTAAGAATTCCGCCGCCACGTCGTCCGGAGTACTCGAAAGCACCAGGTCCACGCCATTGAACACCTCGTGCGTCAACTCTTCTATGACCAATTGTCCACCCCGAAACTCCACCGGAGTTCCGGCACTTCGCGCAGACGCCAGCAATCGAAACTCTTTTGCCGAAAACTCTCGTTCCTCGAGTAGTTTCAGCATTATTCGTCCGACGGCGCCGGTGGCCCCTAGCACCGCAACTGACTCAAACATCACCCACCTCGCTCAACAACCACGCGTCTATTCTGTTTCCGCACACACGCATCCGACTCAACTTCTCGACAAGGGGTTCGCCATGCCATACCTCCCGACCTGTCGGGTCCTGTCAACCGTTGATATACTCCCACCCGTTTCTCATCAAGACCTGCACCCCTGAAGATGGATCGCCCCGATGAAGGTTCTTGTCGTGGGCCAGGGCGGGCGCGAACACGCCCTGACCTGGAAACTGGCCCGCTCGGAATCGGTTTCCGCAGTGTATTGTGCCCCGGGCAACGCTGGCATAGCCACCGACGCCACCTGTGTGGACATCCCTGCTGACGACATTCCGGCTCTCGTTCAATTTGCCAAAGAAGAAGAAATCGACCTGGCCGTGGTCGGCCCTGAGGCTCCCCTGGTCGATGGCTTGGTCGACGCTTTTACCGAGGCTGAGTTGACTGCGTTTGGCCCCTCCAGTGCCGCTGCGGCGCTTGAGGGCAGCAAAGCGTTTGCCAAGGAGATCATGCATCGTGGCAATGTCCCGACGGCCGACTACGCTGTTTTTGAACATATCGAGGATGCACAACATTTCCTCCAGGAACGCGAGGACCAGGCCTGGGTCGTGAAAGCCGATGGGTTGGCCGCCGGAAAAGGCGTGCTAATGTGTGCCAACCGGGATGAGGCGTTGAAGGCCACCCACGGAATTCTTGTCGACAACGAGTTTGGAACCGCCGGTACAAAAGTGGTGATTGAGGAAACACTGGTTGGCGAGGAATTGAGCATCCTTGCCCTGGTTGATGGAAATACAATCGTTCCTCTGGAAGGATCACAGGACCACAAGCGAGCTGGCGACGGCGACACAGGTCCCAACACCGGAGGCATGGGCGCCTACTCACCCTCCCCCCTGCTCACACCCGAACTGCAGGGAGAAATTGAAGAAAAGATTCTCGTCCCGACCATCCACGCTATGAAACTGGCCGACACCCCATTCCGTGGGCTTCTCTACGCGGGGCTGATGATCACGCGGCAAGGCCCCAAGGTTCTTGAATTCAACGTCCGTTTTGGTGATCCGGAAGCCCAACCCGTCCTCATGCGACTGCAATCCGATCTCGGTCTTGTCTTGAAAGCCGCCGCCGAGGGGAAACTCGACGAATTTGGCCCTCTCCAATGGGACGCTCGACCTGCTGTTTGTGTGGTCATGGCCTCCGATGGGTACCCTGGGTCCTACGAAACCGGTCACCCGATCCGCGGAATAGACGACGCCAATTCAATCGACGGTGTTCAAGTCTTTCACGCCGGCACAACGGAAGACGACAACGAGATTGTCAGCAACGGTGGACGGGTTCTGGGAGTGACCGCCCTGGGTGACCAACTGGCTGACGCAAAACGACAGGCCTATGAAGCCATCCGTTGCATTCGCTGGGACGGAGCATGGTGTCGCAAGGATATCTCGGACAAGGCACGACAACCCTGACGCGCAAGGAGTGGAAAACCCAATGTCTCGCCGCCTCGGTTGCTTTCTGCTCGTCGCCAGTTTTTCACTGACGCCGGCCACTTCAATCTCCACCTCGCTCCACGCCGCAACACCAAATATCGTTGTCATTCTGGCCGACGACATGGGATACGGGGACGTGCAGGCGCTGAACCGTTCCTCGCAGGTCCCGACACCGCACCTCAACCGGCTGGCCAGGCAGGGGGTCACTTTTACAGACGCACACACCCCCTCGGCCGTCTGCACCCCCACTCGTTATGGACTGCTCACAGGCCGCTACTGTTGGCGCAGTCGGCTGAAATCCGGAGTTCTCAACGGTTATGGCACACCGTTGATTGAGCCAGACCGTCCCACGATCGCCTCGTTTTTGAAAACACACGGATATCACACTGCGATTTTCGGCAAGTGGCATCTTGGGCTCGACTTCACCCAGTTGCCAAACACAAAAGCGGGCCAGGACAAGAAAAAGAAAAAACGCCGAGGCGCCGCGTCACCACGGCTCGATTTCACCAAGCCAATCCTCGACGGCCCCATCCGCCGCGGGTTTCAGGACTCTCTGATTATTCCTGCATCACTAGACTTCCCCCCCTACGTCTATATTCACAACACCAGGATCACTTCTTCGGCTCCCGTCCTACAACCAGCCGTCAAGTTTCCCGGCTTCCTCCGTCGGGGTCCGCGCGGCCGCGATTTGGTCATGGCAGATTGCCTGGACCACCTGAAAGATCAGGTCGTCAGTTTCATTGCAGAGCGGGCCGGCGAACCCCAGACACCGTTCTTCCTTTATTTTCCGCTCACGGCCCCTCACAAACCGGTGTTGCCACACCCGCGTTTCCGGGGCCGGACGAAATTGGGGCCTTATGGCGACTTCATCGTCCAGGTGGATGACACCGTCGGCACCATCCTTGCAGCTATCGACCGTCACAAATTCAGCAAGAACACGCTCGTGATCTACACGAGTGACAACGGCTCGTTCATGCACCTTCGCGCCGACGACAACGCCCGCGACCACGTGGATGACGAAACGATTCAGGCTTTTCGAACGGACCGGCATCGTCCCAACCTGAACCTGCGCGGCACAAAAGCCGACATCTGGGAGGCCGGACACCGAGTTCCGTTTTTTGCCCGCTGGCCGGGCCACATTTCACCGGGCACCACAAACCACACGACCGTGTGTCTGACGGATCTCTTTGCCACCTTTGCCCAACTGATAGACAAGCCTTTGCCAAAGACTGCGGCTCCGGACAGTTACAGTTTTCTTGGGCAACTCACGGGCAGCAAAACAACCCGGCAGCGGCCACCAGTGATTCATCATTCGGTGGCCGGGATGTTTGCCATCCGTGACGGCCGCTGGAAACTTGTACTTGGCAACGGTTCTGGCGGCCGGCAACAACCCCGGGGGCGTCCGTTCACCAAACCGTACTTTTTGTCAGATTTGAAGGCCGACCCTTCCGAAACGACCAACCTCGCCACCAAACATCCGGACATCGCGGCACGCCTTGAGGCTGCTGCATTGAGGATCCGCCGCAGCCCCTTGCCCCGATAAGCGTCGCGGCGTTATCTTCATCTCGAGGTACTTGTTAGCGAACACGACTCACTTCCCTTGTCGATAGACCGCCCCGGAGGCCTGACGATGCGATCCCGTGACCTGCTGTCCGCCTGCCTGCTGGCCTGCCTGATGACCTCGTCAATCTTTGCGGAATCCGATCCATGGGTCGTCTACCCGGGTGGCGAGGGTGCGGGTGCCGGAAAACACATCGTATTTGTCACCGGCGATGACGAATATCGATCTGAAGAAGGCATGCCAATGCTTGCCAAGATCCTTTCGGTACATCACGGGTTCAAGTGCACAGTCCTGTTTGCCATCGATCCAAAAACTGGCGTGATCAAACCAGATCACCAGACGAATATCCCCGGCCTCCAGGCCCTCGACACGGCCGACCTGATGGTCTTGTTCCTTCGCTTCCGGGAATTGCCGGACGAGCAGATGGCCCGGATCGTCAAGTTCACTCACAGCGGCAAACCGATCATTGGGCTTCGCACCGCGACTCATGCGTTCAACTACAGCCGAAACAAAAACAGCAAGTACCGGCCCCTCTCCTTCCGCAGCGGCACACCACGCGGTGGCTGGGGTGGACTGGTGCTGGGCGATACGTGGCTCAACCACCACGGTCACCACGGTCGAGAGAGCACACGTGGAGTGGTCAACCCCAAGTACAAAACGCACCCCGTACTCAAGGGTGTCACCGACATCTGGGGCCCCACAGACGTTTATGGAGTCCGCAAACTGCCAGCAGATTCCCAGGTCATCGTCCACGGACAGGTTCTCGCCGGAATGAAACCCTCCGCCAAACCCGTCGAGGGCCGGAAAAATGACCCCATGATGCCATTGGTTTGGACACGCGCGTTCAAAACCGAATCCGGAAAAACGGCCCGAATTTTGGCGACAACCATGGGTGCATCGACCGACCTCCAAAGCGCTGGCCTCCGCCGACTGCTCGTCAACGGCTGCTACTGGGGCCTTGGCATGGAGTCCAAAATTTCTGCCAAATCCGACGTGTCCTATGTCGGAACATACAAGCCCACCCGTTTTGGCTTTGGCAGTTATGTCAAAGGGATCAAACCGGCCGACCACGAACTCAAATAATTTCGGCTGGAAACCACTTCAGGGAAGATTATCGGCGCATCCGAAAGTCGTTGTCGCCCGAACGATCTTTTCCGTGCATCAGGTAAACCGTGCGTTCCGAGAGTGCCAGTGCGCCGCTTTGTTGAGTCCGCGTTGGAGCATCATGCCGATACACGGACGTCGTGGGCATATACCTGAGAGTCATCGCCCTGCGTGGATGCTCGGAAAGATTCGGCTCCGACCCATGGAACAGATACACATCGTGCAATGACACCTGGCCGGGTTCCAGAACGATGTCCTTTGCCTGGCTCTCGTCAAACTCCCTCGCATCCAACTCCAGGTTCAAGCTCAAGCCATCAGCGTCGTTCTGGTTGTGTTGGGCCAATTTCCGGGAACGGTGAGAACCCGGGATCACCCGCAGACAACCGTTCTGAGTGGTCGACTCGTCGATTGCGATCCACACCGTACACGTGGCCAGCGGTTCAATCGGCCAGTATTCACCATCCTGGTGCCACGGTGTCCGCGTGCCCACCCGTGAGGGCTTCGCAAAGAAACTGGAGTTCCACAGGGCCACGTCGTCGCCCAGGACGTCGCACACCATCTCCACGATCTCGGGAATCCTGGCCACGTTGAGAAACCATGGATCGAATGCCAGGACAGCCGAACAGTAGTCAACGAACTCGGGCCGCCTGGCCACCAGCCGATCATGTGCCTCACGAATGGACACCAGTTGCTCCTCCGAAAGGCGAAACTCCGGAGTCACATACCCGTCGCGGTTGTACTTTTCGATTTCTGAGGAACTGAGCATTCCGGGAATGCTAGCGTTTCACCGTTCCGGGAAACAGTTCAGCTACATTTGCATTGGTTTGAACTGGCAGGCCTCGGTGAACACCTCAAAAAAATCCTCGGCCGTCTCCAATTCGACATGCTCAATCTCATCCACCAGCCGAGCGACCCGTTCCTTCCTTTGCGTGTCGAGAATCAATTGACGCGCCCCCTCCAGCGCCGCATTCCCAATACGCCGAACTCGATCGGTGCGAAATGGCGCGAGAAAGCCAATCGAAATCGCTGCTTCGATGTCGATTGAGTCCGCAAAACCGCCAGCCAGAAATACGCGATCGACCCGGCCGGGATCCATTTCCAACATTCTCAACAGGATGAATTGGCCACAATAACTGGCAGCCTTGGCCTGCGCCAGATGACTGGCGTCCATTCTCGAGAG
>CAZYAZ010000005.1:16915-83565 GCA_964646205.1 uncultured Planctomycetaceae bacterium | reverse complement strand
GGAGTTGCAATCACAACCTCCGTATTGGTGCCTATATCAAGAAACACCCGTGTTCCTGTCCGAAGATCAAAATCACACGCAACCAAACCCGCGGCAATATCCGCACCCACGTGACTTGCTACAAGAGGGGGGGACACCACCCGAGCATACGAACTGGCCAGAACTCCCAATTGCCTGGCCGAAATCTCCAGGCCGGTCCCGGACCTGGAACCCGCAACAGATTCGTGCTCGGTTATGGACTTGTACGGCCGCTGGCCGATTGTTTGGACATCCAGTCCAAACACCAGATCTCTCATCGTCGAGTTCCCAACCACCATCACTTCGTACAGCGTGTGTCGACTGACACCAGCCTGTTGGCAGAGTCCCTGGATCTCGTTATTCAACGCCTTGACAATGGCGCCATGCAACTCGCCGTGGTGAGTCGCGTCGTACGACACACGGCTGATCACGTCGCTTCCACCAAAACGTTGGGGATTTTCGAACCCACCACGACAAAGAGACCCTCCAGTCTCCAGGTCCACTAACTCGGTGCCGACGGTGGTGGTCCCAACATCAATGGCGACTCCGATCAATCGTCCACGCCACTTGTCGATGACGTCGTCTCCGCGACACACTTCCCCGCCACGTCGAACGACCGACGGCCGTGTTTCAATGTCACTTCGGACGTGTTCAACCAGGACACGTGGGGCACGCCTCAAGGGCGCCACACTGAGCCTCCCCGACGTGATGACCCTCGCCTGGCAGGCCAGGCGAAACCCGTCCTCCAGAAATTTTTCTGCATTCCCGGCGTCCCCCAGGAGTTCTTCTCCAGCCAACACTTCAACAACGCACTCGTGACAACTGCCGGTTCGACCACACGAACTGTCAATTCTCACCTCCTGCGTGTCGGAAAGATCAAACAGCGTCGTCCCGACCTCGGCCTCGCAGTGGAATGCACCGGGCCTTGCAGTCTTTTCCGAGACCGTGGCCACAACTTTCTGTTTCGATTCGGAACGCCACTGTGCGAGAACTTCTTCCGGATCCGCGACTTCCCAGGCTCCCCTGTAGTCCAGCTTCCCGTCGCACTGGCAAATGGGGAGTGAGTGTTCGGAATCCAGCGGGCCCTGATTTCGGCATCCAAATCGTGCCGTGCACAGATCTCGGCGGTCTCGGTAGGGGCAACGCGACAGACACTGCACCTGCGCATGTTCGACGATATCGGCAAAAATCCGCGTCAGTCTGGCACGACGCTGTTCCACCGCGTCCCTGTCAATGCCCTCGCTCATCTTCGCTCGTCCACTCGAACGTCGTCTACCCGGCGACGCCGGCCAACCGCTTGGCAACCTCCACGCAGTCAACCGCATTGTCTCCGTAGGCGTCTGCCCCCATTTCATCCGCAAAATCCGGCGTCACTGGCGCCCCCCCGACCATGATCTTCACATCATCACGCAGGTCGGCATCAATAAACGCCTCGATCGTTCGTCCCATGTTGGGCATCGTGGTCGTCAACAGCGCTGACATTCCCACCAATGACGCGGAATGCTCTTCGACTGCGTCAATGAATTCGTCAGCCGACGTGTCCACACCCAGGTCGATCACTTCGAAACCGGCACCCCGCAACAACATGATACACAGATTTTTGCCGATATCGTGGAGGTCCCCCTTGACCGTTCCCATGATCACCCGGGCAAGGGGTTCGATCCCGGAGGCCGAGAGGATGGGTTCAATGTGCACCATCCCGGCTTTCATGGCCCTCGCACAGGCCAACACCTCGGGAACGAAAATGAAATTTTCGCGGAACTTGATCCCCACCAGTGCCATTCCGGCTATCAAGCCATCATCCATCACTTCCAGCGCGGCTGTGCCCGACAACAAAGCCTCCCGAGTCAACCGATCGGCGTCCTCGTTGCGGCCGCTGATGATTGCCGCTGCGATTTCCAGCAAATGCGGATCGCCAGCCGCATAGAGACCAATCAACTCGGCTCGTTCATCCTCGCGTTCAACGAATTCGTCGAGTTCATCACGAATAAATTCGTTGGGTATGTCGGTCAGTTCAGGCATCGTCGCTCTGCGAATCCAGAAGGGCCGTATCTCTCTTTTCCCTCACGACGCCTCGTCCCGCAAGAGTAAAGAGAACGCCCTCACGTGTTCTGGCCCCGTGCCACAACACCCTCCAACGATATTCGCGCCCGCTGCAATCACTCGCCGCATTTGCTCGGCCATGAATTCGGGTTCATCGGGATAAACAATTTCCCCGGACACGATCTTCGGTATGCCGGCGTTGACATGTGTCAGGATCGGGAGATCCGTCACTCCACGCATCGCAGTGATGACCTCGATCATGTCTCCGATAGCTATTCCACAATTGGAACCGACAACGTCCGCGCCGGCCTCCGTCAACGCCATCGCGGTTGATTCCGGCGTGTCCCCCATCATTGTGAACAGCCCCCTGGGCCCCCGGTCGTAGCACAGGGTGGCCACCACTGGGAGTCCCGTGGCGGCCTTGACCGCCCGGATGGCCAGTGTCATTTCACCAGTCACATCACTCATCGTCTCGACACACACCGCGTCCACTCCACCAGCAGCCAGGCCGGTGGCCTGTTCGCAGAACACCTCGTACATTTCGTCCGCGTCAGCGGTCCCCCCTTTTTCTTCAAGAATTTCTCCGGTCGGCCCTATCGATCCCAGGACGAAACCATCCGCGGGCGCCGCCTCGCGTGCCAATTCCCCGGCCCGCCGATTCAACTCCTCCACGCGATCGCCATGCCCATATTTTGCAAGCATGTACCGACTACCGCCGAAAGAGTTTGTTTCGACGATGTCCGACCCCGCCTCGTAATAGGCCGCCGCCATACCTCGCACAACGTCCGGACGATTCACGTTGAATATTTCGGGGCACCCACCCGGTTCCAGGCCGTTTTCCTGTAGATAGGTCCCCGTGGCCCCGTCGGAAATCAACAATTCTCCAGAAGCCACTCGTTCCAAGAATCTGCTCATGCGTCGTTGCCCTCCGCCACCGATTCATTGGCCCGTTCCGCATGCCACCGTTGCACGGTCAGTGGAATCTCTTTCAGGTTCTCAATGGCTGTTTGAAGTGGAATGGCGCATTCCGGACCAACCAGGGGAACCCCGGCATCCAGGTTCCGAAGCACCTCTTTAGCAACCTCTTCGGGCCCACACGCAAACAACGTCTGAGGATTATTTATGTTCCCAATCAGCGCAATGCGGTCGGAAACAATCTCCATCGATTCGGCGGGATCATTTTTCGAATCGTAATGAAACGCGGCCAGGCCGGTCTGTGCGATGTAGTCCATTCTGTCTACCGTTCGCCCGCAGATATGCAGAATCAAGGGGATCGGAATCTCATCGACCAACTCGGTGTGTAGATCTCGCAGAAACTCCCTGTAGTACTCGCCACTGACCAGGTCGCCGGTTGCGTGATCCGGCAGAGTCAATGCGTCTGCCCCTGCATCAATCTGCGCTTGTCCAAAGGCAATCGTAATTTCCTTCATCCGGTCAAGACACAGTTTCGTCTGTCCAGGATCGTCCAGTGACATCAACAAGAACGGTTCCACGCCAAACACGTGGTATCCGAGTGTCCAGGGCCCCATCGTCTTCCCAACAATTGCGACCTCGTCACCGAACTCCCGTCTCAAATTCCGAATCGCATCAAGCACGCAGGTGATATCCGGATGTTTCAGGAAGTCCGAAGGCATTTTCACGTCGTCAGCCGACTTCCAGATTGGTCGCGACATCCGGACCGTCGGCCAGTTGTCCTTCGCTTCCCACTGGATCTCACACCCCAGGGCTGACGATTCTTGGATAATTGTGAATACCGGCATCACACTGTCGAAACCCAGTTCGGTGTAACTGGTAGCCGCCAGCCGGGCCATCTTGGCGCCATCACGATTCGCGTCCGGAAAATGGGCGTCGACGAGATCCATCAGTTCGACCGTCGCCACAGACGTTGGATTGCAAACCGGCGTACGATCCACAGGTTGGCCCGCCAACGCGGCCATCACCCGCTCACGGCTCGTCATATCAGCGACGGCGTTCACCCCGGGACTGCCTATCATCTGCCTACCTCGTTCACCGATTGCCATCCTGGTTGCCTGGCGCGGCCAGGGTGCCGCGGGCTGCGGACAACTCGTCGTCTTTCAGAGCGGAACGCACGTTCTGCGCCCGAAAAAACAGGCTGCCCATCAATTGGTCATGGTTACATCCACAGTCGAAACTCACCCTCGAAGCGTCCGATTCGTCGACGAGCATTTCACACAGTTTCGAAAATCCTCGCGCCACGGCCTGGCAACGTCGCGCCCCCATTTCTGCGTCTTCCGGGGCCGTAACCCGATAGGTCCCGGCCCCTTCCAGTTGAATCGTCAATTCACACTCTGCCTTCTTATCCCGGCGAACCAAAGGCAGCGAATCACCAATTTCGGAACTCGGATGTTTGCACACTTCAAGGAACGTCCGTCTCACGGCTTTCTCGTGACGCTGCCCACAAGGAAACGCCAGGAGTTCCGAGTTGTCCCCTGTCAACACCATCCCGGCCATTTCGACCAGGCCGCTCTGGATCGCTTCAACTCTCGATTTTGCCTCTGCATGCGTGTTGTACGTATGAACAAGGTAAACCGACTTGTCCCCGTTCTCCTGCCGATACAGCCCCAGTGAAATGTCGTGACAATGCGGATCCATCGACAACAACTCGACTCGACGTCCCAATTCCAGCGTCTGTCCCATCCCGGTTTCCCCAAAACGATTCCAGTGACCCACACGTCACATGCTCGACGCAGTTCCCCAGCGGCCGCAATTCTTCCCCGAGAAACTCAGTGTGTCGAATCGCCGGCGCCGCGGCAACCAGTGTCACACCTGCCGTCTTCCGTTCATTCGACAGATGGCAAACGGACCAACTGTTCGCCCACAACGTCAAACGGAACAGCGCTGAACGTCGATCCGGCGGGAGCCACTTCAACGCTCTTGGCCAGTCGCTTTTCGAGTTCCTTCAGCTTACACGAAGCCGTCAAACCGCCGCCTCAGCCATATTCCATCTTTCCAGTTGCGACGACTTCTCCTTGATTCCCCAGCACGCGGTACACGATTGGAATCCTGCGCCCCTTCCGATAGATAGACAAACCCGCTTCTATTTCGCCACTGATCGCCACCGACAGCCTCAGGCCCATTTTTGTCCGCCGTGCCGAACACTCAACAACAATCGTCGGATCGATTTCCAGTGTTTGTTCTTTTCCCGCGACGACTTTGACCTCGCGAATCCCACGTGGGGCCGTTGCCGAAACGAACCACGTCACACCACGCTTGTCGCGTCGAATCAGGCGATAACCAGTGATGGTGTACTCACCCGCTTCGAGGGATCTTGTCGTCATTCCAGCCCGGCCAGGCCTGGGCCGGTCCGGGACAACGCGTTTCCTGCCGCGCAACGCAGCCGCTTGATCCGACCTCGTAATCGGTTCCCAACCGACCCGAAACACACCCCCTTGCACATTTCGAAAAAGGACGACCCCGCGTTTGAATGTCGGTAACAATCGGCCATGACCGGAAACTCCGGTTCTGGCCGCAACGTGGACCGACTTCGGAGGTTTCAGCGCTCCGGAACCCAGAAATTTCATCAAGGCCACACGGGCCTTGGGGGCCGTTCCACTTCAGGCGGTCCGTTGGACCTGATCCAGCCACATCCTATCAGTCTCGAACCTCAAATCGGGGACCGAGTGACAATGCTGGCACGTTTTGCGAAACGCCGCCCCGGCAATCGAGACGGCACGAGGCGTTGGTTCGCCGCACTCAGCGGACACGACGCCGACAGACCACCCCAACGCCATTGTTAACACAACTGACCGTCTCACCGTTTCACTCCCCAGGCTTATCTTCGGTTGCATAACAAGAGCATTGCCGCAATTCCGTTTGGGGTCAAATGGAAACAGGCCCGGTCACGAGGACCGGGCCTGCTCCGTATCAGCAGCCTGTTGGCGAGACATTCTCGCCGAATCGACCTAGTAGGTCAGGATCACGTCGATACCGAAGATCGACTGGTCCTCTTCACCCGTGGCCGTCTGGGCGCCCCAGTCGGTCCGCACTTCGGGTCGAATCACGATGCAATCGCGAGGTTTGATGTTCAAACCGAACGTCAGGTCGTATTCCGACTGTCCGTTGCGCTTCCACCATTCGATCCGTGCACCAGCCGACAACGTGTCGGTGACCGAGGTGCTCAGGGTCTGGGAGATCCCAACATCGTGCATGTGGCCCAGCGTGCCACTGTTGGTCTCGACGAGGACAGACTCGATCCCGTAGTAGATCTCGTCTTCGATTTCGAGTTCGGCGTACACACTGTGTGCGTAACCTTCGCCTCGACTACCGAGGTCACCCACGGTCACGGCGTAGGTCACCGCGACTTCGTCCTCAACAAGTTCAAAGCTCACGGCCGAAACCAAGGTGCTTCCCTGGGAAGAGTCCCCATCGTTACCCTGGTCGAAACCAGTGTCCCAACCGGCGGTCCAACCGAAGCTGGTCGTCAGTTCTTCGGTGATGTTGTAGTCAGCCATCACGCCGGTCAGCGTACGCGGCTGGCTGTTGTACATCGCCTTGGAACGGCTGTAGAAGAAGTTGTTATTCGGATTGGCACTTTCCAGGCCGAGACCGGCGTAGAAGTGACCAACCTTCAAACTCAGGTCGTCGCGATCAACCGTGGCGTACAACTGCGGCATGGCCCAGCCGTAAATACCATGGTCCCAATCGGCATCGTTATCGAAGTCGTTGTTGGAGTTACCGAACGACTGCAGTTCGTCGGCATCAACACCGTAGACCAGATCAACGCGGAAACCAACGCCGAGATCGGCATCGGGATCGGCAGCCTTCTCGATGGCGAGATACATCTGGTTGATGTTCAGGTCATCGGGATGCTGGTTGAACAGCCCGTTGCTGTCACTGTGGTATCCCATCTGCAGGAAACCGCTGACACTCAGCCCGGCGTCGGACAAACGGCTGCCCAAGTCGGTCGAGTTCATCGCGCGTTGCAGCAGGTCACAGTCTCCATCGCCGTCGCCGTCGCAACCGTTGTCACAACCGGCCTTCTTCTTTGAATCGCCGGCTTTCTTGTCGGCGACCTTCTTCGCGTCTTTCGCGCAGTCTTCGGCTTTCTTCGCGAACAAGCCAACCTGTTTCACCGGACCGGCTTCAGGTCCTGCGGCAAAAGCCGGCAGGGCGCTGAACGAAACCAGCGTCAGGCCAGCAACGAAAGTCTTCAGTGTTCCCATATTCATCGTTTACTCCCTCTTCGTTCGACTATGTCGATTACAACTGAGTTTGCTGGTGCAGCCCCTTCGTTCCTCAGAGCAGCCACCCCGGTCATGATCGACCCAGGCAATGCTCGCATTAGAACCGGTGCACCAGACATGCCCTTCAACATGCATATTTTCGACATCTCCCACACCAATCGTGAATAAACAAATGACTAACTTAGGGGGTTTGGGTTGTCTGTTGGGGTGGTTGCAGTTCTCGGTAGGTGGTGTAATCCGTACCACCCAATCTGGCTGCCCAAGTGGCAAATGTGGCTGCTGCCGAGTGCCGGCCAACCGGCTCGGTGGGATTCAACACGGCCAACGATTACGATGAGAATCGCGATTCACCACGACCCATTTTTCATCAGGATTCCAACGTGTTGGTCAACATTTTGCGTGCGTCAATAGGGCTGCGGTTGCACACAGCATCGCTGGTCATCGGAATTACCCTCTCGTGCCACGCCCCGACGCTCCTGGCTGGGCATCAGCCCAACCAATTGACCGACAGCCAACGTCGCGGCGGTTGGAAGCTTCTTTTCGACGGGAAAACGACCAAGGGATGGCGGAATTACCGCAAACCCGGCATCGGAAAGGGCTGGAAGATCCAGGATGGAAGCCTGGTTCGAACAGGGCGTGGTGCAGGAGACATCGTCACGGTGGACAAATACGCCAATTTCGAACTGTCCCTCGAGTACAAGATTTCAAAGGGGGGCAACAGCGGGATCATGTTCCACGTGACCGAAGATCACGGAGCTCCGTGGCATAGCGGCCCCGAGATCCAGGTCCAGGACAACGTCGACGGCCACGACCCACAAAAATCTGGTTGGCTCTACCAACTCTACAAACCCCTGAAGCCCGCCTGGGCGATTCGTTTCGAGAACCAGGTCGGTTACAAGAGCCCCGATGTCGACGACGCCACACGCCCCGCCGGCCAATGGAATCACGTGTACCTGAGAATCCATCCCAGCAAGTGCGAAGTGGCCATCAACGGCATCAGCTACTACTACTTCCAAAAGGGCAGCAAGGACTGGGACGCCCGTGTGAAGAAGAGCAAGTTCTCCCGTTACAAGGAATTTGGAAAAGCCACGACGGGCCACATTTGCCTCCAAGATCACGGCAATGCGGTCTCATATCGCAACATCAAGATTCGTGTCCTGGACAAATCGGGGACCGTCCCTGATCCGATTGACGGCACCCTGGCCCTGCAGGTTTCCGACGCATTCCCAAAATTGAAGTGGGAAGGTTGGGAAGGTGTCGACGAAAAAGGCAAAATCAAGCCAATGCGGCCAATGATGATCGAACACGCACGCGACGGAAGCGGACGTCTGTTCATCGGCACACAGGGAGGAACCATCCACACTCTCAAAACCACGCCGGGCGCCACACAAACATCCCTGTTTCTGGACATCAGTGACCGGGTGCGGCAGTGGAAGGTCGAGAACGAAGAGGGAATGCTGGGCCTGTGTTTCCATCCAAAATTCAAGACCAACGGAAAGTTCTACATCTACTACACCCACTCCCGAAAAGGGCACGACTCGATCCTTTCGGAATTCCGGGTGACCGGCACCGACCCCAATCGTGCCGACCCGAGTTCCGAGCGTGTTTTGATGACGATTCCACAACCTTTCGCCAACCACAACGGTGGCCCGATGGCCTTCGGACCCGACGGGTACCTGTACCTTGGAATGGGTGACGGTGGCGGTCGCAACGACCCCGAACGGACAGCCCAGAACCTGTCCAACCTCCTGGGGGGCCTGCTGCGAATCGACGTCGACCACAAGGACAAGGGGCTGGAATACGCGATCCCGCGTGACAACCCTTTCCTCGGTCGAAAGGGAGCCCGCCCGGAACTCTTCGCCTATGGTCTCCGAAATGTCTGGAGGCTCTCGTTCGATCGAAAAACCGGCAACTTGTGGGTCGGTGACGTCGGACAGGATCTCTGGGAAGAGGTCAACATCATCCGCAAGGGGGGCAACTACGGCTGGAGCCTCAAAGAGGCCAGTTTCAACTTTGGCAATTCACCCAAACCACCAGCCGACCCCCCGATTGATCCTGTCTGGGAGTATGACCACCAGGTCGGTAAATCAATCACCGGTGGCCTCGTCTATCGAGGCAAGCGGCTCCCAGAACTTCGCGGCCATTATCTTTACGCCGATTTCGTCTCCGGGAAAATCTGGGCCCTGAAGATCAACGAGAAAACCGGCCGGGTGGAAAAGAACTTCCGAATCCCGTCAAACCGGATGCCTGTCCTGGCATTTGGCGAAGACGAGTCGGGGGAAGTGTATTTCGCCACCGAGACGGTCAACGGCCGCGGCATCCATCGCTTCGACCGTCGGGCCACCCAAAAAGGCAAGTAACCAGCCATAGCCTCGGGAATCATTCCACGCCGGCCGCCACGACGAGTTGTTATCGTGGCACGGTCGGTGTATATGATGACCGACCGCGTCTGCTGACACCCGGATGGCACCTCCAAACCAGGACTCGTCATGACGACCACCACCGTCTCCGACCACGCCTACACCCGTTACAGCGTCGATCTTGGAAATGGCGAGATCGGTTCCCAGAAACACCAGTGCGAGGACCTCGAAGATGTTCTTGGGGGAATCGCACGCGGCTTCAAGCTGATGGAATCCTGTCCGGTCGAGGATGCCTACGACCCGGATGCCACGTTGCTCTTGACGCTTGGCGTCCTCTCCGGCTCGAACGCCATGACTGGTCTTCGGACATATTTCCTGGCCTATTCGCCCCTGAAGCGTTCACTCACCGGACAGCCCTCGGCCATGTGGTCCGCCGGCAGCGGAAAGTTTGGAACCAAGCTCCGCTACCTGGACCTCGACGAGATTTCCTTCACTGGCCGCAGCGACACTCCGGTGCTTCTCTACATCGGCAGAGAATCTGAGGAACCCGACAGCCCTGTCACGATGCGCCTCGAGGATGCAACCGACCTGTCCGGACTCCGTGTGAATGCCAAGATCCAGGCACTCAAACAACGTTTCGGCGACAACGCCCACTTCGCGGTGATCGGCCCGGCCGGTGAAAACTACCAGTCAGTCCGGTACGCGGCGGTTGCCCTTTCGACCGAAAACCAGCTGAAGAGTGGTGACCCCAAGCCTCGGTTCTGCGGACGCGGCGGCATGGGCAGCATCATGGGATCCAAGAACCTGCTGGCCATAGTCGCCGACACGGCCGACGTTCGTGACCCGGACGCGCCCAGTTTCACCGAACTCAACAAGGAAGTTGCCAAGGGTGACGGCAGCGCCCGCTTCCGCGACAACGCCACGGACCGCCTCGGTGGCACCTGGGCCAATTATGTCCCGCTGAACCAGAAACATGCACTGCCGGAGATGAATTTCAATCCGACGGGCACCGACTCGTCTTTCGTCCTTCATCGCCAAACGGTCCAGGAGAGCGGCCAGTTCGTCATCAAGGACGAATCGTGTTATCGCTGTGGCATCAAGTGTCACAAGAACGTCTATGACATTGGTGACGATGGCAAAGCGGGACAATTCCGGGCCAAGCTGGACTACGAGCCGCTCAACCTGCTGGCCAGCAACATCGGCATCTTCGACGCTGACCAGGCCTGCACCATCGTGGAACTTGTCGACGAACTCGGCATGGATTCCATATCATGCGGCGTCTCCCTGAGTTACCTCATGGAGTACAACCGACGCCACAGCGACGACGGCCAGGCCCTCCCAGGCGGCCCGCGTTATGGCGATTTCCAGAGCATCCTGACCGCACTCACAGATGCTGCCGAAGGCCGGCACGAACTTCTCGGCCACGGCGTTCTGCGAATGGGTGAAGCACTCGATGATCCCGGCTACGCCATGCACTGCAAGGGTGTGGAATTGCCGGCCTACCTGCCCCAGACCAACCCCGGATACCCGTGGGCAATGGCGGGCGGACACATGTCCATGCGAACCTTTTTGCTACTGCTCTTTGAAGGCGAAACCAGCATGGACTACTGGGTTGGTGCCATCACTGACCCCGACCGCGGACTCGTACAGTTCCCCTACGACATGGTCGGAATCTGCAAATTCGCGGGGCTAGGTGCTCCGGCCGTGGCTGCTGCCGTCGGAGAGTTGACCGGCCTGGATGTCACTGCAGAGTCATTGCGTGACATGACCGTCCGAACGTTCCTACGGGGTTACCGGCTCGAAAAACTGCAGGGAATGACAATCGACGATTACACGCTTCCCGGCGATGCTCTGCAGGAATACCCAAACATCGAACTGCCTCACTTTGTCACCAGCGAGTTCTTCTCCGAACTCCAGGGACGAGTGACCGCAATCTTCGACCAGATGCTGGAAGACACCGACATCGGCTCGCTGCCCGTTTAGCCGCCACCGGCCAGGAACAGCACCGCCAACTCGTCACCTGCGACCAGGTTTCGGGTCGCCATGGCGTCGACCGCGACCGCCCGGTCGTTGCACAACACCATCAGGTGCCCCCGCACCCTGCCATCTTCTTCCATCAGTCGCGAACCGACGGCGGGGAACCGTTCGACCAGTTCGTCGAGCGCACCGGAAACCGAAGCCACTGCCAACTCGACCGTCCGCTGCCCGTCGCAGTACTTTGCCAGCCCCTCGGGCAATCGAATCGTCACCATCTCGCAACTCTCGCTCACATTGTTGTCAGCGTGTAGGCCAACATCCCCAAACCACAGGGCACACACCATACGGCAAACCACGCCAGTCGGCCACGACCGAGAACCGCGACCAGTGCGGTCAACGACAACCATCCGACCACCGCAGCCACCAGGGTCGCAACGCCCAACTGCCACAACGGCACTCCCACCGAACCGCCACTGTCACCCGCCAAGTCAACAACCTGCAACAACCCCGCCCCACCGATTGCCGGTATGGCCAGTAGAAAACTAAAACGGGCCGCCTCACGTGACGACAACCCCGCAACCAACCCCGCGGTGATTGTCAGCCCGCTGCGAGACAGTCCCGGCAGGATGGCCACCGCCTGCACCAATCCAATCCACAGGGCCATACGAACTGTCAACCGCCCTTCGGGCTGCTCATCCCGGCAGTGCCGACCCAGCAACAACACCAATCCGGAAACGATTAGCAACGACGCAGCCAAACGTGGATCGTGCAACGATTCGTCCCAGCCAGTCAGCTTCAACGGAATTCCGACTGTCGCCACCGGCAGACTGCCGACTAACAGCAACCCCAGTTGCCGGCGATCCGTCGTGCCCATCCGCCACAATTCGGGACCGTAAAACACCACGATCGCGACCAGTGTCCCCACGTGGAGTGCCAAAGAGCTGTCGGCCAGGTTTGCCCCTGAAACCGAATCGCCGCCCAACAACACCCCCAGCAACACGAGGTGGCCCGAGGAACTGACCGGCAGAAACTCCGTCACCCCCTGCACGACAGCCAACAACAGCAAACCGAACAGTTCCATCCTTGCCCCGTGTCACTCGCCATCCCGAAGGAGGTCACCACCAACTTTTCAATTCACGGCCGAAACCGCAGCGAGTAGAGGTCCGCGTCATACAACGTCAACTTCAGCCTCACAGCTCGACCCGCGATTTTCGACAGATCCTTCTTACCACCCCAGTGCACCACATGAGCCACCTGGTCACCGTAAAACTCATCGCTGGCCTCCAGACCGGATATCACCTGCCCGGTGACGGCATCGATCAGCCCCACCCGGACTCCCCCACCGGCCCCCGTTGCCACGTTGATCTCGAGCTCTTTACCACTGAAGACCAGTGGACGACTGATGGCCTCGCCACCGGGATAACGACCGGCATGCAACGACACGAATCCATCCACCCGGATGGTGGCCCGCTTCAGATGCATGGTGGATTGGTGATCGTGCTGGTGGTAGTACATGCTCAACTCGTCATCGGCGGTTTGTGCCAAACCCCAGGCAAACATGTTGCCGTGTTTTGTCCAATTCCGCATATCGCGGCCTGGCGGCATCAGCGACTCGTCGGCCAGAGTGAACCGCTCACCATCCCGGCTATACATCAGTCCGGTTTCACTCATTCCGAAACTGCCTCCTTTCAACGGCCGCCGCGGAATCGTCAACAGCGGGAACCCGATCAGCACCTGCGGAGCGCGCGGGTATGGCTGCAGCGACGTTGTGTACAACCCTGTCCGCCAGGCTTGCCGGGGCACGCCCAGGTCAATTGGCTTGATACCGCTCCAATTCCGAAAATCCTTAGACGTGCACATCATCACGCTGCGAACCGTTCCCTTGACCTCGCGCCCCTCTCGATCCAACGCCGGCAGTTGCGCTCGGAAAAAGAACACATACCGACCCCGCGCGCCGTCCCAGAAGGCGAGGTTGTGCGAGTCGAGGATTGCCCGGGGATTCGCCCGGTTGTTGCCCCAGTGGATTGCCCCGTAACGGTCGAACGCCTTCTCGGTCCCATCCAGAATGGGTGTCTCCCGAAGCTTTCGCCACTTGATCCCGTCGGGAGACCCAAACACGTACGCCTTGCCGTTGCCCCCCACCGCCTTGTACTTTTCGTCTGCCGCCACGCCCGGGCGGGTGTCGATGAACGGTGCAAAATTGTGCGACACCGGCCCACCCTGAAGCAGTATGTTGTTCTGCTTGTCACCGTCGAATTCAACGCGACCAAGTTTCGGCCGCACCCAGTCAATTCCGTCACGACTTTCACAATAACCGGTGAACTGCTGCTCCGGATCACCGGGCTTCAGTCGATGGCCGTACCACGACGCGTAGTACATCCGGAACCGTCCGGGTTCGGTCAGCACGGTTGCGTATCCCGTCACCGAAATTCCAAAATCTCGGCGGCCCTCCCAGGGAGCAGAGAAATCCAGGGATGTCTCACGTTCCACAGGGCGGTGCTGCCTGAAACTCAACCCTCTCACTGAACTGAACAGGTGCCCATCAAACATCAACTCGCGTTGCTCGCCAAGATTCAACGGTTCAACAGCCCCGGCTGTACCCATCAGCAACAGCCCGAGCGCCCACGCCAGAATCACTGAAGAACTTCGCATCACGATCAACCTTCCCAATTCACTACCCGGGCCGTCCCACCGATGGATCGGCAAAAATCGCACAAAGTTGCCAGCGACGATTGTGACCAACTGACAGCCGCTTTGCATCACGGTGCCGGTAACAACTGGTACCCAACCACCCACCCAAGTAGACTCGACGGTCCTGTTTCGAATTCCTCGCAGCATTCCTCACGAGTCCACAATGAGCCACACTCTTTCTCGTCGCTGGCTGTCCTCGGCAATCATTCTGACACTCGCACCATCGTTGCTGACGGCTGCGCCAGCCACCGAAAAAGTCTCCGAGAAACAACTCACCACCTCGCTGCTCAAAGCCGGAAAGAATCGAGCTGAGATCCAAAAAGCCCTCGACCAGGCTCCCACCGACCAAAAACCGGGCATGAGATTCCTGGTGGCCTACATGCCCGAACGGGATCTGCAGTCATTGACAGCCACGTTTTTGCTCGATCAAACCCGCTTCGCATACAAGGCCTGGCGAGACTCGGCATGGACCGAACAGGTCCCCGAAGCGGTATTTTTCAACGACGTGCTTCCCTATGCCAGCATCAACGAACGACGGGACAACTGGAGGGCAGACTTTTACAAGCGATTCAGTCCGGTGGTCGCAAAGGCCAAGACCCCTGGCGAGGCGGCCACGCTGCTCAACCGGACAATTTTCGGCAAGGTCAAGGTCCGGTACTCCACCGGTCGTCCCAAGGCTGACCAGAGTCCTTACGAATCGATCGAATCCGGTTTGGCAAGCTGTACGGGCCTCAGCGTCCTGTTGATCGACGCCTGCCGCGCAGTCGGCGTCCCGGCTCGTTTCGTTGGCACCCCTCTCTGGGCAGACGGTTCAGGAAACCACTCGTGGATCGAGGTCTACCACAAGGGCGGCTGGCACTTCACCGGTGCCGCCGAGCCCACCGGCAACCAGTTGGACCGCGGCTGGTTTCTCGGGCGAGCTGCCAAAGCCCAGGCCGACCATCCGCAGCACGCAATTTTTGCAACCAGTTACAAGCCCACGGGCCGTTCGTTTCCCATGGTCTGGTTGCCAAAGGCCACCTTCGTCCACGCGGTCAACGTGACCAGCCGCTACCTGCCCCGGAAAACAGTCCCGACCGGCCCCGATGCGGCGGTGTCGGCCATTGCCTTGAAATCCCTGGCAACCTGGCTCAAACAGCCTCGAGACAAACGTCCACCACTGGCCAAGCAAGACTTTGCAAAGGCCGCTCTGACCAAGCCGGACGCGGCCAAGGCCAAGAAGCTACTGTGGACCGATCACGTGAAGATGATCCGCGCCGACCGCGCGGCAGAAATGAAAGCTCGTGTCCTCACCCACGGCAGCCACAAGATGCCCTTTCATTACATCATCTATGGAAAAAAGCCCAAGAACGGTCGCAGCCTCTACATCTCACTCCACGGAGGTGGTGGTACACCCAAGGCGGTCAACGACGGGCAATGGAACAACCAGAAGCGACTCTACAAGCCCGCCGAAGGTGTTTATCTCGCCCCCCGTGCGCCGACCAACACCTGGAACCTCTGGCACCAGGGTCACATCGACCCACTGTTCGACCGCCTGATCGAGAATCTCATTGTCTTCGAAGATGTTGATCCCGACCGGGTGTACCTGATGGGCTACTCTGCTGGCGGTGACGGAGTCTACCAGGTCGCCCCGCGGATGGCCGACCGTCTGGCTGCCGCAGCAATGATGGCTGGCCACCCCAACGATTCGACACCGCACTCGTTGCGGAACATCGGCTTCACCATCCACATGGGTGGCCGGGACAGCGCCTACAACAGAAACAAGGTTGCCGCGTCGTGGGGCCAACAACTTGACGCACTCCGCAAGGCCGACCCCAAGGGATATCCTCACCTGGTCAAAATCTACCCCAACAAGGGACACTGGATGGACCGGCTTGATGCGGCCGCCGTCCCCTGGATGGCCAAGTTCCGGCGCAATCTTCACCCGGAACGAATCGTCTGGAGGCAGGACGATGTGACACACTCGCGATTCTATTGGCTCGCAGTCGACTCAAAGAATCGCAAGGG
Source organism: uncultured Planctomycetaceae bacterium (assembly GCA_964646205.1). Lineage (GTDB taxonomy): Bacteria > Planctomycetota > Planctomycetia > Planctomycetales > Planctomycetaceae > UBA8437. The sequence goes on along the minus strand of CAZYAZ010000005.1, from coordinate 67,265 downwards.
CCGATCGACGCTAATCGCCAACCGCAAGGGGCAGACGATCAACATCGAAACCAGTCCCGTCAAGCGACTCACGATTCGACTGGACGACAAGATGCTCGACCTCGACAAACCGATCCGCATCCAGTCCGGAAAGCTCAAGTTGCACGAGGCGGTCGTGCCAAGAACTCTCGCCGCCCTGTCGACCACCCTCCAGGAGCGAGGTGACCCCAACGGTGTCTTCACTGCGGAGGTGACCATCGACTGGCCCGAACCGGACAGCAAAAACCCGGCCGCCAAGAAGTGAACTCGGGATCCCCAGGTCCCCAGCGCACTCGCAAACGAATGAGCGTCATTGGTCTCGCTCTTTCTTCGGCCACGCACGCTCGACCAGGTCGTGACGCCCGTCTCTCTCGGCCACCCACAGCAAGCGTTGGCCCTGCGGGTGCCATGTCACAAAATCATCCCGTTCGGCATGGGCAGACACGTTGACCAGGTCGGTCGCGTCCCCACTGTTCACCGACAGCACACTGATCTCGTAGTTTCCGGCCCGCACCGAAGTGAAAGCCAGAAACCGCCCATCGGCGGACCACGACGGACGCATGTCCAATCCCTTGCGACTGGTCAGCCTCCTCAAGTTCTGACCGTCGAAATCAACCACGTACAGTTCGACATCTCCGCTACGGCTCGACCCAAAAGCCACACGGCGACCGTCTGGCGACACTGCAGGCCAATCGTTGCGGCCACCCGAAACTGCCAGGCTCCGATTTTTCCCCGTCGCGATCTCGTGGACGACCAACTGGCCGGCGAGATTGAACACGACGTGACGTGCGTCCGGCGACATCGAAGGACTCCAGGCCACCGACTTGGCAGTCTTGATGGCCCGCTCACCATCGCCGGCTTTCAGCTTCACCACCAATGCCACCTGGTCGTTTCCCGTCATCCTCAACCATGAACGCGATCTGCCATCCCGAGAAAACACCGCTTTCAATTCCGGAAGGGTCGCTTTCGGGGCCAGTCGCCGAGACACGAGTGTCTTGCGATCGAGCGTCATCAGCACCAGACGCGGCGCATCGGACTGAACCGTGTAAACAACCCGTCGACCACCATCGACATAAATCGGGTCCCGCTTGTTTCGTCCATCAGTGGTCAGCGACACCAGTTCTCCGGCATCGAGTCCGGAGGCCGACAGACAGCACAACAGCATCCAGCAATTCAATCTCCGCCTTCGAACCGACCTCACGACACCAGCCCGTCAATCACCCGCCCCTCTTCAAACACCCGCAACCGAGCCCGATTTTCTGTGTCGACCCCCGCCTGCTGCAGGATCGTGGTCACGACCATGTCAGGCGTGACTGGTTCTGTCACCGCGGCGTATGCCCTGCTGTCACTTGCACCAATGACCTGGCCGGGAATCACTCCTCCACCTGCCCACAACGAACTGTACACCGCCGGCCAATGATCACGGCCCCCGTTGGCAGAAATCTTGGGGGTGCGACCAAATTCGCCGATGGCAACCACGAGTGTTTCCTCCAACAACCCCCGGTCGGCCAAGTCATCCAACAGCGCCGAGACCGCTCGATCGAGAATCGGGCCATGACGATCGGCCATGTGTTCGAAGTTCAACCAGTGGGTGTCCCATCCGAAATCGGTCCGCGTGCCGTAGATGTTCTCGACATACTGGCTCCAGTTGACCTGCACAAAAGGCACTTTTGCTTCAACCAATCTGCGTGCCATCAAGCATCCCTGCCCAAACACGCTGGCCCCATACCGACCGCGAGTCCGCGGCGTCTCGCGAGAAAGATCAAACACACGACGCCCTTCAACCGACGTCAGCAACCGGTACGCCCGTGCGAAACTGTCTGACCAGGCCGCCGACTTCACATCGGCAGCCATCGAGGTCGAACGGTCCAGAATGCCCAGAAGCAAACGACGATCCGCCAACCGTTCCAATTGCAGCCCCTCAAGCAAACGAAGCGACGGGATGTCGACCTGTCCCGTATCTGAACAACGGACTGCCACAGGATCGTAGGCCCGCCCCCAGCGGCCGCCCCCGGCTCCCTGGACTGAACCGAGCGCCGTTTTCAACGGACCGGGCGTAATACTCACAAACCGGGGCAACGCACCGTCGCCACCACGATGACGCTGCACGATGGAACCAACCGTCGGACCGTAATCGGAATCACCCGAAGCTCCTTTGTCACCCGAAAGTGCGATCGATCCCGCGACCCGATGGATAGCCGTGTGATTGTGGTGCGACCGAACTATCGAGAATCGGTCACTCCGATTCGCCAAACCAGGAAACAACTCGCTGACCTGCAATCCGGGTGTTCGCGTTTCCAGCGTTGCAAATGGTCCCCGAATTTCCTGGGGAGCCTCGGGCTTGGGATCGAATGTGTCCAGGTGACTTGGACCACCCCACAACCACAACAGGATCACTGAACGAGCCGGTCCGATTGATGTCGGAACATCACTGTCGACCTGGCCACCGCCCGCAGCGACCAACGGCAAACTTGCACCGAAACGCAACAACGTCCGCCGGGACACGCCGCGACAGTCTTGGCTGCGAAATGACCCAACCTCGATCACGCGTCTAGTCCCCTACTCACAACCAACCGATCAACAACGATGATACCCGAATTCCTATTGGCACGACCCACAATTCCAACTCCGCTCCGAGAGAAGAAATCGCAACATCATTGATTTCTTTGCCGTTTCAGAGACGATGACCCGCGGAAACGTACTCGTTGATCTCTCGAAAGTAACTCACCATGGATCGCCGCAAATTTCTCGCCGGGACTGCCGGCCTCACCGCAGCCACCGCAGCCACCGCAGCCACCTCTCTGAGCACAGCCGAAAACCGCGATGCATCCGGTGAGTTGACCCGCGCACTGAACCCTCGAATCACTGCAGATCGACAAGCCGCACTCAAACTTCTGAAGCCTGATGCTCGCACGCTCGAACGGGGCCTCCGGCTTCACGCCGAATCCATCGTCTTCGACGGCTATGGTTTTTCACCCCGGGCCGCCTTGGACGGAACACGGTACGCCGCTGCCGTGACCGGCGGTGCTTCTGACCGGGAACTCAAGGACCTTCGCGAAGAAATGTCCATGACCCGCTATGTCACCAATCCAGGTGAGCAACGCGAATACCGGGACGCCTGGCGGGCATCAGGAGTCACCTGCATCTTTCAGAATGCCGGAGAAGAGGGACAAGACCCGCTGCGGCTCATCAAGAGACTGGCGCGTTTCACTTACGCGACCGACATGCTTGGAGATGTGGTCTCCAAGGCAGCTCTCCCCAACGACGTGGTTCTAGCCAAACAGAACGGTCGCCACAGCCTTTATTTCACCGGCAATGGGGTCCCATTGACTCAGCAATGGGACTCGATCCCCGACGAACTGCGGTACTTGAAAATCTTCTTTCAACTGGGGATTCGCATGATGCACCTCACCTACCAGAGACGCAACATGATTGGCGACGGATGCGCCGAGAAAGCCAACGCCGGCCTGAGCGACTTCGGCCGTGCCGTGATCGCCGAGATGAACCGTGTGGGTGTGATCCCTGACTGTGCTCACTCGGGCTGGCAAACCAGCCTCGAAGCCGCAAAAGTCTCCGAAAAACCCGTCGTGGCTAGTCATACCACCTGCGGCAAGTTGTTCCCCCATATCCGCAGCAAACCCGACGAGGTGATCAAGGCGATAGCCGACACCGGTGGCTACGTTGGCATCTGTTGCATTTCCAGATTTCTCCGGGGACAAGGCGACATCAATGCACTGTTGGACCACGTCGACCACGTCGTCAAAACGGTCGGAGTCGACCACGTCACACTCGGAACCGATGTCGCCTACACCTCGCAAAATGCGGCGGCAGAGAGCAAAAAAGTCCCTTCCCGCCCCAGACGACGTCGAGAATTCCGTTCGTTGTGGCCGGCCGACAATTACCGCGCGGCGGCTGGCGCTTCCCGAAGCATCGCATGGACCAACTGGCCTCTTTTCACCGTCGGACTTGTTCAACGCGGGCACAGCGATGATGACATCCGAAAGATCATTGGAGGAAACGTTTTGCGAGTCGCCCGGGCGACATTAGGATTGAAAGCCTGAAACGAGCCGTTCAACACACGCCACACCGGCTCTCGGAACACCCGACAAACAAACCGTCGCCCCCCTCCCGGCGCAACTAGTTTGGCTCGTCGGCGACGGCGCGACCGGCGACAAACCATACCACTTGAACGACCAATGCCGCTGCGATCAGTACGGCGGCCAGTTGAAATGGGGCTCGCTGTCCCCATTCAGTCGCCGCCCAGCCACCCAGTAATGACCCGCCGCCGGCGCCCAGGGACAGAAACGCCTCGTTGAGTCCGAAGGCCGCCCCTTTGCGGCGATCATCGTGGCCAACGCGGTTGTAGTACAGGCTGGCGAAGTAGTTGTAACCCAACAACACCGAGAGCAGCACGACTCCAAGGGCCAATGCCACGGACGTGCGGCCCACACACACCAGCACCATTCCGCCCAGACCCAACAACTGTGCCATGGCCGAATACCGAAACCGGTGATGCCAGGCCGGCACAACGTGCATCAGACAATACACTCCCATCACAGCCGCCCGACCGACTCCCAGAACAACACCATGATCCTGTGCCGGAATCTCCAACGAAACCGCCAACCGGGGAAACAGAAACCACAAGGTGCTCATCGAAAACATCCCGGAACAATTTGCCAGCCACGCCAGCCTGACAAATCGTCTCGCGCTGGCTTGCTGTGAACGGCTCACAGTTTCCAACTGTTCCCCGCTTTTTTCCGTCACCGCATTTTCACGCACCGCAACCAGGCAGACCACGGCTGCAATGGCCAACCCGATTGCCGTCAACAACGGCGCTGCTGTACTGATGTGGTCATACAGCCACCCACCACCAATCTGGCCACCCAGTATTCCCAGGTTGAATGCGAGGCCAAAACACAGCAATCGGCGACTGGCTGTTCGCTGGTTGACTTTCTGTGTCAACAGGGCAATCACCGGTGGATAAACATGTCCCACCGAAGCCCCAGCACAGACATAGGCCGCATAAAATCGCCAGGCCCCGTGCTCAAACACCACCAGGATTGACAAACTCGCAACCAGGCACGCTCCACCGGCAATGGCGACTGTTCGCCGCCCAATCCGATCCGAAACCCGTCCCGCCCACGCATTGCTCATGGCGCTCGCCAAAAAGAACGCCGCGCCCAGGGTGCCCAGAGTCCAGGGGTCCGCCTGCCGCTCGGCCAGGTCACGAGTCGCACTGAAAACAAACAGGATCAGTGCGCAGTCGGTCAACCACGCGATCAGGTACAGCATCGGGCCGCTTTCAGCAGGAGTGGGACGGCCATTCTGGAGCCCGCCACACAACCGGTCAATTCTATGGCCCTACGCACCTCGCAATGCGGCGACCAGATCCGTACGCGACGCATGCCACGCCGGCGGAATCCCCGCCAACACCCCCACGAGCAACGACACCACAACGCCAAGCACAGCCAAACGTCCGGTGGCCTGAAAAGCAATCGTCACCGCCTCGGCCCCCACTGACATCGGAACCAGCTGCAAGGTCGCTGCCGCCGCCGCTACTCCCAATCCACCTCCGAACACACTCAAAACCGCACTCTCAATCAACACCAGCCCGAACACTTCTCCACCAGTAAATCCGATGGTTTGGAGGACCGCGTGCTCCTTCACCCTGTCTTGCACCGACATCAATGTCGTCGTTCCTACCAGAGCCAACACCAATCCGACACAGGCCAGGCCAAGGTATCTGGACATACTGATCAATTGCGAGAGATCCCCCAGGCTCTTGAGTTGAAACGCCCCCTTGGGACGCGTGTCGGTTTCCACCTGCCCAGATTGAAACATCTTGTCGATTGCTCCTGCGGTCGCCACCGCATCAGCAGACTCGTCCAGATGCACTTCAATCTGGGTCACCCGGCCCTGCAGATCCCGGCCATGGCGACGTTGTAAGAAGCCCAGGTGTGTGTAGATGTAATTTTCCTCGGCGGGATCATCCGATTCATACACTCCCGCCACCTCAACAGTCACACCGCCAATAGACAGCGCCCCCTGGCCCCCCCGTCTCTCGGCGACTGCCCGTCCCACGATGGCTGCATTCTGGTTCGAACGCGCCTCAAACTCCGCCCACGACCCATTCACCAATCGAAAATCACGAATCCGCCTCACCTCTTGCGGCGGCACTCCATAGAACACGACCACATCCAGACTCGCTCGACAGTTGTTTGTGAATACTTGGATCGGAACCGCCCGTTCGACCCCCGGAAGGGTTTCAATTTGCTCGGTGTAATCCTCGGGAAGTTGACTGGTCGCTGGACAAAACTTGTTGGCCTGAAACACGACCAGTGACCGATCACCGGCTTGCCGCACCCGTAGATCCTCCATGCCCTCCTGGACAGCTCCCACAAAACAGAACACGAATAGCGCCACGGCCGACCCGGCCAGTGTCAGCACCGTCCGCGACCGGTGTCGCCAGAGAGTCTTGACAATGTATGGGAGAAAACGGATCACTCGTCACCTCGCGCAGCACCGATTGCGGCTGTCTCACGGCCTGACTCAAACAGCCTGCCGTCCACCAGAACCAACTGTCGACCGGCAATGTCCGCGGCCTGCTTGTCGTGCGTGACCATCAACAAGGTGATATCCAGTTCGCGATTGAGGCGGCCCAGCAGGCCCAGGATTTGAGTCGTTGTTTCTCCGTCCAGATCACCTGTCGGCTCGTCAGCCACCACCAGTGTCGGATGTGCCACGATTGCGCGGGCGATCCCCACTCGCTGTTCTTGTCCACCCGAGAGTTGCCTGGGGTAATGGTCGGCCCGATCGGTGAGGTCGACAGCCTGCAAGGCCACATCGACGCGCCTCTGCCGTTCTGCCCGTGACATCTTCAACAGCAACAGGGGCAATTCGACATTCTCCCACGCAGTCAGCACCGGCACCAGATTGTGGTCCTGGAAAATGTACCCGACGTGTTTGGCACGCCACCGCGACAGTTGCCCACGAGACAACGATGTGATTTCGACACCACCCACGCGTATTGAACCCTCGTCGGGCGAGTCGATCCCCGCCAAGAGGTTCAAGAGCGTCGACTTGCCACTGCCGCTGGCCCCCATCAAAGACGAGAAATCGCCGGAATGAATATCCAGTGACACCCCATCCAGCGGTGTAATCGTCTCCCCCCCCTTATGATATCGCCGCACAAGGTCACGGATTTCGACCAGTGCCATCAATGTTCCTTTCCCATTCCCTCACCCCTCGCGCCCTTGTCTCCGGGAACACCCGGGGCACGACCGGGCACCCTGGAGTTGCCATCGCTAAAAGCGGCTTCGGGTTCTTCTCCAGAATTTTTCACTCTCTGGCCGTCCAGCAATCCGTCACCGCCTCGAGCAACAATGCGGTCTCCCATCGCCAGCTTACCGGTCACCTCGACCAGTCCGCCGGGGGCTCCAACACCCAGTGTCACCGCAATCCGGCGGACCCGGCCCCGTGCCTGATCCACTCCCCAGACAAAGTTCCCCTCTGCGTCTGAACGAACCAACGCTCGCGGGACAAAGTATCGCGGTCGTACTCCCGAACGTTCCACACCGGGCTGTTTACCAGCCGAAAGAAATGTGACGTCAACCAGCATGTCGGGCTTGAACAGCGAAGGGGGCGTGTCGATAACAACCTTGACCTCCAGCGTATTTTTCTGGATGTCCGCTATGGAACTGACAAACAACACGCGTCCGGTCAGTGGCTCGGCCAACGCGGGGTTATTAATCCGCACCAACTGGCCGGTGACCACCTGGGGCAAATCGCTGAACCGAACATCGACTCGGACCTGGAGTTGATCGGGTTGATACAGGGTCACGACGGTACTGCCATCGTGTCCCTGCATCTGAACCATGCCCTCGCCAATTCTCGCGCCCGGCGCAGCAACCAGTTGATAAACCCGGCCGGCCGCCGGCGCTTTGACTGTCATCCGATCCAGTTTCAGGCGAGCCTCTGACACTCTGACACCAGCCGCGGCAATCTGGGCCTTTGCGGCGCGCAACCTGGCCCGCGCCTGGTCCCTGGCTTCGGTTTCATCAGCCAGCAGTTCCAGCCGAATCTTCAACGCAGCCACCTGTTGACGCCACGCCTGTTCTTCTTGTGCCAAGGTGATGACCCGCTTTTGTAAGTCTTGCACCCTCGCGGCGGACTGTTCCAGGACCGACTTGGCCCGGGCGATTTCCACTTCCGCCACCACCCCCCTGGCAGCCACCTTCCCCGAATGATCGACTCGAGCCGCTACAAGCATGGCCTCGGCCTGCCGCGTCTCGAAGGGAAGACTCTTCACCCGGGTCACCACGCCAGCCAACTCGCCCTCGGCCGCTCGCAGAGGGGCCTCCAGGTGCACCGGACGGGACAGCCTCAACTCGGCGGCAGCCAACACCGCTTCGACATCCATTTTTTCGGCGCGGCGCAGGCTCAACACCGCCTCGGCTGCCTCCAGTTCCAGGGTCGCATCATCTTGAATCATCGCCGCAATTGGCTGTCCCACCTCGACCAACTGATCCTCGACAACCATCAACTTCTCGACCACTCCCGGTGCCAACGCTGCAACTCGAATTGAAGTGGGGCGAGGTTCTACCCATCCGCTGGCCTGGAACACCGGGGTCCCGGCTTCAGCCGCCACCGCCCGGGTTGTCAACAACTGAACAACCGTGACCTCACGCGGAGGAAATACCACGTCCCAGCCCAGCCACCCGGCCAGCAACACGAATCCGGCCACCATTGAACCGGGCAGAATGTACCGGGTCAGCAGCCGCCTTCGAGATCGCCCCGACCCGGCACCCGGTGCCGTTTCGTCGCGATCGATGGCCAGTTGTTTGAGATCGATTTCCGGCATAACAGCTTGGTCGAGATTCGTCGCAAAGACGACGAGCGTCATTTCTTGATAAACAATCCCGTGGACACGACAACCAGGTTGCCCTTGTCGTCCTTCGTGGCGGTGCCACGCACGACCACCGTCTGCAATTCCTTCACACCAAACAAACTCCTCGCGTCGGCAGCCAGCAATTCCCCATCCGCTCCCACCACCTTCACCAGCGCTGTCGAATTGATCAGGTCAGACTGCGAGCAACAGTAATCCCACGGCGTCGGACAGTCATCCCCGGGTATGTCTGTGCAGGACCGCACCTTTCGGTCGACGATGTTGAATGCGGAACGTCCTTCGATCCAGGGGTTGAGGCTGCCACCGATCTTCCCCACAACCACGACCTCGCGAGTGTCCTCGACCGACTGATGCACCGCGGCAACCTCCAGGGCTTCGGCTGGTGCCGCTTTCAAAAGGTAAGGGGTCGCATCGATGGACACCTCTGGTGACTCCACTTCGCCACCACCACACCCCACCAACATCGTCACCAACAGTAAGCCACTCACCGCAGCCAAACGGTTATTGATTGTCATCGCGACTCCCTTTTTCCCAACATGGGGAATAGTTTTTAAACGTTTTGTTCTTCGACCAGTTTCCGGTTTTGTCCACCCGCCCACTCACACCGCTTTCAACCCTTCAACAACCGGCATCCGCAGGGCTCGAACTGCCGGAGGCACCGCCCCAAAAACACCAAGCATCACCCCAATCGCACAGACCACAAGAATGCTCGGACCATCGATCGCCAGGTCAAACGCCCCCATGGTGAATTGAATTGAAGCACTCCGCAGCACTGCCAGTGCGATCGCCACGGCCAGCAGTGTCGCCGACAAAGACAACAGAACTCCTTCCTGGATCAAGCCCAACAACAAAGCTCCCCGACCGAATCCAATCGTCTGCAATGCCGCCAATTCCCTGACCCGTCCCATCGTTGACGCGTACATTGTATTCAGGCCCGCAAACACGCCGGCCCCCGCAACCAACGCCACCACCAACCACGCCAAGCCGCGAATCGGCCGGTAATCTCGCTGAAGAAGGGCGTAATAGTCCGTCTCCCGGATTGACTGCAATTCCAAGTCTTTCCGTTCACTGCAAAACAACTGCAGATCGGAAAAATCACCGTCAGGACCAAACGTCACGGCAACGAGACTCAGGTCCTGACGCTGCATTGCCTGCTGCAGGTCATCCAGGCGACACCATGTCTCGGACTCGAACGCTGCGCCCGCAGCCGAAAAAACCCCCGAGACACGCCACCAACGCCCCTCGAACCACAACTTTCCACCAATATCCAATTCCGACTCATCCACGCCGAGTTTCGTTGTGGCCAGAGTCCCAATGAGAACCTCGCCCGGCGAAGGCCACTCCCCGCGTTCAATCTGCACGCCACGTCGCACCTGCAAAACGGCGTCGGTGACACCACGAATCAATCCCAACGATGGCTGCTCTCGCTCTCCAACCTTGATTTCGGTACCGAGATACAATTCCGGCGAGACGTACTTTCGGCCGTATCTCTGGCCAACACCCGGAACACTCGCCGCCACCAGTCCCGACGTCTTTCCTGGGATTGACGAGTATTCCAGGTTCTCGTTCATGTTCACCGCGAAAACAATGGCAGTATCCGGATCACCACTATTGGCCAGCGACGCCTCCAGCCCACGAATAAAACCAATCACCACCAGCACCAGCAGCAGCACCGTGGTCAGACCCAACAGCGTCAAAACGGTGCGCAACGGACGGCGAAACAGGTTGCGAACGGAATACTCCCAGGGGAGCAATCGCAAGGTGAGCACTTTTTCTGTGTCCTGACTTCGAGCCTGGAAGGCCCAACAATTGATCGTTGGCCATTCAGCACCACCAGCGGCAGATCCAGTCCAGCGCTGGTGGAATCATTGGCTTAACAGATCAGCACACCATGGGAGACACAAAGCCGTCGTCCCCACACTTCCCGTGACGACACGCCATCCGCAACCGGGCACAACGACGAAGAGCCCTGGTGATGCCTGGGAGATTCGCCTCCAACCACGTCACGGTAACCCGCCCCGCCCTGCCTGGGGACAGACACGATGACAGGCACGATGACAGGAGCAGTCGAACTTGCGCACTGGCACGCCGGCATATGAGGAGACGGAACCGATCGCGGCGACCGGCTTCGCTGGTCCTCATGCTGACAACAGGCACACGCCGCCTTGCCAACCTCTGGAGACGAAGAAGACGGGACCAGTGTCGAGCAACAGGCGCCAGTTGAATACACCAGCGGGCAAATCAGGGTCAGCGTCACCAGCAAACCTCGAGACACCGACCGCCAGCGTTTTTTACGTCCACTTGTGGATTCTGTGACGCACATCACGACGCCCTACACCTCGGTCAACCAATCACTCCGCTTGGGCAAACTATATGCAACCCCCCTCCAGGGGACAACATTTTCTTCCCGACTCAATGCGATTAGCGACGCGATGACGCATCATTCCCAAGCCGATGCCCATGCAACCCACCAGACAACAACTTCGACTCGATCACGGTCACAGACTCTCGCAATTTGCGGATAGTCGATAGGTAGACCAGGTTCACTTCGACGAACTTCTGTTGTGCGAGCAACAGTTCCAGGTACCTCACCTGGCCTTCGCGGTACCCCTCTTTCACCGACTCGATCGACTTCCGAGCCCGGGGAAGAATCTTGTCCGAATAACGACGCGCCTGGTGACGGGCATTGGAATATTCCCGGTAAGCCGAAGCCGCCCGTTGTTCCAATTCGACCTCCATCCGTTCCACCTCGAAACGCGCCCGCACCGCCCCCGCCTCGGATCGCGAAATCCCCCCCTGGTTACGATCAAAGATCGGCAGGGGCACTCCGACCATCACGCTGGTGACATCGCTGTCACTGGTGTACATGTGTGCCCTGCCGACCCGGACATCCAGGTCCGGAATCACCAACCGCTTCTGTCGGGCCATTTCTCGAGCCGACAAGGTCAACCTCGCCCGTGCGGCCGCCAAACCGGGATGCTCGGCCAGCACCCGGCGGCGACACTCCTCCCAGGTCATATCGGTCAAATTGGAGGTCACATTGCCCTCCAGAGTGCCAACGTTCAAATCGGCCACACCAACCGACAACGCCAACAGCCGACGAGCTTCCGACAATTCGTTTTTCGAGTTCTCCTCCAAAGCTGCAGCCTGTTCAGAGGCGATCTCGGCCTGGTACAGCCCATTACGCGAGACCTGCTTGGCCTGCACCAACATGGCCGTTGCACGGGCCAGTTCCAGTCCGAGCTTTGACAGTTGTGACGTCAACTCGACACGCTGCTGGGCAATCAACGTGTCGTAGAACCGAACTCGGACATCTCCGACTACTTGTTCCCTGGCCATCGTCGCCAGGTGTTCACGCTCCATCACCCTCGCAGCTGCCACCGACGACGCCAACTTCAGTTTTTGACCGGTAATGATTTTCTGCCGGATGAACCCACCCTGCATTCCCGGTGTCCCCTGGTTCCCCATCTCCTCACCGCGATACCCCACGACGGGATTCGGCCACAGCCCCGCCTGTCGATGATCGCCGCGAGCTTCGTCGATCCGTGCCGAGTTGATTCTGAGCGCAGGATGCCGCGATTCCGCCAAAGACCGAAACTCAGACAGGGTTCTGGGTCTCGCCGGTTCGACCGCAACAATTGGGACGACCTTGACCTGCTCACGTGCCATTCGCCGTACCGGCTCCCTGGCGACACGCGGCCGCCAACCTGCCGACTCGCCAGCTTCCATCGTTGCTGGCAGCACACAGGACATCAAAATGAGCGCACACAACCTCATATCATCGTTATCGGTCGATTTGCCACGAACAGGACGGAAAATCGCTTCTGGCAAACTTTGGCGGGATCTTTTCAGACTTCGCCCTGGGCCGACACGAGCTGTGAGACCTGGCTCTTGCTGGACGGCAACGCAAGGCCTCGACATCATGGTCCGAGTGATCGCCCCTGATGACGCCAGCCACCATTGCAACAAGGACCAGAACCGATGCTTGTCGGATACGTCAGTAACGAACGTTATGTGGCCCTCCCCGGAGTCCTGTTCGAATTTCGTAGCGGCGACAGTGTCACCACTGCCACCTCAACGATTTCCGGGGCCGTTCACGTCGAAATTGAACCAGGGGACTACGAGGTTGTCATCGGGCGAGAGGGTTACGGATCCAAGATCGTCACCATGACGGCCAACCCCGATGTTCCCCACCACTTCCGGCTGCTCTCAGACCAATTGCTCGGATACATGTGGCCCAGGTGCGTCCAGGGCGGCCAACTCAGCGAGTTTCGGGTACACGCCGTCGAGGAATACGAACTTCAATTGTGGCGATACGGCCAGTCCAAGGAGTACATCCGACGCATTGGAACATACGACGAACACGGCCCCCGCGCCACGATGCAGATCACTCCGGATGGAGATTACACGCAAACCGGAGTCCACTGGAACAAGCACGGCTACAACAGCAAGGCGATGTCACAATTTGTCGAAGCCCCACAACGCAGCGGCCTGTACTACCTGCACGCACTCGGGAAATCCGGTTCGTTCTTTTCCTTTCCCTGGGTTGTTGCCCCCACCACGCCAACCGCCGACGTCGCGGTGCTGGCCTCCGATCTCAACTGGAACGCATACAACAGTTTTGGTGGCCGCAGCAATTACATTCACGCGGACTGCTTCCCGCCGACCCCTACGGTCAACTCGCGGCTCGAGCTGAAACGGTACACCGCGACAGAACACAGCAGCTATGACCAGGACGAGTACGCCCCACTCTCTCTCGATCGTCCCGACCCTTACAACCACATTGATCTCGACGAAAACCTCACCGACCCGATTGGTGGGCGACAGGGTTGCCACATGGCCTCGGCCGAATGGCGGTTGCTCGGATGGATGGAACAACAAGGATTCGACTACGACTACTACGGCGAGACACATCTGCACTTCGACCAGGTGCCCCTGGACAATTACAAGGTGCTCATCATCAGTACCCACCCGGAATATTGGTCTCGTGACATGTACCTCCGGGTCAAGGAGTGGGTCTTCGAACGTGGGGGCCGGTTGATGTACCTTGGTGGCAATGGGCTCAATTGTGAAATCGAATTTCTCGATGACCACCGCGTGGTTCACCACAACACCAACTGGAGCCATACCAAACCACAACTCAAGGACGATGGATCCGAATACGAAAGCCGGTTCGACAAGCGAGTCGAGTCAGAAGCCAACCTCCTGGGTGTCGTCTTTTCTTTCCCCGGCATTATGACCGCCGCCCCGTACCGGGTGATCGATGCTGATCACTGGACACTCGAAGGCACCGGACTGGCCAAGGACGACACGTTCGGCGCCGACAGCCTGCACAAACGAGTTCCCGGTGGAGCCTCGGGACACGAAACCGACAAAATCTCTGACCAATCTCCAGCCAACGTTCACCTGATCGCAAAAGGCACCAACGCTGACGAGGGAGGAGCAGAGATCGTCCACTTCGACACACCCTCCGGCGGCGAAGTGTTCTCGGTCGGCTCCATCGCCTGGCCCGCCTCAATCCTCGTTGACGACGCCGTCGCCGCAATCACCGCCAATGTCATCCGACGATTCAGCAGGTGACAGGGCCAACGCGCCAACACAACCCCCTGCCTGTGTTACACCGACTCGAACCGGTACGAGTAAACGTCAGCGTCCTGCACGCGGAACCGCAGCCTCACCGTCTTACCGGCCAGCGCCCCCACGTCAGCCCCCCGGGCCTTCCAGGCCGCCTGCAGATCAAGCGAGTCGCCGTACAACGGATGAGCCTCCTCAACGGAATAGCCGGGCACCGGCTTGCCGTCCACACCCTCGATTCCCACCCTCACCGTGCCGGCCGCAGAGGTCGAGGTGTTCAGTGACAACCGGTTCCCCTGAAACCGGATCGGCGTGGTCACCAATTCGCCACCTTCCAGGGGTGCCGTCAATGACACGAAACCGTCGATCCGCAACGTGTAGCGACGAAATTGCCCAGGGTGATTCTGGTTGGAATTTTCACTGACATAGACGGACAACTCGTTGCCACCGTCCTGGAATTGCGACGCTGTCTCGACCAGCCCGTGGTTCTGGTACGCGTCCCCATAAAACCAACTCTGTTCGGCCCGCAGGCCAGGCCGAATGAACGATTCAGGCCACACGCGAAACGAGGTCGCGTCGCGACTGGCCATGAACATCCCGTCGGTCACCGCCGTCCCCTCTCGACGGGACTTTGCCCCCCGAAGTTTGCGGTAGTCATACCGCGGCAACTGCGTGGCCGAATAGCTCCAGCCACGGTCGATATACCGAGTGGGAAAACCCAGGTAGATGTGAGGAGCGCGATAATAGGGAATCACCTGGTTGGTGTAGAGTTGGCTCACACGCCCCGGTTGCGTGTTGTTGGGATCGTCATCTTTCACCGGCTGCAACCACTTGGGACGCGGCCCGTGCGAAGTCTGGGGTGTGTAATCCAAAAAACGACTCTCCGACCAATCAACAAAGTTCTTCGATGTCGCGGTGCGGATGTCTCGACCTTTTCGAAAATCCCGATGGAACTCGCGATACACTCCCGCCAGTGAATCCCAGAAGGCGAGATTCAGAGAATCAAAGGCCCCCTTGGCGATTACGGCCTTCTGCTGGATCTTCCTGAATTTCTTGCCATCGGCCGAGACATAAGCCCACAACCCCTTGCGAAACGAGCCAGCCAGAGCTTTGAACTTCTCGTTCGCCGGACAGGCCGGATTCTCATCCAGGAACGGAGCGAAGTTGTGAGACCCCTCGCCCATCCAGATGATGTTATTTTTCTTTGACCCACCAAATTCGAACAGTCCCAACTCCGGCCTGACCCAGTGGACACCATCTGTACTCTCGGCGTAGCAGGCCACCTCTGGATGTGGGCTACTGAACCCCTCCTTCGTGTAAACCACGTCACTGCCACGGTAGTACATCCGATACAGGTCCCCGTCACGGAAGACCTTCATGTAGGCACAGGAGGCGCCCTCCCACGGCCGGTCATTGACCTGGGTCACCTCCTGGGGCGTCGGCTGGTTGAGTTGCAGCCTGGCGTGGCCCTTGATGTCACCAACCAGTGTCGTGTCGACAAACAACTCACGTCGTCCACCAATATTGGTCACCTCGTTCGTGGTGTCCTCCGCAAGCGACGGACCTCCTTCGCCGGCCGCCGCCGCTGCCAGGCCGGCTGCACCAGCCACCTTGAGCCAGTCTCGTCTCGAAACCCCATAGTTCTCATTCACCGTCATCACTCGCCCATCCTTTTTTTGAGTTGTTTTCATCGACTAGCGAACCCCGGCACCATCGTGATCACGGACGTTTTGGCTTCCCGACAGCCCTGTCCATCCAATACGAGAACAAATGGCCCTGGGTCAAATGAAAGCGGGCCCGAACCCGCTGGTTCACCAGCCCACGCCCCGAACCCCGCGCCCAGCGGATTGGCCAACGGGGATGGTCACCGGTCACCGGTTTCGAAATTGCCACAATCGCACCGGTGTCATCAATCACTTCGACAACCAGCCGCCCCCCTTCAGCCAACTGGGCGTTGACGTGCCACTCCTCTCCCTGGCTCACAAATGCCTCTGTCGTCATCACACCTGTTGTCGCCCCGGCCTGCAACGACACGAATCCATCCCGCCGCAGCACTGCCAGGCAAATGGCCCCACCGGGACCATCGAACTGTGGGAGCACCACGATTTTTCCGTTGGGATACTTCCCCTCGTAGTTGAACGTGGCACGATACTTCAGCCCGGTGTAGTAAAACCACAACTCGTCGCCACGCACGATGGGAGCCGAGGGTGGCAGGATCTGTGTCAGGTCAAAGGCACCCGAGCCAAGCCGCGAGGGCCCAATAAACGGTTCGCGATCCCCCAAACGTCGCCACGTCTTCAAATCACGGCTGCACGCCAGTTGCACCAGGTGGAATCCATCGGTGTTGGGATAATTGTCCACTTTCCCAGTCGAATGAAACATTGCCGGCAACCCGACATAGAGGCCCTCGTAGCGAAACACCCCCATGTTGTAGACCTGGACGTTGTAAACTTCCGGATCCACGAACCGCATGGGTTGAAACGTCTTGTCGGCCACACGCCGCTCGATCACCTTCCTGGCCAATTCCTGGTCCTTTGCATCGGCATGGAAGATCAGTTCGGGCTTCGTCCATTTCTGGAAATCCTTGCTGGTCGAAAGCCAGACGCTGCGACCAAATGGCCCCCGGTGCTTGACCGTCGCAATGAATGTCCTGGATTGCGAATCGAAACTCAGGTTCGATTCGTCCTGAGACGGGATTGCCGGAACGTCCAACCGTCGCCACGCCAGGCCGTCCGGGCTGACCACCACCAGGCGTTTCCCGCCAGTGGCAACCAACCCCTTGTATCGCCGTGACGAGTCGGTGTCGCCCGGGTCGATCACCGCCCCCTGCACCGACTCCGTGGGCTGTGTTGCCGTCGGCACCCAATGCAAACCATCTCGGCTCTCGTAACAATCCTTTGACAACAACCAGATCCGATACACGCCTCGCTCGGCGTCCCACTGGGGACCGCTGCGAGTCTGGATAGATCGCTCGCTGGTGGTCAGGTACCGCGGGCGAATCACCGCCCCTTGTTTTTCCGGCCGATGCATTCGTCGCTTGAGATTCTCGATCTTCGCGATACCGTGATCATCAAGAAACAACTGTCTCTGCCCGGCCGGAACTTTGAAGTCTGCTGCCCGGGTCGTTTCGGTCACCCACGACACCAGGAACACAATCAGGGTCACCACGGTCCTGCCTGGGAATTTCATCGCTTGTTCTCCGGACTCACTGTCCCGAGTATCTGACCCCACCCGCATTTGAAAATCAAACTCACCACACATCATGACCACTCCACAACTCCCTCTCGGCTTTGTCAGTGCCATTCTTCCCGACGCGTCGCTTGATCGTGTGCTCACGACCGCCGGCGACCTGGGTTACGACTGCGTTGAACTCATGTGCTGGCCACCCGGCGACGCCGACAGGCGTTATGCCGGAGTCACCCACATCAATGTCGACACCATCGACAATGGCGATGAACTCAAGGCACAGATTGCAGATTCCGGCATCGCCGTCAGTGGACTGGGCTTCTACCCCAACCCGCTGGCAGCCGACCAGGCCACTGCCACCGCCGCGGTTGAACACATCCGACGTGTCATCACAGGCTGTGCCGCGTTGGACATCCCGGTGATGAACACCTTCATCGGCCGAAACCCCACGCTCTCAATCGATGACAACTGGAACAGGTGCCTGGACACATGGGGGCCTCTGGTCGAATGGGCTGAATCGCACAACGTACGAATCGGCATCGAAAACTGCCCAATGCTGTTCACTCGAGACGAGTGGCCAGGTGGCCACAACCTGGCAATCAGCCCCACCGTCTGGCGACGCCTTTTCTCCGATCTCCCTTCTCCTCACCTCGGGCTCAACTACGACCCCTCGCACCTTGTCTGGCAAATGATGGATTTCCTGGCTCCGCTGGTTGAATTCTCCGATCGCCTGATCCACATCCACGCCAAGGATGTCACCGTCGATCGTGAACGTCTCGACGATGTCGGCATCCTGGCCACTCCCGTTGAATTTCACACACCGGTGTTGCCCGGCCGCGGTACCATCGACTGGGCGGTCTTCCTGGCCGCGCTGGTTGATGCTGGTTACCGCGGGCCGGTGTGTGTCGAGGTCGAGGACCGGGAATTCGAGGGGTCCGAGGAACTCAGACTCGAGTCCCTCCGGCTCAGCCTCGAACATCTCCGCAACGCATCGCCAGAAACTGACGGCGAGAACAATTGACCAACGACTTCATTGCCTGCGACGCGAGAAGTCGACGACGATGCGACCGGGACGGTGACACACGACCGGTCAGGTGTACAGACCCCGGACGACTTCACCACCGTCAACCAGAGGAACCGGCCGGCCTTCCTTGTCCCTGATTGTCGAATGAGGATCGACTCCCAGCGAATCGAAGATCGTTGCCGAGAGATCAGCTGGGCTCACCGGATGATCGAGCGGGTGCCCGGCAATTCGGTCTGATCGCCCATACAGGACTCCACCGGCAACCCCCGCCCCAGCCAGCAGAGCTGGAAAACAGTAACCCCAATGGTCTCGGCCGTCGGCACTGCCCCGATTCTCGAACTTGGGTGTCCGCCCCATCTCTCCCACGCACACCACCAGGGTCTCGTCCAGCAATCCGCGGTCGTGCATGTCTGCCAGCAAAGCCGACACCGCCTGGTCCAGGCCCGGCAACAGGTGATCCCGCAGACTGGCGGTCATTCCTTCATGAGAATCCCACCCCGAAGGGGCTCCGTCAGGCATGTCCCAGACAACCGTCACGAACCGTGACCCGGCCTCGACCATACGGCGGCCCACCATCAGGGACTGGCCAAACAGGTGCCGCCCGTACCGGTCGCGCAACGTGGGCGACTCGCGGCGGATATCCAGTGCTTCACGCAGCTTCGTCGAACTGACCATCCCCAGCGCTGACTGTCGATGGCGATCGTAGACCGACGTGTTCCCCGATTCCTCGAGCCCCACCCGTTGACCTTCGAATTGTTCCAACAGGCTGCGACGACGGTCGAGCCGGTCCAGTGTCACTCCCTCACCCAACGACAGGCCACGGAACTGGAACTGCAATTCCTGTTCGGTGCAGTCCCGAAAGTAGGGATTGTCCAGGTGAGCCTTCTTGCGGATCCGAGTCGACAGGGCGTTGTATTCCGGTCCCAGCCAACCGGCATATTGCCCCAGCCGGTTGTAACGGCCACCCAGCTGAATTTCGCCGTGCCGATTGGGCAGGTAGATGTAGCTGGGTACCTTTTGAGAAGAGGCCCGGCGTCGATCGAGATAGGAGACAACCGAGCCCATCGCAGGCCAGTCATTGGGTGCGGCATTGACGTTGGCCGGCCCCCGCTCGGCCACCGGCATTGGCCAACCCGTTTGAATGATGTGGGCTGCATTGTGGTCGTTTTGAGTGTGATTGAGTGTCCGAATCACCGCGTAACGGTCTGAGCAGGCCGCCAGGCGTGGCAGGTGTTCGCAGATCCGCATGCCCGGAGTTCGAGCCGCAATCGCAGAAAACGGCCCACGCACCGTGCTGGGCGATTCGGGTTTCATGTCGAAAGTCTCCAGTTGACTGGGACCTCCGAAGAGATAAAGGAACATCACCGACTTGGCTCGTGCTGCGGACTGCAGTACGCCGGCCGCATCAGCCGCCGCAAGCGTTTCCGCCCCGACCCCAAACAGGCCTGCTCCACCCACCTGTAAGACCTGCCGACGGCTCATGCCGTTGCAGGTTCGCAGTGGTCGACCAAGGATTCGAAGCATCGCTGTTGTTCCTGTAATACTCCTTGTCATCCTATCGGCTTTTACCGCTGCGCGGCAACGCCTTCCCTGGAACTGGCCCGGATCCCCGGAGATCACGAAACACTCGCAATTGAGTCCACAGTCCCTCCCGAGTTACACTGGCGGTGACTGGTAAAGGGCCCTCAACACAATGCACTCGTCCACCTTTCTGACGTCACTCGCCCTGGGTTTTCTGGCGGTCTGTCCGCTCCAGGCGGCTCCACCCAACCCGGTGGTCACCACCGCGTGGCCGGCCGGCGGCCGGGCCGGATCAACCGTCTCGGTGACATTGACCGGGAGTGGCATCGACAAACAGATCGAGTTGCGATCCTCGGCACCCGGACTGCAAGCCGAACGTGTCAGCACTGACAAGGCCGGCCTTTTTCGAATCACGATCCCAAAAACCACGGCTCCGGGACTTTACGAAATCCGGCTGGCCGGGCCGGCGGGGGTCAGCAACCCGCGCACTTTCCAAGTCGGGAATCGGCGTGAAGTTCTCGAACAGGAGCCCAACAGCACACCACCGACCGCCAGGCCAGTCCCAATCAACTCGACTGTCAATGGCCAGATCCTGGAAGCCGGAGACCAGGATTGCTACCGGTTCACCGCCACACGGGGACAACGAGTGATCCTGGAATGCTGGGCCGAACGCATCGACTCAAAACTGCACCCGATCCTGCAACTCTTCGACTCCGATGGCCGCCTGTTGAAGGTCAGCCGAGGCTACTACGGCATCGACCCACTGATCGACTTCCGGGTGCCCGACAATGGCGACTACATCGTCCGCCTGCACGACCTGACCTACACCGGCAGTGCCAACCACACGTACAGGCTCGACATCGACACCGGCCCACGAGTGGCGTTGGCCGTGCCCGGAGTGATCCGACGGGGCCAGTCGGCCCGCGTCACCCTTCTCGGCTGGAACCTGGCCAATCGTACAGACGCTCCCTACCCGGCGTTGGACCGGATCGACGTCGAGATTCCCGCGGAAAGCACCAACCCCGGTTGGCCATTGCCAATCCAGATGACGGCGGCCCAGGCTCCCTTCGACGCAATCGCCTTTCAATTGCCGGGCGCCCATGCACCGGTCCTGATCGGGATCACCGATGTTCCGGTCGTGACCGAGAACAACGACAATCACTCTCCGGCCACCGCACAGCAGGTCAAGATTCCCTGTGAGGCCGGAGGACGCCTGGTCGCCGCCGACGAAAAGGATTGGTATTCCTTCGAGGCTCGTCGTGGCGAGGCGGTCTATATCGAGCTGATCGGGGAACGCATGGGGTCTCCGGTGCATCTGGCTGCCTCGGTCCTTGATGCCGCGGGCCAAAACGAGCTTCTGCGTTGCCGTCGTGACCCACGGAACCTCGGTGGTCTCGGCCTACCGACGCGACACTCCGACCCCTCCGGTCGCTTCCTGGCACCCGCTGACGGACGCTACACAGTCGTGATCTACAACCGGAGTGCAGGCATCCACCCTGAACCCCGCCGTGCGTACAGGCTTTCGCTACGACGGGAAGTCCCCACAGCCGACGTGGCGGTGATTTCTCCCGGCACCAGCCCACGTAGCCTCAACGTCGCCCCGGGCGGCCGCACTCTGCTGGATGTGGTGGCGTTTCGACGTCGCGGAGCTCACGGGTCCATCCGCATCTCGGCCACCAACCTCCCCGACGGCGTTTCCTGCCCCGACGTCTTCCTCGGCCCCGGCGTCTCGCGCGGCCAACTTGTCCTCAGTGCCGACCCGGGCGCCGCTCGCGCCAACGGTGGCTTTTCCTTGTGGTCATCCCTGGCCAACACCACCGACACGGCCAGGCGACCGGCTCGAATCGGAACCGTCGTCCAGGCCGGTCGACCGACCGGATGGAGTCGACTCGCACACGACCTGGCACTGGGCATCGCCGGCGACTCTCCCTTGAGAGTCACCGCTGACGGACACGAGACCCGTGTCCATCAACTCTATGGTGAACTCAAGGTACGGCACGCCCCCGGTGGAGTGCTCGACGTGGCCATCGAGGTCGAACGCAAGGATCCCAACCATCGGGCCGAGGTCCAACTGATTGGAACCGGCCTTCCACCCGACATCGCCAACCGAACGGCCACCATCCCCGCTGCAAAAGACAAGGGGTACATCAGCTTCTACCTGCCGCCTCGGCTCACCCCCGGCCGCTACACGCTGGGCATCCAGGCCACCACAACCGTGTTGGCGGCAGACGGAAAGAAAACCCAGACCGTCACTGTCTCCAGCAACCCGGTCGTTTTTGATGTCCACGAACCCATGTTCCAGGTCACGCTCGATCCGTATAACCCCAGGACCATCAAGCGAGGCCAGATCGCACAGATCAAGTACAAGGTCCGTCGGCTGAACGGTTTTATCAACAAGATCCATTCCGAACTGGCCGCTCCCGGAACCGTCACCAAGGTTGGAGGCCTGCGAGGCCGGGGCGTCACGTTTGTCGGGCAAACCGAGACCGGAGCGATCCAGGTTGTGGCCAGCGACGACGCCCCCCTGGGACAACGCGCCTTCCTGAGGGTCTACGCTGTCGGTGTGCTCGAGGACGAAGCCCTCTACCACGGCAGCCACTTTCTGCAATTGCAAATTGTCGAGTAGGGCAATGCCTCGGAAACACCAACTGGGCGCTGGCCTCACCCGCAGAACAGCGATTCGGGGTGCGGCCGGGCTGTCGCCTTTGGCCTTCCTGGCCGCCCAAGCGGATGCCCAACCGGCACGACCAACGGCCACGGCACGAGCCTGCATCTTCTTGCACATCACCGGCGGCCCCGCCCAGCAAGAGACCTTTGACATGAAGCCGCGGGCGACTGGCGCCGCCCGCGGGGAATTCGACCCCATTGCCAGTCAGGTACCGGGAATCGACGTTTGTGAATTCATGCCCAGGACGGCCCGCCTGACACAGCACCTGGCCATCATCCGCTCCATGCACCACGACCAGACCTTTCATGGCGGCGGGACACACTACAACCTGACTGGCCACCCACACCAACCCCGGACTCCACAACCCGAGTACTACCTGGATTCACGAGACGCTCCCAGTATTGGCGCCGTCTTTCAGCAACTGACCGGAGACCAGGCAGGTTTGCCCGCAGCGGTCCATCTGCCCTTCTGGATCCAGCAGGGAAATGTCGGCCGCTTCGCCGGCCAGGACGCCGGTTTTCTCGGGCGACGGTTCGATCCATTGCGAGTGTTTTTTGAAGCCAAGACCGACCTGCCCGGTTCATTACCAAAAACCTTTCAATTGCCCGCCGCCCTTCCAGTCACCCGTCTCGATCGTCGTGCAGCACTATTGACCCGGCTGGATCACAGCGACGTCAGCACCAACCCGGCGCGGCAATGGAAGCGACACCGTGACCGAGCCATGGAGATACTGCACGCAGGCGGAGCGTGGCAGGCCTTTTCAATCGAGAAGGAATCGGCCGAAACACTGGAACGGTACGGAAACCACAAGTTTGGCCGCAGTTGCCTTGTCGCCAGGCGGCTGATCGAAGCCGGAGTCAGGGTCGTCCAGGTCAATTGGCCCGGACACGAAAATCATTTTGACACGCACGCGGGACATTTCCCTGACATGAAGGCAACACTGTTGCCACCGATGGACCGCGCGTACTCGGCCCTGCTGTCCGATCTGGATCAACGCGGACTGCTCGATCAAACACTTGTCGTGTGGTCGGGAGAGTTCGGCCGCACCCCGTCATTGAATGGCAACAAACCTGCCGGTCGCGATCACTGGCCTTGGGTTTACACCAGCGTACTGGCCGGCGGCGGTGTCCGTGGTGGGCGGCATGTGGGCAGCAGTGATGCCCAGGCCGCCTATCCGCAGGATGACCCCGTGCACGTGTCCCAGTTCGTTGCGACCATCTACCATGCCCTCGGATGCACCGAACAAACCGTCGTCCACGATGTCCAGGGACGGCCGCATCACGTCATGCAAAGACCGCCACTGACACGATTGTTCTGATCCGGGGAAGTTCACCACCGGTCGTGGAGGTCAACGGGATCCCGTGGCTATGGATTCGAACGGCCGCACTGCAGGATCACCAAACACGACATACAGCAACAGGTTCTGAGGCACGCGACGCCGCGAGACACGTCCGGGAACAGCGGGAGCGACCAGGAATCGCCCCGCACGGAATCCTCGAACCGTGATCAATGCGTTGATCAACTGCTGATACGATTCGCCGACACTCTGCCCCTGCGACCAGGCTTCCAGCACCGGAAACAGGTGAGGAAATCCCATGCTCAACCGCATGTGACCAAAGAAGACGGTCGCGCCGTTATCGATCGCCCGCAACGCAAATGCGTCCCTCTTTTTCACCTCGTATCCACCGGGTGCCTGGCGGAGCGCCGGAAAATCCGACCGCACCGGTGACGCGGCAAAGCAGGATCCACTGAGAATCACCTTGCCCGTCAGGTCGACCGGCAGACCATCAATGTCGACTCCACACGACATGCCTGGAACCCCATGACCATGCATCACCACCAGCGACGCCGCGCGAAACGCCGCTTCAGCCCCTCTGGGAAACGACTTGATGAACGGTTGCTGGCTCGTTGCCTGCAGATTCCAGATTCCAGGCCCCGTGAGCTTTGCTGCCTCGACGGCTCCTCGACTGTAGACCGCCACAATGGGAGTAGTGACATTGGACCGTCGGAACCACTTCCGCAGGACTGCCGCCTTCTGCAACGACCGCAATTCTTCAGCCCGGGGAACCTGGCTAATGGCCAGTGGCTTCAAACGCGAAATTGCCACGGGCTTGTGCTGAATTGAACGATCCACGAGGGCCTTGAATTGCCCGGGGGTGGAGGCCAACAGGATTCCCGGAAAGACATCCACCAGGGGATCGTCGTCGAGTGTCGACGTCAATTCCCACAGGCCCAGCACCATATTCTCACGGAATGAACTCTTCCTGGGCGCAACGGCCAGAAAACGAACACGAGCCGCCCGCAGTTTTTGACGAAGTGACTCGAGTGTTTCCGAATCCCGCCCCAGCAAGGCCAGGTCGTCGACTTTCAGGATGACCCCGTCCCTGGCCTTTGCCAATCGCTGCAGGCTGGACAAAAAAAGAGGAGAGCGATGATCAGTCAGAATGACATAACGCTCTCCGGCGACCCGATGAGGTTCTGTCTTCAGAATGAACGCCGAGTTCTTCGACTCCTGGCGGCCCGGCCGTTTGTTGCGATCGACACGCGGCAACTGGCTCACATCAGGAATGTCGAGATCGCCGATTTTCTCCGGCAAGGGCGCCGCTGAAACGGCAACCGAAACCATTCCCAGCAACAACAACACGAGAACGCTTCTGGTCATCTGTGTGCCCCCCAATTGCCGGTTCGTCACGGTGCCTTCGGCGCACTGTTTGTGCCAACCGCAGCCGCGCCATCCACCGTCAGGAAGACGGGATTCGACGCGTAGCTTGTCATGATCGTATAGGTAATCGGGACACGGGCCACCACCGCGATTGGCCACCTGGTCACCGCTTTTGCCGAGTCGGTGGCCCGCAGGGTGAACACCGCCTCGAGTGCGTCGCCGGTCAGCTTCTTGGTTGTTTCACCCTGCACGCTCACTCCCGGGGGCAACTGCTGACCAACCGCCTGGTTGAAGAACAACAGTGCCATATTCAGCAACACCTGCTCACTGTACTCGGGACTCCGCTTGATCCGGACGGTGAGCGTGGCCGTGGCCCCCGGCTTCAATGTCAACTGCGATGGAGTCGCGGTGACGCCGTGCAGGTCCAGGGGCCTTGTCACGCCCAGCAACTGGCTCTGGATCGGCATCCGCACAAACCGGCTTGCCCCAGCACGTCGCAATTCCCCCAGCACGTTCGCTTGCCGCTCCACCAGCACCTCACCCCCCGCCCGCGGCAAACGGGCCCGACCACGAACCCGCACCAACGACGCGTTGATGGGGGCCTTTGCTTTGGCCGAGAACACCAGCGCACAATGCGTGAAGCCCGCTGGAATCACGACCGGCTCGCATGTGACTCCCTGGGGCAACCGGTCGACAAGGATTTCCACCGGCCCTTTGAAACCGTTGAGCCGTTTCAACCGCACAAACCAGGCCGCGTGTCCACCGGGTGCCAACATCCCGTAGTAATATTCACCGTGAATCTCAAAATCCTCACCACTCGGTTCGACTGACAAGTGGTAAATGAACAGGTCGCCAGCGCGACGGTTCAGGTCCCGGACACCGATCACGTATTCGCCGTCGGCCGGAGCCCGAAAATACAATCCCGCGTCCTTGGTGAAATCGCCGTCATCGGCGGTAGCCAGGATCTTCCCCGTGCTGTCCATCACCACAACGACACCGTCCACGGCCAGGCCACGGCGGCGTGATTGCACGTCGATCCGCGTGACACTCTGCGCGGTCGCCGTGAAGCGATAGAAGTGCGTCTGTCCGACACGCTGGAAGCGGCCGTTGACACCCACCGGAAGTTTCAGCGACAGGGCCTTGTCCACCGAGTTGTTTTTGCCATCCGCGACAACCTGGCGGTGACGGCTGACCAGTTGTGGTACGACCGGCCCGGGCTTCCCATCCGCACCGGCAACCCGCACACGGCGCCAACCGACGGGAACGTCAGCTGACACATCCCACCGCACTCGCCGCGCCATTTCCGGTGCCTCGCGGGGCACATTTTCCGGTTGTGTCGCGACGACCTCGGTCGTTGTCGAATGCCCACGTTGCACCGACAGCGGAAATGTTGCGATCGCCATCGGTCCTTCGGAAATCTCGACACAGTAGACGTAACGCGGATCCCCGGCATACCGCGAATCCCGGACTTCCAGGATGTAATCGCCTGAAGCCGGCAATCGACACCGCAACATCGCATCGCCACCGACATGGTTGTCGTTCTCGGCCACCACACGTCCCCGCGAATCGCGAAGGGTGAGATAGGAATCCATCAGGTGAATCTTGGGGTACTGGATCGCCATGCAATGAATGGCCCGGGTCACCCGCTGCGCAAAGATCTGGCAGACCAATTCCTGCCCGGCCCGGCCATGAACCCGGTACAGATCAACATCTTCAAAATCGTCGATATTGCCACACACTGCCGATGGAATCGGGACCAGTTGGGCGGTGGTCGCGGTGTGGTTGTCTCCGGCCACCTCGGTCACGACCGGATAATCGGTCACCATCAAGTGACCAACACTGCTGACGGCCTGGTCTGTAGCGATCCGGTACTCGTACACTCCGGGCAACTGTCCCTTGGGGACCTCAACGGAAAACCCGTAATCCTCGCCCTGGTCCGACTCCTGCGGCTCAGAGAATTCGACCTTTCTGGCGGGTTCTTTGAGTTGAGTCATCCGCACCCCCGCGGGGACGAAGAACGTCGAATGCGAATTGTTCAGTGTGAAATTGGACCAGACACGAACCCGCGCCGTCTGTCCCCGTTGTACGGCAATGGGATGCGTCCGGGTGATCTGTCGGAAACTGATCTTGTGGTCGGCGGTGGCCACATCCTGGGCCAGGCCGCACGTCAGAGTCCACACAACCAGGCAGGTGACCGGCAGGCAAAACACCCGCCGGAGAAAACGCCCCCAGGCACCGAAAACGGTTCCGGAAATCTGTTTCATGACAGCTCCCGGATCGGTCGCCCCTCGCACAACCTCATCGGACGGCCGTCGCCAATGACGTGGGTCGTGTCCAGCGGGATCCCGAGTTTGCTGTAGATAGTCGCCGCGATGTCCCGCGGGTTGTACTCCTCACCGACACTGCGGCCTCCCTCGGCATCAGTCTGACCGACAATGATCCCTGGCGGGGTCCCCGCACCGGCAAAGACAGCCAATCCAGCAGACGCCCAGTGATCCCGTCCCGCAGCCGTGTTCACTTTTGGGGTACGTCCAAAATCAGTCAGCCAGACAACCAATGTCGATTCCAGCAGACCACGCTCTTTCAAGTCGGACACCAGTGCAGGAAATGCCTGGTCAATTGGCGGCAGCAACTTCTTGAGCCGACTGAAATTCTTGTCATGGGTGTCCCAGTCGGCATTGCTGACTGTGACAAACCGGCTGCCCGACTCGATCAACCGTCGAGCCAGCAGGCAACTCTGGCCAAATGTCGTGCGACCATAAGCATCACGAGTCTTGTCCGACTCGCGTGACAACTGGAAGGCTCGCTGTGTGTTGGCCGAACTGATCATCCGGAACGCGTCGCGATAATAAGTATCGATGGCCGACAGTGCCGCCGGTCTCTTGGCCAAACCACGCTGCAGGGTATCGAGCTTGGTCAACGCCTCGCGCCTCAATGACACTCGGCCGGGGCTGACCCCCCCGGGCAACGTGAGATCGCGGACAGTGAACTTCTCGGCATTGGGATCCTCGAACACCTCGAAAGGATTGTGCGTGATCCCCAGGTACCCCGCCGTGCCCCCCATAAATTTCCGGTCCACCTCGTTGCCCAACTGGACGAAAGCCGGCATGTCACGACGCGGGCCGCGCTCGCGCGAGATCACCGAACCGTAGGTGGGATAGGTGACGGCAGGATTCAACTGCCAACCGGACAGCATGATCGCGTCGGCCGAACCGTGGGCGCCGTTGATCGAATTCAGGTTGCGGACAACGGCCAGGTCTTTGGCCCCGCGAGCGAACCCGGGAACGTGGTCCGAGAACCGAACACCGGGAATCGATGTGGCCGTGGTCCCAAACTCTCCCCGGATTTCCGCACTCGCGTCCGGCTTTGGATCCAGCGTGTCATGGTGACTGGTTCCACCGCGAGTCCAGATCAGGATGCAGTTGTTTTTGGCACTCGCCTCAACCGGCTTGGCCGACGCGGCCTGGTGCCGAAGCAAACCATCCAACGACAAGCCCACGCCGCCCAGCGTCCCCACCTGCATCAAAAATTCGCGCCGCCCCGACGACTGGCAGTCGGCGTGTCGCTGTGGTCGAAGATTCAGCATGTCACAATCCCCGGGTCAAATGACCGAGTGGTACACCTTGATCAATGATTGAACAGGAACTCGCGGCTGTTGCAGAGTGCCCACAGGATATTTTCCAGGCCTTTCCGTCGATTCTCCGACTGACCAATCACCTCGCGGCAAGTGGTCATTTCAGCATCCGATGGAAGACGACTGAAGGTGGCCAGGTACAGTTGGGTGACGATCTCGTCGGTCGCCCGTTTCCCGGCGACCAACCGCGACAATCTTCCATTCTTGTCGGCCAGCTTTTTCTCGAATTTTTCCCCGTTGCACAGGTGCAACACCTGGGACATGTTCGGCTCGGCCGTCCGCTCACACTCGCAATTGGTCAACCGCCTGGGACGACCCAGCGTGTCGAGAAAATACGATTCGAAATTCGGGTCAGGCAACGCAATGGCCCGGGTACCGGGTGGTACCCCGGGAAATCGTTCGTGGGTTCCACAAGCGTGGTCGATCGCATCCAGCAAAACTTCGGCCGACAAGCGTTTCACGTTGTAGTGAGTGTAGAACCGCCGGTCGTTGACATGTTCCGGATCAGCCGTCGACGACAACTGATAGGTGGCCGATGTCATGATCCTGCGCATCAGATGTTTCAGATCGTACTTGTGAGCCACGAAATCGTCCGCCACGGCATCGAGCAATTGTGGGTTCGTCGGAGGATTTGTCGACCGCAGATCGTCGACAGGCTCGACAATTCCGGTGCCCAGAAAATGGCCCCAGATCCGGTTGACAATATTCCGCGAATACAACCGGTTCTCCGGGGACACCAACCAGTCAACCAGCGGTTCGCGGATGTCGAGAACGCCCCGGGTGTCTACAGCCGCTCCGCCCAGTGGACGCGGAGCAACGACCTGGCCGCTTCGAGGATGTTTCAGCGCCCGGCTGGCATCCAGCGGAGCCAGGCTCACCACCGCATCAAAACCCAACTCACCGAACGTTCCGCTGGACTTGCTGTCCAGCCGTGTGAAGAAGGCCGCCAGGCCGTAGAAATCCGACTGGCTGTACGACTCGAACGGATGGTGATGACACCGGGCACACTGCAACCGGATGCCCAGGAACACCTGGGCGGTTGTCTCGGCCAGATCGGCCGGATCTGAAATCGTCGCCACGTCGGTCGGACGGCGAGACGAGGCGATAAAATTGGCGGGACCGTGTTCGAAAATGGACCCCTGTGCGGTGATCAATTCCCGGGTGAACTGGTCGTACGGCTTGTTGTGACGCAGCGATTGACGAATCCAGTTGTGAAAGGCCCACATCCCGGCGTCGCCCGATGTCTTGCGATTGTTGCGGAGGACATCAGAGAACTTCAGAGTCCAAAATGTACTCCACTCGTCGACATAGAGATCCAGTGCTGGATCACCGGTCAGCCCCAGGATCTGGTCCACCAACCGATCGCGCTTGTCGGCCGCGTCGGAGGCCAGAAATCGCTCCACCACCTCGGTCCGCGGCAGTGTGCCCAGGCAATCCAAAAACGCCCGTCGGATGAACTCCGCGTCACTGCAACGCGGCGCTGGCCGCATATTGAGTCTCTCCCAGCGGCGGGCCACGTGCTTGTCGATCAGGTTGGAACCCGTTGTGTCGCGGGCCACCGCTGGAGTCCCCAGGAACGGAGAAATAACATGTGAAACGGCCGTCTGCCCGCGAAATCGAACCATGATCGCCGCCTGGCCGCTGCCGGTAACCGCGAGTTGTCCATCACTGTCCACGCTCGCGATTCCAGACTCGAGACTGTCGAAGGCCGCTCGCCGGGTCACATCATTCATGTGACCGTCGGCATATCGAGCAACAACGCGCAACTGCTGGGTTTGCCCCGACCGGTAGGTCCGTTCATGCGGAAAAACGCCGAGTCCGACGATCCGAGTGGATTCCGATTGTTCTGGCTCAACCGGCCCCGGTGCACCATCAGAAACCCACACCTTCAGAACGTTGTAGGCATAGGTGTCCGGGAAAAACCGACGACCGCCACCATGCCCGACCTGTAGAGTGGCCTTCCGCAGCACCAGGCTGTCTTCCGGCGAGACCAGCGAAACGCGACGGTTGTCCCATTCCCGGGTCAATGCCAGGTGATCGGCTTCGGGAGCAAAGGCAAAGACAGACAGCTTGAAGCCTCCCTTGCCAAACTGCGATGCATGACACGCCCCCTGGTTGCATCCGGAACGGCTCAACACCGGCAACACGTGATCGACAAATCGCGAGGTCGCCTCGTTGAACCCCTCGCCGACCACGACCGGAAGCCGTGCCACGGATCCGCCGGACCGGACCACCAGGGTCGCCTCACCCGCTGCCGACGCCTCCACGCGTCCCCGGGAATCGATCGACGCGACCGCTTTTCCTTCGAGAATGAACGAGGACACTCGCGTCACATCGCGTTCCTGTCCCGACTCCTTTATCAGAGTCACGAGCAACTGAACCTGGTCAAGTTGGCTGTTGATTTCTATCCGCTCGGGCTCAATCACGATCCGATCGGACGAAAACACGTCGCCACACTGTCCGACCAGCAAACCGATCCCGAGCAGGATCGATCTGCCAGCGGTTTTCAATCTTTTGGTGGACGTCACAACCGGTTCCAGGTTCGCACAGCGAAAGAGTTCACTACCAAATGCAGAGGACTCGAGTTGGTTATTGTGGCCCGCCGTCACTGCGACGGTCAATTTCAAACATCCACGTTCGGGAAACCAGAAACACGCAATCTCCCAATCCACGCGATTTTGACAGGGTCTCTGCTGTACACTGTTTCCAAAACGCCTTGCCATCTCATCCAGCAGCGGCAGTTGAATCCACGGGGAGACCATTCTCATGACCACAGACTTCAACAGGCGAGACGCGATGAAACTGGGGGCGGGAGTCGGCGCCGGAGTTGTCCTGCCAGCCTTGGCCCAGGCCGGCGACCCCGCACAAAAAAAAGAAAAAGCGGCCGACCCGCGATTGAAGCCGATTTCGCAGATCCGTGTCGGAATGGTGGGGATCGGTGGACGTGGTTTCCACCTGCTGAGATTGCTGCTGGATCAACCCGGGGTCGAGGTCAAAGCCGTCTGTGACCTGCTGGAAGACCGCTGCCAACTGGCCCAGAAGACAACCGTCTCGGCCGGGCAGCCCAAGCCAGACGCCTATTTCCCAGATGAACGGGCTTTCGACAAACTCTGTGAACGCGACGACCTGGATCTGGTTGTCACCGCCACCCCGTGGCGGTGGCACGTGCCGGTCTGCGTCTCCGCCATGAAAAACGGTCACCATGCCGCGACGGAAGTCCCCGCCGCCGTGACCATCGACGAGTGCTGGCAGATGGTGGAAACCGCTGAGAAATCACACCGCCATTGTGTCATGCTCGAAAACTGCTGCTACGGTCGCACGGAGATGATGGTACTCAACATGGTCCGCCAGGGACTGCTGGGTGAACTGGTTCACGGCGAAGCGGGCTACCTGCACGAATTGCGTGACGACCGCGAGTTTATCGGAGCCGACGCCGAGGTTCGCTGGCGACTCGAGAACAAGATCCATCGAGACGGCAACCTCTATCCGACCCACGGGCTGGGTCCGGTAGCCCAGTGCATGGACATCAACCGGGGGGACCAATTCGACTACCTGGTCTCCATGAGCAGCATCTCCCGCGGACTCAACGTGTTCTACGCCGACCGCTTCGGGGCCAAGCATCCGCTGGCGACCCGCAAGTACAAATCGGGCGACGTCAACACAACGATGATCCGAACCAAGAAGGGACGCACCATCACGCTCGGACACGACACGCAGCTGCCACGTCCCTACACGAGGATCAACATGGTCCAGGGCACAAGGGGCATCGTGCAGGGCTATCCAGACCGGATCGCCCTGGAATCCAACGCTCGTGGGCACAAGTGGGAACCAATCGACACATTCCAGTCGAAGTACGAACACCCACTGTGGAAGAAATTGATCCGAGAAGCCCAGGGCAAAGGGCATGGTGGAATGGATTACATGGAAATCCATCGGTTGATCGAATGCTTGCACGCCGGCACGGAACCCGACATGGATGTCTATGACGCCGCCGCGTGGAGCGTGGTTTCCGAACTCAGTGAACGCTCAATCGCCAACCGCAGCCAGACCATGGACGTCCCCGACTTCACACGCGGACGTTGGAAGAAGAACCGCCCACTGGAAATCGTCGGCGGGTGATCGCTGTTCTGACACCGCAACGGGGGAAACTGAGTTGGACACGGTCCTGATCGCCGAACTGGGCGAAAATCATTACGGCCGCTGGGATGTCTGCCGCGGAATGGTCACCGAGGCCGCCGCCAATGGGGCCACCGTCGCCAAGTTCCAGACCTACACGGCCAACCAGTTCGGAACGGACCACGAGTGGTTTGACTGGTTCCGCGGGGTCGAGATGCCCGAGGACGTCCACTTCGAGATGCAGCAATTGTGTGGCGAGCTGGGCATCACGTTTCTCAGTTCCACCTTCACCCGCCGGTCGACCGATTTCCTGGTCGATCGCATGGGACTGACCGCCTTGAAACTTGCGTCCAGTCGTATCGTCGACTTCGATTTGCTCGAACACGTCAACGCCCGCGCCAACCAGGTCACCACCGTCTATCTCTCGACCGGCGGAGCCACGATCGAGGAAATCCAGCAGGCGGTCGAATGCCTGGGATCCATCGATTCCCTCTCACTGCTACACTGCACCAGCCAGTATCCGACCGAGGACCCCAACGTGAACCTGCGGGCAATCCTCGCCATGCAGAAGGCGTTCCCCGACATCCCCATCGGCTACAGCGATCACAGCCGTGGAATCGAGGCGTGCCTGGCCGCCGTGGCCCTGGGAGCCACGGTCCTCGAAAAACACTTCACGTATCACACCCGCATGCCTGGTGACGATCACGAAGGGGCACTGACCCCGGAAACACTCGCCCAACTCGTCCGGCAGGTCACCCGGCTGGAAACCATGCTGGGTCGCGAGGAAAAACTTCCCATGGCCGACGAACAAAAGGCCCTCACTCAGTTGCGGGGCAAAATGATCGAAGTCGACTTCAACCCGTAGAACAACATCTTCACCCACACTGCCGCCAGGCCCACCATGCCCAACAACACAGACCCGCAGTACAAGGCAATGACCCGGTTCCTTCGCGACCTGGGTACCGAGAATGTCCCTCACACCGAAACCGTCTTCCTGGCTCACCTGGTCGGTGTCTACAACGACCTCCAGACCTGGAAGGCGAGCATCGCAGTCTGTCGGGCTGGCCTGTTCCATTCGATTTACGGCACCGAGATGTTCCAGGCATTCGCGTTGTCGCAGGAGCAACGCGACGAGGTCCGCGCACTCATTGGGGACCACGCTGAATTCATCGCGTGGGTCAACTGCGTCATGGATCGTTCCACATTCGACGATCAAATCGCTTCCTCTGCCCCGTATTCCATCCGCAACCGGGAAACCGGCGAGGCAATCGAAATGAACCAGGAGCAGTTCAACGACCTCTGCACCGTTCACTTGTGTGACTGGCTCGAGCAATTGCCTCGTCTCAAGAAGTGGGAGTTCCGCCGCCGCTCGTACCGGGCCATCGCCGAACGCCTGGGGGGCATCGCGCTGACTTCGTTCGACGAGGTCTACTCCAACGAACCAACCGAACCGGCAACTGCCGTGTGACTCGCGGCCTTGCCCCACTGATACAAAGAAGCGTTCCCAAGCTGCAATCTGTGCAGGATCCCGAAAAAAACCCAGCCCGTCCGGCAGCAGCCGCCAGGTTGGCCTCAACTGAACTTCGAACACCGAGTTGGAAGCACCTCACCCATGCCTGAGAACACACGACACACTCGACTGATCCTGGCAATTCTGGCGTCCATGACACTCTGGACGTGGACGGCAAAAGCCGTGGCGGCCGATCGCCCCAACATTGTCTTCATCATGGCCGACGACCTCGGATTCGCCGAATTGGGCTGCTACGGCCAGAAGAAGATTCGCACCCCGCACATCGACCGACTCGCCCGCGAAGGCATGAAATTCACCCGCAATTATGCGGGAAATGCCGTCTGTGCCCCGTCTCGGTGTGTCCTGATGACAGGCAAGCATCCCGGTCACGCCTGGGTCCGCAGCAACAAGGAAGTCCGGCCTGAAGGCCAGGTCCCGATCCCAGCCACCGAAGTCACAATGGCCGAACTCCTCAAAAAAGATGGCTACACCACCGGCGCTTTCGGGAAGTGGGGACTCGGCCCCCCGGGATCAGAGGGCGGACCACTAAAACAGGGGTTCGATCGTTTCTACGGCTACAATTGCCAGCGGCATGCGCACAGTTACTATCCCTCGTATCTCTGGAGCGACAACAAACGGATTCCGCTGAAAAACAACCCTCCTGTGGGCGGCCACGCCCGCTTTGCCAAGGACGCCGACACCAGCAACCCGGGCAACTACAGCCAGTTCAAGGGGCAGGACTACGCCCCTGATCGGATCGCTGCCCAGGCTCTCCGGTTCATCGAGAAAAACAAGGACCGCCCCTTCTTCCTCTACTACCCCACTGTGATCCCGCACCTGGCGCTGCATGTCCCCGACGACGCGCTGAAACCCTACCTGGCTCTCAAATGGCACGACCCGCCCTTCACCAAGTTGAAAGGTGGCGGTTACACACCACATTTCACCCCGCGTGCGGCCTACGCCGCGATGATCACCCGGCTGGACACTTATGTCGGACGGATTCTCGACCTGCTGGAGAAGCTCAATTTGGACGACAACACGATCGTCGTTTTCACATCAGACAACGGGACCACGCACCTCAAACGCGAGGTCGACTATGACTTCTTTGCCAGTGTCAAACCATTACGAGGTCTCAAGGGATCGCTCTACGAGGGCGGCGTTCGCGTGCCA
Source organism: uncultured Planctomycetaceae bacterium (assembly GCA_964646205.1). Lineage (GTDB taxonomy): Bacteria > Planctomycetota > Planctomycetia > Planctomycetales > Planctomycetaceae > UBA8437. Next base: position 31,277 of record CAZYAZ010000005.1, on the reverse strand, counting down.
CTGATAGCCCGCTGGCCTGGCCACATCCCCAGGGGAACCACGTCGGATTTTGTCACGGGATTCGAAGACTGGATCCCCACCCTGCTCTCCCTGACCGGCAGCCGCCAGGCACTTCCCACCGGAGTCGACGGCATCAGCCTGGCCGACACCCTCCACGGAAAACAACAGCCTCCCCGGCCGTTCCTGTATCGGGAGTTTGCCGGGTATGGGGGCCAGCAGGCCGTATGGATGGGGCAATGGAAGGGAGTTCGGCAACGCCTCCTGCGGCCAAACAACCCCAACAGGCTGAAAATCGAACTCTTCGACCTCGACCAGGACATCTCAGAGTCTCGTGATCTCGCCGCCAAGCATCCCGAGATCGTCGCGAGGATCCGAGAACTGATGAAGGCCGAGCACCGCGCCTCGACAATTTTCCCCAACAAGGCACTCGACTAAAACGCCAGCAGTTCCAGGACACCGCACCATGCCGCTGCAAGACACTCCGGCTACGTCCCCCCGGCATTTCCTGGCCTGCACGAGAATCGGGCTCGTGATCATCCTCGGGTCCCTGGTCGGCTGCAATGACACCGCGACTCAGCCAACTCCACCTGACTCACCTCCTTCTCCCACGATCGCCTCTGGCCCCGAGACCACCACGTCGCCTCCAGCCAAGGCACCCACTCCCTCGGTCGATCCCCCCCAAACTCCACCGGTGGTGCATTCTCCGGCGGAAACCGTAGCTCGCGATTTGTTGGCCCATCTCACCGCCAACCGTTTTTCCACAGCGGCCAAGACGTTCTCACCAGAAGTTCTCAAGGCACTCCCGGTCGACAAGTTGAAAGCGACCTGGGAGACCATCCTGGCCCAAGCTGGTGGGTATCAGTCGGTGGCCGCAACCGCCGAAGAGACGACGATCCAGGCCGACCAGGTTGTCGATCTTCTGTGCACTTTTGAAAGGGCACAGCTCGTATTTCGTGTATCAATGAACTCCGACGGCCAGGTCGCGGGCATTTTCTTTCTCCCAGCCCCCAAGCCCGAACCGACCCCCGCCCCGCCCACAACCAGCCAGGCACAACAGGGCGCAGACGTCGTCCTAAACGTTCCCGGTGCCACGCTCCACGGAACGATCGACTGGCCCAGCGGTGACGGCCCCTTTCCTGCCATGCTGGTTGTCTCCGGTTCTGGCCCCAACGATCGGGACGGCAACCAGGCCGCCTTGAAGTCCGATTACATGAAAAAACTCGGCACCGCACTGGCCAGCCACGGGATTGCCGTTCTGCGTTTTGACAAGCGAGGCAGTGGCCGGAGCCGGTTCACCCAGGGCAAAGAAAAGGACTTCCGATTCGACTCCCTGGTTACCGACGCACGGGGCTGGCTCGACCTGATGCGGAAGCACAAGAACATCTCACGGGTGGGAATCATCGGTCACAGCCAGGGATCACTCGTGGCCCTGCTCACCGCCCAGGCCACCCCGGTTGCAGCCGTGGTATCGATCGCCGGGGCCGGCCGGTCGATCGACAAGGTGATGGAGATTCAACTGACCGAAAGACTGGCCACGATGCCCGAGACCAGGGACCAGTCCCTGGCGATCATCAAGCAACTGGCAGCCGGACAAACAGTGGCCACAATCCCCCCACCCCTGGCCACCCTGTTTCGGCCGTCGGTGCAACCGTTCCTGATTTCCTGGATGAAGCACGACCCGAAAAGCATCATGGCCAAGTCCACCACGCCGACACTGATTGTGCAGGGCACCCGCGACATCCAGGTCACCGTCGGTGACGCAAAGACCCTGAAAACCGCGCAACCATCCGCGGCCCTGGTCCTGATTGAAGACATGAATCACGTCCTCCGCCACATCACGACCGATGCCGAACAACTGCCCAGTTATTCCAACCCCGCACTCCCACTGGCCCCGGAACTCGTCCCGGCCCTGCTGGGATTCCTGGAACAGGAACTCGCCACACGGCCGCCGCAGTGACCAGACCTTTCACGGGGTGAATGGCACCAGTCGCCCGCCGGTGACCCGCAACCCGCGGAGCAGGGTCACAGTCGGTGCGAACGTGCCATCGCCTCGGCCCCGCAGGATCGAGATTGTCTGGTCGCGATAGTTGGCCGACACGAGGTCCAGGTGACCGTCGCGATCCAGATCAGCGACGTCGACACCATAGCTGCCCAGGCCACTGGGCAGGTCAACCCGCTTCGCAAACGAACCATCGCCGCGGTTCAGGAAGACCGAGACAAATGCCTCGGTCCAGTGAGTGATCACCAGATCAACATCCTTATCGCCATCGAGATCACCCAACCCGAGGAAAGCGCCGTTTTTGCCAGCTTCCAATTTCCGGTCCGTTTCGAAGTCCCCGTCCCCGCGACCGTTGAAGATCGAAATCGTCGACGTCCCCAAATTGGCCGTCACCACGTCCAGGTGACCGTCGCCATTGAAGTCGGCAATTCTCGCATCGTTCACCGCATGAGAACGTTTTCCGGGAATCCGGGTTGCCCGCAAAACACGCACCGACCATCGGCGAGCCGTTTTCGTATCGACGGCCGAAAAGCACCGCCGCCCCGGACTCAGGCAATACGTCGCACGATCGTCGTGCTCATTGGGAATCACGACGTCGGGGTACCCGTCTTCATCCAGGTCTCCGGTGTCGATCGCATAGGCCGACCGGCCGGCCGGCAACACGATCGCCATACCGAATCGACCTCCGCCCAGGCCACGGCGGATATGAAGTTCTCCCACCGTGAGATCATCCTTGTAACCGGAACCACGAGCGGTGTAGAGCAGATCCATCTTGCCATCCCGGTCGAGATCCTCGAATCGCACGCCCTTGGCCTCGCTCGGCACCAGGTATTCCACCACTGTTCGGAAATGCCCCCCTTTTTCTCCAAGGGCCACCACCACACGACCGTCCTTCACGGTGGACAACCCAGCGAGGCCAACCACGACATCCAATCGCCCATCCCCATTGATGTCCGCAGCGTGCAGATTGTGGACATGTGGGGCCGACCAGCAACTCGCATCGATGGCCCCTCCGTGTTCGCGACTCGCCAGGTTGATCAACACACCGCCGGTCCGCTCTGACAGCCCCCCGCGACCGTCACCCACGGCCAGGTGCAACGCGCCCAGGTTCCTGTACCCGATCAGGACGTCGGAACGCCCGTCACCGGTGAAGTCCCGGACCAGCAGCTTGTACGGCCCACCGACATACCCTTCCAGGCGCGACCGTTCGATCGCCGGTTCCGCGGCCACCAACCAACCACAAGCCAACAACGACCACGCCACGTGCACGAGTCGTGTCATGACTTGATCCGCCCGTCACGCTCGACCCACTTGTAAGCCCGTTTTGAATTGAGCGAAAAGAACTGGCGAACGGCCTTCTGACCTCGCTCGCCCACGTAGTCCAGCACGATCTGCTGCTGTTCCTTGTAGCTGGCCGCTCGCTCGGAGACCGGCCAGTCACTGCCGTAAATCAGGCGGTCGTCACCAAACGCGTCCCAGACCACATCAAGGTAGGGCTTGTAGAACTCCACGTCAGCCGGAGCTTTGCCACCACCTCGCGAGGCCCCCTCCACCATTGCCGAAACCTTGCAGAACACGTTCTTGTGGCGGGCCGCCGCACGAATGTTTGACACCCAGTCCCTGGGCGGCGGCCCCTTCGTGATTGCCACGTTGCCCATGTGGTTTTGCAGCAATCGCAAACCCGGCATCCGCGCCGCCAGTCGACTGACCACCAACGGGGTCACCGGACCACCGTTCACATCGAGTGCGAGATCGTGATCTTGCAACACCTTGAACACGCCAAGCGAGTTCATTTTCAGGCGACTGGTCACCAACCCCTCGCCAACCCGGATCCCTCGGAACAACCGGTTGCCAGCGAACCGCTTGACGTTTTTCACGAAACCCGCGTCCGCCGGATTCAGGTGACCAACGACACCAAGAACAAAGGGGTCGTCCCTGGCGACATCCAGTAACCACTGGTTGTCTTCCAGGCGATTGCTGGCTTCGATGATCACCGTCCCGGTCACCTTGCGGGCGTGCTCCAATGCGCGCAAGTGCTTGGGCAAAACGGTGCGGAACAGCGACGACCCTTTTCGTGGCCACGGAATCCCTCCGGGGCGGGTCGGGTCGTAGAAGTGTGTGTGGCAGTCCACAACGTCGAGGCGTGACGCGTCGGCCGCAACCACCGAGGTGGAACCCGCCACGACCAGGCCACCGGTGGTCGACAAAAACCGTCGCCGGGAAAGGTGATGTGTCATTCCGAGAGTCTCCACCCCTTGCGGTAGTCCTTGCTCAACAAATCGTTGGCTGCCTTGTTGTTGGTGACCCGCGCCTTCTTCGGGTCGTATTCGATCGTCTCGCCCACCCGGTAGGCCACGTTCCCCAGCAGCACGATTTCGGTGAATGGACCGGCGTAACCAAAATGGCTACCCGTCGGACTGCCAGTCTTGCAGGCATTGATCCACTGCTGATGATGCCCCGGTGAATCGGGCAGGTACGGCTTGGGAGGCTGGAAGTCCTTGAACCGTTCCACCGGCAACAGTTGTGGTGCCTGGCCGTGTTCAATTGCAATTCGCCCCTTGTCTCCAATGAACAGCGACCCGTTCATCGGCAACTCAGCGGCGACCGGGCCGGGAGGCTTCGCCACCCCCTCATACCAGAACACATCCACCGGCGGCCGCTTGCCCCGCTGGCCAAACTGGAATTTCGTGATCATCCAGGTCGGACCGCTGTGTGCATTCGGACGCGGTCCCATCGAGGAGACACGGACCTTGCCACCCAGGTTCAGGCCCCAGAAAGCCGGATCCATCAGGTGAATCGCCATGTCGCCGATCGCGCCACAACCGAAATCCCACCATCCCCGCCAACGGAACGGCGCAAAGGCGGGGTGATACTCACGCACGGCCGCAGGCCCCAACCACAGATCCCAAGAGAGGCTGGAGGGGATCTTCGGCCGATCGGACGGCAACGCCACTCCCTGCGGCCAAAAGCGGCCAGGCCGGTCGGTGATGATGTGGGCTTCGCGAATTGGCCCCACCGCATCAGTCTCCAGCAATTCCACCAACCGCAGGTAACCGGGATGTTCGTGATTCTGCGTTCCCATCTGGGTGGCGACTTTTTGCCGGGCCGCTTCCTTGGCCAACACCCGGGCCTCGTGCACCGTGTGCGTCAACGGCTTTTCACAATACACGTGCAAACCACGACGCAAGGCACGCATCGTGGCGACCGCGTGATGATGATCAGGAGTAGCCACGACAACCGCGTCGAGATCTTTCCGATCCAGCAGCCGTCGATAGTCCGAATACGTCTCTGCCTTTGGATGCTTCCTGGCTGCCGCTCCCAGTCGATCCGCATCGACGTCACACAACGCGACGATGTTCTCACCGGACACCGCGGCAAGATCACCGGCACCACGACCGCCGACCCCGATCGCCCCAATATTCAGACGCTCATTGGCACCACGAACGGCCGCCGAAACAATTTCCGGCGCGACCACGGCGCCGGCACCGGCAGCTACCAGAAACTCTCGTCGTCCCATGCTCATCAATCTCTCCGACCCGGAAGTCCTGGGGCAATGTCCTGTCGCCCGATGATCATATCTCGCTCGCAACCAGCCTCACAACACAGCAAACCGGCGTCCACTACTCTCCGCCGACTTGGACTGACCTTCCCCGACGATCATGATGGAGTACCACGACCCGACGGAGTCCCCCGGTGATTTTTCGTTGTCCGCGCACCCTGCTGGCCCTGGCCATATTTCTCGCCCCGTGCTCGTTGTCGGCCGGAACACAAACCGTCCCCTTGTGGCCGGGTGTCCCGCCCGGTTCGGGTGGAATTACCGAGAAGGAACAAGTCGTCGAGCGAGGTGATGGCAAACGCGTCATCGACCGTAGCATCCACGACGTGCACCGCCCCACTCTGACGGTGCATCTGCCTGAGCAACGATCTTCCCGTCCGTCGGCTGCATTGATCATCTGTCCCGGAGGGGGGCTGACACGGATCGTCATCGACAAGGAAGGCAACGATCTGGCCCATTTCCTGGCTCCTCATGGAATTGTCGGTGTGGTGTTGAAATTTCGAACAGCCCGGACGACCGGCCACTTTTATGGCATCACCGCCATGGAGGCCGACGTTCGGCGAGCCATCCGCACGGTTCGCGCACGCGCAAAAGAGTGGCACATCGATCCCAACCGTGTCGGCGTGTTCGGCTTTTCAGCCGGCGGAATCCTCGCAGGTAATGCCGCCACCCGTCACGAACCTGCAAACCCCGGGCAGACCGACTCGATCCGGCGCCAGAGCACTCGCCCGGATTTCTTCGCAGCAGCCTATCCCTTGTTGACGATGAAAACCGAGGTCGCCGGCCCGCGGTACCAGAAACTTTTATTTGGCAGCACACCCACCTCCAAACAACTGACGGACTATTCGTGCGATCTGAACGTGACACGTCACACCCCGCCAAGTTTTTTGGCCCACGCCCGCGACGACAAGGGTGTCCTGGTCGACAACACGCTGCTATTTGCCACCGCCTGCCGAAAAGCCGGGGTATCCTGCACCACCTTCATTCGCGATAAAGGAGGACACGGATATGGAGTCCGAGACTTCGGCACACCGATCAACAAGTGGCGTTTCGCGTTTGTTGATTGGCTGAAAAAACGCAAGTTGACCACACCTGTCCTCAAATGATGACTCACAGACACATTCCGCCGCTGCTGGCTCTGGTGCTTTCCGGTTTGACACCGTGTGGCATGGCTGCCGATGCGCCCACCACGGCGGTGCGGTTCAGTCGCGACATCCTGCCGCTGCTGGCGAAAAAATGTTTCGCCTGTCACGGACCTGCCGACCAGGAGGCCGGATTGGCCCTGCACCTGCGAGACCGGGCCACGGGCAAGACAGAATCCGGGTTGCCAGCAATCGTGCCCGGTCGCCCCGATCAAAGCCAACTCCTCAAACGCGTCCGTTCGACCAACCCCGACACACGGATGCCCCACGATGGCCCGGCATTGACCGGCCAGGAAATCGATCTCCTGCAAGGCTGGATCTCCCAGGGCGCGCGTTACCAGAAACACTGGTCGCTGGTTCCACCACGTCGTCCCCGTCCGCCTTTGGTGAAGAGCAAACAGACGCTGCGATCGCCTATCGATCGTTTTGTCGCGTCGCGGCTCGAACCACAGGGTCTGCACCTCTCACCCGATGCCTCTCCGCACGCGCTCGTTCGGCGCCTCTCGTTGGACCTCCTCGGCCTGCTGCCCTCGCAACACCAGATCAACCGCTTCGTCACCAACCCCTCCGAGGCCAACTACGAACAACTCGTTGATGAACTGCTCGCGTCACCGCACTTCGGTGAACGCTGGGGACGACACTGGCTCGACCTGGCACGGTATGCCGACAGCTTTGGCTACGAACGCGACGACGTCCGCCCCAACGCGTGGCGATACCGCGACTGGGTGATCAACTCGATCAACCGCAACCAGCCATACAACCGGTTCATCATCGAGCAACTCGCCGGCGACCTCTTGCCCGGCTCCACGCTGCAGCAAAAAGTCGCCACCGGCCTGCACCGAATGAACATCAAGAACAACGAGTCGGGGATCAACAAGGAGGACTACCGAAACCGCGAAACGGTCGATCGGGTCAACACCACGGCCACCTCGGTACTCGGACTAACGCTGGGATGCGCCCAATGTCATTCCCACAAATATGATCCGATTCCCCAGCGTGACTTCTATGCGTTCTACGCTTTTTTCAACAACGTGGACGAGAAGAATATCGACATCAAGGGTTCCGACGCTGATCGCGACAGGTACCAGTCTGCTCTCGACGGGGTCAAACGGTTGCAGGCGGCGCTCACGAATCGCCGCAACACGTTGTCAGCGATGAAAAAGCACGCCCACCTCGGTTTGTGGCAAAAGTCCCTGGCGGGCAAGCCCGCTGCCATCGCCCAGCACATCGCACATCTCGACGTCACCGCAAAGCTCAAAGCACTGCTCAGCCAGCCTTTCGACGATTTCAGCCAGGACCAACGAGCCACCGCGACCGCGTTCTGGAAAACACTCGCCGGCCGACAGGACGACACGAGCAAGGCCCTGTCGCAGGTGAGCGTCCAGAAACGCCACCTCCCCAAGCCCTACGTGATGACGATCGCCGAACGCTCCAAGGACCGACGCACAACTCACCTGCTGGTCCGTGGCGACTTCAAGCAAAAGGGCCAACCGGTGAACCCGGCCACCCCCACCGCTCTCCCTGCACTGAAACCCCGTAACGCCACAGCCGACCGGCTTGACCTGGCCCGCTGGCTGGTCGAGCCCGAAAACCCACTCGCAGCCCGTGTCGCCGTCAATCATGCCTGGGCGCACCTCTTCGGACGCGGCCTCGTGGCCACCCGGGATGACTTCGGCAGCCAGGGCACTCCGCCGACCCATCCCGAATTGCTCGACTGGCTCGCCGTCGAATTCATCGACAGTGGCTGGGATCGCAAGGCCCTCGTCAAACGGATCGTCACGTCCTCAACCTACCGCCAGTCGTCTTCACTCGGCCCCCGCGTCGAATCGACCGACCCCGACAACCTCTGGCTGGCACGCCAGAGTCGGTACCGCGTGGAAGGTGAAATCATCCGCGACCTGTTCCTGGATGCTGCCGGCCTCCTCCACAGGCAAGTCGGTGGCTCGACGATTCATCCCCCAAAACCCGAGGGAACCGAGGACCTGGCCTACAAGTACAAGACCCGCTGGATCGTCTCCGATCGCCCCGAACGCTATCGCCGCGGGATGTACATCCTCTTCAAGCGAACCAACCCGTACCCCAGCCTGATGATCTTCGACACCCCCGAGAGCAACGTCTGTCTGGCCGAACGAAACCGGTCCAACACACCGCTCCAGGCACTGACCACTCTCAACGACCCGGTGTTTTTCGAATGTGCCCAGACACTCGGACACAGACTGGCAACGTCTCCGTCCTCGATCGACAAGCGACTGCAACAAGTGGCCCTCACCGCGCTCTCACGACCACTTGTCCCGGATGAAATGAGTGTTCTCAGGCAACTTCACGACGACGAGTCCGAATGGTTTTCCAAGCATCTCGAGGAGGCCCGACAAGTCGTCGGCCCATTCACCTCATCCGGCACACCGCTCAACCGCATGGCGGCCTGGATCGGTGTCGCGAGGACAGTGCTGAACCTTGACGAGTTTCTAACCCGCGACTGAAGGCCACTCCGTCACCAAGCCCATTGTCATGAACCTCTCCCTGCCTACCGCCGACACGCTCGCCGCCACCCGCCGCGAATTCCTGGCCAGTTCTGCAAGTGGCCTCGGTGGAGTCGCCCTGGCCTCGTTGCTCTCCAACGAGTCACCGTCGGCAATCACACCACCGCACTTCGCACCCACCGCCAAACGTTGCATCTTCTTTTTCATGGCCGGTGGCCCCAGCCACGTCGACCTCTTCGACCCCAAGCCCATCCTCAACAACCGAGACGGCCAGAAGATGCCCGACTCGATACTCGGGGCTACCGAATTCGCATTCATCAAGCGAGACAAGGCCGTCCTGAAGGGCTCCCCGGCCAAGTTCAGCAAACGCGGCGAATGCGGCATCGAGTACTCGAACATGATCGAGCAGATCGGCAACCGCGCCGATGACATCGCCTTGATCCGAACTGTACATGGCGAACAATTCAACCATCACCCCGGCCAGTTGTTGCTCAGTTGTGGCAAGGCCGAACTGGGACGCCCCTCGATCGGAGCCTGGCTGACCTACGGACTGGGGACCGAATCGGACAACTTGCCCGGGTACGTCGTCCTCGCGGCTGGCCGTGGGGCCAGCGGCGGATCCTCGAACTGGACCAGCGGTTTTTTGCCATCCACTTACCAGGGTGTTCCGTTCCGTGGCCAGGGCGACCCGATCCTGTACCTGTCCAACCCACCGGGCATCGGCCGTGGCAACCAGCGGCGGACGTTGGATGCCCTGGGACGGCTCAATGCCATCCGTTACCGGGACGTCCGCGACCCCGAGATTGCCAGCCGGATCGCCCAGTATGAACTGGCCTTCCGGATGCAATCAGCGGCTCCCGAACTGACAGACCTTTCGGGCGAAACCCGGCACACGCTTGAGGCCTACGGGGTGAATCGCCCCACGCCGCGACCGACTGCCGCGATGCAATCCGGAGACACCTATCACCGGTTCTCGGTCAACTGCCTGCTGGCCCGGCGTCTCGCTGAACGCGGAGTCCGCTTCATCAACGTCGTCCACGCCTCGTGGGACCAGCACGGCAAGCTGGCCTACGACCTGAACTGGAACTGCCGGATGGCCGACCGGCCAATCGCAGCACTGATCGACGACCTCAAGCAACGTGGGCTGCTGGACGAAACGCTGGTCGTCTGGGCCAGCGAGTTCGGCCGCACACCGCTGGGACAGGGCAACGACGGCCGGGATCACCACCCGAATGCCTTCAGCGTCTGGATGGCTGGAGGAGGCGTCAAGGGCGGCACTGTCTACGGCACCACCGACGACATCGGCTGGGCCCCGGCCGAGAACCCCGTCCACGTCAACGATTTCCAGGCGACGCTGCTGAGGCTCTTCGGGCTCGACCATGAACACCTGGCGGTCAATTATCGCGGCCTGGACGTTCGACTGACCAACCTTGGCGGTCGCGTGATTGAAGACGTGATCGCCTGACCTCCGGAACTACACGTCGTACCCGCTGGCCGCCAGCACCGCCTCGTGCACGGCCAGTTCGTGTTCCAGACCGTAGTCGTCCTCTTTTTCGCCCCGCACCACCGCGGCCATGTCGCGGAAGGCGCTCATAAAGATTCCCGGCCCCTTTTCCAGTTCGATGTCCTGGTACCCCGTCTTGTACCCTTCGTGTTGCTTCTCCAGGGCCAGTCGGAACTGGTTGCCACCCAATGGCCTGAGATCAAATGTGCCAAATTCACCACACACGGTGAACTGGCGGCGGCGGAATCCCTCGTATTCGACCAGCGCACTGCGAATCGATGCGATCGCATTGGGATAATCGAAAACGGCCAACTGGTTGTCCTGCAGTGGATCTTTTTTGGGATGAGTCTTTCGGCCGAAGGCGGTCACTTTCTTTGGTGGCCCCAGCACGCGGACCATCGCGTCGATGACGTGACATCCGATCTCGAACATCGATCCCCCGGGGTACCGTGAGAGGTACTTGCGGCTCGAATCGCCGACTTTCTTGCTCATCACGGCATGAACTTCGAATACGTCGCCCAGCATCCCCTCGGCCACCGCCTTGTAGCACCACTGGAATGCGGTGTGATACCGGTAGATGTAACCCATCTGCAGGTGACGCTTCTTCTGGCCCACTTTCTTGAGCAAGGCGGCAAAGTCTTTCAGGTTCTCACCGGCGGGCTTGTCCAGGTGGATGTGCATCCCGGCATCGATGCACCGATTGGCCGTGGGCAGCAGGTCCTGCACCTCGGTTTCGACCACCACCGCCTGCAGCCCCTTGGTGTTGAGCAACTGTTCTTCGGTGATGACCTTGACCCCCTGGTAGGTATCACCGATTGCCTTGCGACGCTTCGGATCGTTTTCAACGATCCCCACCAACTCGAAGTCATCGGTCACTTGTTTGAGTTGGGCAAACACGCCACGGGCGTGCGCGTGACCGGTGCCGATCTGGCCGATCTTGATCCGGGGTTTCTTCGCCCTGGCCACGCGACTGGCAGCGGCAACCTGGGATGACTCGGCAGCCAGCGACAATCCTGCCGCAGCGGTACCGGCCAAAAACGTGCGTCGATCAACTGATGTCATGATGGTTTTCCCTGGATCAATGAGCCCCACTTGTCTCGCGACAACCATACCCGATCAAGGGGTCCTTCCGCATGTCTCGCCCCACCTCTCGGTATGGCAACACCTCCACTGCCAACTACAATGCCAGCTCAAACGTCACCGACAGGAAACAGCACGATGCGGTTTTTCACCAGCCAACTGACACACCTCGCTCTGATCGTCATGGTCCTGGCCACCACGCCGGCATTGTCCCAGGACAAATCCGCTCCGTCGCCCGACCGTGCCAAGGCTCTCAAGAAACAGATTGAGCAGTTTCTGGCCGCCACGAAATCCAAGGACACCGACAAGATCACCGAACTGACCCGGAACATGAAACTGACAAAACCCTCGGCCTTCTTTGCCTCTGTTTTTGACGCCGAGAACGCCAAAAGGCTCACCACCGAGTTCGGTCGCCTGGCTGCTGCCTACGATGTGGAGTTTCCAAAACTGTTTGTCGAAATGGTCAAGCGAAACCGCACCGAGGTCACGGTTCTCCAGCACACCCGGCCCAACCCAAAGGCCACCGGCAACCAGAACAAAACTCTCAAGGCAATGAAAAACCCAGTCCCCCTCTACTCGGTACGATTCGTCGAGCCGGGCAAACGACTGGGGACCCACGTCCACAACTTCGTCTACTTCGACGGGAATTTCCGGCTGGCCGGGGGCATGCGAAACATCACCGCCCCCACCTCCCCACAGGCCCTCGCCCTCAAAAAGCAACTCACGGCCGTTCTAGCGGCTTCCCGCAAGGCTGGACCGGGCAAACTGACGCCCGAACTCAAGGCACTCACGCTCCCAAATCACAAGCAGTGGTTCCTCAAGACCTTCGGCCCCGAGCATGGACCCAAGCTGGCCGCCAGCTACTCCGACAGCCTCAAGCAATTGGACACGCAACTCCCCGCCCTGTTCACAAACCTGATCAAGCAGGGACGCACCGAGATCCGCATCCTCAGGTTCACATCGCCGACACCCGAAGCAGTGGGCAACCAGCGATATGCCCTCAAGGCCATGATCAAACCCACACCGCTCTATTCGGCTCGTTTTGTCGAACCTGGAAAGCCACGTGGGCTCCACCTGTACTCGTTTGTCGAGATCGATGGAAGTTTTCATCTGGCTGGAAAAATGCGAGGCCTCCCGGCAGATTGAACTTCCATTTTTGTCCGCTCTCATGCAGTCGCATCCTGGAATCCGCAACATGACACACAACTCGCCACTGCCCCGGTCACCTTTTTTGCTTCTCGCCGCCTGCCTCCTGGCGGCGAATGGTGCCTCCGCAACCACGAGAGCTGATGATCTCCCCATCGCCTTTCCCTTGAAGGCCAAGAAGATCCTCTTTCTGGGTGACTCGATCACCCACGCTGGTGGCTACGTCGCGTGGATCGAAACCCAGTGCCGTCTCCAGGGAGTTTCTCCCCTTCCAACCTTCTACAACGTCGGCCTCTCCAGCGAGACCTGTTCGGGACAAACCGAACCGGCCCATCCCTTCCCAAGACCCGACGTCCACGAACGACTGGACCGCGCGTTGAAAAGAATCCAGCCCGACGTGGTTGTCTCCTGTTACGGGATGAATGACGGCATCTACCACCCCTTCTCGGAGAAGCGATTTCAGATCTATCAGGACGGTGTCAACCGGTTGATCAAGAAAGTCCACGCCAGCGGCGCCAAGCTCGTCCTGATGACACCCCCACCGTTTGACGCGGTACCACTCAAGAAGAAGAAAGGCGCATTGCGGCCCGCTGGTGCCAAGCAGTTTGCCTACTTCGCAATTTATGAGCACTACGATCGCGATGTCATTTCCAGGTTCGCCAGGTGGATCCTTGAACAAAAAGACCGGGTCGAGATGGTCGTCGATCTGCACGCGCCAATCACAAAGCACCTGGCCGAACAGAGAAAAACGAACCCCCAGTACACGCTCTCGCCCGACGGGGTTCACCCCAACCCGCTTGGCCACCGCATCCTCGGAGACACGGTGTTGTTGGCCTGGGGCATTCCCTCGATCACCGAACCCGACCCGAAACTCCTGCGACTCATTCAGCAAAAGACCAGCGTGCTGCACGACTCGTACCTCTCCACGATTGGCCACAAGCGGCCTGGTGTCCGCAAGGGGTTGCCAATTGACCAGGCGGAACAGAAAGCGGCCGAGTTGCTCAAGCAGGCAACTCCATTGATCAAGAAACAACGAACCCCGACATCGAGCCAGCGGCCTTCGACCGGCGGCACCATCCACCAGGTCCACTACCCCGCACGCATCCAACCCGGCCAACTCCGTATCGGAGTGGACTACTACCTGTGGATTCCCACCGGGGCGAGCCGACTGAGGGGCGTGATCGTTCATCAGCATGGCTGTGGCGTCGGTGCGTCGATCGGTGGCCGGACCGCCGCGGATGATCTGCACTGGCAGGCACTGGCAAAAAAATGGAACTGTGCACTGCTGGGATCGATGTTTGAACCACGTCGTGAAATCAACTGCCGCTGGTGGTGCGATTCCCGCAATGGATCCAACGATCGGTTTCTGGAAGCCCTCGAGCATTTTGCTTCGGTCACCAAGCACACCGAATTGCGAACAGCCCCCTGGTGCCTCTGGGGCCATTCCGGAGGCGG
>CAZYAZ010000005.1:0-16815 GCA_964646205.1 uncultured Planctomycetaceae bacterium | reverse complement strand
CCACAGGCACCGTTGACGGCCATGCGTTTTGTCGACAAGACCACCGTCTCGTCCAATCCCGGCGAACTTCCGAAATACTCCGTCCGAACCATCAACACGGTGGGACTAAGCTCCCCGCCAACCTCAAGCCGCTAAACGGCAGGAAGTGCCGCGCGTCGCGACACGTTTTCCAGTATTCTGCCGCCTATGCTCATCGGCAGTATCAATGGCGTGCTTGTCCATCTCGGACACGCCCTCGTCCTGGTATTCCTCGCGGTGGCCTTGCTCGCCCTGGCCCGCGTTGCATTCGAGTTCACGACCTCCTTGGACTCGACCAGCGAACTGGTCGACCATCCCAACACTGCCTTTGGGATCTACCTGGCAAGTTTCCTGTCAGGAACGGCAATCGCGCTGGCCGGCACCATCTTTGGTCGACACGGTGACCCACTGCTCCCGGCGTCTGCTGCCATGTTCTCCGAGGGTGTGCTTCTGATTGTGCTGATGCGACTTGGGATCGGAGTCAACGATCGACTGGTACTAACAGGTTTCAGCCTCGCTACCGAAATCTCGTCCGACCGCAACTGTGGCGCCGCTTTCTGTGTGGCCGGCTCCTGCCTGGCCACAGGATTCATTCTCAACGGGTCCCTGACCGGTTACAGCGACGGGCTCGTCACCGGCCTGCGCGACACGGTGATTCTCTGGACCATTGGCCAGGTGATCCTGCTCATCGGAGCAATTCTCTACCGCCGATTGTGCCGCTTCGACATTCACCAACTGATCCAGTTTGATGACAACGCCGCCGCCGGACTGAGATTTGGAGCATTCCTTGTCGGACTCGGGTTGGTCATCCGGGGCGCCCTGCTCCGAGCCCCGATGACTGAAGTCTCTCACACAATCCAGACACTCGTTCTGGCCATTGGCGGGCTGCTTGCCTTTGCCCTGTTTTATCCGATCGGCCGCCACCTGGTGCTCTGGAGACATTCCAACCATGACGAGGTCGACATGCGGGGCAACATGTCAGTCAGTGTCGTCGATGCGGCCGCAACGCTCTCGGTGGCACTCCTGATTGCACACGCCATCGAGCGGACGCTGGGAGAAATGGCAACCCATGCGACCTGACAAGTCAAAACGCCGCCGCCACTCGGATCGACGCCATTGTCGGCAGTGGCTTGCGATCCTGATGGTCGTGTTTCTCGGATTGTCGCTGGCAACCGACGCCTGGGCACGAGCTGGCGGTGGTGGTGGATTCAGTGGAGGAGGGGGAGGAGGAAGTTTTGGAGGTGGAGGAGGGGGCTTCAGCAGTTCAAGCTATAGCGGAAGCAGCTACAGCGGAGGTGGTGGCGGTAGCGGGGGCCCCGCTTCGCCCGCCGCTGTGGCCATCGGTTTTGCCTGCCTGATCATCATGTTTTTTTCCATGGTGGTACAAACTTATTCCGGCTCGCGGGGTCGAACCGGTCGTCCCGCACCATGGTCCCCACCGGGCGAACATTTCAAGAACCTGGCCAAGCTGCACGAGGTCGACTCCTCCTTCGACTGGGATTCTTTCCAATTCCGGATCGAGCAGGCTTTTCTCCAGGTCCAGGACGCGTGGCAAAAGCAGGAACTGGCCCCAGTCCTGCACTACATCTCGGACAGTATCTACGAACGATTCTCGTTACAGATTGCCGAGCAGATCCGCGCCGGTTACCGGGACCACATGCCACAGATTGATGTCCTGACCGAACGCATGGGCCTGTCCTCGGTCCAGATCACCGACCATTTCGAGATCATTGATGTCAGCATCACCTGCAGCGCTATCGACTACCGTGTTTCACTGAAAACGAAAAAACCGCTGGGCAGTACCAACACGACCCCCGAGTCCTTCGTGGAGATCTGGTCGTTCATTCGGCGCCGCGGTGTCAAATCGACACCCGATGGACGCGGGCTCTTTGAGGGAAACTGCCCCAACTGTGCAACGGCACTCGAATTGAACCAGGTCGGAGCCTGCACATCCTGCGAGGCCGTTTTGCGAAATGGGGATTACGACTGGGTGCTGGCCGAGATCACGCAGGCCAGCGTCTGGCGTCCCAGGACACTGGATCACGCCGCCCCCACCATCGCCTCCTACCGGGCAACTCATGACGCCGGCTTCACGATGCAGCATATCGAGGATCGCGCCTCGGTCATTTTCTGGCGCAAGGTGCTCGCGGACAGGGAATCACGTATCGACCCATTGAGAAAAATGGCCACCGCAGCGTTCTGCAACGACTACGAAGTCACCCTCAACGACGTCGCCACCATGGGCCACCGAGAGATCTGGCACGACTGTGCCGTCGGGTCGGTCGACTGCCTGGGCGTCATCTGCGACGGCCAGGCCGACTACACGCTGCTGAAAATCCGGTGGGCAGGCAACAAACATCGTCTTCTGGCCGACGGATCACTTGAAGATCTCCACGAATGGAATCGCCTCAATTCGTTATTGGTACTGACACGAAACGTCGGTGTCCGTTCCGATCTCAATCGCATCATTACATCGGCGCACTGCCCCTCCTGCGGTGCCCCGGAATCAGACATCACCTCACACACGTGTGACTTCTGCAACCAGGTCGTCAACGACGGCCGATTCGACTGGGTGCTCCACCACTGGCTGCCATTGCATTCGGAATTGGCCGTCGCATGGAAGGCAAAGCTGGCCGACTCAGTGACCACCGGCCAGCCCACTTCAACTCAACCCAACCCCTCTCTCACGGATGCACTCGACTGGGCGGTGCAGGCTGTCGTCGCGGACAAAAACATCAGCGTCGAGGAGAACCTGGCCGTACTCGGACTGGCCGCCAGGCAGGGCATCTCCCATCAACAGGCCCAATCACTGGTCAACCAGGCCACACAGAACAAACTCACCCCCCCCACTCCGTCCAGCAGACAAGAGGGACGCGCCTGGCTGACGATTGTCACAGATGTTGTGGTCGCCGATGGGATTGTTCAGGACGCGGAGAGGGAGGTCCTGCAGTCACTGGGGCAACACCTCGAGATGAGCTCCTACGACATCAACCTGTTGCTGGCCAAGAGGCGGTCCAGGCAACATCAACGCGAACGATCCCGTCGTCGGCATTCTCCCGATGTTTCTACTTGAAGCGAAAACCGTACAGGTCCGCATCCTGGACCACGATGAACAACCGAACGGTTTTCCCCATCAGTGACCCGAGGGTGGCCTGCTTGAATTGCACATCGTGCTCGATGCAGTTCGATCGAATCTCCACGCAATCGCTCACGCCAAAACCTTTTTCCAGGTGCGAGCGTTCCCAGCGATCCTTGACCATGTAATGCGGCAACGTGGCGCGAAATGGCCAGTTGCCCTGCTTGTGGGGGATCACCTTGTCGATCCCAATACCGACCATCACGCGCCCCCGGCTGGCATCGACATTCAACTGCAATCTCTTGCCCGTCACGCGAACCGGCTTGGTGATCAGGATCTGCGGAACGTTGTGCGCCTGCAGGCTCACGTAACGATTGTGCTTCTGGGTGTATAGCACTCCTTCGATTTTGCTGCCGTCCCGGTCGTGGTAGTACCCGGAGCCCGTGGCGTGATCGCCGTTGTACTGGCTGCAATAGAACCAGTCCTCGTCTCCTTTCCGCAAAGGAGGACACACGATCCGCACCATCCGGTCTTCGCTATCCTGCTCGGTTCCGTGCCGGATCCACGGCCGGCGGCTCACCGAACGGTCCCAGCTCCGGCCACCGTCGCGACTGGTGGCCAATCGCAGTTCCATCGTGCCCTTCGAAACACTCTTGCCAATCAAACCCTCGGCGGTCGTCGGACGGTTGTGTCCATCTTCATAAAGCTGAGCGTTGGAGTGGGTGCGATCGCCCTTGAACCACTCGACGAAACCCAGCACCATCCCCTCGACGTGGATCGACATCAACCCGTACACCTCGTCGAAACTCCGTGGGTCACTCGAATCGTCGCAGTCGGGGTAGAAATAGTGGTTGAGAGTCCAGTTCTTGAGGTCTTTTGAAGCGTACCGACCAGCACACCGGATGGGCGGATGGTTCGGGGCCTGCCGCATGTAGACCCACTCCTTGCTCGTATCGTCCCAGAATTCCAGTGCGTTGTAGTGGCTCGGCTTCATGCCTCCGGTTGGCTTCAACGTCTTCCGCCAGTCCGGATCCCCGACAAAATCGGGGGTTTCGGCGGCGAAGACCAGGGGGGCACCAACTCGAAACGAGTCGGTCATGGCAAATCGCTTGCTCATGTCTGTCACGTTGCCGTGCAGGACCAGGTCGCGGGGATGCCCGGTGGGAACCAGGTTGTTTTTCTTACCTGTCCCCGACGACACACCCAGCGGCAACCGTGGATGGGCATGGATCGTCGTCGGTGCATCGACCAACCCCAGCGACGGCTTCTGCCAGTTCAGCCCATCCTTGCTCACCGCGTAGGCCATCGTGTTGTGATAACCACCACCTCGGTTTCGCCACAACGTCTGGTAATAGCACTCGTAGGTTCCATCGGCTCGTCGACCGACATACATCGGTGTCACACCGAATGTCTCCCAGGGCTTGTCGGCCTTGAGAACGACCCCACGTTTGCGCGGATGATGCAGCACACGACGAAATCCCGTGCTCCGGGTGATCGAGTGATTGTCCAGGAACAGATGCCAGTGAGGTTCCTGTCGAGGATCGGTGACAGTCTCAACCTGACGTGACACATCCTGATCTCCAGCACTGGAGGGTTTCAGGATGAACACCTCGGCCAGCCCCAAAGATTGGTCAGGACCAAAATTGTTGATGTTCTCGAGCCGGACGTACCGACTACGTGTCCCGCTGGGGAACCGGAAGACAACATCCGGCCGACGGCCCTGCACCTGGCCGATGTCGGGAAAGAGGATCTGTTCCCGAACGCCGCCTTCATAATCCACCTGCCCCAACTTCCCTGGCGTCGTGGTCACGCTGGATGTCCGCAGTCGCAGTTGCTTCACCCGTCGTCCAATCTCCGGGCCATCATTCCAGTTCCAGATCCAGAGTTCCGAGAGTTCCGTCACCGCGGGCAATTCGAATTCCAGCCAGGCATCCTTGTGTTCGCCCTTGGCCGTCATCCACATTCCTCGCGGCTTCACCAACCCCTTGGCTTCCTCCCGATACCAATCATGTCCAGGGAACCTGGCCTGATCGGCCGAAACACACCCCGGGTACCCAATCAACCCAAATGAGCCATTGCTCCCCGTCCTGGCATCAAACCTTGCGGCACCCAGTCGCAACGTGTCGACATGCCACCTCGGCTTGTCACCCCCGACTCCCTGGCTGGATGACGCCCGCACGGCCCTGGGGACGATCACCTCACCAGCGTCGGCCCACGTGCAGCCCAACAGCACTGCCAGCAGCAAGCAGCCGCCCCGTCGTGATCGTTGTACCGGGCTATCCATCGACACGTTCTCCTCGGCAGGAAATCCACACGACCGCATCGAGGCAGTCTCGCCCCAATTGCGCCGCTTCAGGCAGTCGCCACTCGCATCGCGTACAGATCGGCCGACTTCAGCACGAACCGAAATCGAATGGCCTTTCCCTGCAGGCTGGACAGGTCGCTGCCACCCTTCCACACGACCTCGCGATCCACCGTGTCTCCATACACCTCGTGGCAGTCTTTCAGTGCAAAGCCAGGCACTGCGGTCCCGTCAGGACGCTGCAGTTCGACGAGAATCGATCCGACCGCCGATGTGGCAAAGTTCAGCCGCAATTGCTTGCCGGTGAAACGCAACGGCCGGGTCACCATCTCGCCACCCGACATCGGGGCGTTGATCGACACGAATCCATCCAGCCGCAACGTGTACCGTCTCAACGTGCAACTGGTCCCCGTCCAACCACCCTCCTTGCCGTAAAATGACAATTCGCGAGCGGCGCCGGGCAAATCCGATTTCGTTTCGACCGGCTGCGATGCCATGCCGAGGTGACTGTAGTTCCACGTGTCCGGCCGTTCCGGGCCCGGCGGAATGAATGCATCATTCCATCGCTTGAAATGCACTCCATCCCGACTGAACATGACCTGGGCCTCGGTCAGACCCATTCCATACCGCTCATGCGCTTCGGAACGCATTTCACGATGCTCCCGTTCAGGAAGTGCCCGCATCGACGGATTCCAGCCCCGTTCGACATATCGCATCGGAAAGCCGACCAGGATATGTGGTGCCCGGTGATACGAACTCACCTGGTTGGTGTACATCTGCTCCTCGGGAGAATCCTCGTAGGTGAGGTCGGTCGCGTCCTTCCAGTTGAAGAAGTCATCCGAGGTGGCCGTACGAATGGCCCGTACACCCGCGGGCTTCCAGACCGTGGCCGTGGTGATGCCCTTGGTAAATATTCGATAGTAGGCCCGGTAACATCCGGCTTCAGCATCCCAGAACGCCAGGTTCTGCGAGTCAAACGCTCCCTTGCTGATCACGGGCTCCTTTTTCAACAGCCGCCAGGTGACTGCGTCGGGCGAGGCAAACGCGAACAAGCCCCCTTCACGCATCGTCCCGCCAAGTGCCTTGTATTTCTGGTCGGCCGGGCATCCCGGACGAGAATCCAGGAACGGCGAGAAGTTGTGGGTTCCCACACCCTCCCAGATGATGTTGTTTTTCTTCGACCCCTTGAATTTCACGAGTCCCAGCGACGGCTTCTTCCAGTGGATTCCGTCACGACTCTCGGCGTAACAGTAGAACTCGGGATGTTGGTTCAGAATCAGCCGACCATCGATGACCGTCAACTGTGCTCCGCGGTAGTACATCCGGTAAAAATCAGCATCCTGGAAGACCGTGTGATATCCACAACTGGTCCCTTCCCAGGGAGTGTCGTGTACCAGCGACAACTCGCGGGTCACCGGGTTGTGCAACTGCTGCCTGGCCGCCCCGGTCATTCGGTCAATCAGGTGCTCGTCGACAAACAACTCACGACGTGACCCGATTGAAACAACCTTGGCTGATTTTGCCTTGGGGGCCGCAGCCACTGATTGAGATGAGACCGTTTCCGAAACAGCTGCCGCGGCGGCACCAACTCCCACCGAAGCTTTCAAAAACGACCGACGGTTGACATCATTTTCCGGCGCGGGATGTGAAGACATGTCAAAAGCTCCCTGGTAAGGCAATTCATTAAAAATTGTATGAGATGTGCGGGTAACATGCAGCGAACCGCCACACTCCACGGGAACAAGTTGATCATGTTCGGCCACAGGCACTTCTCCTGCATTCTCCGTTTTCCGACAATCGTCGCAGTCGCCATCCTGACGCTGCTACCGCTTGCCGCCGAAGGCCAGTCCCGGCTCTCACAGGCGACGGGACAACAGGGCATGGTCGTCACGGTCAGTCCGCCGGCCACGCGAGTCGGACTCGAGATACTTCGCCAGGGCGGAAACGCCGTCGACGCGGCGATCGCCGTGGAATTTGCCCTGGCCGTCACATGGCCCGAGGCGGGCAATATCGGTGGAGGCGGATTCATGATGGTCCATCCTGGGCCGTCCCACCCCGGGCGCAAGGTCGTCTGCATCGACTACAGGGAGGTTGCTCCACGCCGATCCACCGAAACGATGTTCCGCCCCGATGACGGCCGACACACCCACAAGATTGTCGGAGTCCCCGGCACCGTCCACGGCATGGTGACCGCTCACCGTCGGCACGGCTCTGCAAAATGGAAGCGTCTGCTCGCACCGTCCATCCTTCTTGCCCGGGACGGTTTTGAAGTCGATGCGGCTCTCGCCCGGTCCATCAACCGGGTACTCGGATACAGGAGCGTGCGGGAAGGGCCACATCACCAGGAACTGATCCGCGTGTACGGCAAACCCGACGGGACACAGTGGCAGGAGGGCGACCGACTGGTGCTCCCCGACCTGGCTCGCACGCTCAAACGAATCGCCGACAAGAAAGACGACGGTTTCTACGATGGACGGGTCGCGAAACTGATCGAGGCAGAAATGCTCCGCGGCGGTGGGCTGGTCAACCGCCGCGATCTGGACGACTACCGTGCCCGCGTCCGGCCGGCTGTACACGGCACCTTCCGTGGCCATGACGTCTACGGAGCACCTCCGCCCAGTTCCGGTGGCACGTGCGTCGTCCAGATGCTCAATGTCCTCGAACAACTCGACCTGCGTGCCCACCCACGCTATTCGGCTCGAAACCTTCACCTCGTGGCCGAGACCATGAAACGGGCCTTCTGTGACAGGGCCCGTCACCTTGGCGACGCAGACTTTGTCGACATTCCCGGCCACCTCGTCACCAAGGACTATGCCAAAACACTGGCGGCCGGAATCTCGATCGACAAGGCGACGCCCAGCGAACAGCTCGCTCCCGAAATCCGCATCGCCGACGAATCGCCCCAGACGACCCACTTCTCCGTTGTCGACTCCCGTGGCATGGCCGTCTCGAACACCACCACCCTCGAAGGCAGTTGGGGAGCAAGAATCGTCGTCCGCGGTGCCGGATTTGTGCTCAACAATGAAATGGGTGACTTCAACTGGTTTCCCGAACACACCGACCGAGCCGGACGCATTGGCACCACGCCGAACCGCATTCGCCCCGGCAAACGGATGCTCAGCTCGCAATCTCCCACCATCGTGGCCCGCGACGGCCATCCGGTGCTGGTCACCGGCAGCCCCGGCGGCCGGACCATCATCAACACCGCCCTGCAAATGGTGCTGGCCGTGGTCGAATTCGGTGAGGACCTGCCAACGGCAATGCGGGCTCCGAGAATTCACCACCAGTGGCTACCCGACAGGCTGATCATCGAGACCCACAGCGACAGGCTCTCCCCTGATGCCGTCAAGACGCTCCAGTCGATGGGCCACCGGGTCTCGAGACGCTCTCGACGCAGCTACCAGGGGGACGCTCACTCGATCGCGATTGATCCCGACAGCGGTCGGCTGCACGGTGTCGCCGACTGGCGCCGAAACGGCCTGGCCGCCGGCTTCTAGTCGCCCTGGTCGCCGACGACCTCGGGCTGTCGAGGCAATGCCACCACCGCCACGATGATTCCCAACAGGATCAATGCAGCGCAAACGGCAAAACTGGCCCGGAACCCCAGTGCCGCGCTCGTCATTTCTCCCACCTGCCACCCGGCTTCTTTGACCGACTCGGCAATCGATCCGAACAGGTACCCCGTCGGTGCCGCCGGAACCATCAGCAACGTCACGAAGGCCATGTTTCGTCGAATGTCACCCGGGCGTGATGCCGAAAGAATGTAGTTGGGTGCATAGACACCGATCAATTCACCGGCCCCATACAGGCCGAAAGCCACAAGGTAGGCGGTTCCCGTGGCGAAGATCGCCCAGACCTGGGCCAACAGGAAAATGATTGCCGTCGCCACCAGTCCCTGCCGAGGGTGTGAACGAGTCAGCAACCAGCCAAGAACGGCACCGGCAAGGACCTTGAAGCCGAATCGCAGCGCGTTCTGCATACCAGCGAACTTCGCCGGTTCCTCTCCGAGGACCTCGGGCGTGTACAGGTTCATGTTCGAGGGGATCGTGTTGCCAGAATACACCAACACGGTCACCACCGTTGCCAACAATAAAACTCGCTGGGTCAGTATTGGACGGAAGTGATACAGGAACGCTGCCGCCGACAGGGCCGCGGCAGCATATCCACCGTACTTGTAGACCGGGGTCTCCAGGAATTCACCGGACTGGACCAGGCCAATAGACACCACCATCAAGGGCAAACCCACCAACAAGCCCACCACTCTATCAATCGGTTCGCGGACCGGTTCGAGTTCGACAGGGGGCAGCTTGAAGTACCACGCAAGCACCGCCGCGACGAGCATCACCGGCCCACCACAAGCAAACAGCATGACAAATCCATCCAGGTTCCCGGAACTCTGGTATTCAAGACCAAAGAACGTTCCCCCCAGCAACAGCGTCTGAACGTACGACCCGATGACCGCCAACACTGGACCGGCACCAAATGCCAATCCCAATGCCAGCCCTCGCCTCTTCCCGTCGGACCCGCGTCCGATCATTTCCCAGAGCAGTGCAATCGCCGTTGGCCCGGCCGCTCCGGAAACAGCTCCCTGGAAGATCACGACCCCAATCTTGATCGAATCCGAAACCGGCATCGACAACACGACTGCCGTGACAACCAGCATGGTCGCCGTCGAAGCATAACACGCGCTCAGGTTGCGACGCAGAGAACCAATTCCCGGTGACAGCCATGCCAATAGCACCGGCATCGCCGTGAATGCGAAGTACAGAGTCGCCGGCAGGTTGGCCACGCGGGCGTCGGCACCCAATTTCTCACACAAAGACGCCTGTGTGATCCCGACGTAAAGAACCGGAGCGGCCAGGTACTGCATCCCGGTACAGAGGGCAAAAAGGACCAGGTTCCTCAACTGGACCGATTCGGCAAGCGGGCAATGCCCTGCTTCATTCTCGACCGGTTCGTTCGCTGGTTCGTCCATCGATTCACTGTCTTATCGGTTCGAGAATCACAGGGGCAGCGAGACAACCTGCCCCGACTGGGCTGATCGCAAGCATGCTTCACAGATCTCGACCGCCTTACGGCCTTCGAGGCCACCAACATGAGGTGGGCGTTGTTCCCGGATGCTGTCGACGAAGTCCTGGATCACTCCCGCATGGGGAAACAACCGGATCGGCGACTTTGGCTCCTTGAGATAATCGAATCGTTCGGGTTCGTAGATCCGTTCCCACGATTCACCTTTGCCAAGATCCAGGAACTCGAAGTTCTCCAGGTCAAACATCGCATCCCGGCCAAAGACCTGGAACCGCACTTCGCTGGCCGGCAGGCTCGGAGCCGGCAACTCGGCGGTAATCCACATGTGAGCCTGGATGCCGTCCTCGAAACAGATCTGGGCCATTACCGACAGGTTGGGGGCCGCAAGATCGCTGAACGTGGTCGACTGGGCGTAAACGCTGACCACTTCCCGGCCGGTCAGCCACCTCAAAAAATCGGTGTTGTGTGATGCCATGCCCATGAAGAGCCCGCCGCCGGCGGAGTCAAACATCCACTGCCGGTCGTCAAACAGTTCACGCGTGGTTGGCAAGGGAAATGCCGAGACGGTCCTCATCATCTGGATCGGGCCGATCACCCCGTCGTCTATCAACGCTTTGGCCTTCATCGTGATCTTGCGATACCGCTCGGTCTTGACCACGGCGAGGTTCACGCCGGCCGCTTCGCAGGCTGCGATCATCTCGTCGCACTCGGCAATCGTCGGCGCCATCGGCTTCTCGGCCAACACGTGCTTTCCGGCAGCCGCGGCCTTGCGAGTCAGTTCGGGCCGATCCTGGTCTGGTGTGGCCAGCACCACTGCGGCAACGTCGTCTCGAGCCAGCAACGCATCCACATCGGGCTCGGCCGGCACCTCGTAATCGAGAGCCAATGCCGGTGCCCGGCTTCCACCGGCAATCGCCACAAGGTGACATCCCTCGGTGTGGTTTGCCACGGATTCACTGTAGGTGATTCCCATGAAGCCACTGCCAATCACCCCCACGCCGACGCTGTCCATGATTGCCCCGTCCTAATCCTTGATCCTGATCTCGACCCGGTCCAACACTGGATACCGGTCGCCGTTGTCACTTGTGAATGTGGCACGGTACTGCAGAACACGATCTCCGGGCAACAGTGCGAACTTCCTACCACGGACCGTCCTCCAGGCCTGCCCTTGCAGTCGCTCCGCGTTTGCAGCCGATCGCACTGTCATCGACAGCCCGCCGCCACGAGGAACATCGGCCCTGACCCGCATCTGTCCGCGACGGACAGTTTCGCTCCACTCCCAAACCCGGGACTCGAATGTCTCGCGATAACTCCGATCCATCACGTTGCCAATGTCCAGCGCCCACATCAGGTGAGTCCCATTGGTGGGCAACCGGGTCATCCTTGGCCTGCGGAAGCGGTGACCGTCGTTGTAGAACACCCGAGAGAAGGCACGGTGATTTCCGTGCCGCGTGTGACACGCGACCGCGAGATCAATCAGGCCGTCACCGTTGAAGTCGCCGGCAAGAGAATCGTTGACCGAATCACAAATCAAGGTCGAGCGACGTCGAGTGTGAAATCCCTCCGCGCTCCCCCAATAGATGTGGCACGCCAGGTCTTCGCGAGTCAGTTCTCCACTGTGTTGAGGAGAAAAGATATCGAGATGTCCATCGCCATCAAAATCGGCCACCGTTCGTCCCAGGGGAGAAAAACCGGGCAACCACTGGGAATTCGACTGCCGAAAACCGCGTCGCCGATCTCCCCAGAAGATTCGGCTCCCCATGTCTCGAACAACCGACACCGGGTCAGCATACGTCCCGGCAAGCAGGTCGATCTGGCCGTCCCCGTCCAGATCCGCGGCACTCATCCCGAGCACGCCCGCCAGATTCAATCGCGAAGACCGATCGGCCGAGAATCCCTTGCGGTGCCCCCACAGGATGCGAATCGTGTGTTCAGATCGCGAACCGTGTGCGATGTCCAGCCAACCGTCGTCGTTGAGATCGGCAACGACGTGCTCCTGTGAATACCCTGGCTTGTCGATTTGCAACCGGCGTCCGGAGCCATATCCCATCGAGGTGCCGTAGTACACGAACAACTGATCACTCTTGCCTGGCGCCTCGGGCGAGAAGGCTTCGAACACCAGGTCCAGCCGCCCGTCGCGATCCAGGTCAGCCACGCTGCTTGTACCAAGGTAATGCTCGTGGATCACCGATCGGCGTTTTTTCAGATCAAACCCATCCTCACCACCCCAGAATATGTTTGCTCCCAGGTCCGCCTCGCCGGCCCCACCAGTGTGCGAATGTCCGGAGTTGAGCAACACGAGATCGACAAACCCGTCGGCATTCAGATCTGCCGCACTCGACTCGTACCCACCCTGAAACGGAATCTTCCAGACCCGCTTCGGATCGAATCCCTCCCGGCCTCCCCAGTAAACGTGGACGGGAACTGCCTCGTCGTACCGACCTCCGATACTGTTGCAGAACACCACCCGACCACGCCCCCCCTTGGTCTCGGAGGGGGCAATCGCCACGTCAGTGGTCCCCGATGTCCGGAAACCGCCAGCCACCTCCCGGAAGCCCCGGCGGCCATCACCCAGCCAGGCGCGCGACGTGCCATTGAAGGTCCCCTTCCCCTGGTGCACGGCAACGGCCAGGTCCATTTGCCCATCCCCGTCCAGGTCACCGATCGCCGAGGCGACCGCAGCGGGTGCCGCCAATCTCAGTTGACGCCCCCGAGAAAACAACGGGCCGGCATCACCGGGTTTTTGCCCCCAGAGCACGATCACGGCATCACGAGCCCCCTGCCCCGCCCCCGCCTGCTCTCCTCCCGATGCCCGTGCGGAACTGAAGCGGGTCAGCACCAGGTCGGGTGCACCATCGCCGTCCACACGCCCCACCACAACTTGTGAAGCGGCATGGCCCGAGAGGGACTCCACCGGACGCCATGTTTTTTTGTCACCGGAACGGACCACAAACAGTTTGTCTTCGGATGTCCCAACCACCAGGTCCGGTCGACGATCGCCATCCACATCTCCTCCAGTCACGCACAACCCTGTGGCCGCCGGAAGCACAACCCGCTGACGCTTCGTTTCGGACCAGAACACCGTCACCTGCCCATCGCCTCGCAACACCGCAAGGTCGTCGGTTCCATTTCCATCAAAATCCGCTGAGGTCGTTTCCACGGCCTGCTCGACCCCGAGGTCCAGGAAGTTGGCCGCCGAGAAACCGAGTCGTCCACCCCGAAACACGCGAACGATCCGTCCCGCGGGCTGGCCAATTCGCCAGCGATCGCCCCCGAGCACCGCAATGTCAGGCCATTGATCATGGTTCAAGTCGACAATTTCCACACTGGCTGCCGCGTGCATCGGCAGCCCACTGGTTATTCGCCTCCCTGACCACCCATCGACACCGCCCCAGGCAATCGACAGGAAACGACGAGGATGATGGACACCGATCCCGTTGGGACAAAAGACAACATCCAGGTGTCCGTCCTTGTTGAGGTCGCCCAGCACCGCCCGCTGAGAGCCTTCGACCGGCAATTCCCGGCTTGCGGCCGAATTTTCCCCGACCGTACCGACGGTGGCCGGCAGCATCTGGTAGGTATCGTGTGTGCAGTTGAACACGAGGTCCAGGTGCCCATCACCGTTGATGTCGAAGCGGTTGATCGTCCGCACCGTCCCATCACGTGCCACATACAGATTGGCGCCGCCACCACCAAGACGTCCTGCCGAAAACTGGTCAAAGGTTTCATCAACCATCTGCATCGGGCCATCTCCCCGACACTCGGCTATCCCCATCAAAACCCCGATGACGACAAACAATTGTCCACAGATTCTCCAAACGTCACGCCGGACAGCTTGCATTGCTCTACCTTCTGATTTCTCAAGCCCAGACGAGTCCCAGTCTACGTCTCCGGCTGCTCGCAAACACCTCTTGCCGTCCACGACGGCCGATGCATGTCCAGAAAACTGGCCTTTAGTGATCACCCAAGGGTAAACTAGCCTCGCACTGCAAACTTAACCGCCGACCCAGGCCCCCCTTTTTTCACTGCCCAACAATGATCACCGTCCTCGGCAATTCCGACACCACCTGCCAGGGTCTCGACCGACGCCGCTGGTTGCAAATTGGCGGCGGTTCGGTTTTCGGGGCGCACGCGGCGATGGCTCGCGCCGCAGAATCGGTTGTCTCAACTGGAGACGGCCAACGGACCGACGGGAAGGCCAAGGCTGTTCTCTTCGTATTTCTATACGGTGGGCCAAGCCAACTCGAAACTTTCGACATGAAACCGGATATTCCCCGGGCGTACCGTGGACCATTCGAAGTGATCGATGCGGCCACCCCCGGGTTGAGAATCTGTGAACACCTGCCACGACTGGCGGCTCGCAGCAACCGGTACGCGACCATTCGCACCGTCACTCATCCACAAAACGATCACAACGGCACGCACTTCATCCAAACAGGTCGCACGGTCCCTCCAGCCAACCGGGGATCCGCCGGCGTGGCCGCCACCAACGTCGACTGGCCCGCCTTCGGTTCGGTCGTCTCCTATCTCGACCACAAGGCTTCACCGACCGGCCAATTGTCTTTCCCCCCCTATGTCTACCTGCCCCAGCGACTGGGCCACTACGCCGGGTATGACATTCTCGGCCAATACGCCGGCTGGCTCGGCAAGGCCTATGACCCGATGGCGACGGCCATCCCCAAGAAACATGCACTCGACAACCCGTTTTTTCGAGACTGCACCGACCAGGAACTGGACTTCCGCCTCACCGGCCTTGACCCACTCCCCGGCATCACACTCGACCGACTCAACACACGACAACGGCTGCTCGAACAACTGGAGATCCGACGCCGGGCTATCGACACGTCCCCGGCCACTCGTGCATACACCGCACAGCAACAACAGGCCCTCAGCCTGATGCAATCCAGCGACATCGCCCGGGCCTTCGACATCCGCGAGGAACCCGACCGTCTCCGTGACACCTATGGCCGCAACCTCTTCGGACAGTCCCTGGTGATAGCTCGCCGACTTATCGAAAACGGAGCCCGCTTTGTCACGGTGGGCTGGGACATGACCGTCCGGGGCGACGACACGACAAGCTGGGACAGCCACCGCGAACTCACCCGCATCAATCGCGACCACCTGCTCCCCGGCCTCGACGTGGGACTCTCGGCCCTGCTCGACGACATGGGCAACACCGGACTTCTGGACGAGGTCCTCGTCATGACCGGTGGAGAAATGGGACGCACTCCGAAATTTGAAAACAGGGGTTCCCAGGACGGCCGCGACCACTGGTCGTACTGTTTCCCGATGCTACTGGCCGGAGCGGGCGTCCGTGGCGGCTTGATCCACGGCGCCTCCGACAAGCACTCGGCGTATCCCGCCGATTTGCCCGTCACTCCCGCCGACCTGGCGGCCACCGTCTACCACTCGCTGGGCATTGCGCCTGACACCCGCATCCCCGATGCCCAGGACCGCCCCACACCACTGGTCGAAAATGGGCAAGCCCTGACCGCGTTGTTCGAGTGACGGCGAGTTGGCCGGACTGTTCACTTCCCAAGAGGTGTGTCCACGGCAATCACCCACCAGGCCACCGGCCCGGCATTGTCGGTGGCAAATCGCTCCAGCAACCCATCATCCAGGATTCGGAACGACGCGATCCGACCGCTCGATTCGCCGGCAGCGTACAGGTATCGACCGGTGGGATCGATCGTGAACGACCGGGGAGTCTTCTCGGTTGGCACCTGGCCCAGCGACGTGGCCCGGCCGGTCCTGGGATTGACCGAGTAACAGGCGATGCTCTGGTGTCCACGATTCGCGACATAGACAAACTGACCATCCGGCGTGATCTCGCAACGTGCCGTCGCGTTCTTCGCCCCATCAAACCCCTTGGGCAGACTGCTGAGCGTCTGCAACGGCTTCAGTTTTCCCGAGCGACCATCAACGGCGTAAACTCCCAGGGAATCACCCGCCTCGTTGCTGGTGTATGCCCATCGATCGCTGGGGTGCATCACGATGTGACGAGGATGCTCACCCGGAGGTCGAGCCACAAACGGTGGATCCAGAGCCCGCAACCGCCCACGTTCCCGATCGAAGGTGAACTGGTGGATGCGATTGCCACCCGTATGCGGCACGAAGACAAACCGGTCCTTCGAATCGATTGCCACCCCGTGAGCCTTGTCCGCCGTGGGAATTGTCTGCAACGGCTTTTCGGAAATTCGTCCCTGCTCATCGACGGCATGAACGGTCACCTTGTCCGAAACGTAATAGGCCGAGATCAGGAATCGTCCCGTTGAATCCGGCTGCATGAACGCCGGGTCTTCACCTCCCACCACGACGCTCAGCGGTGTCAATTTCCCATTGGCCGGATTGATGCGAAAACTGGCCAACTCGCCCGTGGATCGATACGACA
>CAZYAZ010000004.1:128209-129489 GCA_964646205.1 uncultured Planctomycetaceae bacterium | reverse complement strand
GCATCTGAAGAAGCTGCATCTGAAGAAGCTGCTTCTGAAGAAGCTCCAGCCGAAGAGGAAAGCGAGGAATCCGGCGACGAGAGTTGACCTGGTGCCAGTGGCAACCGCCGACACCAGAAGATCCCTCAGACGCAACTCATCATGTCATCGCGCATTCGTTTTGACGTTCTGACGCTGTTCCCCGACATCTTTTCGGGGTATCTCGAGCAAAGCCTACTGAAGTTGGCGATTGCCCGGGACTTGGTCGAAGTGCGCTTGTGGGACTTTCGCGACTGGGCCACCGACCGACACCGCTCAGTCGACGACAAGCCTTTCGGTGGTGGACCGGGCATGCTGCTCTCTTGCCAACCGATTTTCGACGCTGTTGAAGCAGTGCAGTCAGATGGTCCAGAGCCTGGCCGGTTGGTCATGCTCTCCCCTCAGGGCCAACCCCTGACCCACAAACTCGTCGAAGACATCGCCGGCACGCCTCGTTTGCTCCTGTTGTGTGGTCGTTACGAGGGCTTTGATGAGCGAATTCGCGAAGGATTGAATCCGCTGGAGATCTCCGTTGGCGATTTCGTGACCAACGGCGGCGAGGTCCCAGCAATGCTGGTGATTGATTCGGCAATCCGACTTGTCCCGGGCGTGCTTGGTGACGAGACCTCCTCCCAATACGATTCCTTTGCCGAATCCAAACTGCTCGAACACCCACAGTACACGCGACCCCGCGAATTTCGCGGAATGGAAGTTCCCGACATCCTGTTGTCGGGCAACCACGAGGAGATCTCTCGGTGGCGGCACGAACAAAGCGTGCTGAGGACCAACGAGCGACGACCGGATCTCCTGCCAACCGAACACACCACAATAGATCTCTCTCTTGAGACCCAGACCAACCAGACCCAGATGACGGGAATGAATCGATGACTTCCAAGCAGGAATTACTCAAACAAGTCGAAGAATCGAGCTTGCGGGAAGACCCGCTGCATTTCGAGGTTGGCGACACCGTCGACGTTCACACTCGAATTCTCGAGGGCGACAAGGAGCGGGTGCAGGTGTTCTCTGGCATCGTGATCGCCCGCCGTGGTGGAGGAACCCGCGAGACATTCACCGTCCGACGCATCGTGTCTGGTGAGGGTGTCGAGCGAACCTTTCCGGTGCACTCGCCCAAGATCGCAAAGCTCGAGATCAAGCGACACGGAAAGACGCGTCGTTCGAAACTGTTTTACCTTCGCGAACGGGTTGGCAAGAAGACCCGCCTGGCCGAACGCCGAGTCTTGGTGCCCGGGACCCCCGCTCCC
>CAZYAZ010000004.1:58026-128109 GCA_964646205.1 uncultured Planctomycetaceae bacterium | reverse complement strand
GAAGAGGTCGCCGAAGAGGTGGTCCAGGAGACCGACAGCGAAGAGACCGCCGAGTAATTGATCCCATGACGATTGCGATGGTCGACCGATCGCAACGCTGAATCCCCACGAGTTCAACCCACACGACAAGGAGCGCTTCGAGCCGGCAGGGGATCGAGGACCTGGAAAGAGGTCCAATGACAAACCGGCAACACACGCGACTGGGTGAACGTGGCGAACAATTGGCCGAACGACACCTGGTCAAGTTGGGAATGACGATTGTCGAGCGACGGCACCGCACTCGACGAGGTGAGATTGATCTCGTCTGTCGTGACGGGACAACACTGGTCTTCGTCGAAGTCAAGACACGGCAGTCCAACCGCGCGGGACCTCCCGTCGCATCCATCACCCCCTCCAAGCAACGACGACTATCCCGACTGGCACTGGCCTACCTCAAGCACCACGAACTCCTCGATTGCCCGGCCCGCTTCGACGTTGTCAGTGTTGCGTTCACCGAGAACGCGACGCAGCCCCGTATCGACCATTTCCGTGACGCGTTTCCAGCCACCGGTGGCGACTGTTTCTTTTAGACCGGCCGATCAGTAGTACCAGGCCTCTGTCCCCAGGTTGATCCATGAAAACCGGACTTGTCGGATTCCAGGGTGGTGGCAAGAGCACGGTCTTTGAACTGCTGACGGCCACCGCCCCCGACCCGGCCAAGGCTCACACCGGACAAGTGGGACTGGCCACAGTTGCAGATGCGCGTTTCGACAAGCTGGTCGAGCACTACCGGCCCGGCAAGGAAGTCCCGGCCCGAATTGAATTGCTCGACACACCCGGACTCGACCGGCGGCAACAGGACGTCAATCCCCAGCGACTTGCCGTGATTCGTGAAGCCCAGGCACTGGTCCAGGTCGTGGGGTCCTTTGGTGATGTTGATGCCGTCGAAGAGGTCCAACGTTTCTCTGAAGAAATGGCACTGGCCGATCTACAGATTGTCTCCAGCCGCGTGAGTCGACTCGAGGTCGATGCCACCAAGCCACGACCGGACCGGGAAGAATTGCAAGCAGAACTCGAGGCTCTCAAGCCACTGGCCGAGGCACTCGAAACCACTCTCAACCTTGACGGCATCGAGTTGACCGAATTGCAGGAAAAAGTCTGCCGCTCATTCTCCTTGCTGACACTCAAGAAACGACTCGTGCTGATCAACACGGCCGACTCCGAAGTTGACGACCAGATTGTTGCCGCTCTCGAAGCAGCCGGACACCACGTGATGGTCGCCGCCGTCGGACTGGAACTGGAACTCGAGGCCCTGGATGAATCCGACCGTGCCGAGATGGCCGTGGAACTGGGCCTCTCGGGCAGTTGTCGAAACGAACTCATGCAGGCCATCCTGGGGACGGCAGACCTGATCACCTTCTACACCTGTGCCGAGAAAGAGGTTCACGCCTGGCTGCTTCGACGTGGATCGTCTGCCGTCGACGCTGCCGACTCGATTCACTCGGACCTTGCCCGGGGCTTCATCCGTGCCGAGGTCACCCCGTGTGACAAGCTGCTGGAACTCGGTGGTGAAAAAGAGGTCAAGGCCGCCGGACTATGGCACGTCGAGGGAAAAGACTACGTCGTTCAGGACGGCGACGAGTTGTTTATCCGCTCGGGTGTCTGACGCCCGATTCTCAACCAATTCGTCGCTCATCCAAGAAACCGCTCCAGGTCCTGTTGCCGTGCCGTGGCGCACGATCATATAATCTCGCGATTCTGCGGATCAGGCGGAGCAAGGTGCCTTGTCGCAAATGGCACTGAGCGAGGTGCTCGAACAACTGCCAGCCGGTGTGGCCGTTCTCGACCCCTCGCTCGAAATCACATGGTGCAACGATCGACTGCGCATTCTGGCGCAACGGGACACGTTGCCGCTTGGCCAAGGCTTCTACGACTTATTCGGGTCGCCTGAAATCCTCGGTCCGGACCTCTGTCCGTTTCACACCGCTATCGGACGTGGTCAGCCCACCCGCAGCACGCTGAAGATTGACGAGAAACGTTACTACGACGTCCACGTCACTCCGCTGCTTGACCAACAGGCCGACACGTCCGCCGGGCCCGATTCGATTCAATCGCTGGTGACACTGGTCCGGGACGTCTCTACCCAGGTCCAGCAACAAGAAAAACTTCATGCGATCCACCAGGCCGGTCTCGAACTGGGTGACCTGATGCCACAGGAGATCCTGGAAATGAGCGTCGAAGACCGCATCGAGCTGCTCAAGTCCAAGATCTCGCACTTCACGCGCGACCTGCTGGAATACGACAACCTCGAGATTCGACTGACCGAACGCGAGACGCTAGAACTGGTCCCCTTGTTGGCAATCGGAATGCGAGACGAGGCGGCCAACCGCAAGCTGTTCGCTCTTCCCGAGGACAATGGTGTAACCGGTTTCGTGGCCGCCACGGGCAAGAGTTACTTGTGCGAGGACACCGAGAGTGACCCCCTGTACCTGGCCGGGGCTCCCGATGCTCGCAGTTCGCTGACGGTGCCCCTGACGCTGCATGACGAGATCCTGGGCACGTTCAACGTCGAGAATCCCAAGCCGGGAGCATTCTCCGAGGACGACCTACAGTTTCTTGAACTCTTTGGCCGTGAATTGTCCGTCGCACTCAACACGCTCGAACTGCTGGTCGCAGAAAAGGCCACCACGGTTTCGGAAAACACCGAGCGGATACTGCGAGAAGTCGCCGGGCCGGTCGACGGCATCCTCAATGACGTCGCGTGGGTACTCGAAAGATATATCGGTCACGAACCCAACGTCTGCGACCGGTTGAACCAGATTCTCGAACGGACCCGGGAGATCAAGCAATTGGTGCATGAGGTGGGTGAGTCAATCGCTCCGCGACGAAGCCACCTTCCTCCGCCCGGCCGACAACAGCGTCCGAGGATTCGTGACAAGCGAGTACTGTTTGTCGACGGTGACGAATCAATCCGCCGGGCAGCTCACGAATTGCTCGAACGCTACGGCTGCAATGTCGAGACAGCCCACAACGGTGACTCCGCCTGTGTGATGCTGCGACAATCCCATTACGACACAGTCGTGGCCGACATCCGGCTCGAGGACATGACCGGGTACGAGTGTTTTTGCCAACTGCGTGAAATCAATCCCGCGGTGCCGGTCATCCTGATGACCGGGTTCGGCTACGACCCCACGCATTCGATCGTCAAAGCCCGGCAGGCCGGGGGGCTCAAGGCAGTGCTCTACAAGCCTTTTCGGCTCGATCAACTGCTCACCGAGCTCGAAGCGGCAGTCGGCAAATCGGTTTAGCGGCTCCCATTGCATCTGACCGATGAATCGGGTGCAATGGCCTCGCCCTCATTCACACCCGGAGTTCGAGAATGACCACCCAGAACACACGTCGTACGCGTCGAGATTTCCTCCAGGCCGCTGTCGCTGCCGGCACCACCTTGCCGCTGGCCGGCAACTGGACGGCCTCCAGTGCCACGGCCGTCGAAAAGCGCAGTGCCAACGACAAGCTCAACCTGGCGGTCATCGGAGTGGCCGGCCGCGGTGGCAGCAATCTGGCCGGTGTCAGTGGCGAGAATATCGTTGCACTGTGCGACATCGACGCCAACCGGCTGGCCGCAGCGTCAGCCAAGCATCCCCGGGCCAAGACCACCGACAACTTCCGCCGGGTGCTCGACATCAAGGACCTCGATGGTGTCGTTGTCAGCACACCCGACCACATGCATGCGATCCCGGTCGTCGCCGCGCTGAAACGGGGCTTGGCCGTTTACTGCGAAAAACCGCTGACGCACTCGATCCACGAGGCCCGAGTCATCTCGCGACTGACCGCCGAACGTAAGGCTGTCACCCAGATGGGAAACCAGATCCACAACCACCCGTTGAACAACTACCGCCGAGTGGTCGAAATGGTCCAGGCTGGAGTGATTGGCGAGATCCAGCGGGTCCACGTCTGGCAGGGTGGAGGAGTCCGGGTCGGACAGCGTGTGAAGCAGGCAACTCCGCCCAAGCACGTCAATTACGACCTGTGGCTTGGCCCCGCACCCGAACGTCCCTACCACGCGTCTCATTTCCACTTCAACTGGCGTTACTGGTGGGATTTTGGTGGTGGACAACTGGCTGATTTCGTCTGCCATTACATGGATCTCCCCTATTGGGCCCTGGGTTTGAAGTACCCCAATCGCGTCCACGCGACTGGCGAAAAAGGCCACAACGGCGACAACCAGTGCCCGATGAAGATGAAGGTCGATTACCACTTCAACGCGACCGACGATCGACCGGCCGTTCACATCACCTGGTACCACGGCGGATTGAAGCCCAAGGGCGCCGAATCCTACGGCAAGGGTTCAGCCGTGCTCTTCGAGGGATCAGATGGACGAGTGTTGGCCGACTACTCCACCCGCAAGCTGTTCATGGCGGCCGGCAAAGAAGCCAGTCCGGTCAAACCCACGATCACCGATTCGGTGGGCCATCACAACGAGTTCCTGCAGGCGATCCGCAGCGGAAACACCGACACCACCTGCAACTTCCGCTACGGAGCCCTGTTGACCGAATGTGGCCACCTGGGCAACCTCTCCTACCGGCTGGGCCAGAAAGACATCACCTGGGATGCGGCAGCCGCCCAGGCTGTCGATTGTCCCGAGGCCAAGTCGATCATCAAGCGGAAATACCGCAAGGGCTGGAAGCTGTAGTCCCTAATGCGACACGCTCGCGGCCGCCTTCTCTCCCACCAGCCGGTCTTCGGCAAAACGTGCCAGTGAAAACGGCTCGAGCAGTTGGGGCGTCCGGCCGGTCGCGATCAGTTCCGCCAACAGGTGGCCCGAGGCAGGACCCGCCTTGAAACCGTAGGTCCCCCACCCAACGGTCATGAAGAATCCCTTGACCCCCGGATCCTCGCCGATAATCGGTGAGTAATCCGGGGTCATGTCGCACAGCCCGGCCCACTGTCTGAGCATCCGGACGTTGGCCAAAAACGGGAACAACTCCACCAAGTGCGTCGCCGCGCTCTCGGCAAACGGCAGCGTGCCACGCAGCGAATAGCTCGCGTAGTCGTCCACCTCGGCACCGATCACCAGTTCGCCGCGATCGGTTTGCGAGACATACACGTGCAGGGTCGAACTGACGATCACCGAGTGCAGCCAGGGTTTCAGAGGTTCGGTCACCATCGCCTGCAGGGGATGGGTTTCCAACGGAATCTGACGACCGGCCATTGCGGCGATCGTGCTGGCATAGCCGGCCGTCGCGTTGACCACCGTGCCGGCCTTGATCGGTCCCCGATTGGTCATCACACCGGTGACAGTTCCGTCAACCACCTCCAGGTCGGTCACCTCGGTCAACTGGTGGACGTGCACGCCCGCCGCATCGGCCCCCCGGGCGTAGGCCCAGACGACCGCGTCGTGACGAATGATGCCTCCGGGTGGATGGTACAACGCAGCCATCACGGGGTACCGGAGCGAGCCTTCTAACTGCATCTCGGGCACGTGCTTGCGGATCTCGTCGGGGAAAATCAGTCGCGAATCGACACCACAAAGCTGGTTGGTCAGAGCCCGTTCGCGAAGACCGCTGACTCCACGTTCGTTGTGGGCCAGTGTCAGATGGCCCCGCTGTGAGAACATGATGTTGTAATCCAGTTCGGCCGCCAGCTTCTCGTACAGCTTCACCGAGTGGTCGTAAAAAGCGATGCCCTCGGGTGTGCGATAGTTCGATCGCACGATGGCGGTATTCCGGCCAGAACCACCGAAACCCACGTAACGGGCTTCGAGCACGGCGACGTTGGTCACCCCCTGTTGAGCCAGGTAGTAGGCGGTCGCCAGCCCATGGACCCCGCCCCCGATGATGACAACATCGTAGGAGTCCTGCAGATCGTGATCCCGCCACATCCGTTTCGTCACGACGAGTCCTCCTGGCCGCCACCTCCGACCGTGACCACTGCCCCCAACCGTTCGGCACCCACAACCCGCAGGCCATATGCCCGGCCCTCGTCCAGCAGTGCCTCCCAGAGCGAAAGCACCGAATCCGGACAGGCATGCAATTCCCAGTGTCCGGCAAAATGACACAACAACGTGTTGATTCCAGCAATCGGCCCCTGCCGACAGGCGGCCACCGGCATCGCTCGCGTCCGAAGATCTGCCGAGGTGAGCAAGGACAGAATATTGATGGCGTCGGGACCGGACAGCACGATCGTCGCCCAGCCCCCCGTGACATCCACCGCCGCCGGATCTGCCAGCACCTCGGGCCCGGGATCGCCAAACACGATCGCCCGTGCTGGTGTCAGTCGCGAAACCATCCCCGCCCGACCGGCCGCCGTCCGTCTGACGGCCACGTCGGTTCCCACCAGCCCCCTGACCAATTCCCCGGTGCGTGGACCGTTCAATTCGGTCACCGAACGGTGCGACCAATCCAACAGCAGATTGCCGCTGGACGACTCCGGTTCCTGGTCAACCGGATGGCTGACACAGATCTCCCACCCACCGACCTGCTCGAGAACGCCACCGGCACCGCGATGCCAGGCAACCAGTGGGCCGCGAGCCAGTGGAGAGGATTGTTGTGAGATCATTCCAGCGTGGTCCTGTCGTCGATCAGCTTTTCAGCCGAGCACCCTCGGGATCATAAAATGGTTCTCGCTGCACCACCGCATTGACCAGCCGACCGTCCAGTTGGATCGAGATCTGCTGGCCATTC
Organism: uncultured Planctomycetaceae bacterium; assembly: GCA_964646205.1. Classification (GTDB taxonomy): domain Bacteria; phylum Planctomycetota; class Planctomycetia; order Planctomycetales; family Planctomycetaceae; genus UBA8437. The sequence goes on along the minus strand of CAZYAZ010000004.1, from coordinate 121,444 downwards.
TCAGCCGATTCTGCTGGCACCCAGGCCAGCCCGATGGTCGCCCCGGCGACCGGCGAATAACGGGCACTGGTGACCCGACCCTCGAGCCGTCCGTCGACGAGCACCAGAGACGGTTCCGGTGGCACCTGGTTTCCCTCGAGTCGAAAACCGACCAACTGCTGTCCCGGATCCCGCTGCGAAGCTCGCTCCAGCGCACGACGACCGACAAAGTCGGGCTTGTCGAGCTTGACGATCCAGGGCAATCCAGCGTCAAAGGGATTCGACAGCGCATCTGTATCTTGTCCTGCCAGGAAGTGCTGCTTGTCCAGCCGCAACCGGCGTTGAGCCTCGACACCAAACGGCTGGATCCCCAACGCCGCCCCCGCCGTCATCAGTTCCCGCCAGACGTGCTCCGCAAGGTGGGAGGGCACGTGGATCTCGTAACCCAGTTCCCCCACGAACCCGATCCGCAACACGATCGCCGGCACGCCGGCGACGGTGAGTTGCGAGGCGGCCAGGTAGGGAACGGCTTCGGTCGAGATATCGTCATCGCACACCGCCGCCAGGACGTCCCGGCTCCTGGGGCCAGCCAGGTTCATCGCAGCCGTCGCACCGCTGACGTTCGTCAACCGAATGTCCCAATCCGGCCGTGTCGCCAACCACCACCGGAACCAACTGTCGACCCCATCGGCGTTTCCGGTGGTGGTGGTCAAGAACCAGCGGTCGTCGGCCAGTCGTGCGATTGTGCCATCGTCGAGAATAATTCCCGACTCGTCACAGACCACGCCGTATCTCACACGACCGACCTGCAACTTGGCAAAACGGTTCGGGTAAACGAACTCCAGAAACTCGGCCACGTCACGACCTCGCAACTCAAGCTTGCCCAGGGTCGAGACATCAATCAGTCCCACGCCTTCTCGCACCACCCGGTATTCTGCCGCCGGATCACCATACGACTCGGGCCTCTTCCAGGCTCCCGAATCCAGGAACACCGCTCCCGCTTCAGTGTGCCAGTCGTGCAGTGCCGTTCGCCGCACCAGGTGGCGATGCGGCGCTCGTCCGGCCAACACACCCAGGGGCACCGGCTGATCGGGTGGACGGGCCGTCGTCCGGCCCGTCTCGGCAACCGTCTTCTCGTTGGCTCGAGCACACACGTCAATCGAACCGGACTGACACATCTTGCCCTGGCATGGCCCCATGCAGACGGTGGAGTATCTCTTCAGTGTCTCGATGTTCGCAAACCCCTCGGCAACCGCATCGAACAGGTCCTTTTCAGTCACGTCCTCACACAAGCAGACAAACGCTTTCTTGCCCTGTGGCGGCCGTCGTTCCGGCGGGGACGTCTCTGCAGGCATCACGTCAATGCTGCCGCCACCTTCTCCGGCCGCGGCCACCTCCCCAGCCAACCGCCCCTCGCGAGCACACGCGTCAATATCGAAGGTCCCGTTGACCGACCCCGCGGCACGGAAGCCGTCGGAGAATTGGTCCACGCGAAACAGATCACGCGATTCGTCATAGACCAACCGGCAACCGGCCTGGGCCAGCAATCCGGAAGCTGTCGTGAAACCGACGGCCTGAACAACCCAGCGACAGCGAACCGACTCACTCGAAGACGACTCGGCATCCAGCGGCCCGACAACCGCGGACGTGACATGTCGACGGCCGCTCACAGAATGGATGGTTTGTCCGGTCCGGACCGGCAGGTCCCCGGGATCAGCCGCCGGGGTTTCGTTGTGGTCCACTACGGCCACGACACGGGTACCACTGGCCCTCAGGGCGTGGGCCACGTGGTAGCCACTGGGATTGTCGGTCACCACAACCGCTTCTCCAGGAAACTGGCACCCGTCCCGCCACAGCATCTGCTGGACACCGCTGGCCAACATCACGCCGGGACGATCATTGCCCGGAAAGACCAGCGGTTTTTCCCACCCTCCGGTGGCAACCACAACCTGGTTGGCCCGCAAACGGATCATTCGGTCTCCGGTCTGCACAGCCACCAGTCGGTCCTCGTAACAGCCAAAGGCCGTCGCCTTCTTCAGGACCCGGATCCGGGGATCATCCAGAACAGCCTGGAGGGTGGACAGGAACTCCGGCTCTCGCTCGACCCAGGAAACCGGATCAAACAACGCGTGCCCCCCCAGTTCCTCGCGATCATCCACCAGGGTCACATCACAACCACCGCGTGAGGCCTCGATCGCGGCGTGCATTCCCGCCCAGCCTCCGCCGATCACGACCACATCGCTGTGCAACGTCTGACGGTCATAACGTCGCCGGCCGCCCGCCTGCTGGTCGATACGCCCCAGTCCGGCGATCCGGCGGACGATCGACTCAAACACCGGCCACAGGAACCGGGGCTTGTGCATCACACGGTAATAAAAACCAACCGGCATGAATCGGTGCAATCGGTCGAACACCGACAACACGTCCCACTTCAGCCCTGGCCACGCATTCTGACTGCGGACGGCCATGTCCTGGCTGGCCGGCGTGACACACGTCCGCACGTTGGGATCACCATCCACCGTGCACAGGCAGTTGGGACACCGGCCGGTGGCACAGAACAGACCACGAGGCCGATGATACTTGAAGCTGCGCGAGACCACGTGGACCCCGGCCTGGTGCAATGCACCGGCAATCGTCTGTCCCGGTTGCGCGGTGATCGACTTTCCGTCGAACGTGAAACTGCAGGGTCCGTCGTGGCTACTCATCACCACCCCCGCTTTCTGGTGTCCCGGTCATTGCCGCACCTGGCAGGACCGAGTCCAGCACCTGATTGGTTCGGGTGTCACGTTGGACCAGGAACCACTGCCGGCAGGCTCCACGGTGAAACCACCACTCCCACTGAACCGCTCTGCGATTCGGCTGGTCGTAGGTGTAGGCAATCCACTGGTCGGTCGCTGCATCCGGCTGCGGCCGTTCCTGGACCGGGCCACCAAAGTGGAATTCTCCAGCCGGACGTCGCTCGCAATGTGGACACGGAATCATCAACGACACGCCGTTAGCTCTCCTTGTTCGCCGCGAGAGAACACAGTCTCTCGTCCGTCCTTGTCTGTCTCGTCCTGGCACGTGCCCTAGAACAGGGTGAGGTACCGATCGATCTCCCACGCTGTGACCTGTTGTTCGCTGACATGGAGTTCGGCGGTCTTGACCTTGATGAACTCCTCAGCAATCACTCCCAGCCCGCCCTGCACCACATCGTCTTTCTCCAATTCGGACAGCGACTCGCCGAGCGACTGCGGCAGGATGCTGATGCCCGACCCGGTGATCTCCTCCAGCGTCTTCTCGTAGAGATTCCCCAGGTTCGGTTCTCCCGGATCAATCTTGTTCTCGACCCCATCGAGCCCGGCAGCCAGGTAGGCAGCGAGTCCCAGGTACGGATTGCAGCCGGCAGACACGGTGCGGTCCTCGACATGGCCCGGCCCGGCGGTCCGGATCATCTGGGTGCGATTGTTGTCGCCGTAACTGATGAAGGCCGGCGTCCAGGTGAATCCCGATCGGCTGCCCTGGAGTCCCGAGGCCAGTTTCAATCGCTTGTAGCAGTTGACCGTCGGACAGGTGACGGCGATCAGTGCCGGAGCATGAGCCAGCACACCACCCAGGAAATGGTACGCGAATTGCGAAAGACCCAGGCCACGTCCATCCGATTCGTCCAGGAACAGGTTTCCGCCCGTTTCCGCGTCGGCAACGTGAAAATGCACATGCAGTCCGCTGCCGGTTCGATCGGCAAAGGGTTTGGGCATGTGCGTGGCAATCGCCCCGTATTTGGCAGCAATCTGCGAGCTGGCCATCTTGAAGAACGTGATCCGGTCAGCAGTCGTCAACGCGTCCTGGTAATCGAAGTTGACCTCGTACTGCCCGTTTCCATCCTCGTGATCAGTCTGATAAACACCCCACCCGAGCGCATTGAGCGAGCTGGTCAGGTCCTGCAGGTAGTCCATCGCCGGAGCCATCGAGCGAAAGTCGTAGCAGGGTTTTTCCAGGTGATCGACACCACCGGGATCCCATGGTGAAATCGATCCATCCTCGTTCCGGGTCACCAAAAAGTGCTCGGGCTCCATCCCGATGTTGAACACGTAACCGCTCTCACGGGCCGCATCGAGCACCCGCACCAGGTTGGTTCGAGCACAGTAGGGGTGTGGCTCGTCGTCGACAAACAGGTTGCCGGCCAGCCTCGCCGTGTTGGCCTTCCAGGGCAACGGGGTGTAACTGTCCAGATCGACCCGGGCGAGCATGTCATGATCGTGAGGACCCTGTCCCAGCCCCCACAACGCCGCACCAGCAAATCCGGCCCCGCTATCGATACACGCATCCAGTTCGCTGGCGGGCACCATCTTGACCTTGGCGGTGCCGTTGAGGTCTACGAACTGGACCAGCAGGAATTCGATTCCATCCTGTTCGATTCGTGCCTTGATCTCTTCGCGGGTCGTCATCGCGGGTCTCCGGGCCCCGTTTGGGTGTGGCTGTGAACGCCCAGTCTACCGGCGGCGGTGGTCGTGTGCCACGCGACCGATCAACTCCCAACCCTGGTTGTCACGGTGTCACGCGCCAGGGATCCAGGAGGTACCGGCCAGGGGAACTCGAGCCATGGCCGCGGCTTCCACCGTCAGCGCAGCAAGATCCTCCCGTTCCAGGTGGTGCACGTCGGACTTGCCACACGCCCGGGCCAGGGTGGTGACTTCCATGTTCACAACCTGCAGGTAGTTGCGGACCCACTCGGAGGCCGTCTCGGGCAACAGACGCTGTTCGAGCAATTCGTCCTGGGTAGCAATGCCGACGGGACAACGACCGGTCTGGCAATGGTGACAGTATCCCGGGGCAGTGCCCAACTGCTGATAGTCGCCGGTCACATCGACCCAGTCCGAACCGTCGTGGTGGCAGTGGTTGTTGCAGCCCAGGGCAATCAATGCGGCCTGGCCGATCGAAACCGCATCGGCCCCCAGGGCCAGTGCCTTGGCCACATCAGCACCCGTCCGGATACCGCCGGAGATGATCAACCCGACTGTTTCAGACATGTCCATCTCTTCCAACGCCGCCACGGCCTGTGGCAAGGCCGCCAGCGTGGGGATTCCGGTGTGCTCGATGAAGACCTGCTGCGTCGCCGCCGTGCCTCCCTGCATGCCGTCGATCACGACCACGTCGGCACCCGCCTTGACCGCCAACTTCACGTCGTCGAAGACTCGCGTGGCGCCCATTTTCACGTAGATCGGTTTCTCCCAGTCGGTGATCTCACGGAGTTCTTCGATCTTGATAGCCAGGTCATCTGGACCGGTCCAGTCGGGATGCCGACACGCCGAACGCTGGTCAATCCCCTCGGGCAAGGTCCGCATTCCCGCCACCCGGGGACTGACCTTCTGCCCCAGCAACATGCCACCACCGCCCGGCTTGGCCCCCTGTCCAATCACGATCTCAATCGCGTCGGCCTGTCGCAGATCGTCGGGATTGAAACCGTAGCGACTGGGCAGGCACTGATACACCAGTGTCTTGGACGACTGTCGCTCCTCGGGCGTCATCCCCCCATCCCCGGTCGTGGTCGAGGTCCCCATCTCCGACGCCGCTCGTCCCAATGCGTCCTTGGCCGAAGCCGACAACGACCCGAAGCTCATCCCGGCAATCGTCAACGGAATCTCAAGTTCAATTGGTTTGCTGGCAAATCGGCCACCAAGCACGGTTCGTGACGTGCACTGCTCGCGGTAGCCCTCCAACGGATAGCGCGACGCCGAGGCCGTCAGGAACACCAGGTCATCAAAAGTCGGCAAACGCCGCTTGGCCCCCATGCCACGGATGTCATAGATCCCGCACTGGGTGGCACGACGGATATAAGCCATCACATCGGCATCAAACGACGCACTCGCCTCGAGTTGTTCAGGACCACCGGCAAGTTGCGGCGACTGCGGAAGCTGTTCAAACGGACTGTTCACGCGACCTAGTACTCCTGGTGAGCTTCCGCATTCCAATGGTAAAGCGACCTGGCCGACGCAACGCGACGGAAGTTCTCGGCATCGGCCTCGATCCCAGAGGCGGACAGCAGCCCGCTCAACGTCTCCACGTCCGATGACTCCATCGGCTCCTCCTGGGCATCTGCCCCCAGGCTGTCAATCGTCCCACCGACATAAATGACCGTCTCGTAGAGCGAATCACCGAGATTCGCCCCGGCGTTGCCACAAACGACCAGGGTACCGGCCTGGGCCATGAAAGCCGAGAAGTGTCCGACGTCGCCGGCGACCACGACGTCGCCTCCCTTCAAAGAAATCGCACAACGACTGGATGCATCACCCTCTATCACCAGCAGACCACCGTGAGCCGATGCACCGGCCGATTCACTCGCGTGCCCGTTCACCCGCACCTCGCCGGACATCATGTTTTCACCGACGCTCCAGCCAACATTGCCCTGCACGGTCACCCTGGCTTGCTTGTTCATTCCGGCAATGAAATATCCGGCGTGGCCGCGTATCTCGACCTCCACGGGACAATCGAGTCCCGCCGCGATGCTGTGACGACCATTGGGATTTTCGATATTGACCCGTGCAACCTCGGCCCCGGGCAACTCTCCGTGCAGGAACTGATTCAATTCCCGCACGGTCACCGTGGCCAAATCGAAAGTGCGGGTGTCGCTCATGAGGCCACCGCCGTCGCCTGTGGAGCCCCCGTCGCGGCCACCGACCACGAGTAGATCACCCTGGGCGCCGGCTCGTAGACATTCGCTTCGGCCACGCCCGGCAGATGGGCGAGTGCGCGAAACTCAGATCCCACGGCCACGTAGTCATCCGTTTCGGCCACCACCGCCGGCTTACAGGCGAATGCATCTCGCACCAGCACCATCTTCTCGTCGGTCGCCATCAGGAACGTGAAAAAACCGTCGAGTTCCCCAAACGAAGATTCGATCGCCTCCTCCAGGCTGTCTCCTTCCCGCATCCGCCACTCCAGGTAGCGGCACCCGGCCTCGGTGTCATTGTCGGTTTCAAAGGCGATCCCCTGCCGCTGCAACCGGCGTCTCACGCTGTTGGGGTTCGACAGCGATCCGTTGTGCACCAGGCAAAAGTCCTGCCCCGCGGTGAACGGGTGAGCGTGAGCGGGCGAGACCATCGATTCGGTGGCCATCCTCGTATGACCAACCAGATGGGTTCCCGAGAAAGAAGCAAATCCATAGCGTGTCGCGATGTCGCGAGGATGTCCCTCGTCTTTGAACAGCCGGATGCTGTGTCCGGCAGACAACAGGCTGACGCCAGGCCAGGCCTCGCCCAGCCAGGTCGCCACCTCCGGCGGAGTCATCTCGGTCCAGAGCAACCCGTTGTCACCGTTCTCCTCAAGCGTCGCCTCGTCATCTCCCCGCTCGCGATGGTGCCGAAGCAATGAGTCCCAATCCGACACTCCCTCGCGCCAGTACAGGCTGAAACCCAGGCGAGTCGATTTCGGCTTGGAGTCGAAAACGGCCAGCCCGGCCGAATCGGGTCCTCGATCACCCATGCAGTCGAGCATCGGAACGGCCAATTCCCCCAGCCTGGCGCGCAATTCGGGACGCCGGATCAACAGTCCCACGATGCCACACATCAGCAGCTATCCTCAGCACACAGACGGACGCCTCGACCTCCAGACTACCAAACGGTCCTCGGTCGAGGAATCAAGCCCAGACGAATCCGGTATTGTTCAAACCAACGCAGGCCCCAAGAGCAAACACCCGGCAAATTGTATCGCTCACGGACCGACCGGACCCGGCGTCACGGGTTCTTCAGGTCCCTGCAACGCGACCCAGGACCGATTCTGGTAACTGCAACGACAACCTGCCGAAGCATCGGGGATGAAGACCAGCCCACCGGCCGGCAACGCATTGACCCAGCAGCCCGGCCGAATTCCACCAAAGTTCTCGGTCCCGACCTTCCGGGTGAAATCGACGTATCCAACCGTCGCCGACCGGAACAACAACAGGTTCTTCGAGCCGGCCAGTTGACCGCAGCCATACGAACGCTTGAAAGACCACGGTTCATCCTCTCCGGTCAACAGGTCCAGGCGGGCCGGCTGTGTGATGATCATGCGATCGTTGACCAACGGCCGGGTGATGTAGTCGACCTTCTTGTCCCACACGCGGTAGCCCTCGCTGGCCCGGAAAACCGCCATCCGCCCCCCCACTTCCGAGGGCAGCTTGAACCGCGTTGACTGGTAACTCATCAGCAACATGTCGTGCTGCTGGCTGAAGACCAGTACCGTTCCGAAGATATCCTTCTTGTTCTGCCAGGCCGGTTTGCCCGTGACCGCATCCAGGCAAACCAGTTCGCCGGTAGCATGAGCCGGCGGTTTGCCATCCTTGGTTCCACGACGGGCAGCCTTCTCGTCGAGCAGGTCACCCAATGCCCGGTCTCGATCAATCAAGAACACCCGCCCATCACCAATCGCGATCGCGTTATGACGGATCGAACGCTTGGCGTCGTATCGCCACTTCAACTTTCCACTCTTGGCATCCATCACGAAGAATGTCTTCGATTCGGTGAACAGTCGGCTCATATCCGCCGGTCGCCAGGCATGTTTCACGATGTGCTGTTCGTTGATCAACGAACCAAACAACAGGCCATTCTCGCAGGCGATATGTCCCCACAGCGCTTTCTTGCCGTCGGCATGAGCGGGCGCCACGAAAGTGCCCAGCACCTTTCCAGTTGCGGCATCAAGCCGATAGCAGACTCCTTTTCGACGTACGTAAACACTGTCTCCGTTGGCACAGAAATTACTTCCCGTCCCCGAAACGCCAACGATGTGGTCAGCGTTGTAAGCGTGCAACACGCCGGGAAGGGCGAACTCCCACAACGTGCGGCCGTTGTAGGCATCCACGCCGCGGAGGGCGTCCATCCCCTCGACGAACAACCGGCCACGGTGGAACAGGGGCGACGGGGCCCGACCGTGTCGACTGGGCAGTTCCAGATTCACATCGTGAAACCACAGGACTCGCAACGGCCCCTTGATGGGATCCGTCGAGCACAGGGTGTTGGCAGGCGTCGAGTACTGGTGGTTCCAGGTCCCGGCATCTGCCAGCCCTTCGCGAGTGTCAAACGTCAGGTCATCCACCGGCCCGACAGCCAGGACACCACCCCAGGGTCGCTGCAACCGCCCCGCCTCCACCGCAATCTTCGTGGTGTCCGCCTGCCGCAGAAGAACTCGCTGTGACACCACAAGATTGGCGATGTACTTGGGAAACTGTGTCGATTCCAGCTGTCCCTGGTGGACGGTCACGCGGTGTCCCAACAGACCCTGGGCAGCCAGGCGACGGCGAGCCGATGCGACCTGGGCCGGATCGGGATCGATGGCAAAGATGAACAGGTCGCTGTGCCTGGCCAACCTGCTGGCCAGTTGTCCGTCACCGCATCCCAGGTCGACGCAGTAACCACTGGTCACGCCGGAGGTCTTGAGAATCCGGTCCGCAGCCGTGGATATCTGCTTGTCATCACGGACGTCACCGGCACGGGAGGGTGTGTAGTGGACCGGGCGGGTGACGGCCGAATCACCAAAGCAGTACAGCCGACCACTGTCGGTAGCCACGAACAACCGGCCATCGGAAACGGCCAGGTCCCGAGGGACCCCCTCGACAGCGTGTTTCCAGGCCACCCGGCCCGCGGTCGCATCGACCACGACAACCTGGTCCTCGCCCGCTGAAACGATCGTGTCGCCAGCAACCAGGAGCCCCTGTCCCCCGGGAACATTGGCAACCGACGCCAGTTGTTTCAATTCACGAATCGTCACCGGCTTTCCCTTGCGGTCCTTTCCGGTTCGCTGGGTCAGTTGCCAGTTCTCCAGGGTCGTCCCGTTGCCACGCCAGAGTGTCTTGCCCGCCGATGCAACGCTGCCGGCCCCCAGCCCTTTCAACAGGCCGCCGGCCCCCAGGTCATAGGCCAGTCCGCCATTGATGAAGACTTCCCCGTGCCCCATCGTGGCGGTGGCACCGCGGTGAGTGTTCTGCTGAAGCCGGTAATACAGGAACTTCCCGGTGCCGCGGTCAAAAACCGCCGGCACGGCGCGGCCGGTCGGAACCAGCAACCTGTTGCCGATGACCACCAGGTGGCCCTGGGCCGTCACACCGCTCTTGGCCGTCGCTCCGCCGTGCGGCTGAGCCATCTCGATGCCACCAGACTTGTCGTTGAGCCAGACCAGTTTGCCGGTGTCGGCCCGCTGTGCCCGGATGAAGATGCCTTCCGACTGCCAGATCCCGGCCGCCCAGTAAACAATGCCATCGGCAATGACCACACCTCCCCGGGCTGGCCAGCGAGAGATCACATGGCCGTTGCCCATCACTCTCTGATCGGTCGGGCCGCCTCGCCACCGCTTGATCAAGTGTCCGTCGGTGGTCGACAAGCAATACAGGTAACCGTCGTCGCTGGTCACAAACAGTCGATCACGCCAGATGGCCGGAGCAAATCGGACCGGCCCGCCAGTGGCAAACGTCCAACGGGTCTGGCCGGTTTCAGCATCCAGGCAACGGAGGCGACCGTCGACGGAACTGCCATAGAACACCCGACCGTCGACCACGGCCACCCGACTGGCTCGATCGAATGACATCCGATCATCACGCGGCCACGCCGGACGGGGAGCATGACGAGCCTGGCGAGACCAGGCCAGGTGCAGGCTCGTCGCCAACGACTCGTTGGTGCGATGATCGCGAGCCGGTGTGCCACCGAAACCGGACCACGCGTCAGCCCACACCGGTGAGGTCACCAAGAGCACACCCAGCAAAATCGCACCACGCATGGCCAACTCCTTCGTTCACAAAATACGACGCAGCAATTCTACCCGCACCACTATCGACAGGGCTACGGTCGAGCCGGCAATCCGCCGGTCAATCGGCGCAACAACGCCGCCTGTCCGGCGTGATAGGCGACGTGCTCAACCTGATGCCACAGCACCTCACGAACCGGCAACGTACGACCTCGAAACTGCCGATCGTCCTCCCAGTTCGTCTCACAGACCTCGGCCAGGAAAACCGTACAAAGAGTGCGAGTCTCGTCGAGCATCGCGTGCAATCCGGCCCGGTCAGGCCCAGCGTCGCGATCAAATTCCAGTTGACGGTCTCGCACCCAATCGCCCGCTGCCAGGCCATTTTCAAACCAGTCTCTCATGGAACCGGCGACGTGGCAGACCAGGTTGCCCAGTGACACGACTCCCGTGGAGGGACGACTCCAGATCGCATCAACGGGGAATTCATCCAGTACACTGCGGATAGCATCCAGTTGTTTGTCCAGGAAACGGATTGCGGTCTCGGATTCGGAAAAACTGGTCGACATCGCACCCCTCTCGGCTACGGTCCGGTTCCAGGTGACGCCGGTCACGGGAGTTCCATACCCGACCACCACCTCACAGCCTGCAAGCATATCGGTCACCCACGGATGGTTGGTAGACTGCAGGCTGACCAATCCGGGCTCCAACTGGTCCAAAATGGCTACTCGCCTACTTCTCGTCCTCGTTTCAACAGCAACGCTCTCGCCGGTGGCGGCTGCCGAACCGGACCGCTACACCCAGATCAAAACAATCCTGCGAGTTCACTGTTTCCGTTGCCATGGGGTGCGGAAACAGGCGGCCGGGTTGAGGCTCGACACGGCCGCCGCGGCCCTCAAGGGTTCCAAGGAGGGCCCGGTGATCGTGGCCGGACAACCCGCCACGAGTCGATTGCTGCAACGCGTGACTGACAAGGACGTGGACTCGAGAATGCCTCCCGAGGGTGCTCCACTCTCGGCTGGCGAAATCAAACTGCTCTCCGAATGGATCAAAGCCGGCGCCGATCACCCGGACAACGAGACACCAGAAGAGGATCCGTCCAATCACTGGGCCTTCCGGACTCCGCAACGCCCACCAATCCCGGCCCGGGCGGGGCGAACACGTGGCCGAAATCCGGTCGATGCTTTTCTGACCGAACAGTACCGACGGCACGGTCTGAAACACGCCGAAACGGCTTCGGCGACCGTCCTGCTGCGTCGGGCAACCCTCGACCTGACCGGCCTGCCACCAACCCCCGATGAAATCACCGCCTTTCTGGACGACTCCAGACCGGACCGCTGGAGCCGCACCATCGACCGGCTACTACAGAACCCCCGCTACGGCGAACGCTGGGGACGACACTGGATGGACGTCTGGCGTTACAGCGACTGGTACGGGTACCAGAAGCAACTCCGCAACAGCAGTCGTCACATCTGGCGCTGGCGGGACTGGATCGTGGAATCGCTCAACGCAAACAGTCCCTACGATGTCATGGTCCGGCAAATGCTCGCGGCCGACGAGTTGCCCGATGCGACGCCTGAATCGCTTCGGGCGACGGGTTTTTTGGCCCGCAACTACTACCTCTTCAATCGCAACACCTGGCTTGACTCGACGATCGAACACACGGGCAAAGCCTTCCTGGGACTCACGATCAATTGCGCCCGGTGCCACGACCACATGTACGATCCGATCGCTCAGAAGGACTACTACCAATTCCGGGCGATCTTTGAACCGCACCAGATTCGTGTCGATCCGATCGACGGTCGACTGGATGTCGACAACCACGGCATCTCTCTGGCCTACGACGCCAAGCCAGACACGCCGACGTTCCTGTACCAGCGTGGTAACGACAAGCGTCCTGACAAGACAAACCCCCTGGTGGCCTCGATCCCCGACTTCCTGCCGGCACATCGCCCCTTTCGTGTGACTCCGGTCCAATTGGCCGCGACCACTTACTACCCCGGTGCACGCCCTTCCGTCCGTCAGACACTACTCGCGACCGCGCAAAAGACGGTCGAGCGACGGCAACGAGAATTGGACGCGGCGAACAGGTCTGTCCAATCCAACAGCAATTCCACCAAATCATCGCCCGTCACCAGCATCCCACCGATCGGCGGAGTCCCCTTTCTCGACGACGATTTCTCCAGGCGAGATCCACGCCTCTGGAAAACAACCACCGGCAATTGGAGTTGGAACAAGTCCCGGTTGATCCAATCCCAGGTCGCCAATGCCCGGCAGATGTGTTCGGCAACCCGTCCCCATCCTCTCGATTTCTCAGTCACTCTGAAATTGCGGATTGTCGGTGGAATCACCTACCACTCGGTTGGCATCGGATTCGACGGAACCGACGCCAACAACCTGAAAGGCGTCTATCTGAGCGCCTATCCCAAGGGAGCAAAACTCCAGTACACACAGGTCGCCAACGGCATCGCCACCTATCCCACCGGCGGGCAACGCCCGCTGGATATCCAGAGAGGCAGGGACTACCAACTGCGACTGGACGTCCGTGGAGAGTGGCTCAATGTATGGGTCGACGGCAAAAGACAACTGGCATTTCGCATGCCAACTCGACGGGCTGGCACCCTGTCAATCTGGACCTATGACGCGGTGGCCGAGTTCGATTCGATCCGTGCCGGGTCTCTGAACCCAAAATTCGTGCTGGCTCAAACCATTTCCCCGGAAACGGTCCGCCCCGACCGTCGGCAAACCCAACTCAACCAGGTCGCCGCCCGGAAGCAGCACGAATCGGCCCGCGCCGCGTTGGCCAGCCTGCAGGCACGGATTTCCGCCGACAAGGATCGGTTGGTCCTCCCGTCCTCAAAACAGGTCTCGAAGAATTCACTCAAAGCGGCCCGGTTGCATCGCCTGACTCTGCTTCGGCAAGCCGAAGCCGCCGTCGCGGCGAATGCTGCTGCGTCGTATCGGGCCAAGCGTGCCAAGGACAAGAAGGCAACTGCCGCCGCCCAGAAAAAACGGGGGGACCTGGACAAAACCTTGAAGCAGGCCCAACAGGCGGTCGCCGACAAAAACGAAGACCCCAGTTATCCACCGTTGACCAAGACCTATCCGGCCACCAGCACCGGCCGCCGACTGGCATTGGCCAGGTGGATCACCGATCGCCGCAACCCCCTGGCCGCCCGGGTCTGTGTCAACCACATCTGGTTGCGACACTTTGGCAGCCCGTTGGTCGCATCGGTTTTCGATTTCGGAAACAACGGCCAGCCCCCCACCCACCCGGCATTGCTGGATTGGCTGGCCGTTGAATTGATCAAAAGCAACTGGAACCTGAAGCACCTGCACCGGCTCATGCTCACCTCATCCGCCTACCAGATGTCGTCCAGTCCGACGCCGGCCCAGGCCCAGACTCGCGACCGCGACCCCGACAATCGTTTTCTCTGGCGAATGAACTCGCGGCGGCTGGAATCCGAGTTGGTTCGCGATGGCGTGCTGTGGGTCTGTGGAAATCTTGATGCGCGCATGGGTGGACCTGAACTGGACGCAGCCGCCGGACTCACAACCGCCCGCCGCAGTATCTATTACCGGCACGCGCCCGAGAAAATGATGGTCTTCCTCGACCTCTTTGACTCGGCCAGTACAAACGAGTGTTATCGGCGAGCCGAAACCGTGGTTCCCCAGCAGGCCCTGGCCTTGATCAACAGCCGGCTGGCTATCGAACAATCTCGTCGCCTGTCACACCAGGTGGACCGACAAATCGGCCTGGAGAACACGGCGGACAACAATCGTCGGTTCCTCAAGACAATCTTCTTGCGAATCCTGGGCAGAAATCCAAGCGGGCCCGAGCAGGCCACTTGCCTGGAATTTCTCACCGGCCAGACACTGTTGCTCGGACAACCCGGAAAATTGGTCCCCTTCGGAAAAGGCCAAACGATTTCAGTCCCACCGGCCTCTCAGCCTCACCTGCGAGCCCGCGAGAACCTGGTTTTGGTGTTGTTGAACCACAACGAATTCCTGACGATCCGGTGAAGTCATGAGCCATTCCCAACAAACCAGTCGTCGCTCCTTCATGCTCGATACGGGCCAAGGCCTGGGCGGTGTTGCACTGGCTTCGATGCTTGCCGATGACGGGGTCACCCGCGCTGCGGTTCCGACATCCATCCCCGACGGGCTGGCCCACATCGCACCACGTGCCAAGAGCGTGATCTGGTTGTTCATGGTCGGCGGCGCCAGCCACATGGAGACCTTTGACCCCAAACCGGCCCTGAACAAGTACGCGGGCATCTCCATCGACAAGACGCCGTTCTCCGAAGCCCTCAAGAACCCCTTCGTCGACGAGAACGTTCGAATCGTGGTTCCCGACGACGCCAATGGACACATCTGGCCCAAGGTCTATCCGTTGCAGGTGGGGTTCCGAAAACGGGGGGAAAGCGGTATCGCGATCTCCGACTGGTGGCCGCACCTGGGTGAGTGCATCGATGACCTGGCGGTGGTTCGCTCGATGTGGACCACCGACAACAACCACGGGGCCCAGTTGCAGTTCCACACCGGCCGCCATTCGCTGGATGGGTTCTTCCCGACCGTGGGCTCGTGGATTCACTATGGGCTGGGATCACTCAACGACGACCTGCCACAGTTCGTCGTGATGGGAACCCCCATCGCCGACTGTTGCGGTGGCCAGGGAGCCCACGGCGCCAACTACCTTGGCCCCGAACACAACGGCGTACAACTGGACGTCAACCCGTCACGACCATTGCCATTCGCCACACCCGGTGGAGCGCTCTACCGCGAGGAACAGCGAAGGCAGTTCGAGTTGTTGAATCGCCTGAATCGATTGACGGCAGCGGAGTTTCCTGAAGACGCAGCCCTCAGGGCCAGGATCAAGGCGTACCAACTGGCCTACCGAATGCAGATGGCCGTCCCGGAAGTCATGAAATTCGACAGTGAAACCAAGACCACGCAGGCCGGGTACGGCCTGGACAATGGCGTCACTCGCACTTTCGGCCAACAATGCCTGGCAGCCCGCCGGATGGTGGAGCGCGGAGTGCGTTTCGTGCAGATCTTCCACGGCTCAAATGGCGGTGCCGGACGTTGGGACGGACACAGTAACCTGATGACAGGGCACGCCAGGCTGTGCCAAGAAACAGACCAGCCGATCGCCGCCTTGATCCGCGACCTGAAGACCCGCGGGATGCTGGACGAGACGCTGGTGGTGTGGGGCACCGAGTTCGGTCGCACACCCGGTGCACAAAACTCAAATGGCCGGGACCACCACCCCTACGGGTTCAGCATCTGGATGGCCGGCGGCGGCCTGAAAGGCGGAGTCGCCCACGGCGCAACCGATGAACTGGGATTCCATGCCACCGAGCACCGGCACTACATCACCGATGTGCACGCGACGGTGATGCAGCAGTTGGGCCTGGACGCCAAGCGGCTGGAGATCCCCGGCCGCAAGCGACTGGAAATCGACTACGGCCGTCCGATCGACGCGATCATCGCATAACGAAAAACACCGGTGCCGGACGGATCGGGTCTTGCCTGGACACCGAACACTGGTAGGCTCGTTCTTCGGCGAGAGGGGGAGGCACGCAGGTCGCGTCGTCGGAGACGACCGTGACACCCGAACTCAAGACTCCCCGTAGCCCATTGCTGGCTGTTGCCACGGCGTTTGCTGCCGGCATCACCTGCAACTCCTGTCTCCCCGCACCTGCCACGGTGTACCTGGGCATCTCCATAATCCTGGGTGTGGTGTGGTGGAGGTATCGCCACCACCCGCAAGTTGCGACCGGGTGCCTATTGCTGGTGATCGCATGCGGCGGTGGCCTACGTCATCACGTCAGCCGATCACTCGGACCTCCCGGCTCCATCGCCCGCCGGGTCACTTCCACTCGACAACTGTCGCAGTTGAACGGTGTCATCGTGACCGTCCCCAGGACCCGTCCGCCTCCCCACGGTGCCGCCGTTCATCAGCGGCCAACAACCCGGTGGCAACTGCGAATCGAGACCATCCGTCACCGATTCCACTCCGAACCAGCGACCGGCCGGCTGCAGGTCATTGTCAACGACCGGATACGTGGGCTAGACGTTGGTGATCGCGTGTCATTGACTGGTTGGCTCGAGCGTCCCTCCACGGCCAGGAATCCCGGTGGCTTTGACATGCGGTGTTTCCTGGTTCGGCAAGGCGTCTGTGGCATATTGGTCGTCCGGACAGTCGGCGGAGTTCGACGGACCGGTTTTTCGAGACACTCCGTCGACCGGTTCCGTCGTTGGCTGGCAGCACTCCGGGAGGCCGGAAACAGGATCCTCGTGCGGCACCTCTCACCTCGCACTGCTCCGGTGGCGGCGGCACTGCTTCTGGGACTCCGTGACGAGTTGGATGATGAACACCGGAACATGTTCATCCGCAGCGGCACAATGCACCTGCTGGCGATCTCCGGCCTGCACGTCGGTCTGTTGGCCGGTCTCGTCTGGACTCTGGCACGCCTGTTGCGTTGCGGACCCGCTGTGACGTCGGCGATGGTCGTGATCTCGGTCTGCAGTTACGCATTGGTGGCCGAATTGCGGCCATCGGTCCTGCGGGCGGCTGTCCTGGTAACGATCCATGCCCTGGGCCATCCACGTCGCCGCCGTGCGGCAACGGCCAATTCGCTGGCCTTGAGTGCACTGATCCTCCTGGGGATTCGCCCCGGCGATCTGCAGAGCCCGGGCGCCCAACTGTCATTCCTGGCCGTCGCCGCCCTGGCCTGGTCGGCTCCCCGTGTCATCAAGCTGGTCCCACTTTCGGAGGCAAGCAGCACGGTCAAGACAATTGTTCGACGGACACTCCAGGCGTGGCTGGTGGGGCTGGCGATCTGGTGTGTGACCGCTCCACTGGTGGCCAGTTGGTTCGGATTGGTCGCCCCCGTCGGCCTGCTGGTCAATGTATTGATGATTCCACTGGTCAGCCTCGCACTCTGGTTGGGTGTTCTCGTGCTGGGGTTCGGCGGTTGGTTTCCAGGACTCGGCGTTCTGGCCGGTGGCCCGCTCGACGGGATACTGGGACTCGTTCTGGAAATCGCCCGGCATTCCGCTGCGAGCCCCCTGGCATTTGTCGAGACGCCGGCCCCGTCAACGTCCTGGCTACTGCTGTTCTATGGCCTGCTGACACTGGCAGTCACCAGTCAGCATCGACGACTGAAGTCCCTGTGGTTGGTCGGCCTGGCACTGGCGTTGGTGATTGGTCTTCTCACCGCTCTCAAACCTCCAGGCGACCGCACGCTGCACCTGTCCGTCCTGGACGCCGGCCATGGAGGAGCAATTCTGCTGGAATGTCCCAACGGGCGAACACTACTTTTCGACGCCGGGACACTCGGAGATCCCGGCAGGTTGTCCAGGACAATTCGTACCGCAGCCTGGCAACGACGACAGCGACGGCTGGACGCCGTGCTGCTGTCACATGCCGATCGGGACCACTTTTCGGCCGCCGCCGACCTGCTGGGATTAATGCCGGTTGGTTCCCTGTTGATCTCACCTACATTTCTGGCCTCCGGCCAACGCGAGGCACTTGAACTGTGCACTGACAAGACACGGATGGGAGCCTCGCTCGAACTGGTGATCACTGGAGACCGTTTGCTGCTGGACCCGAACGTCTCGATCGTCGTCCGGCACCCACCTGCGGGCTTCGCAGGCCCAACCGACAATTCCTGTAGCGTGGTATTGGAGATTGGCTACCGCGGTCGACGGATCCTGTTGACGGGGGACATCGAGGACGTCGGCCAACGGCAATTGCTCGACCGTCCGGCCCCCCCCATCGACATCCTGCTGGCACCCCATCACGGCAGCCCGACCGCTAACCGGCAAGGCTGGGTCGAATGGACTCGGCCGGAGTGGGTGCTCGTCAGCGGCGGACGGACGACGACCCGAAAACAGCTACAGCAAGCCTACCGGGCAGGCACGCCGATCCTCTGCACCCGAGAATCCGGGGCAATCGCTGTCCAGATCATGCCGAGCGGTCAGATTCGTGTGAGCACGGCATTGGCAAATTCAAGAAAATGACGCCCGCTGCCAATCACGACGGCGGGACTGAACCACTCATCGACTCCTCGTGCTCGATCAACGCCTGCACACCCACGTGGAGACGTTTTCGCAGCAAACGGGTGCGGCCGATCGCCGATTCAAACTGCTCCTGATTCTGCACGACATTACTGGCCAAATCGGCTCCTGCAGCAATCGATCTCCCAAGTTCCAGGATCATCCCGATCGCCTCGTCACGCATTTGAGCGGTCACCTCCTCGGCACTCTCATGAATTTCAGCAGCAAGGTCCCGAACCGTCGAACGATCCTTCACGCGCTCGACACTCGAAAGCACGCGTCCGGCGCCGGTGGCCACGGCACCACGAGTGTAGTCACCAGAATCGACAAGGCGGCCGAACGGGTTGATGCCTTCCTTGTTCACTCGAATGACTTCTTCGGCTCGCTGCAAACCCGCTTCGGCTCGTTGCATGCCCGGGTTGAGTTTCAGGGCATCCTGGTAGTGATGGATGGCCTTACGGTGGTTGGACATCTCGACATAGACATTGGCCAGGTTGACGTGAGCCTCCGGCATATCAGGATTCAACCGCAATGCCTCACAATAGGCCGTGGTGGCCATGCTGAGTTGATCGAGGTTCCGGTAGGCAATCCCGAGGTTGTAGAACGCTTCGCTGGACCGAGAATCCTTCTGCACGCTCTTCCGGAGCGTCTCCACGGCTTTGTCGAATTCTTTTTGGCGATTGTAAACGGCCCCGAGGTTGATCAACGGCCGGGCATCCAGGGGCCTCAGATCCGCCAGTCGCCGAAAGTACTCGACCGCCTTCGGGTAATCCTTGGCATGAAAACAGGCTGCCGCCATCCCCTCGTTCGCGTCAGCGTGCTCTTCGTCAATTGCCAGGATTTCGCCGAACAAACGGATCGCATCCTCCAGGCGATTTTCGCGCAAGCATTGCTTGCCTTCCTTGTAGAGCCGGTCGACATCGAGCGTCTCATCCATCCGCCCCCCCCTCCTACTACAGGAAAGTCGTTCCTCGAGAGACGAATCTC
Source organism: uncultured Planctomycetaceae bacterium (assembly GCA_964646205.1). GTDB lineage: Bacteria > Planctomycetota > Planctomycetia > Planctomycetales > Planctomycetaceae > UBA8437. Next base: position 101,728 of record CAZYAZ010000004.1, on the reverse strand, counting down.
GCCGGGCGACCCAGCGGTGAGTATACCGGCAGACGGGTCGGTCACGAACGTTTTTCTTCAGCCAGCCAACACCCGCCTGTCCCGGTGCGTCAGCGGACCGGTTCGGAAAACCCCGGTAACGTCAACGACAGGCTGCTGGTGATCGCCTCAAGAACCGAACGCGTCTCACGGAGTTCATGGTCGGTACCCTGGTAAAGCACGACGGCCGCAAATCCGGGAGTTTCAAACGCTCTCAACGAGGCAGTGTTGATCAACTCGAGGCAGACAAATTCGACATCGCAGCCCTCACACGGAAAGCCACACAACGATCCTTCGACCGGGTAGACGTCGACTTCTTCGTATTCTTCACGGTACGCATCAACAGCCGTTTCGATCAATTGGCTAGCCGCGGTCACACCCGTATAAAGCGCCAGGGTCCAAAACGAGGTGCCATCACCGGAAACGCTCAACATCACCACGCCCGGCTCTTCGTCCTCGCGAGTCAACTCCCAGGATTCGGGAAAGGCAAATCTCACACCGTCGTCGTCGTACCATTCCGTCATGATGCTATGGCTGTCTGGGACAATGATGCGTTGAGGACTGACTCCGTGACCAGTACAATCGACCCTAGCAGGCCGATTTACGGATTCAAATCCCGCTGAAACACGTCTCGCCGGACCAGGAGAGAACTGATGACATCGACACGAGCCCAGGGAGTGGCCGAGGTCCTCTGGGAGCTCAAGCGAGCTTCAATGATCGGAAAGTACACGACGGTCGCCCGACGCGCCGGGTTCAGCGCGGGGTCAAAGGGTCGTGCCATGATGACCTGTATGAAAACAGTCCGTCGCGACTGGCCGCACCTGCAGTGGTGGAGAGCCGTGCCGGATGACGGCAAGGTCGACAGAGATTCCGACCACGCCACGCTGTTGGTCGAAGGTGGATACGACATTGTCGACGACGAGGCGGATGAGGAGAAGAGCCTCGTGACGGACTTCGAGGAACAGGTGATGACCTGGGAGGAAGAGTCCGACACCGAGTCTGATGCAGAGGCCGAGACCGCAAAAAAATAAGCGGGCTGCACACATCATCTCATCCCGGGGGTTCCAGGACCTCCCGAAGCATCTGGCCGGTGGCTGAGTCCGCCTGGCGGACGAGTTGGTGCGGCGTACCGGTCGCAACCACTCGACCGCCTCCGGCCCCTCCTCCAGGGCCCAGGTCGATCACCCAGTCGGCTGCACCGATCAACTCGGGGTGATGTTCGATCACCACGACCGAGTTTCCGGCGTCAACCAGCCGATCGAAGACATCAATCAATCGGGACACGTCGTCGGCATGGAGCCCGGTTGTCGGCTCATCGAGGACAAACAGGCTTGACCCTCGGCGACGGCGCCCCAGTTCGGTCGAGAGGCGGACGCGTTGGGCTTCTCCTCCTGACAGTGTCGCGGTGGGCTGGCCGATGACCATGTAGCCCAGGCCGGTATCGACCAAAGTCTGCAACAGCGACACGACCCGGGGAAAATTTTCGAAAAACTCGACCGCATCGCCAGCCGACATCTCCAGGACCTCGGCAACACTCTTGCCCCGATATTTCACCCGAAGTGTCTCGGCATCAAATCGCCGTCCCTCGCACACCCGACACGGAACCACGAGATCCGGCAGGAACTGCATTTCCACAGTCACGTGGCCTCGTCCACTGCACTCGTCACAACGTCCGGGATCGGTGTTGAAGCTGAACCGCCGTGCATCAAACCCCTTGGCCCGTGCCATTCGCGTCTTCGCGAACACTTTTCGTATCTCGTCCCAGATCTTGGTGTAGGTGGCCGGGGTCGATCTCGGTGACCGCCCCAGTGATGACTGGTCCACCAACACGACCCGTTCAAGCTCTTCGTCTTCCGGCCATACCAGTTCGGCCGCTGGAGTCCCGGCATCCTCAAACTTCCGTCGCGACAACTTGGCCGAGAGCAATGGAACCAACGTGCCACTGACCAGCGACGTTTTCCCCGAGCCACTGACTCCGGTCACCGCGCACAACACTCCCAACGGAACCGTCACTTCAAGATCCTTGAGGTTGTGGAGATTCGCTCCGCGGAGAACCAGCGCATTGCCCGGGTTGACCTCCCGCCGTCGCCGTGAGCGTTGGGCCGAGCGACCGGCCAGGTGAGCACCGGTGACCGACTCGGAACAGGCCATCACTTCTTCTGGAGGCCCCGAGACCACCAGCCGACCGCCACGGCGACCACCTCCGGGCCCCAGGTCGACAATCCAGTCCGCCTGACGCAAAACCGCGAGATCGTGCTCGACAAGCAACACGCTGTTGCCCTGGTCTCTGAGATCCTCGAGGCAGGACACCAGCCTCTGGGTATCGGCGGCATGCAGGCCGATGGTCGGTTCATCCAGCACATAACCGACACCAATCAATCCTGAGCCCAGCGCCCCGGCAAGGCGGGACCGTTGGAATTCTCCGCCGGACAGCGTGCGGGTGGAGCGATCAAGCGTGAGATAGTCGAGGCCCACGCGTTCAAGAAACCCCAGTCGCGAGACAAGATGTGGAAGCACCTTACGGGTGACAGCGGATTCCGGAGTGCCATCATCGTCGATCGACTCGAGCCACCCGGACAGCCGGGTGTGCGCCTCCCGAACACTCAACCGGCAAATATCCACGATCGAGTCATCCTGGATGGTGACCTGCTGTGCCAATCGCCGCAGTCGCGTGCCGTTGCAATCGGAACATTCGCTCTCCTCGCCCGGTTCGCCGACGCGGCCCAGGCCGCGGCAGGTTTCACAGGCTCCCTCGGGGCTGTTGAAACTCAAGGTCCGTGGTTCAATCGGTGGAGCACTCCACTCGCAATCACCACAGGCCAGGCGACTGGAATACAGCGTGTCATCCCACCCGCCATTCTGCGTCTCGCAACTCACAATCAATCGCCCCGAGCCAACTCTCAGCGCCAATTCCACCGAGTCCTGCAACCGAGGCCCCAGACCGTCTCGAATGACCACCCGGTCAATCACGGCGTCGACCGAATGGTCGCGGTGAGAATCCAGTTCTGGTGGCGGCGAGAGTTCCACCAGTTCCCCGTCGACCCTGGCCCGCACAAAGCCTTCGGTGGACAACTGCTCGAACACCTCCAGTTGCCGGCCTCGCCGCCGCGAAACAACCGGTGCCAGCAACATCACGCGACGCTTTTCACCCAATCCCAGTAGGACATCAACGATGGCCTGCGGGCTGCGAGATTCCAGCCGGCGTCCACAACCGGTGCAGTGAACTTCGCCGGCTCGAGCAAACAACAGTCTCAGATGACTGTGGATCTCGGTCATTGTTGCCAATGTGCTCCGAGCCGCCGTCGACCCGGATCGCTGATCGATACAAACCGCGGCGGGCAGCCCTTCGACCAGGTCCACCTCCGATCGTTCCCAGCGGTCCAGTCGACTGCGTTGTCCCGGAGTCAGGCCTTGCAGAAACCTCCTCTGGCCCTCGGCAAAAATCACCTCCAGTGCCAGCGTGCTCTTGCCACTGCCACTGACTCCGGTGATCGCAACCAATTGATCGCGGGGGATATCGACGTCGAGGCCACGCAAATTGTGCACCCGCGCACCCCGGACCCGGATCATCCCGTTCGCCGGGGAAACCGAAGAACCGGGCGTTTGGTGTGACCGGGTGGACATCTGCTGGAGGCCTGTCGAGGATCAAGACTGCCGCGTACCATACACGTTCAAGCGACACGACTCATGTCATCGCGGCGTAGAACCTGAACCTCGCAATCGTCACACGATCATGGCCCGAGTTCTTCCCGGTGGATTCCTGTTCCGTTACCAGTTGAGCATGGAACGTCTCGACCGGGGGCCCGACCGGGACTCCTCGCTTCCCGACCTGGATCACATCACCCCGCTGCCCACTCTCGACTCGCTTTCGGACACATCCAGCACCGAGTCGACGGCGCCCTTTGCCACGCTGCGACTGGGGTGGCACGACACGGGCATGGGTGTGCAACTGGATGTGAGCGGAAAACACCGTCCGGTCCGTTGCCAGGAAACCACCCCCGACATTTCCGACGGCCTGACTCTCTGGATCGACACGCGGAACACTCAGACGATTCACAGGGCTTCTCGATTCTGCCACGCGGTGACACTGTTGCCGTCCGGAGGCGGCCCCAAGCAGGACCGCCCGGTCATCATCAGTCGTCCCATCGCACGGGCTCGAGAAGAATCGCCACCACCACCGGAAGAGGCGATGAGAATCGAATCACGGCTGCTCTCCGACGGTTACCGACTGCAAGCCTGGATTGGCTCCGACGCGCTCCACGGCTGGGACACCGACACGATCGATGCCGTCGGTTTCACCTATCACGTCCGTGACAAAGAACTGGGAGACCAGTTGCTGGCCACGTCCGACGAATTCCCTTACGACCGCGACCCGAGCCTGTGGTCGGTGCTCCTGCTGGCCGACAACAACTAGCCCTCACGACGGCGGGTTGGAACGGCAAAGGCATACAGACAGGTCACCCCGCCGATGGCCACAAGGCTAAATGGTGCCCAGTCGGGGGGCTGAATCACGTGTCGCCCGGACTCGTCGGCCGTGATCAATCCAAATAGATCCTCCTGGATCTCCCCCTCGCCATTGAGTACCACCCGGTCAACCTGGAACAGGCTGGCTCCGACCAGTACGACAAAGACACCAGCAGAGAGAAAAATTGATCGCAGCATGATGTTGGCCCCTGGGTCACGACGGGCGTCTCTTTTCTCCCATCGGCCGTCAGAGACCTCGGTCTTGATCCTGACTGGCGGTCGGACCACGTGGGGAGGCGACTGACACCCGGGATGGAGGTTTGTAACCAAACCTCCGATCCGCCATGCTGTAGCCTGCTGCGGGCACATGGCCCCGTTGCTGAAACCTGACCAATCGCCAGACACCCGGGAGCATCACCGATGGGAGCCGAACAAAAAGCACTTGAACTGGGACTCACCTTCCCCGACCAGGAACCCGGTTACCTCAACCTCTGTGCCCGATCGGGCAACCTGTTGTTCAGTTCCGGTCACACCAGCGACATGAAGGGCAAACTCGGAAGTGACCTCTCGGTTGAACAGGGTTACGACGCCGCCCGTGACTGCGCGGTCAAGGTGCTTCAGAGCGTTCATCGCGAGGTGGGAACGCTCGATGGACTCCGAGTGATCAAGCTGCTCGGTTGCGTGAACTCGACGCAGGATTTCATTGAACAGCACCTGGTCATCAATGGAGCCTCGGACCTGTTGCACGAGATTTTTGGCAAAGAGGGGGACGGTTACCACGCCCGCAGCGCGCTGGGATTCGCCTCCCTGCCCACCGGACCGGCTGTCGAAGTCGAAGCGATTTTCGAGATCAAGGACGAGTAACGCAGAAACACTGAACACATGACGGCTCCGGTAGATGATTCAGCCCATCCGCAGATGACGCTGCCGGCCGCGGCCACTACACGACTTGCTGTCGTGTTGGTCGGTTCACTGCTGGTGTTGGGCCTCACCGCTCTATCGCCCGCCATCGAACTCGATTCGTGGTTGTCACTGGTCGCCTGGGCTGTCTCGGCCAGTGGTGGTTGGTGGGGTGTGCCTGTCGTGCTGGCCCTGGGAGTCGGCTGGATCGCCACCACCGGCACCTTTTCTCGCAGTCGCTCGACGGTGGCGGTGCTGCTGCTGTTTGGGTTGGGCACGACACTCGTCTCGTCGGCCAGGTGCAACGAACACCTGCTCAAACCCGCCATCGGCGTACCTCGACCGAACTTCCATGAGTTGGCTCGGCGAGGAGTCCTCCCATCAGCCTCCGATCTCTATCAGGTTGGAGACAAGCAACAACGCACCGAGGAATTGCGAAACCGGTTCACAACCGAATCATCTGCCCGTTTGCTCCCCAGTCTCCATCCGCTCATCCGTGAACACTGGCTGGTGCACACCGGATACGCTTTCCCGTCAGGACACGCGCTGGCCAGCTTCACCCTGGCCACGGCTTTCACCTTGATCGGCCTCCGGCTGGGTGGACGCCCCACCTGGGTGACCTGGGCATTTCTGCCCTGGGCAATCCTGGTGGGATGGTCCCGGCACCTGTTGCGAGTTCATTCGACCGCCGACATTTCCGCAGGCGGACTCATCGGCATCGTGCTCGGACTGCTGATCGCTCGTGCGTTGACCGGCTGGATCAATCGCCAACCGGCGTGACACCAGACATTGAAGGACCACCGCATTGAACTTAGGATTCGGACAAGGGCTGCGGCCACAGTACACCGGACCATTTCTGTCGCCCGTGTTGTCCTAGTGAGGTCGGTTGATGCCGTCGTTCATCCAACACCATAGCCCCCGTGCTGTCACGGTCATCCTGGCCGTGGCCTGTCTCATCACGGTCTCCGCCGCGCGGGGACAGGAGAAACCCGCTCCACCGACCGGTGATACTCTCACCGGGCATTTCGACCGTTTTGACTTCATCTTCTTCGCTCCCAACCATCCGGTCGTGATCCGTTTCCAGGTCCGTATCGGCAACAGTGGCATCACCGCCTTCCGACAACGCTACATCGATCAACTCTTCCGTTCACTCGACCGCACGCGTGATGGTCAACTGAGTCGAACAGAAGTCACCCGGGTCGAGCGTCTGGGGGAAATCGCCGCACGATTTCGCTCATTGACCAGGACCTGGAAAGACTTTGACACGGCGCCCGCCGATGACAGCCTCTCGCCCGAGGAATTTAGCAGAGTGGTTCAGGGTGCCCTGGGGACTCCATTCGATATCACTCCCCCATCCCGGTCCGCCATGCGTTCGGACGAATTGTTCACTCGCATTGACAGGGATTCCGATGGGCTGCTGATTGCCAGCGAGATTTTCAGCGGAGCCAAACGACTCCGACGGCTGGACCTCAACGATGACGAGACCTTCAGCATCGACGAGTTGGCCCCACTGCAGTACGAACCGTTCCGGGCCGAAACACAGCCGTTTGTCGCCCTGGCCAACACCAACCACCACCAACTCGTCGATCGCTTGATCGCTCGCTACGGTCGGCCCACCTCCTCGGATCGCACCTCACCCGACCGCGAGTTGACGACGACCACAATTCCGACCGGTCGCCTCGGCCTGTCCCCAAACCAGTCCGGGCCCCTCGACCGCAACCGTGACGACCGACTGGATCGCAGCGAGTTGCTGTCCTACCTCCAACGTCCCACGCCCCACGAGACGATCATTGCGTCTCTTCCGGACCCTCGCACTGGCCGGCCTCAACTGGCGGTCGCCGGCAATCGCGGCCGGCCCCGGCTGTCTCGCTCCTGGGGCGGTCAGGCCGTGCAACTGCGAGCGAGAAATGCTCGCTCCGACCGACTATTGACCACCAAGTTCTACCGTCTCAGGTTCCGCGTCGCCGACGTCAACAAGAACAAGTACATCGAACCCGACGAATTCGCCCAACTGATGCTCCCGGCCACCTCCTTCGCGATCGTCGACAGCAACGGTGATGGGAAGCTGGTGGTCGATGAGTTGATCGAATTCATCAAGGATCAAACGGCCGTGCAACAGAGTCGCCTGTTGCTCGGCGTGTCCTACAGCAGCCGCCCTCTCTTTGAACTTTTGGACGCCGATGCGGATCGTCGGCTGTCTCCACGGGAATTCCACGAGGGCTATCCCCGTTTGCGACAGGTCGACAAAACACGAGACGGACGCATCTCCCGGACGGATCTTTCCGGCGACGTTGTGCTGACTCTCGAGGTCGCACGTGCGGCATTGTTCAGCCAGGAGGCGATGCTGATGCCCAATCCCCAGCCAGCCGCTCGCGCACCGCGTCCACTTGGCAACCGGGCTGGCCCGTCCTGGTTCCAGAGAATGGACCGCAACGCCGACGGGGATGTCTCGAGCCGCGAATTCCTGGGAAAACTGGCGCTCTTCAAAAGATTGGATCGCAATGGCGACCGATTGATCTCAGCCCAGGAAGCAAAGGTCCTTGAGCCAAACAAGTGACCGACGCTAAACTGGCCTCAGGCGGACACGCGCACCTCCCGCCCTCTCCTGGGACAGATGACATGGCGACTCCACACGGCCCCGAAAAGGTTCTGGCCCAGGTCGCCTCGCGGCTCAGGTGGGCCGGATACGGACGCCGCCTCTCGCGGCTGGTTCTGTGGACCTCGATTGTTGCCGCCGCAGTTGTTCTGGCTGTTCGCCTGACCGGGCTGTTTGACCTTCCGGCCGATCCGGTCGTCAACACGGTCGCCGACGCACTGGGGCTGGACACCACAGGAACTGGCGACTGGACCGGACTGGGACTCCTGTCCAGCATGCTGGTCCTCGGGCTCCTTGCGATCTCATCCCTGGCCGCCATCCTCTGGCACGACCGCCCCACCACCTCGGACGCGGCCCGGGCCATAGACCGTCACCATGGCACCAAGGACCTGTTCCTGACGCTGACCCAACTGGAAGGTTCCGCCGGCGACTACCAACCGCTGGTTTCCCGCAACGCCGTCAGTCAGGCGGCTCGTGTGCAGCCATTCCGGATCGTCCCCTTGCCGTTCTCCCAGGGTGCGATCAAGCCGGCCCTGGGCCTGGCAATCGTGGCCGCACTTGTACTCGGACTTCCACAACTGGACCCCTTCGGCAAGGTCGCCCAGGCGGACCAGATCAAAGCACAACGCAAGGTACTCCAGAAAGAAGCTCTGAAAACAAAGACGCGGTCCGAACAACTGGCCACCGACGACGCCGACAATTCTCCCCAGGTCAAGCAGGCGATCGACGACCTGGTCGCGGCGTTGAAAAAGATGAAAACATCCGAGCCCGCGGCCAACCGCAAGAGCATCGACCAGCAACGAAAGCAACTCGGTGACCTGCACAAGATGATGGACGCTCACAAGCTCAAACAAACCCTCAACCGCGCCGACAGCGACCAGAAGTTCGGTCAACTCGAATCGCCCAAGATCGACAAGTGGACCAAGGAGTTGCAGGAGGGGTCGACGGACAATCTCAAAAAAGAACTCGAATCCATCAAGAAGGACCTCGAGGAGTTCTCGAACCTCGACGAGAACAATCCGGCGGACAAGAAAAAGCAGGCCGAGGCGATGCAGAAGATGCAGAAGAAGCTTCGCGACATCCAATCGTTCGCCTCCAAAAAACTCGACGAAAAGCATCCGCTCGCGGCTGCCCTCAAGCGAGCCCGACAACAGATGAAGGCCATGCAGTCAGACGACAAGGAACTCGCGAAAAGTTCACAAAAGCATCTCGCCGAGACCATGGAACTGACCAAGCAGGAACTGCAGGAATTGGCACAGACGGCCCGCGATCTCCAGCAGTTGGAAAAGGCGCTGGAGACCGCACGGATGGCCCAGAAAGCCAACCAGGATGGCGAGACCGTGGAAGGCATCGAGGGAGCCGAATCACTGGACGACTACCGCGAGTTCTATCAGCAGATGATGCAACAGATGGGTGACCAGATTACCGAGGGTGAAGGGACCGGAAACCGTGGTTTTGGCAAGGGAGGCGAGGTTCCCGAAGACAACTCGGCCAAGACCGATTTCAAAACCGAGGTCTCCAAGTCCGCGTTGACCGCCGGCAAGGTCCTGTTGTCGATCAAGACCAAGGGACAAAGCGACACCGGAGACGCTCGTCAGACCTACAGCAAGAGCGTGCAGGCGATCAAGCAAGGAGTCAGTGAAGCGATCGACAAGGAAGAGATTCCCAAGGGATATATCCAGGGAATCAAAAAGTACTTCCAGTCACTCGACGAGTCCGCTCCGTCCCGCTCATCGAAAGCCGCGACTCCAGCCACCTCGGATGATGCCCCGAAGAAGTAGCCTGTCGGTCCAGACCGAGCCACGCCGGCGTCCGACGGTCGCCGTCGGCCTGCTGGCTCTGCTGGTGCTCCCGCTGAATGGTGGTTGCACCGAATCGGTCCCTTCAGACACCGATTCTCAGCCATTGGTGGTCTACTGTGCTCACGATGCGGCCTATTCGGACCCCATTTTCAAACGGTTCACTCGAGAAACGGGCATCCAGGTCCAGGTCCGTCACGACACCGAGGCCACAAAATCGCTGGGATTGGTCAACCGGCTGATTCGCGAAAAATCGTCTCCAACGTGTGACGTGTTCTGGAACAACCAGGTTCTGGGCACGACCGACCTGCTGTCGCACGACATCCTGGCCAGCTACAAGGGCAACGGCTGGACACGAATCCCCGACGCTTACAAGGATCCCGATGGTCGCTGGTGTGGGTTCGCTGCAAGATTCCGCGTCTGGATCGTCAACACCGACAAGATGTCGGCAACCACCCGGGCCATTGATGCAGCAGCGGCTGGCTCGGATTTGTCCCGAATGGCCATCGCGCGTCCCTTGTTCGGAACCACGCTGACTCATTACTGCCTGTTGTGGCACGCCGATGCGGGTGCGACGCTGAAAGCGTGGCACGGTGACGCCCGGCAACGTGGCTTGATCGAAGTTCCCGGCAACTCGACAGTCAAGAACCTGGTAGCTCGCGGGGCCTGCGACCTGGGATGGACCGACACCGACGATTTCTTTGTCGGACGCGACAACCAACACCCAGTAGCCATGCTGCCGGTGAGATTGCCAGGCGGTCAGACGATCTGCATGCCCAACAGCGTGGCCATCATCCGAGGAACCTCTCGCCTGGCTGCTGCCCGTCGCCTGGTGGATTTTCTGCTCAGCGCCAAAACCGAGTTGGCACTGGCACACTCGGCGTCTCGCCAGGTTCCATTGGGTAAAGTGGACGTGACACGACTGCCCAGGGAAGTCCAGGAATTGCAGCCCCTGGTCGAACAGGGTGCTCAATTCGGAAATCTCGAGGAATCACGAACCGCCTGCCTGGCCTGGTTGCGAACCGAGTACAAACGATGAGTCTCGAAGCCGAATGCGGTTGGAGTTTGCTGCGGGCCCTGGCCGTCGCAGTGATTGCCTTGCCGTTGGCAATGATTTTGGAGCGTGCGATCAAGTGCTCCGATCCCGGCCCACGACGCTGGCTGGTGGCGATTCTCGCTCTTCCGTTTCTCACTCCCGGATTCGTGGTCGGCTACAGTTACTCCAATGTGACTCTCGACCTGGTCCGCAGCCCGCTGCTCAACGAGTTCTTCTACGACCTGCTGCTGCTCATCCAGGTCGTCCCGGTTGGCACGCTGGTGCTGGCCGTGGCGCCTCCGCCTCCCCTGGGACCAATGGCAAGTTGGACCTCACGACTCGCCAGACGAGGACAGCCGGGCCATGTCGTTACCGGTCATCGGCTGGGCCAATTCTGGCACGGCCCGGCCCGGAATCGAGTTCCGGCAATCGGCCTGATGGCTTTGCTTGTGTTCCACGAATTCGAAATTGCATCGCTGTTTCGGGTCATCGCTGGCGGCCGACTGACGCCAGCAAGCTGGTCCAACGCGTTGTTTGAACTCATCGCTCTTCAGCGACTTGGTGAACAGTCCCCGTGGGACCTGTGGCGTGCCGGCTGGATGCCAATGCTGTGTTCGCTGGCCCTGCTGTCTCCATTAATTGCACTCGCCTGGTCCATCCGCCATGAACGAGGCGGCTTACGGCCCAATTCTCAGCCCACTCAAACCGGCATCTCGCGCCGAATGGCCTGGGCCTGGCTGGCAGCGGCGTTGTTGATGGGAAGTGTCGTCCCGTTGTGCAGCCTCTCGTTGGACGCGTTTGCTCGTGAGTCCTCCGTGTGGGCAACATTGCCGGGCCTGCTGCCCACGCTCACTCACGCCACACTCAGCCTGGTCCCCACCGTCATCGTCGCCACGACCGCCGCGGTGCTGGCCGCGTGGCTGTTACGAAAGAGGTGGATCACGTCCCTGCTCTTGCTGTCACTGCCGGGACTGCTGGGCAGCTTGTTGCTGGGACTGACACTGACATGGTTACTGCTGTTGGCCACTCCCCTCGTTCCGCGGCACTCGATCATCACGCTCTGCCTGGGCCAAACACTCTGGCTACTCCCCCGTGCCGCCATGCTCATCGTCCTGCTGGCGGTGTTGCCCACACAGGAATCCAGTCATGTGGCCCGTCTCCTGCAACAGGCCCCTCCCGGACCCCAGAGAACTGCCGGTTGGAAATTGGCCTGGCAGCAGTCCGGTCAACGCGGAGCCTGGATGATCGGGCTGATCTGCTGGTGGGGCTTTCTCGAGTTGACACTCAATGAACTGCTCGCCCCACCGCATTGGCTCTCGATTGCCCATCGCATGTACCAACAGATGCACTTTGGCCGAAACGCCGCGCTCTCCACGACAACCCTGATCGTGATGCTGGTCCCTCTCGCAGTGGCCACGGCCCTGGTTGCCGTCGGACGGATTCTGCCAGCCGCGTTCGGCAGGAGCCCACGATGACCCAATCACACGGTCCTCTCTGGACACTCGACTCCGTCCAACTTGACGGAGACCAACACCCACGACTGGATGTCGAGCACCTCGAGATCAAAACCGGTTGCACGGCGATCATTGGTGCCTCCGGGGCAGGAAAGACTTCACTACTGAATCTGCTGGTCGGCTTCGAAGCCCCCAGCCGCGGCCAAATCGTCCGCCAACTCACTCGAGATCTCAACCGTCTACCCTTGTTCTGGATACCTCCCGACGGGGGACTCTGGCCCCAGGCCACTACCACGGAACACTTGAAGGCCGTTCATCCCAAATCCGATCATCAGCCCACAGTCGGAGAGATCCTCCAGGCCTTCGGGCTGTCCGAGCAAGCCACGTCGCGACCGGACACCTTGTCCAACGGGGAAAGATCCCGGTTGGCGGCCGCCCGTGGTCTCGCCGCTGGTGCCACCGTTCTGGTGGCTGACGAGCCGTTCGTTCATGTCGATCCGTTGCGTCTGGACAACGACTGGGACACCCTCGTCAACGACGCCCGCAATCGCGACACGTCGCTGATTTTTTCGACCCACTCACCCCGACAGGTCCTACGACATGCCGACCATGTCGTGGTGCTGTCCCACGGACGTGTGGTCGCAGATGGTGACGTCGCGGGTCTCTACCGGTCACCGCCGTCCCGCGAGGTGGCCAGTAGCCTCGGACCGGCAAATTGGTTTCCGGCAACCGAAACGTCCGCCTGGGGCGTCGGGAACGGCGATGTGGACATTTGCCTGCGACCTGAACAAATCGAACTGGTCGCCGATCCCAATGGGACGGCGATCGTCGTCGACTCCAAAACAATTGGCCCACTGCGGGAAACCCGGCTGACACGGCCGGGAACAGATGATTCACGAACCCTGACCCATTTGTCCGGCCCCGCCCAACCGGTTCCCACCGGAACCGTGAGAATCACGGCACCGGACAACCACACCGGAATTAAGCCGGTGGGTGAACCAACGGGATCGTGACCGAAAGCGTACAATCTGCGGATGGTCGCTGGACTCGGCCAGCCATTGAAGGACAGGACCATCTCATGTCGCTTCGGGTGTTCTTTCTCGCGTCACAACTGAGCCTGCTGGTTTGCGGCTGCACCGATTCGACAGATGGCCAGTTCATTCCCAGGCAGGTCCTCCGCAAGTCGATTCCCTCAGCCGGCGCCACCATCCCCGCCCCACGGGCTGTCACCACGGCACCCGACGACTCACTCTACCTGCTCGACAACGCGGGACGTGTTTTGGTTTTCGACAAGGATGGAGACCCGATCCGCCAATGGAACATGCCGGAAAGCGACGTGGGGAATCCCGAGGGAATCTGTGTGCTCTCCAACGGCCAGATCGCCGTGGCGGACACTCATTATCACCGGGTGGTCGTTTTTGACTCCTCCGGCACTGTCGTTCGCATGGTTGGCCAGGAGGGGCAGAAAGACGGCGATTTTTACTGGCCGGTGGCGGTGGTCGAAGATGACCAGGGCAACCTGTTTGTCTCGGAATATGGCGGAGCCAACCGGGTGCAGAAATTCACCAAGGACTGGCAACACCTGCTGACCTTCGGGAACATTGGAGACCAGCCCGGCGAATTCCAGCGTCCCAGCGGCATGGCCTGGCACGAAGATCAACTGTATATCGTCGACGCATTCAACGATCGGATCCAGGTCTTCGACGGCCAGGGACACTTCCTCAAAGTTCTGGGAATGCAAGACGAAACCAGCCGGTTACACTATCCTTACGATATCGCCCTGGGCCCTGGGAAGGATCTCTGGGTGGTTGAGTACGGTGCAGGACGGATTTCCCGTTTTAGTCTCAAAGGAGAACTGCTCGGGCGGTTTGGTTCCACCGGATCCGGCCCCAACCAGTTCGGCACTCCATGGGGCCTGGCCGTCGATTCCAACCGCCGCATTTGGGTCGCCGACACTCGCAACCACCGCCTGGTAGCGGTCGATCCCTGAGCGCTCCCGATGACCACTTTTCTTGAACGCCTGTTCCCTCGTCCCCGCCATCCATTCCGGTGGTCGCAGACGATCCCACTGATCACGTTCGTGGTCCTCTACACCACTCTCGTCCTGGGACTCGAGTGGTCCAACACCATGCTCTTCGTGTGGCCCGAGGCCTTTGGACTGATGCTGTTGACTCCCTGGGTCTGGTGGCTGTACGCCGCTGGCGGCAGCGGACTGGGCCGCACGCGAGGTCTCGTGGCACTCTGGACACGGCTGGCGTTGATCGGCCTGTTCGTGATGCTGCTGGCCGAACCCCGAGCCGTTCGCACCAGTGATGTCGTCGCCGTGATGTACACCGTCGACATTTCAGATTCCATCGGCCGCGAAACCGATGACGAGAATGCCCAGGACGAGGCCTTGAGTTTCGTCGCCTCGACAATGTCGCAAAAGCCCGAGGGAGACCAGGCCGGCCTGGTCGTCTTTGGTCGCAACTCGGCGGTCGAATTGCCCCCCGCGGAAGCCACTCCCCTGGAAGAGGGGATCCTGCTCAACTCGCTCATCGACCGAGACGCCACCAACCTCGAGCAAAGTCTCTCGCTGGCTGCCGCCATGCTACCGGCCGAAAATCGGGGACGGATCGTGTTGATCAGTGACGGAACCGAAACCGCTGGCGACCTCCGTGGCATCCTCGATGAACTCAAGAGCCGAGAAATCGCCGTCGATGTGATGCCGATCACTTACAGCTACAAGTCAGAGGTCTGGATCGAGCAACTCGAATTGCCGCGCAACATCAAACTCGGTGAAACGTACGAAGCGGACGTGGTTCTCTCGAGCCTCAAGGTCGGAAGCGGCAGGTTGTCCCTGAAGGAGAATGGCCGGACGATCGCCGAGCGGGACATTGATTTCCCAGCCGGCAAGAGCCGTTACACGTTCCCGATACATCTCCGTTCGGCCGGCTACTACGAATACTCGGCCACGATTGTCGTCGACCAGGGCAACGACAACTGGAAAGAGAACAACACGGTTCTCAATTACCTGTTTGTCGAAGGCGAGGGAAAGGTCCTGGTGGTGACCGATCCGCGGGGCAATCCGGCCGACCACGAATCGCTGGTGAAGGCGATTCGCGAGAACAGGCGAATCGTGGAAACCCGAAACGCCTACGAGTTCCCACGAGATGCTCTCTCGTTGATGGCCTACGACGTGGTGATATTCGTCAACGTCGGCGTCGAATCATTCGACGTGGTGCAACTGGGTGCCGTGCAAGACGCGGTGGAGAACCTCGGCGTCGGCTTCCTGATGGTCGGAGGCCCCAACAGTTTCGGCCCGGGCGGATACCGGAAAACGGTGATCGAGGAGATCCTTCCCGTCGAGATGGACATCACAAAGAAAAAAGTGCTTCCCAAGGGAGCCCTGGCAATCATCCTGCACACCTGTGAATTCCCCGAGGGCAACACCTGGGGCAAGCGAATCACCAAGCAGGCGATCAAGGTGCTGCATCCCCAGGACGAGATCGGGGTCCTGGTCTACGGATCGATGGGAGAAGAGTGGCTCTTCGAACTGACGCCCGCCCGCGAGTATCCCTCGCTGGCCAAGAGGATCAACGGTGCCGTTATCGGCGACATGCCCAGTTTCGCCTCGACGATGCAGATGGGGCTGACAGGCCTGAAGAAGAGTGATGCCTCGGCCAAACACATGATCATCATTTCCGACGGGGATCCCCAGCCCCCCTCGCCCAAGGTCCTGGCCGAGTTCGCGGACAACAAGATCACGATCTCAACCATTTCGATCTTTCCCCATGGCGGACGGGAAGTGCAGATCATGCAGCAGATCGCCTCGGCGACCGGGGGCCGCTACTACTTTCCCGACGATCCCAGCTTGCTGCCATCAATCTTCATCAAGGAGTCCAACACCCTGAAGCGGACGATGATCCAGAATGAAACCGTCCAGCCACAGGTTGCGTTCCCCTCACCCATTCTCAAGGGACTCGACGGTTTGCCCAGGCTGCACGGCTATGTGCTCACCACCGCCAAGCCACGCGCTGAATCCATCCTGCAAACACCCCCCAAAGAGAACGAATTGGGCGAAGGCGAAATCGACCCGCTACTGGTCACCTTCAAGAAGGGCCTGGGCACCACCGCGGCCTTCACCTCCGACCTCTCGACCAACTGGGGCAGGGACTGGGTCTCGTGGGACAAATACCGGGCGTTTGTGCAGCAACTGATCACCAGGATCTCGCGGGTCCATCGCAAGGGCCATCTTCGGCTGTGGAGTTACGCCGAGGGGAGTCGCGGAACGGTGGTCGTCGAGGACTTTCATCCCGATGCATCACCCCTGAACCTCGTCGCCGCGGTCGCCGGACCACATGACCGCACCGAATCGTTGACACTCAAACAGGTGGGCCCCACGCGTTACCAGGCCAGTTTTCCACTCTGGGGCAAGGGCCGCTACCAGGTCCGGGCCACCGGCATCGGCGACGGTCGCCAGGAATCGGCTCACGGTGGACTGATCGTTTCGTACTCGCCCGAATACCTCAAGTTCAATTCCGATCCCCTGGTGTTGCAGGAAATCGTCGACAAGACCGGGGGCCAGATGCTCGACCCCTCCACCAGCCCCGAACAGATCTACAATCGCCGAATCCCCAAATCCAGTTCTCGCCAGGTCTTCGACTGGTTCCTGGTCGGCCTGGCCTGCCTGGTGCCACTGGACGTGGCAATCCGCCGTGTCCAGATTGACCCCCGCATGATCGTTGCCTGGTTCCGTCCCACACAAGCCGCCTCGACTGAAACCATGGGGACCCTTCTCCAACGCAAACAGGCGGTCGACTCGAGACTCGATGCGCAGCGCGGTGACCCCGCCACCTCTGGCACACAGTCAGCCACCTCTCTTCCCGAACACCTGTCCGACATCACCCCGACACCCCGGACATCCTCACATCGCACACCCGAGCAAGATCGTCCCACGTCGCCGCCGTCGGGAGAGCGGATGTCCACCACCGAACGGCTGCTGGAGATAAAACGACGTCGCGGCGACACCGACGACGCCCCGTCCAACGGATGACATACTAAGAGACACTCTCCTTCATTTTTGCTGACACCACGTCTGCCACCAGGACCTACTTCCGATGAACAACGAGAGCACACCTCCCGAATCGGTGGACGAACGCCCCACCAGCGAATCTCCAGGAAACCCGGGGCCACCAACCACCGACCTGCAGGACGCCGAGACAGAGGGATTCCGACAGGACTACCACCGTATCCGTGACGCGATCGGGTCGGTCATCGTGGGACAACACCGGGTCATTGATTCCGTCCTGACCGCGATGTTCTGTGGCGGCAACGTGTTGCTCGAGGGTGTGCCCGGGCTTGGAAAAACCGAACTGGTCAAGTCGCTCGCTCGTGTTCTCGACCTCGACTTCCGTCGTATCCAGTTTACGCCCGACCTGATGCCCGCCGATATCATCGGCACCAACATCATGAACACCGACGAGTCGGGCCGGTATCACTTTGAGTTTCGCCGTGGCCCGATCTTCACCCAGTTGCTGCTGGCTGACGAGATCAACCGGGCCTCACCCAAGACCCAGTCGGCCTTGCTCGAGACAATGCAGGAGGGCACGGTTACTGTCGGCGGCGAAGTCTCAACGCTCGAACAGCCCTTCTTCGTGCTTGCCACCCAGAACCCGATCGAACAGGAGGGCACCTACCCGCTTCCCGAAGCCCAGCTCGACCGTTTCATGTTCAAGGTCGTCGTCGGCGGCCTCGACCGGGAAGAACTCAACGAAGTCGTCAGCCGCACGATCCTCAAGCAGCCCGTCGAACTCCCCACGGTGCTTGACGGGGCCGGCATACTGCGGATCCGGGAGACACTCGACAAGGTCGTCGTGGCCGACCCGCTGCGGGACTACGCCGTCCGACTGGTCCTGTCGACTCACCCCGACACCGAAGGAGCCCCCGACGGCGTCCGACAATTTGTCCGCTGGGGAGCCAGCCCACGAGCCGCCCAGGCCCTGATCAAGGCAGCCCGCGTGAGGGCATTGGGGGAAGGACGGGCTCACGTCGCCTTCGAGGACATTGCCGGCTTCGCAACCGAAGTGCTGCAACACCGCGTGCTCCTCAACTACGACGGGCAAGCCGAAGATGTCGATGTCGCCCAACTGGTCGCTGATTGCGTTGCATCGCTGGAACAAAACGCCTGATTCCACACCCTCCCGTGACTCATCGCCTTCTCTTCACGGCCCGGTCCGATGAACACCGCCTCACCCGACAACCAGTTGACGACGCTCCTGGACAACCAGGTTTTGACTCGCCTGGAGAGACTCCGACTCCAACCCAACCGCCGTAAGACCAATCGCACGCAGGGTGAACACGCCTCTGGCAAGGGTGGCAGCAGCACCGAATTCGCCGATTACCGCAATTATGTCCCCGGGGACGACGTCCGCTTTGTGGACTGGAACATCTTCGCCCGGCTCAACCGGCCCTACATGAAGCTCTACCAGTTCGAAGAGGTGATGCACGTCGCGATCCTGGTCGATGGTTCCAACTCGATGAACTTCGAGGGCAAGTTTGAACGCGCGTGCCAACTGGCCGCCGCCCTGGGCCTGACGGCACTGATGGGAGTCGAACGGATCAGTGCCTACGTGGTGGGAAACACCGGTGCGTCACCCCGGGTCCTGCCGCCAACCAGTGGGCGGGCCAGCATGAAACGGTTGTTCGATTTCTTCGAACGAGCCGAGTGTGGTGGTGACGCCCCGATCGATGTGGCCGTCGAATCCATGCTCCGCAGGCACCGCGGCAAGGGCCTCGCCATCATTCTCTCTGACTTCCTGACTCCCGCCTCGCTCGCCCGTCCTTTCAACCTGCTTTACAGTGCCGGACTGGAAATCTTCGCTCTACAGGTTCTTGGGCCCACCGAGATCGACCCCGAATTGACCGGGGACCTGCGACTGGTTGACAGCGAGCACGGGGGCACCGTTGATGTCTCTTCCATCGGTGAGCTACACGGCATCTACCATGACCACCGCGAGCGGCTTGAAGAACACGTGCGACGGCAATGCCGCATGCGTAACGGACGGTTTCTCTCTGTGAGTGCCGACGCCCCGCTCGACTGGGTCCTCTTCGACCTGCTCCAACGACAGGGGTGGTTGAAATGAACCCCGCCGGTTTTCTATCCCCATCCTGGGCCTGGCTGTTCCTGCTCGTCATCCCCCTGGTCATCGTCTACTTCCTCAAGCTCAAGCGACCGCGGCTCGAAATCCCCTCCCTGGTCCTTTGGCACAGCGTGCTCAACGATCAACGGGTCAATTCGCCGTTCCAACGATTCAAGAAACATCTGCTCTTGTGGCTGCAACTGGCAATTCTCTTGAGCCTGATTCTTGCGGCAATGCAGCCGTTCCTACGGCGAGGCCCAGGATCCAATGAGAACGTGCCGATCCTGATCGACTGCTCGGCCAGCATGGCTGCCATCGACACCAAGGACGGGCCAACCCGCCTGGCACGGGCCAAGAAACGGGTGCAGGAATTGATCCAGAGCACGCTCCCCAACCGGGTCTGCCTGATCGCCATTGGCGACAGCGCCCGACAACTGACCGAGTTCACCAACAACCAGAGAATTCTCGAGGCCGCGCTCACACAACTCACCGTCCGGGATGTTTCCGGAAACCTGGCCGATGGGCTGAGAATGGCACAGGCCTTGTCGCGTCGCGAGACGATCACCAGCGTCACGCTGGTCTCCGACGGAAACTTCAACGGCCTCGAGACCTCCCCGTCCGGACAGGTAATCGCCGGAGTTGATGTCGAATTGTCTTTCGAGCTCCAGTACGAAAAACTCGAGACATCAGCATCGAACATGGGCATCACCACATTCAACGCCCGCCGGCAAACCTCTGCCGGGGCCGACGACAGTCTGACACAGTGGAACGTGTTTGTCCGTGTTGATGGTTCGCCCGGTGAAGAGACCTCCGGTGAAGTTCTGCTCGAACAGGATGGGCAGGAGATCGGCCGCCAGCCGGTCGCGCTGGAACCTGGCCAGTCCAAAAGGTTGGTGTATTCGCTCGAAACCAGTGGAGTCAGCAACCTCGTGAGCCGGATTGTCCCCGATGGCTTTGACGGCCTGGTTTCAGACAACATTGCCTACCTCGAATTGCCCGTCTCCCGACCACTTCATCTCTGGTGCGACACCGACCTTGAAAGCTATCGGCACGCCCTGGAAGTGTTTCCCGACGTCGTCGTTTACCCCGGCCCTCCGTCAGCAGCACAACCCGATGTGTTCGATCTGGCGATTACCGCAAGCACCGAAAAGGCCAATCCCAACGTCGAGGCGTCGGTCCGACTGGTGGTGGGCCAGATCCCCGAGGATCTCGCCGAACTGATCACCGTCCGCACGGGCAACTCACCCGTTGTCGACTGGAATCGCAACAGCCAGTTGCTACAACACGTCAACCTCGACAGCATCGAGATCACCGACGAACCGGTTCGAGGCGACGATGTACTCGACCAGCACTTCCGTGAAGCTGGCTACGAGATCCTTGCCACCGGCCGATCTGGACCGCTGGTGCTGGCCCGGCACGGCCCGGCACGACAGGTCTACTACCTGCTCTTCCACACCGACCGTTCAACATTGCCCTACCGGGTCGGCTTTCCAGTCCTGGTCAAAAACGCCATCGACATCACCCAGCACGCGACGGGTCTGGCCGAAGCGCGGGGGCAGCCAACACGAGTGCTGAGCCCCAGGACACTCGATCCCGACCAACTCTACTCGGTCACCGCTCCAGATTCCTCGTCCCAGACGTTTCGCACCGGCAACGATGGTGTGCTCTCGGGCGTCCCCGCGCCACGGGTCGGTCTTTATCGCATCAGTGACTCCGGTGGCCGGGTGGCCACAATCGGAGCCAGCGTACTCGACGCCGGCGAGTCCTCTCTGGCCGGGGCCGACGAGATCGTGCCACGAGACGAGGAACTTCGTGTCGGTGCCGCCACCGCCACGATAGACTCTGACCGTCCGCTGTGGCCCACCCTGGCCTGGATCGCCTTTGTGGTGCTGCTGGTCGAATGGTGGTATTTCCAAAGAAAAACCGCCCGGGTGAGTAGCTAGCCGGCCACATCATGCATCACCCTCATTTCCTCCACCTGACATTGCTTTGGACATCGGCTCTCGTCTTGTGCCAGCCGGGGCCGATGACGTCGACCGCGATCGCACAGTACACACCCCGGCCACGGGGCGTCACCCCGCAGGTTGATTCGCAGGAAGAACCGGTCGATCCGCGCCTGAGCATTGAATTCAACCGGCGTTACCAGGACCTCCGCAGTGGTTCGCCGCTTTCGATCGACTGGACATTGCAATGGAGTGGTGAACGGCTGCCACGCGGACACCTCGACGTCCACATTGTCCAGGGGCGTCGCATCCGAGGCCGTTTGCTCAGCGATCGCGAGATTGTCTTGACCGACGTCGGCACCCGATTTCGGACACTTCTGCCTCCGTTCAACACAGACAATGACCCCTCCAGTCCCCTGGACATCCGTGCTTTTTTCATCAGCGACAATGGTGTGTTCCCCCTGGGTGAACGCTCGCTGCGAGTTGCCGGTCCACTCCGCCGCTCCTTTGTCGTTGCCTTCTGTGAACCGTGGCAGCAGACCAGTTCACCCGAGGAACTCCTGCTCACCAACACCCTCAACGCCGAGGCCTTGATCCAGCTCCCCTTCAAGCAGTCTTTGGGCTTGCCCCGACAAAGACTGGTCGCCACCTATCCGGCCAGGATCTACCCGTCCGATGTCCCGAACGATCCACTGTGGTTGTGCGAATACAACATCCTGGTGGTGCTGCCGGATGGATTGCGTGCGCTTCGACGCAACCAATTGATCGCGATCTCGCAATGGGTCGACGCCGGTGGCAGCCTCTGCCTCTTCCTCGACGGCCCTCTCTCCGGCCTGCAGGCCGAGTTCGTCAACCGACTCGTCCGCTCCACCAGGCAGTCTCCACGACTCAGGCTCGACGCCAATTCGATGCCGCAGTTGACCGGCAACCCCGCCCGACTGCACAAGGGGCTTGGTCGGCTCGTGGTGCACCAGGACCGTCCGTTTACGTCGGAATTCCAGGTTTCCCCGGACTGGCAGGCCAGCGTCTCATTTCTCTGGAATCAACTCCACGAATTGAAGCCTTCGACCCCGCAGCCCATCGCGGGCTCACAGGCAATGGCCATCTCGTCCCAGCGACCGATGTCGCAGGTGACCGGACTGAACAACGAGATCAAGTGGCAATTGAATTCCGTCGGCAAACTGGTGACTCGACTGACACCTGACGACTTCGAGGTCGTTCCAATGTGGTTGCTGGGGTTGCTGCTGCTGGGGTATGTCATTGTGATCGGCCCGGTGGACTACGTCGTGCTGGGATGGTTGAAACTCCGCAAGTGGACGTGGATCGTTTTCCCGCTCATGACCGTTGCCTTCACGGTCCTGATCATCGGAGTCTCGCACGAGTACATGGGCACCACCGGCAATGCCCGCAGCGTGGTTTTTCGCGACATCGGGGACAGCAGCACGCTTGTCCGGGAAAACCGGTTCGAGTTGCATCTGGCCGGTTCTCACACGGCCCTGACAACCAGCGTCCAACATGGACTGTTCACTCCAATCGACCACCGGCGTTTCCTGTCCAACACCGAGTTCGATCCGACAATTCAATCTCACCTCGATCTCGGGATCGCGGAACCGGCAGAGTACATCGGTTCCATACCAACCGGATTCACTGCCGTGCAGGACCTGCCACAGTGGTCACCCCAGGTGAACCGCATTTTCCGGATTGCCCCGGCCGACCCCGTGCCCCAGTTCGACTGGGACGCCATCGAGCCGGAAGCATTATCAACCGCACCCGAGAATGTCCGCAACGAATTCCGGGACACTGTCCACCAGGCATTCGGATCGCGCAGCGGAGCCATCCTGTTCCACGGAAACCACATAGCCAGGCATCTCTGGAACAGCCAGGTCCCCTTGTTTGGCGGTGACTCTCAAACTCGATTGACAACCACACAACGCTTGAACGTCTCCGGCGACAGGCAGAACATTGGTTTCCTGGAAGGTTCATGCGTCCGGCCCACCGTTGGAATCTTCCGCGCGGTTTCAAGAGTGGCTCCCCACGGTGGCGACAATTTTGAGGATCTGCCGCTGCTTGACCCGACCGATCCGGGCCAGTGGCTGCTGGTCATCGCTGTCGCCGAGGGTGAGAGCCTTGTGCTGTATCGTCACCTCTATCACGATCGCCCCACAATTGCCCAACCGACGACTCTCGGGGCAATCGGGGAGGCACCATCACTCACGCCGACGATCTCACGGTAACACACATGCCCGCTGACAAGCCGAATTCTCCGTCACACGCCGACGCGCCACCGATCGTTTCGATCGAGAAGTTGCACGTTCATTACGGCGCCATCCATGCGGTCCGGGGGATCTCGATCGAGATCCCTCGTGGCGAGGTCTACGGATTTATCGGCCCCAACGGTGCCGGCAAGAGCACCACGATCAAGGTGCTGGCCACCCTGATCGGGAGATTCAATGGAACCGTCCACGTCAATGGGATCGACGTGGCTCATCATCCGCACACGGTGCGAGAACAGATCGGGTACATGCCCGATTTCTTTGGTGTCTACGAGGATCTCAATGTCCGCGAGTACCTGCACTTCTTCGCCGCTGCCTACCGCATCCCACGCCAGCAGCGAAAGACCGTCGTCGATGATGTCCTGGAACTGACCGACCTGACTCACAAGATCGGTGACCAGGTGGATTCCCTGTCACGCGGCATGAAACAGCGACTGGCTCTCGCACGTGTCTTGCTGCACGACCCCGAGTTGTTGCTGCTCGACGAACCGGCCAGCGGACTGGACCCACGGGCGCGGATCGAGGTCCGTGAACTCCTCAAGGCGTTGACCGAGATGGGCAAGACCATCCTGATCTCCAGTCACATCCTTCACGAACTGGCTCACCTCTGCACCCAGATTGGGATCATCGAAACCGGACAGATGGTCGCCCAGGGCTCATTGGAAGACATCTACCGTCAATTGCAGTTGATGCGGATCGTTCACGTCCAACTCACTGACGCCGACGACGCGATGATCCAGAAAATCTGTCAGATCGATGGTGTTTCAGGTGTTGAAGCCCAGGTCGACCGGCTCGCCATCCAACTCCGTGAAGACCACACGGCAGTCGAGGATCTGCATGATGCACTGGTTGACCTGGGAGCGAGGATCCACATGTTCCAGCCCGAAGCCATGGACATGGAAACCGCTTTCATGAAGCTGACCGAGGGCAAGACCGCATGAGTCGTCGGTGGCCACAAATGGGTCTGCCCCTGTTGACCAAAGAACTGATCGAACAGGCAGCACGCAAGCGGACTTATGTCGTCCGACTGGTGTATGCGTCGTTGCTGTTCTTGCTGGCCTTCTGGCAATTCACTTCGATCCTGTCCAACAACGGATCGAACAGTCTCGCGATTCTCGGATCCGGCACCGACATGTTCAACCGGGTGATTGAACTCCAGTCTCTGGGCATCCTGTTGTTCCTGCCTGCACTGGCCTGTGGTGCAATCACATCCGAGAAAGAACGCGATTCCCTGACGATGTTGCTAGTCACACGACTGGGGCCCGTCACGATCCTGCTGGAAAAACTTCTGGGCCGGTTGGTGCCGATGTTCTCCTTTCTACTGCTCTCGCTCCCGTTGCTGGCTTTCGCGTATTCGCTGGGAGGCGTTTCGGCGCTCGAGTTGGTCAGTGGAATCGTGACTCTCCTCTTCATCTGCATCCATGTCGGTGCCCTGGCGATCATGTGTTCAAGCTGGTGTGGTTCGACAGTCTCCGCATTTGTCAGCACCTACACCCTGGGGTTACTGAGTTGTCCCTTCCTGATCCTGGCAGCCCAGATGCTCCACGATTCAGCCGCCATGGTCTCCCGGACCACAACCGTCGTCTACACCAGTTCACCCGTGCCGATCCAGTTGACCACCGACAGAGTCTCAACTATCTGGATCCAGATGATCGTGCTGGGTGTCCCGATTGTGGTTTACCTCGCCCTGGCCCGAGTCTTTCTGGTCCGCCGCGCCCACGTCATCCGTCGCAACCTGGTGCTGAGGTTCTTCCGACAACTCGATCGCTTCTTTTTCTGGCTGAACGATCTCACAACCGGTGGAGTGATCCTGGTCCATGACGACCAGCGTTTGCCCGAAGACGAGGCAATCACGTGGCGAGAAACCCAGAAGAAAACGCTCGGAACGGCCCGTTACCTGATTCGTGTGCTGGTCTCGATCGAGACCCCTCTTTTCCTGGTCCTGGCCATCGTGGCCGGCCTGGCCTTCCAAACCCGGCTGGGAGTCGCGGCCGAAGCCCTCTACATCGTCTGGGCCCTATCGGTGCTACTGATCACCGTGCACGCCTCCAGCCTGCTCACCAGTGAACGTTCACACCAGACACTCGATCTGGTTCTCGCGTCACCAATGACCAGTCGCGAGATCATCCTGGAGAAGCATCGTGGTGTCCGTCGCCTGATCTACGTGCTTTCGGTTCCACTGCTCACGATTTATTTGTTCGAAAGCTGGTTCGCCATGGGAACTCCGGGACTCGAGGATGGTCTCAAGGCGGTCATCACGGTTCCCGTGGCAGCATTTCGCTCGGCGGTCATCCAATACGACTACTTCCTCTGCTCGGTGCTCTCCATCGTGGTCTATCTCCCCCTTTGCAGTTGGATCGCGTTGTGGATCGGGATCAAGTCCAGATCCCAGGCCCGTGCCATGTTGTTGACCCTGTTTTTTCTCTTCGGATGGGCGTTTCTGCCGTCACTGATCGCGACCGGGCAACTCGATGAATTGCTGGCATCACTACTGAAAAACCCGGCTCTGACCGTGGCTGCCTGCCTCTGCTCACCGTCGACAATCGTTGTGATCAACGAAAACGCAGGGCTGGTTGACTCGATCAGCCGCGCTGATCATCTCTTGTACACGCTGATCAACTTTGCCGTTTACGGCCTGGCCTGGTCGGTCCTGCGACAATGGTGCCTGGCCCATGCGGACCGGTTGCTGGGGCGACGCGAATCGACTGCTCCGTTTGAGATGCCACAGGGAGGTGTCTCGTGACAAACCGTTCAATCCGGCAGTCCTCATCACCGGGGCCTCTTCAGAAAACCCTGCCGTCACGAATTCCTGTTGCCGGTCAACCGGTATTACACCCCATCCGGCCAACAACGCTTCAACTGGTTGTCACGTTGGTCCTGGTGGTGTGTGGCGTCATGGAACCGACGGGGACGGCCGAAGCAATCGAGGTCGTCGACACCCGATGGGGATTTGACGGAACCGCTCGAAGCGAGACATTCGTTCCGTTGTACGTACTGGTCCGCAACGACACTCCCGACCAATTCACCGGCCAGTTCACTTTGAACAAGCACGATGCCCTGGGCGGCGCAAAAGGTGCCCCGTTGATCCAGGTGGTCGTCCTGGCCCCACAACAGCAGAACTGGATACGGTTTCCTGTCTACCTGGAGTCCGGCGACGTGGTCGACGGCAACGGTCAGTCCACCTGGAATTGGCGTCTGCGGTGGTCGGACAAGTCACGACGACAGACGGGTGGTTACCGTCTCGAGACGCCCCCTCGTCGTGGTCCTCCTGCCAAGGTCCTGTTGTTGTCCCGCGGTGATGTCGAGGCTGGTGGCTCATTCGGACTCTCGGTCCTCAACGACGAGTTGTTTCCCGCAAGTGTCACGACCTGCGACGCACTGGGGATGGTTTTCCTGGACCACGTTCCCCGCTGGCAGAACTCACAACGACGTGCCTTCATCGACTGGATCCGACGTGGTGGACGCGTTCATGTCCTGCACGACACAACCGGACGCTATCCCCGTTTCCCCACCTCGCTTGGAATTCTCAACCAATCCCCGGACGCCACTCCCCCCCTCCCGCCCCGGCCCAACCACGGCAGCGGCGAGATTCGCTTTCACCCTCGTGGCCGGTCTGACATCGACGCCTCATTTGTCGCTACCGTCTCCGCCCGGCGAGTTAGTCCGAAGACTTCCAATGAAGAGAAGGCACTGGACCCTGTTTTCAACGGGCTGTCCAGTTCCTCGGACATGTCTTTTTTCACCCGTTTCAAGCAGATGACCACTCCCGACCACAACTGGTTGATCATCTTCGCCCTGGCCGGACTGTACTGGCTATTGCTGTTTCCCGGCGGCCTGTTGCTGGGACTCAAGCGAATTGACTACCGGATCGTGCTGGGTTCGATCCTGGCCACGATCCTGGTTTTCAGCCTGGGGTTCTCCTGGATCGGCGCTCGGGCCTACGACGAGGCGACGGTGGTCAACAGCCTGGCCACGGCACGGCACCTTGGAGGCGACCGGTGGGACGTCCAACAGTGGTCGGCACTGTTCGTCATTGATGGCGACACCTACACGATTTCTCACACCCGACCGGACGCCTCCGCAGGTCCAGCCATCGGCGGCCAGTTGTTCGCCGTTCCTGGAAGCACCGAGAAGATCCCAGGCTCCATCGTCAACGGTTTCAACGGTCGTTTTCGTGTCGCAATCGCACCTTACACGCTTCGTCCCTTCGTGCACCGCATCGCTGCCACCGGCCCCCAATGGAATCCCCAGGTGATCGAATGGCGTCTGGGAAAGCGAAATCCCATCGCCATCAAAATCCAACTCTCGCCCTCGAAAGACACGCCCAGTGTGCGGTCGGCCTGGGTCCAGTACGGTTCCCAACTTCTCCGGCTGACCCCTGGTTCCGGCACCGACGGCAACGTGACACTTGTGCATGCCACCGGCGGCGGCAGGATGGTTGATTCGCTGGCCCGCCCCCAGGACAACTTCTCACTACCCCGTGGCGGCATTTTCGGCACCAACCCCAAGCAACCCGTCGACAAGGTGTACGAGGGCCTGATCGATCCGCTGCTGTCTCGCACTCTCAGATGGATCGACCCGGCAGTCAAGGCCGAACCTCTACGTCCGGATCGACTGCGATTGTTCCTGCTGACCAATCTTCCCAAGACGTTCCACATCAAGCAGCCACAACGAACAGGGCACGCCGGCCGGGCCCTGTTCGTTCAAGACGTGACCGCCCCGGCCCGAGCCGGGACCGCTCAATCGGCCCTCCAGGAACACACACCACCACGCCCCTCTGGTCGCGCGGACATCGCAGTTCGAGCGGGATCCCAACGATGAATGAAAATCACTCCGGGTCGCCATCCGATGACGCCGTCCCAACACATCCCGAGCCTCCCGCCACATCAGGCGGCACGGAAAAAGACACACCTCCGCCTGGCGATTCGGCGACGGCTCCTCCGATGGGCACGCAACCGCTCCTGCCCGCCAACGAGGTGGCGATCGACATCCGCAACATCAGCCACCGTTTTCGCAACCACCTGGCTGTCGACCGTGTCACCTTCCAGGTGGCTTCCGGGTCGCTCCACGGGTTTGTTGGCCCCAACGGAGCGGGAAAAACGACCGTGCTGAAGCTGATCTGTACGCTCCTGCAACCGCAGTCGGGCGCGGTCCGTGTCTTCGACAAGGATGTCCTGGCCAACACCAAGGCCGTGCGTCGGCAGATCGGGTTCATGCCCGATCACTTCAGCATGTACCGCCAGATGACCGTCACCGAGTACCTGGACTTTTTTGCAGCGGCCTACGGGCTCAACCTGACCGATCGCCGCCGCGTGATTGGTGACGTCCTGGCGCTGACCGACATGGATGGCCGGCGGGACAGCCTGATCAGTGGGTTGTCACGCGGCATGCAGCAACGCATCGGCCTGGCCCGCGTACTGGTCAACGACCCGGACCTGCTGCTACTCGATGAACCCGCCAGTGGGCTGGACCCACGTGCGAGAATCGAGTTGATGGAAATCCTGCGGGCCCTGAGACAGATGGGCAAAACCATTTTCATCAGTTCGCACATTCTTAGCGAACTGGCAGAACTGTGCGACAGCGTGACGATCATCGACCGCGGCCGGCTCCGCTACAGTGGTCCCATGAGAAAACTGCTCGAACAGGACACCGACACCAATGCGTTCCGCATCATGGTGTCGGCGGGCCATTCCGGGGTGGCAGAGGCATTGCTGGGGCTGGACGAGGTGGTCACGGTCGACCGGATCGACGACACGGACGAGTTCCGGGTCGAATGTGCGTCCCAGGCCGAGACAGGCAACCAGTTGTTGGCCTCGGTACTGCAACTGGGCATTCCAATCGAAGGGTTCCAGAAAGACCTGAAACATCTCAACGAGGCATTCATGGACCTGACCGAGCAGGGGGTCCGTTGATGCTCCGAGGCACACTGGCCCTGATGACCCGGGGACTGCGGCTGGATTGCCGCCGCTGGCAAATGCACGCGCTCCGGTTTCTGCTGGTCGCCATCTTCCTGTTTATGCTGCTCCTGGCCTGGGTCGAAAATGTCGTGTCAATCGGCGCGACCCCGGGACTCAATTTCTTCTCCTACATCACGTACACCAACTTCGCCTTCATCACGCTGGGCGGGATGAGTTTCTTCACGTCGTCGATTACCGAGGAAAAAGAGGAACAGACCCTGGGCCTGTTGAAGATGGCCGGGGTCAACCCGCTGGGAATTCTCCTGGGGAAGCTCGGCCCCAGGTTGCTCAATGCCCTGTTGTTGCTGGCGATCCAGTTCCCGTTCGTGCAATTGGCCGTCACGCTCGGCGGAGTCCACAGCCGGCAGATCCAGGCGGCATACATCACCCTGGCCGGGTACATCCTGTTGATGGCCGGCCTGGGCATCCTGGCCAGCGTGATCGCTCGTCGGACCCGACAGGCGGCCCTGATGATCTGCATGACCATCTTGATTCCATTGATCCTCCAGGTGTTTCTATCGATTCTCGGCGCTGGAGGCACACGGTTCCCTCAATTGACCATCGCCAGCGAGGCGATTCAGTGGATCTCGGTCTGGTCAGTTGCCCAACGTCTCAGCGAGGTGATGTCGTTGGGATTCGATGGCGCAATCCTGGACCGACAGTTCTACTGTCACCTGGGTGGAGGAGCCACGATGTTCGTGACGTCGTGGGCGATCTTTGAACGCTGCACCCGACAGCCACACACCGCCGACCACGCGGCACCCCTCGGCCGCCTCGTCCGCAGCCACATTCGAATCAAGACGCTCGGCCTGGCATTCCTGATCGTGTTGCCGGTTCTTGCGGTGGTCTTTTTGACTTTTCCCTATCTCCGATCAGTTTTACTGGGCGTGCCTCTCAGCAAATCGCCCCCGCACGAATCCGTGATGGCGGTAACGGCACTCCTGGCATTCGGACTCCCCCTGGCCACGATGTGTGTCGCGAGAATCACGCGGAAACGAGGACGCCGGGAAATCGGAGAGTGCTGGTCGCATGCCCGATCGCTGGTCTGGAAGGATCTCCACTTCGTCACCGGTGGAGTCGTCGGCATCTTGACCCGGATTGCTCTCTACAGCCTGCTCACCGGCACGGTCGCCTTCCTGATCGGTTTCTTCGATCCCCCGGACCGCTGGGAATGGAGTCTGCTGGGTGGCTGGATGCTGGGCCTGGGCCTTTTCGCCGGCACACTCGAACTTGGATCCAATGTCGGACGCAGCCTGAGATTCGAACTGCAGGGACAGACACTCTCGACACTGGTACTGCTACCGCAAACGATTCGAGCATTCCTCTGGTCCAAATTGGTCAGCAGCCTCGCGGCGTTGATTCCAGTGGCCGTGATGACGCTGATCGGCGGGCTGCTGATATTGCAAGAGGTGCTCGAATCCATTTTCCAGGCGGCTGGCCACAGTGATGCGGGCGATTTCATGGGGCTGCTCTACATCCCCATGGTAATCACGCTGGCACTGATGCAGATCGCGTTGTTCGTCGAGTTGACTGCCTACTTCGCGTTGACGGTCCGATGGGGATACGTCGTGCTGGCAATGATCTGCACCTACTTCATGAACACCATTGGTGGCTTCGCGTGGTCAATGTTCATGCTGATGTTCGGCTTCGCCGGCGCTTCCAGCGGTGCCGATTCCACCCTCGTCCTGTTGTTGATGACCGTTGTCCCCTGGGTCACCGCGGCGGGTGTTTCCCTGGCCGTGGTGATCGCCCTGTTCCACGCCATCGAATCACGAATCAAGCACCTGGCCAGCCAGTCCTAACCGGCCAAAGTCTCAAGGACCCGCTGGCCCATCTCGAGCGTCCCAATACTCGGGCCACCGGCAGCGATATCAACGGTACGGTGCCCCGCGTCGAGCACCTCGTCAACCGCCTTCTCGACCGCCGCCGCTTCCGATTCCAGGCCCAGAGAGTGCCGCAACAGCATGGCCGCGGCCAGGATCGTTGCCAGTGGATTCGCAATCCCCTCACCGGCAATATCCGGAGCGCTGCCGTGGATCGGTTCATAGAGCCCGGGACCGCTTTCCCCGAGCGAGGCCGAGGGCAACAATCCCAGGGACCCGGGAAGCATCGAACCCTCGTCGGTCAAGATGTCACCAAACATGTTGCCCGTGACAACCACGTCGAAGTCGGTTGGACGACTGATCAGGTGCATTGCCATCGCGTCAACCAGCACCACGTCGTACTGGACATCGGCAAACTCCTCCCGCATCACCCGTTCGGCCACCTGCCGCCACAACCGCGACACCTCCAGCACGTTCGCCTTGTCAACGCTTGTCAACCGACCATCCCGCCCCCGTGCCGCCTCGGCGGCCAACCGCACCACCCGTTCGATCTCGGCCGTCTCGTAGACCATCTCGCTGTAGGCCGCCTCGCCGCCATCGCTCTCGCGACGCCCGGAATCCCCGAAATAAATTCCGCCGGTGAGTTCTCGGACGAACAGGATATCGACACCGTCGATGATGTCACGTTTCAGTGGCGAGGCATCGACAAGTTGTGTGTGGGCGGTGATTGGACGGAGGTTGGCAAAGAGCGCCAGTTCCTTTCTCAGCGTCAACAACCCCTGTTCAGGACGTGTTGCAGCAGCCGGATCGTCCCACTTCGGTCCGCCCACAGCCCCCAGCAGAATCGCATCACTGTCGCGGCACGCCGACAGGGTCGGCCCGGGCAATGGATTCCCGGTCTCGTCGATGGCCTTTCCGCCAATCGTCCCGGTTTCAAACGTGAAATCATGACCAAAACGCGAGGCCACCGCTTCGAGTACACCCTGTCCCACTCCGACGACCTCGGGCCCGATCCCGTCTCCGGGCAACAACACGATCCTGGCACTGGTCATCTCTGCTTCGTCCTGACAGCCGGGGAGTAAATGAGAGTACAACTCGCGAGTCGTTCGACTCTAACGGTGAACAGCAGCCTCCGCCACCTGGCAGACACGGGGGATCACGGCCCCCAATCAACCAACGCCGGGCGTGCGATGGGTCTACCGTACAGCGGCGAGGTAGGCCAGCAGGTCGGCCATCATCTGGACGGTGACCTGTTTTTCAAGTCCCTCGGGCATGAACGACAACCCGGTACTGTTGAGTTCTTCGATATCGACTCTCAGAACAGTCGCAACCGTCCCGTCGCTTCTCTGCAGCGTGATGCTATTGGCCGTTTCGGCGGTGATCATTCCCGTCACGATCCGCCCTTCGGTGGTCGCGGTGACATAACTCAAAAACCGGGGCTTCACCTCACGATTGGGGTCCAGGACATTGAGTAACACCGCATCGAGGCCACGGTCGGCGATCCCGGCCAATTCTGCCCCCACCGCTTTCCCGTGCCCTTCCAGTCGGTGACAGGCCGCACAGATCTTGCGAAAGGCCTTTCTTCCCCGAACCACGTCGCCCTCCAACTTCAACGCCGGCTGGTAACGCTTGATGACCTCCTGTCGGGTCGTCCGTCCCCCGTCTGGAAAAAGACGGCTGGCCTGCTTGCGGATCACCTCGTCTCCGGACAGCTTCAACAATTGCACCCGTGCCGGATCCAGGTCGGCCCGTGCCACCTCGTCGTCCTCGACAGCCGCCAACAGCGTGCGGGTGGATCCGGTTCGCGAAAACAATGTTTCGGCGGCCCGTCGTCGCAGGCTGGGACTCAGGCTTTTCCAGCGTGCCAGCAACAACACGGCAACTGCCGGGTCGTCAAACTGCCCGAGTGTTTCCAGGACCGCTTCTTGCACCGGCTGAACCTCTGCGATCGTCAGCAACGAAGAAAACAATTTCCGGTCCGTGGTAAACCCACCCAGGCCCAGCGTGCGTACCGCCTGGACCCGATCCGCGGTCTTCCGCTTACGGTCCGGCGCCACCTGCCGCGCCTGGGCCAACAAACCGGCCAGCAACCGGCGAGCCTCGCCGCCTCCGGCACCGGCCAACCGGGTCTTGGCAGCACCGGTCCGCTTGGAAAGCAGCCCGGCCACCACTGCCTGCCCCAGTGATTTCTCCTCGGGCGGCAAATCGGCAACGCCGGCAATCACCGCCGCCACATCTCCGGCCGAATCGGCCGCTCCGATTTGTCCAGCCAATGCCACCAACACGTCGCGACCGGAACCGGATGCCCGATATTTTTTGTCGGTCAACAGTCGGCCAAAGACCTCCCCACCACCTCGCCCGAGGGAACTGAGGACAGCCAATCGCACCCACTGATCCGCCCCATCACGAGTCACCAACCGGGCCAGGGCCGCTCGTGCCGACACCGCGTCTATTTCTCCCAGCGAAAATGCCAACTGGTAACGGACTCGCAATTCTGGATCGTCAACCATGCCGGCCAGTTTCAACCGCAAGGCTTCGGATCGGTCCACCAATCGTTCCGAGAGACGCAACGCCTGGACACGCACGTTCGGGTCCTTGTCCTCCAGGGCCGCCAACACCAGGTCCGGCGTCAGGGCCCCCGGCCCCTCATCCATTTTTCCGTCCCGGGCCAGCCCGACCAGAGCCCACAGCGCATGGACACGACCGATTGGCTGACGAGCCATTCTTGCCAACCGACGCAGCGACCTCTCTGCCTGGGGATCCTGTCGCTCGAAGAGCAATCGCGAGGCCGTGTCGCGGTGCCAACCGTTGGGATGATCCAACAACGCCACCAGTTCCACGGTCGACAGTTTACCAAGAGCCGGGGGTGGCCGAAGCTTTTTCCCTTCGGGTACCAGCCGGTAAATCCGGCCCATGGCCATTCCACTGGTGACATCCATGTGTTTCAAGATGACGTCGGCCAGAAACGCGGCCCCCTCGATCAGTTCACGAGCCATGTCGATCACGTAAAGAGTTCCGTCCGGGGCATTGGCCAACTGGACGGGCCGGAACCAGACCGATTTCGAAGCCAAAAACTCGGCTCCAGCGTCGGCTCGGCTTGCCACCAGTGACACTCCAGCGTCTTCCAACCGGGCTCGAAACAACAGGTTGTTGGACACCTCGCCAATCAACAGATTGCCGCGATAGGCCTCCGGCCAGGCGTCGCCACGGTAGATTGTCACTCCGGTGACACCCGTGAAGAATCCCCCCGGTTTGCCCCCCTCGTCGGAACCGGGAATCAGGCCCTGGCTCCGCAGGCGGGTCCTGAGTTTTCTCCACGGTTCGATCGGACTGCGACGGAACAATCGCGTCTGTTTGCCACTGGGAACGATGTTGATCGCTGGCGCCGGACCGGCCAGGAACTTGTTGCGGGCCAGGTAGCGATCGTCGTAAACGACCAACTGGGCGGGCACACTGTTTTGGCAAACGAACTTCCTGCCCCAGTTGTCCATGCTCATGCCGTGCTGCCCCCCGCCACTGGACAATTCGAACGACTCTGATCGCGGATCGAATAAGAACCCGCGACCACGCACCGAAACACCCTTGTCGGCCTTTTCCCCACCACGGCGAACCGTGCCACCGGCAAGATTGGTCGAGACGTGAAAACGGTTGTCCAATCCCCAGCGAAACGAATTCAGCATCGCCTCGCCGGCCTTGTCGCGCGAAAATCCGGTGAACACGACCCGACGCACATCCGCAGTGCCGTCGCCGTCGGTGTCCTTCAGATACAGGATGTCCGGAACACTGCCAACAAACACTCCACCCTTCCAACAGGCGACCGACGTCGGAGAATCGATTCCATCAGCAAAGATCCTGCTCCGGTCAAAGACTCCGTTGCCATCGGTGTCTTCCAGACACCTCACCCGTCCTTTACCACGGAAACCCGCATTGGCGTACTGGTTGTACTCCGGCATCTCGCACACAAACAGCCGACCATTCTCGTCAAACTCCATCGCCACGGGATCCTGGACCAGCGGTTCGGCCGCGACCACTTCAACACGAAATCCCGGTCGCGGCACCAACTCGGCCACAGCCTCCAGGGGCCGAGTGGCCGCAGTCCTGGGCAGTTGGTCCCGGTAATCACGGTCAACACTGTCGGTTTTTTTCTCGACAGCAGACGCGCCACGGCGTTCCGGTGGCTCGGTTCCCAGCATCACAGCCGACAACACAAGCACAAGACCGGGGACCAGAAATCTCGCGAACACGTCAGAACAAAGAGTCTTCATGGCGGCAACCTGTCGGAAACGATCAAGGCCGCATTCTCTCCCGGCTCATCATCCGCCGCAAGCTAAACCGACGCCGGGCACAACGGTTTGCGGAACCAGGCATCCCTCGACCCGAACATGGTTCATCCGAGCATCGACAGTCTCGTCGCACTCGACCGCCCACGTCCAGCCGGGGTCTAGCGAGCGATCGGCGGATCGGTCTGTTCCGCTTTCCGGTCGCCACCCGACGGCGATGCACTGGTCAATCGTCCACGCAGGCGACGCGCCTCGGACAACGACATCACCCTGACGCTTCGTCCTTGAAGCCTTGCCGCACAACCAGCCGCCGGCAACAACACCTCCAGCGCCTGCTCAATCGTGACACCGTCCAGGCGGTCGACCGACACCATTGCCAGCGCCGCCGGTGTCGATTCGAATTTCCAATCGCTGACCGACTCCAGTCGCTGCAGAACGTCAGCCAACGGAACCCGTTTCACGACAATCGTAAAATGGCTGGGCTGCTTCGGATCCACCGAGACGTTAAGAACTGGCTGCAATCGACTGATCGCTTCCCGCAACGTTGCCGTCTCGTTCACACCACGATCAACCGTTCCAGCCAGACCCATCAATCGGGAATCTATTGAATCGATTCGTCGGAGATCCTCGCGCTGGTCCAATGTCGTGTTGACCAGGCCGGCCAAGCTCTTTGCGTCCGGCACTCGCTCCAATCCCTGGTTCAGTTCGGCTCGCAATCGACTTTCCATGTCCGAAACCTGCCGACTGGATGTTTGCTCGTCCTGGTCACGACGCTCTTCAACGTCGTCGATTCGAGTTTCGAGAACACCAAGCTGTTTCCAGAACGGGGCGTCGTCGCCGACACCCTGCTGGTTTTGGCCGTCGTCTGAGTTTCCGTGGTCCGAATGCATGGCGGTCGCACGTGAATCGACCACTGCAATCGCAACCAGCACGATGGTGGCAACGGAAGCTGTCGTCAGCACACCGCTGGCGGCTCGGAAGGATCGGTTCATCTCTGGCCTGCCATACTCGATCGATGGATCACCGCGGACGCGCAGCGCGTCCCCTAGGAAGAACATCGACCGACAAGAACAACCGACTACGGTCGTTTCCGGCAAAACTGCCGACCACCCGTCCTCGCGGTATCCCCTGGCAGGGACACACTGCTGGAGGAAACGGTCTATTTTTCGTTGGTCGGTTCCGCCTGGGCAATGACCAACTGGTTGTCCACTTTGCGGACACCGGGCTCCATTCTCACCAAAGCGGCCGCTTTCTTGAGAGCGCTTTCATTGGGAACTTTGCCAGCCAACACCAGATGCCCAGCCACTTTTCCCACCGAGATCGAAACACCCGCCAATTCGGTCCGCCTGGACAACAACTTGGAGAACCGGGTATCAAGCGAGGCCTTGACCGTTGTCATCGATCGGGGCTGCGTTATGAACGCCACCCGTAGCCGCGGTCGCACACGCTTTGTGTTTGAATTTCGGCCCCGTTGATTGGTCGTGGTAGTCCGTCTTCCGGTATTGCCACGGCCTCTACTGGCGCTACTCCCGAACGTATTTCTTCCGGAATTGCCACCGCCCTGCACTTGCTGCTGACCACTGAACTGGCTGCCGATAAAACGACCCGAATTCTGGCTATTCCCAACGAATCCGGACCCGAAATCCTGCAAGGTCGGTTGGGCACCGGTGCCCTCGTTCAGGTTGGTTCCACCTGGAGTCGCAGTCGTGGGACTGGTTGAAATTCCGGCGGTACCACCCACAGCGGTTGTGGTACGGTTCGGCTGGGACTGGTTGTTGATCTGCGCCACAGCCGACGCGGTCCCGAAGAACGTGACAATCGCCACAGCGGTAAGACAAACTGCCAACCGGTACATGATGCTTCTCCACACAGGACGAAACCGCGTGAAGTATAGCACACTGCCAGTGAAGGGCGGCGATCTTCCGAAAAATCACGACCTCAAAGCGTGATCGGCTGCCGGTAACGACTATTCATCGCCACCAGTGCCTGCGAGTGGGTGCGCCGGTGGTGCCGATTTTTCCGGCTGCATCGTCTTGTCCCATCCACTCAGAGAGACCTCGTTTGTCTTCTTTGACGGTGGGGCGACTGGAGTCACACGCGTCGGGATCGTCATCGCACCATCCCGTGTTTCGGCAGCTCGCTTTTTCGTATCTGTCGATTGCAAACCAACTCGAGAAATCAGGTGAGCCACCGCGGCCAACCGGCGTGCCTCTGAAGGCTGGTTCTTATCCAATTGCCCCCTGGAGGCCTTCAGGTAATCGTTGACCCGGGAGTCAACGCGGGCGGCTCGTTCCGCCTGATCACCGGACGCGGCAAGATCAATCCTTTGCATCTCCCACGTGGCCACGAGTGCCGACGGTGTGGGACGATCGAGCGGCCAACTGGCATGCTGGCTGCGGACTTCTCGATCGACCTTTGACACCAACCGAATGGCCTCGGTCCAGTTCTGGGCGGCGGCAAACCTCTCCGCTTCACGGATCGTCCGGTCGAAAGCTGTGGTCCCTCCGGAAAACACGGCAGCAGCGGTTTGCGTGTTGTGCATCGGTGCGGTGGAGGCTGTTGACTTATCGAGCGGATGAGCCGGCGCCAGGGAGTGTCTCCTGCGATCTTCGATTCCAGTTTTCCGCGATTCCCGGGGGACAGTTTTGGGCAGGGGGTGAGTCTCCCGGGTGATCGGAGCTACGGACGCCGGGGCTGCAAAACGACGAGGCCCTCCCGTCTCGGGCAATTGCCCTGGCCCCGCTTCGATGTCGGGTGGGCCAAAACCTTCAGATCGGTTTGAGCGTGTCGCAGCCAGTTCCGCCTTCGACTTGTCGCGAAGTTTGATCGGTTTCTTCTTCTGCAACTCCGCCAATCGTGCCTCGATCTCCGGTGGGAGTCCTCGGAGGGACCGCTGTTTTGGCTTCGTGAGGTTTGGTTTGCTGGGACGCTTGTTCGCAGACGTGGTGGTCACACCGTCCTTGCGAGAAATCTGGCCGATGGCTTCTGCGCTACCGGTCTCCTTTGATTGGGGACTGGTTTTCGTGGCGGCGACGCTCCTGGCTGAATCGTCGCTGTCCCGGTCGGCCCCCTCGAGTTTCACGTACGACATGTCCGAGAAAATGGTCGGCATCTCTTCGTCCGCCAACCGAACCCTCAAGGCGCACTCTGTCTTGTGGTGTCCGTCACGGGTGTACGGAATGAACACGTTGTAAGCAGGCCCGAACTGTGTCTTCACAAGAAAGGCATTCCATGCCCCCTTGGTAAAATCAAAAGTGTGTACTGCTTTGCCATGATTCTCACGCGGTCCAAAATCATCAAAGACGTGGATCCGCACGTCGCCCCGCACGGCCACGGGCCGGGCTGTCTTCCGATCCAGGAAGAACACCTGGCCACCAAACCCACGAGTCGGACTCCCTTCCCAGGTTCCATCGGCCGGCTGCCACAAACACACACAACGCACGACCGGATTGTCCTTGTCAGCCCAGTTCACCTTCTTGTCAGCTCCAAACAGAGAGGTGACCGAAGACGGCAGGACGGAGGTGACCTTTGGGAGAGTCATCGACTGACAACCGGACAACATGCCGGCGACCAGCACCAGTCCGCTCAGAAACATGGTGTGATGGGGAGACGATTTCATGCGAAAAGCCTGCAACGAAATGAAGTAGATGGGCGTTCAGATTTTGAGAACGTTCCCCCCCTTGGGATCGCCGTGTTGTGCCACAAAGCGTCAGGGAACAAGAGACTTGAAGAACCGTTTCATCCGAGATTCCGTGACTGGTTCGGCCGGACGACTCGCCTCAAAACCATCACTCGGCTTGGGGAGAGCAAAGATTGCCGCATCCGGACCATTGGCATTTACTGTCGTGTTCAGCGACGCCTCGGTCACACCCTCGACAGCCAGGCCAGCAGATTGAGGTCCATCACCAGGCGACTTCGGCTTCGCCGGTGCCTGCTTGGCTGGTTTGGCCTTCGGCATGGGTGTGGTTTCCGACTTTTGTGGGGCGTCGCTGTTTTGCTCCATCGCCTTGGGCATCGAGAACAACGGCCCGCTAATTTTTTCGGCGTCTTCAATCTCGAAGCTCATCCGCTCGGTCTCGATCTGTTTCTGCTCCTCGTAGTCCGCCGGTGTCTTCATGATTCGCGGAGTGAGGAAGATCAGCAATTCGGTGCGTCTCAGCGTATGCGAATCGTACCGGAACACAGATCCCAGCAACGGAAGGTCGGCCAACCATGGCACCTTCCGCTCGGTAGTGCCCTCGGTGCGAGTGATCATGCCACCCAGCACGATCGTCTGTCCGTCACGGACGCTGACACTGGCCTGCGCAGTCGACGTATCAATCACCGGCGAATCGAACGTTGTGCCGGTCTGGAAGTCGGCGGAAATCGGCACGGTGTTGTTCGGGGAAATCTGGTCCTTGGTCGCAACCACTTCCATGACGATCGTCCCGTCCGGCGACACCCGCGGTGTCACCGTCAACTGGATACCGACAGCCCGCTCCTGGAGTTGAGGCTGCTGAACACCGGTCAACGTGTTGGCCGTACCGATACCATTGACCTGCTGGAACGTCTGCCCCACGTGGATCAAACCGGTCTGATTGTGGAGCGCCTGGACCATCGGTCGACTCAGAACCTCCACTCGCCTGTTTTCCGAAAGAGCACGCAACAGGATGTTGATCGACTCGGATCCTGCCGACAGAACCAGCCCACCAAAGCCAAGGTCACCGTTGACCCGCCCCATCTGGAAGTTACTCAGGGCCTGTTTGCCTACAGAAGCCGGCATCGCAGCCGATCCCAATGTGTTGTTGCCCAGGAACGGCTGGTTGAAATTGAATCCCGGTACACCTTCGGATGAGACGATGTTCTGGGTCACCGTCTGCTCATTGCCCCCGGTCTGTTGAGTCGACGAGATCGTCTCGATCGAAGCCACCGTACCGCGATCGAACAGCATGCTGTCTTGGAACCCAAGTTCCACGCCAAACTCATCGGTGTTGCCCAGTTCGACTTCCACGATCAATGCCTGCACGGTCACCTGGTCGAGGGGCCGATCCAGGGTCGTGATCATCGCCATGACTTCTTCATAGTACCTGGGAGTGGCGCTGACGATCAGCGAGTTGGTGGCCGGCTCGGCCA
Source organism: uncultured Planctomycetaceae bacterium (assembly GCA_964646205.1). Classification (GTDB taxonomy): domain Bacteria; phylum Planctomycetota; class Planctomycetia; order Planctomycetales; family Planctomycetaceae; genus UBA8437. The sequence goes on along the minus strand of CAZYAZ010000004.1, from coordinate 60,952 downwards.
CAACGATCACTTCCCGTTCGATTTGCTCGAAGGGACTGACCAGGTCCGGGTCGATCTGTTGCAGATCCCGCTGGGACTGCAGGAACGTGTTGACCGCATTGGCAATTTCCGTTGCCGGTTGATTCTGCAGCGGATACACCTCGCTCTTGCGTTCGCGGATGTCGCTCTGGTCCACCCGATCCACCACGGCCTCGACCACCATCAGTGCTTCGCGTCCACCGACGGCAAAGATGCTGTTTGTGCGGACATCGACGCTGAATCGGAGCGGCACGATACTGCTGCTGGCGTCCTCGGCTCCGGCCAACTGGACACCCAGTTGCCCACCCGCGCCGCTGTCGTCGGTGACGAACAATTCGGAGAGCAAATCGGCTACGCTCGATGCGTCGGCGTTTTCGAGCAGGAAATGCTTGATGTCAGCCACCACGCTGGTCGGCTTGTCGAGACTCTCGATCAACCGCTGCATCATTTTCATGCTTCGTTCCGGTGCCGTCACGACCAGGCTGTTGGTCCGGGCGTCCGGATTGATGCGGATATCGGCGAGAATTCCCGAGACGACGTTGGGATCCTTGCTTCCGGCATCCGGAATCAGTTCCAGGACTGCACTACGCACGTCACGCAGCGTCTGCGCCGTCTGGGCCCCACCAGCACCACCACCGAACCCACCGGTACCGGCTCCAGTTGGTTGCCTGGCCGGATTGATCACACTTTGAATCGCCAGGTTGATTGTTTCGGAGAGTTCCTCGGCTATGGCGTGTTTCAACTGAAAGACGCGAAGTTGGTTGACCGAATTGGCACTGTCCAAGTCGATCCGCTTGACCAATGCAGCCACTTCCTGGAGATCCCGCGGCCGTGCCTGGACAATGATCGAGTTGGTTCGGACGTCCGGAAATACCACCACGCGGGTCGCCAGTCCCGGACGTTCTTCGCCCTCTTCAAAGAGATCCTCCAGCATCGTCGCGACCTGCCCGGCTGGGGCGTGTTTCAAACGGAAGATTTCAAACTCCGTCAGCGGATCCACCGGATGGTCGAGTTCGTCGGCCATATCAAGGATCGACCGCAAGTCACTGCCAGGAGCTAGAATCAACACCGCGTTCGGCTTGATCACCGGAACCACGGTCACCGTTTGACTCCGCTGTCCCGCCTGGGTGCGTGCGGTGTTCAACGTCTCATAAACTGATGTCAACAAGCTGGCCAAAGCCGCTGAATTGACATGCTTGAGCATCACGATTTCAAGATCGGGCACCGTTGGCGCGCCGTAGGACTCGAGCAGTTCGATCAGGGTCATCACCTTCTCGACGTCTTCCTGGTTGCCAATCACAACCAACCGACCATCCGGCAACACCTCGATTTTGACTTGCCCCTTGAGACCACCAAGTATCGCTTCGGTGGGCATGAACGGTTTTTCGTCAGTTCCGGCCGCCGGATCGTCATCCGTCGCGGCCTTTGGCTGACCGTCTGCTGCAGGCTTGGGTTGAGCTTGAGGTTGCGCCTGTGTCGTGGCCCTTTGGGTTTCGGCAGCTTGGGTATCGACCACGGCCAATTCACGAATCGCGGGACGGACCCTTGCCGCCACCGCCTGGGCATTCTTCTTGGATTTTCGGATCTGAATCTCTGGCTGCTCCTGTTCCGAGGGAACGTCCAGCAAACGGATCATCCTCACCACCGCACCAGCGGTCTCGTTGGGGGCCTCGACCAGCAAACGGTTGTTCTTGCTGTCAATTCCGACACTGAAACGAGCCACGCGTTTCGCCGGGTTGTCTGTCTTCGCAAGCAGTTTGCCATCTGCCGACTTGGTCGCACGGTCCATCACGCGAAACGCCGGAAGGCCAGACGGCCCCTCGTCGAGCAACTCACTGTGCGACAAGAATGCCGTGTACAGGCGACGAGCCAATTGCAGCGCTGTTCGGTTTTTCGGAACGAACGCGGTGCTGGTGATCGGTTGGGGAGCAGTATCCTGAAACGCAACACGATTGATTGGAATCGCCGCCGGCTCAGCGGGCTTCTGCGACTTGGGGGCCTGCCAGCCTCGAGGCCGAATCGTATGCGATTCGGATTGATATCCCGGACGTCCAGTCGGAATCGCAGTACGGCCGCGGCTCACTTCAGGGGCCGAAGACGGCAACAACTCGGGACGCCGATACCGTGTTCGAGTGTCTCGCAAGTGCAACAGGACCAGAAAATCACCCTGGCGAATCAGTCGGAAATCCTGCTGCTGAAGCTCCTCGTTCAAGATGTTGAGGGCCTGGTTCAGACCGTACTCGCGACGATCACTTCTCTTGAACGTTCCCCGCGGAAACCGATCCATCACCACGGTCAGTCCGTGCACAGCCCCCAACGTGTTCAGGACCTTATCCCATTTCACTCCGATCGGATGATTCAGTTTCGATCGGAGGTCGGTGGATTTCAGTTCCGACGGCGGCTTGGCCTTTTTGTCCTGAAAGGACCATGGGGCTTTCGCAAAAGCCATGGTTCCAATGGCGGCAGTCAAACCTGCACACACCAGGACATTGAGCCAATTTCGCGTGTTTCGACTCGTACTGAACACTGTGTCATCCTTGACAGTGAATTGTCGGCTTCTCCGATCCACAACAACGAGCGCACACCTATCAGATCTCGGGTCGCCAACCCCCCATTGAACGACATGCGCAATCGGTAAAACCGCCTACGCTGGATCTATCGGCACAATCGTTACAACCTATCCAACCAAACCGACGCAAATTCTCGGAAATCAGGTTCCCGAAACCGGCCACAACCCCTTACTTAGCAACCAGTTACGATCGCGACCGACTGCCGGTCAACTTGGTTTCACGGGTTTGGCATCAACCGGCTACACGTCGGACACCTACTCGTTAGTCGGCTTGGCGTTGGCCGACTTGGTGTCCGTCGGCTTGGCGTCAGTCGGCTTGGCGTCAGTCGGCTTGGCGTC
>CAZYAZ010000004.1:50964-57926 GCA_964646205.1 uncultured Planctomycetaceae bacterium | reverse complement strand
ACTTGGTGTCCGTCGGCTTGGCGTCAGTCGGCTTGGCGTCAGTCGGCTTGGCGTCCGTCGGCTTGGCGTCAGTCGGCTTGGCGTCAGTCGGCTTCGTGCTCACGCCGGAACTGCTTGGCTTCGGATCCTCATCGTAAGGTTTTACTGCCGGTTTGAGTTTCTGAAGACTCTCTCCGAGAACCAACTGCCGTTCTTCCTTACCGATCCGGAACACAACCTCCCGACCCTTAATCGAGACGACTTCCGCTTCAACATTTCCGTAACGGAAACGAGACTTCGGCCGCAGAATAACACGCTGGTTCTTGAGTCGATCAAAGAGCCACGCCTGGGGTTCTCCGTCGCGGACAACCGATGCCGTGAGTACAGTGAATTGAGCCGAATCGAGTGAGACCTGGATGGTCACACTACTGCTGGCTTTTTTCGGAGGTTTGCCGTCGTCGCCCACCTCGACAGTCACTTTGAATTCTCCAGGTGCTTCCGGCACCCAGCGAAACTTTCCGCTGCTGGAATCAATCGTCGCACCAGAGGGGGCTCCCGATGCCAGTGCAAAGGCGAGTTTGCCATTCTCCGGATCGGAACCTGAAGCAACAAATTCGACGGCCGAGCCGGCAACGACACTGATCTCTTCTTTCAGAGCCCCCAACGTCGGAGGCTCATTCCTCACCACTGGCGTTGCAGCCGCTCGCCATTCGAGCGTGGTCGGACTTCCTGTCAATTTCGCTTCACGTCCCTCCAGCTTGGCCAAAACTTCCAACGTGGTTTTGCCCGCCGGTTGACCTTTCACTGTTTCCCACGAGATCTCGCCGGTCTGTTTATCAATAGACATTCCAGCGGGATGTCGTCCCAGTTCGAATGTCGCCACGCTCCCCGGTCGAACCCCGTCAACGCGGGCCTTCAGTTTGAAGGAACCACCAACGGTGATTGTCTTACTTCCCGAGATGATCAACGTCGCGTCGTACTGTGCAAAGGGATTCACGAGTTTGTAATCATCAAACTTGATCTCCTGCATGACCTCAGCAACTGGAACCAGTTCAGCCTTCGAATCGGCATCCAGTGGAAACAGCGAATCTCGTTCGGACAGCTCTTTTGAGGCGTAGGAGAGGCTCAACCCTTCGGCGAGAAGCGTCACCTCGACATCGGGATCGTTGTCTTGGGATTTGGATTCCAATCTCAGCGACACCACCCGGTGCAACAGATCAGCCCGGTAAAAGTGATACAGGAAACGCTGGACGTCACCGAATTTCGCCGTCCCGGTCAATTGAACCTGGACCGGCTTAAACCCACGTGTTCGACGACTGCGACCACGGCTGTTGGGCGAGACATTCAACTCCTTGAATTTCCCGACCGACTCGGCCAGCGACCAGACCCAGTTGCGATATTGCTCCTCGGCCCGGTCCGCGGTGTCACCCTCGGGACTGGCCAGGCTTTGTTTTTGGAACACAATCAACTTGTCGAGTTGGTCTTCTTCCTTCTCCAACTCGGCATACCGGGCCTCGAGGCGTTTCCCCGAACCCATCAAGACGTCTAACAGCAATGGCCCACCCAGGTAGCCAACAACGACCACCAGCAAGCCACCCGCCAGTATCATTTCTGAGCGCTTCATGATCCGGCCTTTCCGGTGTCGGCCTGTTCGGCCTTTTCTTGATCACGTCCTTCACTGGCAGCCGATCGATCCCCTTTGGACGCCGTCGGCAAGGGTGCCTGATTTTCCAGAAGGACATTCACCTTACTAAATCGAAATTTGTACACGGCCTGGCGATCCTTGTTCGGATCCAGTTTCGACGGCCGCACGTTGTAATTCTTATGGTCACGAATCTGGCTCGTCATGCGAGTCACGGGTGCCCGATCGTTGGCCAGCCCGGTGAGCGTGACCCGTCCCAGCCCTTTTCTCACATCCTGGCTCATGTTGACCTCGGTCAAAATCACATCATCACTCTCACCCAGCAGTGGCGAAAGTTCGTGCAACTGGTCAAGCCACTGAACCCGTTGTTTTTTCCATTTGTCCACGGCGAGCACTTCGGAAGTCGAGGGCACCGATGCAGGCTTCCGCGAACCGTCAATAAACGTTTTCCGCTTCTCGGCAACGACTTTCTCGAGTCTGTCAATTTCTTTTTTGATTCCCCGGGAACTCCACATCTGCCCCCCATAGACCAGTCCCACGAGGACCAATCCTCCCAGGACCACGCTGGCGGCCAGTTGGGTTGAGACTCGACGTTTGGGAGGCGGCGGCTTGTGTGGATCGAGGAAATCAACTCGTTCAACAACCTGGCCATTAGCGGTCAACAATCCGCCCACCGCAGCGGCCATTGCCGCGGAACCAACAAGCTCCGCGTCAGTAATGGACTTGAAGTGGACCAGCCGTGTATCGGCGAGCGAGACAACATCAATCCGCGGCTCGTCACCACTTCCTGCCAGTCGCCCCTGGACGACATCCTTGAGTTCAGGCCCCAGTGAACCGAGCAAGATTGCAGAAGTCGGGTCCAGGTCACTGACCGCGTTACCGGCGGCAAACAATGCTCGACTGATCGCCTGGCCGGCCACTCGAACCGGATCGGATTCACCGGAAAGCATCGCAGAGTGAGTCAGGATGGTGTGACCCTGGTGATGAACTGTCACTTCGACCTGGGTTTTGTCGGCAGCGATCACCAATCCGTCATTTGTCGCGTGACCATCGGCCAGGCTCAGTGCCAGGTCCGTGAGAGCCAGGCTGCCAATCCCAACACCCCGGAGGTCCAATCCTGCCTTGGACAGTTCACGACGAATCTCCGACACCGTGTCATTCGCCACCGTCGCCAAAAACACGGACCGTGTCTCGGCGTCTTCGGCCATTGGCAACGGCAGGTAATCAACGATCAACTGATCAACGGCCACGGTCGACTTGGTCCCGGCTTGAAAGCGAACCAACTCGGGCAATTCCTCATCGGGCACCGCCGGCACTTCCAACCAACGGGTCACGACGTCCTTCTGCCCCAGGACGACAAAAGCCTGCCTGGCCGACACACCGGCTGCCGACAGCGCACTGGCCAGCCAATCCTCGTTGCCACCTGGCTCGGGATCGAAGTCGTTTGTGTTGTCGGCACTGGGCACACGGCTGGCCGTCAGCATGGGTCCGACGTGGATTTCTCCACTGGACGACACCGACGCCTCGGCACCAACAACCTGTTCACCCCAATGCAGGGAAAGAAATTCGGCCATGGATCTGTACCTGTAGTCGTAGAAACTGCGTTTCTTTTAATTCAGTTTGGCCCAACTCTGGACCGCTCTCAAACTCAACTCGACTCGAGAATCACCGATTGTCCCGGTGCAATCATCACAACCCGCACTCCGTGTCTAATCAGGAATCAACACCTGGTAAGAATACCCCTTCCCAAGTTGGGTCAGGTCCCTTGCGAATGTCACCTTGGGCAATTCCCCGGTGGCATCAATGACTGCTTCCAGCCGTGTGAACGGTCCGCCCGCGTCAAAATGACCAATGACCTGCATTCGGAATACGGCTCCACGAGATGTCAGGAAGGGATCCAGCAAACGCATGGTTTCCAGTTCGACCAATCCCTCGGTCACAAGCCACCCTGCAGTCGCCCGCTGTTCTTGAAGTTCCGGAGATGGCTCGCCCGTTTTCGAATCCACCGCCCGGGCAGCCAGGATCTCGTCGACCAGTTCCTCGGTCATGCCCGGCACCCCCAACAACACCTCGCGCCGGGCCTGGTTGACGTTGATCCGTCCATCGATGTACGGATCGTCACTGACACTCAGCACATCCATGAGGTCGGGCAAATAGGATTCCATGCTTCCCGGATCACCCGCCCAGGGGCTCTCATAGGTGTACGTCTCGGCACCGTTTTCCCCCTCTTCATCGGCCGTCACGGTGATCCCGACCAATTCGTAGACCGATCGGATTTCACGACGGTACCCACGTGCCAGGTTCAATTCTCCCTTGGTCACGGGATCCTCGGGCTCGGGCACCGGCCAATCGCCCGTTTCGGGATCTTCGGTGGAACCGTACATCCTGTAGGCCACGACGAATTTTGCCGTGTCCTCGTCAAATTCTTCGACGATCGCGTCATAGAGTTCCGTCAACAGTCCCTGGTTGACGTTGAGCCGCTCCTCGCCGTCAGCCCTCAGGTTGACCTCACGCGCCGTGGTCGTGAGCAGCGAGTTCCATCCGAGTGTCAGGATGCCATCGGCGTCATCGTCGGGAGGGCGTGCCTCGCCGTCGTCCTCATTTGGATCAAGCAACCCGTTGCGATTGGCGTCCTCACCGTAAAGCAGCCAACTGTCTATCCCCTTGATCTTCAACAGTTCATCAAGCGACGTGATGGGTCCGTTACGGGGAGAATAGGGAACCCCCAGTCCATCGTAGTAATCCAATTCGGCTCCGAGTTCTCGGACATCGTCGTCGTCGTCGATCCAGTCGAGAATGCAATCGGCAATCTCCTCGGTCATACCGGGCAAGCCCATCAGGACCTCTCTCTGGGCCAACTCCATCGGCAGATCCAGATCTTCGGTGCCATCATCGGTCACCGTATCGAGTTCAAAGTCGGTCGTGTCGAGTTGCATGCTGAGAATGGCATTGAGATTGATCCTGGCCGATTCGTCGATCAATCCAAAGCGGATCTGGCGGTAGTTGGGGTCGGCTTCAATCGGTGCCACCACCGAAAATCGGCCACTAAGTGCCGGATTGTCGCCATCGATGACCGTGACGGCTCGGAACTGGTCCGGATCGTGGTACAACCCGATGTCACGAGGATCCAACGAATCACCGAGCAACGCCGAGACCAGTTCAACTCCCGAATCAGCCATCGCTCGGGTCTGAACCTGTCGACCGTACATCCCGGTCGCCTCGGCCTCGATCATCATCATCTCCGAGAACGTGTACGCTCCCAGTGACAACAACGCCACGACGACCAGGACGATCACGAGGATCGAGCCTCGCCGTGTGGGCGGCGCTTCGGTTCGGATGATGTGCGAATTCGATTTCATGAGCGTGATTGTGTTTCGGGGGACCAGCGGCCTAGAGATCCTCTTCGGAGATCATTGCATCAGCGACGGGAAGCGCCACGACGAACCGATAAGAGGTCGGAATTGCGTCGGAGGCTGTCGCCTGGAGAATGTCATCGGGACTGGGTGGCACGAATCCAATCGTGATTTCGATTGCCGTCGGAATGGCACCCAACGCCTCGCTGTCCCACTCATCCTGCCAGTCCACGCCGTCGAAGTACCGGAAGACCAGCGAGTCGATTTCCGGGGCGAGGAATTCGGCCACATCGGCGAGTGACGAATCGGTTTCGGCCGGAGCATCGATGTCACCAGACAGGCGATCCACTTCGCTTCGGGCCAAACCCAACGGCCCGTCCAGCGCCGAATCGTTGTCGACAAGACCGGCCGCAATCATGGCCGGATCGTCAACAAATCTCGCTGCGGCCTGGCCTTCGAGATCGCCACCGCCGAGATCAGCCAGGAACCAGGTCACCGATCGCTGTTCGCTCTCCATCAACACCAGGTCGTTCTCTTCATCGTCACCACCAACGCGGCTGAACGACCGTGGCGGCACCGGCTTGTTGACATGCAAGGTCAACCGTGTCGACGTACCGAACACTCCCAGGCTTTGGGTTTGCAGCAGGTCGTCGGCATCAATGTCAGCAAGGTCTTCCCCGTCTTCATCCTCGGTGGCCGCCTCGTCGTCTTCCAGTTCCGCCGCCTCCTCGGGATCCGGGGCCGCAAACTGCACGCTGCGAATATCCATCGACAACTGGGCGTACACGGCCCGGGCCACCTGGCCTCGCTGCAATTCCATTTGCCCGGCGCTCTCGTACCGCCAGTGCATGTCGATGGCCGAGTAAACAGCTGTCATCAGCAGCAACGCCATTGCGACAGCCACGAGCACTTCGATGAGCGTGAATCCCGACGCGGTTTTTCGGCACACGCTGTGTGTTGAGCGTTTCATGACCCCTCCTCCTCGGCAGCCGCTGCCGCGGCAGCTTCATCGAGGATCAATTGGGGGTCACGTCGAAACCGAACCAGGGAAAACGTCATTCCCGGAGGACCACTGCCGTTCTGGTACACCACCGTCACCACCAACTCGTACACATCCGCGTGCGGACCCGGATTGACCTCCAGGCTCCAACTCCAGAGCGGATCGTCTTCGAAGGCCATCTCGCTGGTCGCCTCGAACGATTCCACACCGGCCAGTATCTCGGCCATCTTGGCCTCGGCCCGGATGGCGCCCTGGGTCTGCAGGGCCGACTCAATCGCCGCCCGACTTCCCAGCGAAAACAGTTGGGAGAGCGCGGCAAATGCCCCGACGAAAATCGTCAGCGAGACGATCACCTCCAGCAACGTGAATCCAGCATGTCGACGAGTCATCGCCGCACCTCCTGGTTCGGATCGCTGGTCGTGACCCCGCCGGTCAGAGCCCGCACGCTCAACCGACGACTGCGAAGTTTTTCATCGACGATATCGAATGACGCGGTCCGTGACGTGCCGTCGCTGTAAAACAAGAGCGGGGCGGCCCAGACGGTCTCCTGCAACTTGGTCAACTCGGTCAACCCGGCAACGGCCCGTTCGTCGAGGGCTTCAACGTCGGCTGTCATCTCGTCGACCGGGCTGAACGAAAAGCCCTCGGGCAACTGGCCCGAGACTCGAGGCAACAACTCCAGTTGAGCCTGCTGCTCCTGGTCGTCGCCTTCGATTTCATCGATCTCATCGAACTCGTACGGCACCGCCACGTAGCGGCGGCCACCCGGTTCGATGCGGAATTGCCAGGTCAGGCCGGCATCCAGTGCCCGGATTCGGGTACCGGCCAGGTGGTTACGAACCGGCGAAACCGCCCCGTCCATGGCCAGTTGATCCAGCATCCTGTCGACCGACGGATACGACAGCGCCGCCAGGGACACCAGGATGGAGAGCACCAGGAGCACCTCGATCAGTGTCACCGCACGGCGCAACGGTCCCCGACCACAGGA